>JAZUEP010000136.1:0-81277 GCA_045640225.1 Bacteroidales bacterium | reverse complement strand
CTTGAGTCGCTGCAGCAATATATTCGCAATCGAGACAAGGACATGCGCCAGTTCCTTAGCCTCTTCTGGCTCTTCGCCGGCATCGCACTCATCATCACGCTGTTGGGTATCTATTCTGCCATCACCATGGATACTGCCATGCGACGCAAAGAGATGGCCATCCGCAAGATCAATGGTGCCAAGGCTCGCCACATTGCTGCCAGCTTTGCCCGGCTCTATATCCTGCTGTTGCTCATCACTGCAACCATCGCTTTCACATTGACGTTTATCCTGTTCAACACAGGAGAAGAAGCTGGTATCCGCGAGGTCTTTGACTTCGGCTTCCTCTTCTACGCCAGCATTTTCCTCCTGATGGCCGCATTCGTGGCGCTGACTGTGGGGGTACAGATCTGGCAGATTGCGAGAGAGAATCCGAGCAAGATTGTGAAGAGCGAATAAGAGAACCCTCCCCCGACCCACAAGACCCTCCCCCGGCCCCTCCGCAAGGGAGGGGAGTAATTACCTTCGAATGATAAGACAGTTTCTATTACTTTGGTATTTACTCCCCTCCCTTGTGGAGGGGCCGGGGGAGGGTCTTGTGGGTCTGTTATTAGAACTGCAATACAAACACCGCCCCTCCCGTCTCGTTGCTCGAACAGGTGAGCGAGCCCTTGTGCAGGTTCATGATCTGGCGGCTGAGGGCCAAGCCGATGCCCGAACCGCCAATCTTCGACGTATAGAAAGGCAAGAAGATCTCCTCGCGCTTGTCGGCAGGGATGCCAGGGCCACGGTCGCTCACCGTGATGCGCGGCTTGCCTTCTGGGGCCGAGGCGGTGATTATGATAGTTGGAATACCTTCATTCTTTAGTTCTATCAATTTATCATTCCCCACGGCTTCGAGTGCATTCTTCACCAGATTGATCATCAGCTGCTTGATTTGGCCCTCGTCGCATTGCATCTTCAGGCCTTGTGCACACTCGATGCTGATGCCAACGTCTGGATATAACCGCTCCACATGCTGGAGCAGCGACTTGGCATCGACCTCCTTGATTTCAGGCTTTGGCAGATGGGTGAGTTCGTAGTAACTATCGAGAAAGGTCTTGATTGACGTGCATTGCTCGTTGATAACCTCAATGGCCTCACGGCTGTCAGCGGGTGCATATTCGCGTTGCAGCATATCCTCGCTCAGCGAGATGATGGGCGTGATGCTATTTCGCAGCTCGTGGGTCATGATGCGGAGGATGCGGTCGTAATACATGCGCTTCGTCTCGAGTTCTATCTGGCTCTGACCGTATCGCTGCATGATCTGGTTCATGTCCTCGTACATCCGCTTCAGCTCCCCGTCGTGCGTCTCGGGGAAGCGACTCATCGTGTCATGGCTTCGTAGGCAGCCCAGGAAGTACTTTACCTGATCGGGCAGGAACGATGCCCCTCGCCACATCGTATATAATGATATCAGGCACAACACCACGCAGCCACCCAATGCCAGACCGCTCCATTCGTTCTGCCACGCCAGCACAAGCAAGCCACCCGACGCGATGAGCATCAGGCCAACAACGAGCATGTATAGGTGATAGTGGCGTTGTTTCATCATAAGAGATTACCGAACTTCTTCAGCTTGTTGTAAAGCGTCTGGCGCGAGATGCCCAGTCGCTCGGCGGCATTGACCAGGTTGCCCTTTTCCTGATTGACGACCTCCAGGATGTGTTTCCTTTCGAGGTCTTCGAGCGAGAGCTGCTGGTCGGCCTCGATCTGGTCGTGGAGTTGAGCTGCCTCGGCAGCCAGTGTGGCGGTCTGCTGTTTGGCGCGATGCTTCTCGATGGCCGCTTCGAGCTTCTCGATCAGCTGCTGGTTGTCCCATGGTTTGGTGACGAAGTCCTCGGCTCCCTGCTGCACGCTACGGACGGCCAGGTCGATGTCGCCGAAGGCCGTAATCAGCACCACGGCCGGCGGATCGGGCATCTCGTTGATGCGGTTCAGCCAGAAGAGGCCTTCCTCGCCGTCAAGCTTCGATGAAGTTGGCAACACTCCGCTTCTGCTGACTTTATCAAAGTTCATGTCGAGCAGCACCACGTCCACATCGCCAGCCTGCAGCAAGGCCGGTATCAGCTTCGGATCGGGCACGGTCACTACCGTCTGGAACACACCGTTGAGTACCAGCTTCAGCGTGCGGAGTACCGACTGATTGTCGTCGATGATCAGTATCTTGTAAGGATTCATCTTGAGCCGATTAAGTCGAAAAAAACCTCGTTGGCCGAAGTCATGCTTCTGGTACCAACGAGGCGATAGCTGATTATTTCAAGGCCATGAGCTCATCGCTTCCGGCCATGTCCTGCAGCGCCATCAGACCCTGTTCGTCGAGGGTGATGTTCATCTCCTGGCCGTTCATCGTGCAGAGCACTACCGAAGGATCGTCAGTCATCTTGAAGAGCTTGACTTCCATGCCGTCGAATGCGGCAGTCCATTCGCGCTCCTGTGCGTTGAACAGGTACTGCATCTGCTGGCCGGTCTCCTGACAGGTCACTACATAGCCACCCTTGCCGTCCGAAGCCACGGCATAGAGCTGACCATCCTGACCCATTACCATCTGGGTGGAAGCCAGTGGGTTCGAGCCGGTCCAGAACTCGATAGTGTTGAACAGCACAGGATCGAGCAGACCACCGATCGAGAACTCGAATGGAGCCAGCACATAAGCCAGGATAGCGTTCAGATACTTATTATCGGTGAGCGAGTTGTTCCAGGCCCACATCTTGTTCAGGCAAGAATAAGAACCTACAAAGCACGAGGTGAGCGTAGGAGCAGAGCATACCAGCAAAAGGGCAGCCACGAGGTAAGAAGTTTTTTTCATAGAGCAATAATGGTTTAATGTATAAGTATTGATGAAACATAGGCCAACGTTGCAACATGCACACGCATACCTATTCTGTTTTTTCTCTTCGTGTGCAAAGATACGCAATATGTGCATACCCTCTACCATCTGGTACAGAAAAAGCACGCAACAGGAAAATAAACCAAAGTCCGGTCTGCTTTTTGCAATATGAAGATTGCAATCAAAGGATTGCGCAGAAATGCGCTCCGGCATGTGAGTCCAAGCACGGCACGATGGCGAAATAGCTTGCTCGTTGCGAGGAACGTCATTACGGCAGAAAAATGAGCTTCCGAGTTTTGATGGACCTCATTCTGGCAGAAAAATGGGCTTCCGAGTTTTGATAGACCTCATTCTGGCAGAAAAATGGACGCCATCAAAACGGGCAAGCCCATTCCGCCAGCAAAATGCGCTCCATCAAATCGAGGAAGCACATTCGGGCAGCCATCAGAACTTCCAGCGGGCGCGGGCCTCGAGGCGGAAGCGATTGTCGGGCATGGTGAGCTGCGAACCCGTGTACATGCCTTGCGTGATGATGGTGCGGGCATAGCCCAGGTGCTGATAGGCGAGGGCCAGGTGCAGGCGGCCTTGACAGAAGGCGTTGTGCTGCAACTCTCCGCCATACGAGATGGCCTGTCCGGCATGCGAATAGAGGTCGATGGTGTTGCCCTCGGAGTAGTCGCCAAAGGCCATGAGGCGGAAGCCCTGCGGCAGTTGCTGGCTGAGAGCCAGATGAGCGGTGATGCCCCAGTGCTCCTTGGCCATGTGGATAGCTTCGGCGATGCGCTTGTCCCAGAGTACGGTGGCACGGGCGTTGAGCGTCGTGGCGGGCGCGAGCTGCCATTCCAGGTCGGGGGTCAGACCCCAGGCGCGACGGATTCCTTCGTTGCCCCAGGTGTAGAAGCGGTGGTCGTCGCGGACGATCCAGATGGCGTTGAAGCCGTCGTCGGCAAAGATGTGCTGCAGGGTGGTGTTGAGGCGTAGACCCTGGCGGTGGTAGCCGTGAGTGAGCTGCAGGTTGTTGGCATGCGTGGCCACGAGCTCCGGATTACCATAAGTCTGGGCGTAGGGCTCGAAACGCGTGTCGGGGAAAAGCAACATGGCATCGGGACGCAGGATCCGCATGGCGTAGAGCAACGTCAGGTCGTGCGAAGGCGAGAGCGTATAGCGGGCCCGCAGCATGGGCACGAGGTCGTTGACATAGCGAGTGTTCGACTCATAGCGGGTGCTGAGGTCGGCATTGTGCAGGCGGTCCGAACGGCTGTAGTCGAGCTGCGAATGCTGGTATTCGAGGCGGGCTGTAAGGTCGAGCTGCTGGGGCAGGGTGAGGTGATACTCGGCAAAGGCAGCCAGGAGGCGCAGCTGATGGTCGAACTCGGCATAGCTTCCCATGCCAAAGTCGGTCTGATTGTCCTGCACCGAGACGTCGCGCTGGTCATAACGGGCACCGAACAGCAGGCTGTGGTTGGTGCCGGGCAGCAGGTGGCGATAGTCGGCCTGCAGGGTGTGCATCAGGGTGCGGGCTTCGACCTCGAGGTAGTAGCTCGACGAGACCTCCTCGGGGTTGTAATTGCCGCCTGTGGCGGTCAGGGTAGACTCGGTGTACCGGCCTTCGTTCTGATGGGCGTAGCTGAACGACAGCTGGTCGCCATTGGCACGAAGGGTGTGGCGCAGGGCGGCATTGGCCGCGAAGGTCTGGCGACGGTTGGTGCCCAGCATGTCGGCATGGAGCACGGAACGCGACTCGGCCTGTAGGTCGAACGTCTGAGTACCGAGGTTCTCGGTCGAAAGGCGGTCGAAGTCGATGGCAAGGGTGATCTTTGTGGCAGGCGACACGAGGTAGCGACCGCTGACACCGGCCGTGAAGCGATGGCCCTGATCCTCGGAGGCAATGTGGTTGGCAAGGACGTGGCCTGAAGGGGTGAGGCGGTAATCGTTGTCGGTGGTGAAGGCGGTGCTGTCGGCCGTGATGCGGCTATAGGCTATGCGAGGGCTGAGCTGGAAGCGCTGGTTGCGGATGTCGAGGCGGGCCGACCCCACGACGGGCGAAGCCTGACCGGCACCGGTCGAGAGCTGGAGGTCGCCATGGACATCGGTCTGGGCAAAAGCCGAGAGCGCGAGGAGCGAGGCGAGTAGGAGAGAAGGGGTACGATACATGGGATATAGAGAAATCCTACTTCTTGGAATAACGGATGCGACCTACGTAGATGAGCAGGATGACGTTCATCATGAGCGCATAGAGGATGGCAGGGATGGCGAAACGTCCGTCGTTGAAGACGAAGGGGCTGGAGGCAATGGCAATGGCCTGAGCGGCGTTCTGCATGCCTACCTCGATGACGATGGTGCGTCGTTCCTGGGTGTGGAGCCTGAAGACGTAGCACAGGCCTGCGGCAACGAGAGCAGCACCCAGCAGCAGGATGGTGACGGCCGATCCGAGGGTGGCAAAGTTGGCACCGATGGTGTCGTGGTGCTGCAGGAAGAAGATACCGGCCAGCAGCATCAGGGCAGGGAAGGCCAGGCGCGAGAGGACGCTGTCGATGCGTTGTGCCACCTTGAGCCACTTGCGACGGATGTAGATGCCGAGCAGAATAGGCAGCAGCATGGTGACGAGGTTCTGCATCAGCAAGTTACCTACGGGCAACGTGACGCCTATCGACTCGCCGACCGAGGCCGTGGTCCACTGCAGGATGAGGGGCACGGTAATGAGCGTGACAAGGCTGCTGATGGCAGTGAGCGACACGGAAAGAGCCACGTCGCCCTTGGCCAGCATTGAGAAGATGTTGGACGAACTGCCGCCCGGACAGCAGGCTATCAGCACCAGGCCGATGGTGAAAACGGGCGAGAGGCCCATGGCCTGGGCAATGCACCAGGCCAGGAGCGGAAGGATCAGCAACTGACCCACCATACCGGCGACGACGGCCTTGTAGCGACGCACCACGAGCAGGAAGTCCTTGCCCTCGAGCGTCAGGCCGAGGTCGAACATCAGGATGGTAAGGATGGGCAGTACGATGAGGATACTGTTCATAATCTGAGAGACAGCGGATTGTGTCGGGTTTAGCGTACTACCTGGGTGAACTCGGCCACAGCGCCCTCAGCGTTGGCTACGGTGACATAGACCTCGGAGGTCTGTTCCTGGCCGTCAGGACCCTGGCTGGCAGCGGTGAACAGATAGTCAGTAGCGGCCTCGGTAGCACGGACGGCTACGCTGACAGGGGTGCCCATCGGGTACTGGTAACTGCTGCAGGCTTGGTCGAAGATTGCAGCCTCGTCGGCTGTAACGGGATGAGCCTCCATGAAGGCAGGCAGGGCCTCGATCTCGCCGGCCTTGTAGCCACGCTCGATCAGGAAGCGGTTGAGCTCGGCAGGAGCAGCCTCGACGCGGACGGTGCGGACGCCATAGCCCTCGAGGACGTTGGCCTGAGGCAGAGCCTCGGCAAGCTGGCGCGAGCTGGCCTGCAGACCACCGCTACCAAAGGTGCAGAACGGAATGACGGTCTTGCCCTCGAAGGCCTCCTGCTTGACAAGGGCTGCGATAGGCGTGGCATAGGTGCCGAACCAGATAGGATAGCCCAGGTAGATGGTGTCGTAGCGAGCCAGGTCGACGTCGAGCGGCTTGAGTTCGGGCAGGGTGCCCTCGGCAGCCTCCTGCTGGCAACGGGCAATGGTCTGCTGGAAGTCGCCATCGTAGGCAGGCGTGGCCTCGACCTGAGCGATGTCGGCACCGACCTGCGACTGGAGCTCGAGGGCTACGGTACGGGTGGCACCGAACTGCGAATAGTAGAGAACGAGGCTGTGCGAAGCGGCGTCTGAAGCGTCGTTGCGTGGCTGCGAAGTGCAGGCTGCCAAGCCTAAGGCGGCGAGGGCGAAGATAGAAGCTTTCATTGTTGGGATTTTTTAGAATTTATAATTTTTTTTCGATGTTTCGATTATTCGATGTGTCGAGGTCTCGATGTTTCGATCTTCGATGTGTCGGTTTTTTTGCACAAATTAGGCCGCAAAGATACGGATTTCGGTGTAGAAAAGCAAATACTCAGTGCAAAAAAACGAGAATAGAGGTGACTTTTGCAAGAATTTTAGGGGTGAGATGACATTTTTTTGCCCAATTTCGCGCGTTATGTCCGAAAAAATATGTATCTTTGCGCCGCATTGTCGTGTGCTACGCGCACGTATGTGTGTACAAGTGTGTAGAAAAATACGGATTAAAGACAAGCAACAAGATATGAAAATAGCATTGATCGGATATGGCAAGATGGGCCATATCATCGAAGAGATAGCCCTGAGTCGCGGACACGAGGTGGTATGCGCCATCGACATCAACAACCAGGAGGACTTCGCGAGCGAAGCCTTCCGTACGGCCGATGTGGCCATCGAATTCACCACGCCCAAGACCTGCCTGGGCAACGTGGCCCGCTGCCTCGACGCCAAGGTGCCGGTAGTGGTAGGTTCGACCGGATGGTACGACCAGCTGCCACAGGTCGAGGCCGACGTCAAGGCTAAGGACGGCCTGTTGTTCTGGGCCTCGAACTTCTCGATAGGCGTCAACGTCTTTGTAGCCATGCAGAAGTATGTAGCCCGTCTGATGAATGCCTACCCACAGTACGACGTGACCCTCGAGGAGACGCACCATATACACAAGCTGGACTCGCCCAGCGGAACGGCCATCACCATTGCCAACGCCATCACCGATAACCTGGACCGCAAGCGCACCTGGAAGGAGACGGCCGCCATCTGGCAGCACGAGGACCAGAGCGTGGACGTCCGCAGGAATGCCGAGGCAGGGACCACCTTTGCCCAGCACGACGCGGACGAGCTGGAGGTAGTGGCTCTGCGTCGTGGCGAGGTGCCCGGCATCCACACCGTGGTGTACGACAGCGACGTGGATACGATCACGATGACACACTCGGCCAAGTCGCGCCGTGGCTTCGCCCTGGGCGCCGTAGTGGCAGCCGAGTGGCTGACCACCGAGGAGCGCAAGGGCGTGTATACGATGACGGACCTGATGAAGTTCTGAACCCCGACAAGCAACAACTATGGAACAAGATAAGAAAGAACGCGGCCTGAGCCGCAAGATGACAAAGGGCGACAAGATCAGGCTGGCCCTGTGGCTCACGGCCGTGCTGCTGTTTGCCCTCTGGATGGGATCGTTCGTCCCATTCCTGCTGATACCCTATTTTGTGGACCTCTACTGGTGGCACTACATCAACTGGGACTGGTGGAAGTCGATCAAGAACTCCTTCCTGCGCGGCGTGATGTCGTGGGTCGACGCCATCGTGTTTGCCATCCTGGCCGTATGGGTACTTCAGAACTTCTTCTTCCAGAACTTCCAGATCCCGACCACCTCGCTCGAGAAGACGATGCTGGCCGGCGACTACCTGCTGGTGTCGAAATACCACTATGGACCGCGTGTGCCGATGACCCCGTTGTCGCTGCCCTTGTTCCAGCATACGATTACCGTCGGACAGACAAACCTGGGCAAGTCGTACATCGAGAAGCCACAGGTGAACTACCGTCGCATGCCAGGCCTCGGCAAGATTGAGCGCAACGACATCGTGGTCTTCAACTACCCGAATGGTGACACCATCTGCCAGAAGTGCGAGAATCCGGATTACTACGCCCTGTGCCGCCAATATGGCCGTGAGCGCGTATGGAAGGATGAGAAGACCTTCGGCAAGGTGATGTACCGCCCTGTGGACCGTCGCGAGAACTATGTGAAACGCTGCATCGGCCTGCCCGGCGAGACACTGCAGATTATCGACCGTCAGGTGATGATTGACGGCAAGGCTCTCGACAACCCACAGTACCTGCAGCACTTCCACATGGTGCTGGCCAAGCAGCCCATTAGCGACAAGGCCTGGAAGAAGCTTGGAATCTACCCCAAGGGCAACGGCTCGACGCTGAGCCCTGACGTCTATACGGTACAGAATCCCGCCATGTACGAATACCTGGGCATCGAGCCTGACTCGGTGACCGGACGCTACCTGCCGCTGTACCAGGTGAACATGACCCAGCAGATGAAGCAGGAGCTCGAGAAGTCGGGAAAGGTCGAGTGGGTACACGAGATGCCCCTCGAATGGGAAGAGGCCGGTCAGGTATATCCGCAGGACGAACTGTCGGACTGGACGTCGGCCAACTTCGGCCCGCTGTGGATACCCAAGCGCGGCAGCCGCATCGAACTGACCGATGCCAACGTGAAGCTGTATGGCCGCTGCATCCGCACCTACGAGCCTAACCAGAAGACCGGCGACGGCCAGGGCAATGAACTGGTACGCCTGGACAAGGATCGCTATGCCCTGAACGGCACCGAGGTGAAGGAGTTTACCTTTGGCTACGACTACTACTGGATGATGGGCGACAACCGCGACAATTCGCTCGACTCGCGCTTCTGGGGCTTCGTGCCCGAGGATCACATCGTAGGCACACCGCTGTTCGTATGGTTCTCGATCGACCAGGAGTCCGGCGAATGGCGTGGCGACCGTTGGTTCAAGCGTGTGAAGGGACTCTAAACTCTCAACTCTCCACTCTAAACGATTCAGATGACCCTGCCTACAGCCTATCTGGCTCCCATCTCGTACTATGCGGCCCTGTATCATGCCGATGAGGTGGTGATCGAGGCCCACGAGCACTACATCAAGCAGACGCTTCGCAACCGCACGACCATCGCCACGGGACAAGGCGAGCTGATGCTGACCGCCTACGTCGAGAAGGGTAACCGTACGCATGCTCCCATCGGGCAGATGCGACTGAGCGACCACAACGACTGGCCTCGTCAGCACCTGTATGCCCTAGCCACGTACTACGGTATGTCGCCCTTCTACGAATACTACATCGACGACCTACGTCAAGTGCTGCTCGAAGGTCACGACGGTACCCTGCTGGGCATGAACGAGGCCCTGCGTCGCCACATCTGTAGCGAGATAGGCTTCGAACCCAACGTGCGATACAGCAGTGAATGGATGGGACCCGAGGCCGAACGGAATGCCGCCCTCTGGGCCGAGCGCGTGGCACGCAAGCTGGCCGAGCAACCCTACTACCAGATAGGAGCCCTGCAGGGAGGACGCCCCTTTATGAATGACATGAGCATCGTGGACTTGCTGTTCAACATGGGACCAGAGGCCATCGTGGTGCTGGACAGACTGGGTGCCGACTGCTGATTGCCGGCCATCGCCCGTGACAGACAGGACAGACACCGAACTGCCCGAACAGAAAAACTCTAAAACTCAATGAAAGATATATTAGAAGAGATAGGTTACCCATCGGACCTGAGGAAGCTGCGCGTCGAACAGCTGCCTGAGGTATGCGAGGCCTTGCGTCGCTTCATCATCGAAAAGGTGAGCGCGCATCCGGGCCACTTCGCATCGAGCCTCGGTGCCATCGAGATCATCGTAGCTCTACACTACGTATACAATACGCCCGAGGACCGTCTGGTATGGGACGTAGGTCATCAGGCCTATGCCCACAAGATCCTGACCGGCCGACGCGACCGCTTCGACAGCCTCAGGCAGAAGGGCGGCCTGGGCGGATTCCCTACACCGAAGGAGAGCGAGTACGATACCTTCTCGACCGGACATGCCTCGAACAGTATCTCGGCCGCCCTGGGCATGGCCGTGGCCGACAAGATGATGGGCCGCAGCCGCAAGGTGGTAGCCGTGATAGGCGATGCCTCGATCAGTGGCGGTATGGCCTTCGAGGGTCTGAACAATGCCTCGTCGAACCCGAACGACCTGCTGATATTGCTGAACGATAACCAGATGGCCATCGACCAGAACGTAGGCGCCCTGTACCACTACCTGACCACGATCACCACCTCGCAACGTTACAACCTCCTGCGCTACAAGGCGTACAATGCCCTGAAGCGTCACGGCCTGGTGAGCGACCGTTTCCGTCGCGCGATGATACGCTTCACAAACAGCGTAAAGTCGCTCTTCTCGCGTAGACAGAACATCTTCGAGGGCCTCGACATCCGATACTTCGGCCCTGTCGACGGACACAACGTGGTGAGCCTGGTGAAGACCCTGCGCAAGATCAAGGACCTGCAAGGACCCAAGATGCTGCACGTTTGCACCATCAAGGGAAAGGGCTTCAAACCCGCCGAGGAGCAGGCAACCCTGTGGCATGCGCCCGGCAAGTTCAACCCCGAAACGGGCGAGCGCATCAAGGAGAACTCGGAAGGCAAGCCACCGAAGTTCCAGGACGTATTCGGCAAGACGTTGGTCGAGATGGCCGAGCAGGACAAGCGCATCGTAGGCGTAACGCCCGCCATGCCTACCGGATGCTCAATGACCTACCTGATGGAACGCTTCCCTGAGCGGACGTTCGACGTAGGCATTGCCGAGGAACATGCAGTGACCTTCAGCGGCGGCCTGGCCAAGGAGGGTCTGTTGCCATTCTGCAACATCTATTCGTCGTTCATGCAACGCGCCCTCGACCAGGTGGTCAACGACGTGGCCCTGCAGCACCTGCATGTGGTGTTCTGCCTGGATCGTGCCGGTCTGGTAGGTGCTGACGGTCCTACGCATCATGGCGTGCTGGACGTGCCCTTCTTCCGCTCGGTACCGGGCATGGCCGTATGTTCTCCTATCGACGAGCACTGGTTGCGTCGCCTGATGTATACCGCTGCTACAGCCATCGACGGCCCAGTGATGATACGCTATCCGCGTGGTTGCGGCTCGCAAGTTGACTGGCGTTGTCCGCTCGAGGCCGTACCAGTAGGCCGTGGCTATCAGGTGAGCGATGGCGGCGATTCGGCACAGACGGCTGTCCTGAGCCTCGGACCTATCGGAACAGAGGTGCAGAAGGCACTGACCTTGCTGCCAGCAGGTACTACCGCCAGCCACTACGACATGGTATGGTGCAAGCCACTCGACACCGAGCTACTCGCGCGTATATTTAAAAAGTATAAGCGAATCGTTACCGTCGAGGACGGTAATCTGGCCGGTGGCTTCGGCAGCACCATCCTTGAGGAAGCCAGCCGTCAAGGCTACAAGGGCGACGTGCGTTGCCTGGGTGTGCCCGACGCGTTTATCGAGCATGGTTCGGTCAGCGAGCTGTATGCCCTGTGCGGCATCGACGCCAAGGCCATCGCCCAGGCCATCACGAAGGCATGAGACTTGCAAGTAGAATCATTAACTAAGCATCGAACGAATTGAAGATAATCATAGCAGGAGCCCACGCTGTGGGTACTCATCTGGCCAAGCTGCTGGCCAAGGATAAGATGGACGTGGTGCTGATGGATGCCGATCCGGCGCGTATCGCCCAGCTGACCTACATGAACCTGATGACGATGACCGGTTCGCCCACCAGCATCCATGCACTGAAGGATGCCGGCGTGCCGCGTTGCGACCTGTTCATAGCCGTAACTCCCATCGAGAGTGTCAACATCCATGCCTGCATCCTGGCCGCCAACCTCGGTGCCCGTAAGACGTTGGCCCGTATCGACTCGTTCGAGATGCAGAAACCTGAGAGCGCCGAATTCTACAAGCGCATCGGCATCAGCCGGCTGGTCTATCCTGAGATGCTGGGAGGCGAGGCCATCGCTGCCGCCATCCGCCGTCCCTGGGCCCGCCATAGCTTCGACCTTTGCGACGGTAGCCTGCTGCTGCTGGGCATCAAGGTGCGCGAGGGCGCCCCGATTGTAGGTCAGTCACTGATGCAGATCGGCCAGAAGCATCACGACAGCTTTCACGTAGCGGCCATCATGCGAGGCGACGACACCATCATCCCTTCCGGCGAGGACGTGATCATGGCCGAAGACCTGATCTACTTCATTACCTTGCCCCAGAAGTCCGACGTCGTGCGCTTCACCTGCGGCAAGAAGGATCGCAAGCTGCAACGCGTCATCATCATGGGCGGCAATCGCCTGGGCGTGCAGACGTGTTACTACCTGCCCAAGAACCTGAAGATCGTCTTCATCGAGAACGATCGGCAGAAAGCCGACTACGTGATGGACAAGATCGGCAAGGCCGAGGTGGTGCGTGGTGCATCGGGCAACGTCGAAACCCTTACCGAGCTGGGCGTATCGGACAACGATGCCTTCGTGGCCCTGAGCGACAACCCTGACTCGAACATCCTGGCTTGCCTGACGGCCAAGAAACTGGGTGTAGGCAAGACGGTGGTCGAGGTGTCGGATATCGAACAGATCACTATGGCACAGAACCTGAACATCGGCTCGACCGTGAACAAGAAGCTGCTGACTGCATCGGCCATCTACCAGATGCTGCTCGATGCGGACAAGACCAATGCCAAGTGCTACAGCCTGGTGGATGCCGAGGTGGCCGACGTCGTGGCTCAACCCGGCTCGAAGATTACACAGGCACCGGTATTCCGCCTTGGTCTTCCCAAGGGCATCACTCTGGGTGGCCTGGTGCGTAATGGCGTAGGTATGATCGTCACCGGAAAGACACAGATCGAACCGGGCGACCACGTGATCGTCATCTGTCGCGACGAACGTATCAGTGCCGTCGAACGCCTTTTCGTAAGCTGATCGGGTAGCTACCGTTCGCTTGTCAGAGATCGTTAATCAATCGCGTTATTCATCAATCATCAATCGCTCTCCCGTGCGTATCAACTGGCGGCTCATCCGCTACATATTCGGTGTGTTGCTGATCATGGAGTCTGTCTTCATGATCCTTACGAGTATGGTAGCGTTGTACTACCACCACACGCAGGGCGATGATGACTGGCAGGCCTTCATGATCGTGGCTTTGCTGACCTTCTCGCTAGGTGCCACCTGCTGGGGAACCAGCCGAAGGCATTCGCGACAGATCACTACCCGCGAGGGCTTCCTTGTAGTGGCGATGGCGTGGGTGGTCTTCTCGCTGCTGGGTATGCTGCCACTGCTGATGACCGGGGCGTGTCCGACGTTGTCGAAAGCCTTTCTGGAGGCCATGTCGGGATTCACGACCACGGGCTGTACGACGATTGACAACCTCGAGATGCAGCCACATGGTGTGCTGTTCTGGCGCCATACGATGCAGTGGCTGGGAGGCCTGGGTATCGTGGTCTTCAGCCTGGCGCTGCTGCCACTGATCGGTACGGGTGCGACACAGGTGTTCAGTGCCGAGACCAATGGCCTGTCGGTCGATAAGCTGAGGCCACGCATCGACGAGACGGCCCGACGCCTCTGGGGCCTGTACGTACTGCTGACGGCAGTCTGTGCCGTGCTCTATTGGGTAGGAGGTATGTCGGTATTCGATGCCGTGTGCCATTCGTTCTCAACGCTGGCTTCAGGCGGATTCAGCACGCATCAGGATTCGATTGGATACTTTCACTCGCCCTTCATCGAGTATGTATGCATCGTCTTCCTGTTCATCACGTCGATCAACTTCAACCTCTTCTACTTCATGGCGCGCGGTCAGTTCCGCCTGACGTTGCGCAACGAGGAATTGCGATGGTTCTCTGCCTTTGTCGTGGGCTTTACACTGCTCTTCATGGGACTCGATGCCCTGACACGAAACTATGACCTCATCCCCGTGGCCGACCAGGCACTGCTGGGCGATGGAAGCCTCGAGAACTCGTTGCGAACGGCCCTGTTCCATACGCTGACCATCATCTCGAGTGCCGGTTTCCAGTCCGAACACTTCGATTATGTGGCCTGGGGTTCGATCTTTTGGCTGCCTACTTTGCTGTTGATGGCCACCGGAGGATGTTCGTCGAGTACGGCCGGCGGTCTGAAGATGGTGCGTATCCTGGTACTGATCAAGAATGCACGCAACCAGTTCCTGCATGCCTTGATGCCACGTTCATACAGTACAGTGCGTCTGGACGGCCATGCGTTGTCGAGCGATGTGGTATTCAAGATCCTGGCCATGTTGTCGATCTACCTGATCCTGATGGTCACATCGGTCTTCATCCTGCAGACCATGGGACTGTCGTTCGATACGGCCATCGGTGGCGCTGTTTCTGCCCTTGGTAACACCGGTCCTGCACTGGGTACGATCGGCCCGTCCTTTACCTGGTCGTCACTGCCGCCTCAGGCCATGTGGTATCTGAGCTTCATGATGCTGGTAGGACGTCTGGAGATCTTCACGGTCATCGTGATCTTCACGCCTATGTTCTGGAAAAAATAATATATTGCCTAAAAATATCATCACATACAATGAGTAAAGAGAAGAAAACCTCATCTGCTTCGAAGGAGAAAAACAATAAACCCAAGGGCCCGAAAAAGCCCTCGCGCTTCGTGCTGTTCTGTCGTAGTGAACAGGCCAAGTTCATCGTCGGACTGATTATCCTGATGTTGTCGGCCATGCTGGGAGCCGGGTTCCTGTCGTTTGTCGTGACGGGCAAGGAAGACCAGGCCGTCATCGAACATCTGCACTGGTATAATATCCTGATGCCGGGCAATGGCGTCAGCAACTGGCTAGGTACGTTCGGTGCCTTTACGTCCGAATATTGCATCAACCGTTGGCTGGGTCTGCCTGTGTTGCTGTTCGTAGTGCTGTTGTTGCGTTTCGGCTATGGCCTGATCATCACCGGACATCGTCCTCCATTCCTCAAGTCCTTTGTGCGCACAACCCTGTGCGTCATCTGGCTGTCGCTGGTGTTCAGTGCGGCCAGCTACATCATCGACGACCTGTTCGATACGCATCTGCTGTCCGAATACATCTATCTGGGCGGTAAGCATGGCAACGACCTGTCGCAACTGCTGCTGGCCAACCTGCACGTGCCTGGCACGATCGTCTTCCTGGTGGCATCAGGCCTGATCATGGCTACTTTCATGTACGAGAGCACCATCGACAAGACACGAACCCTCTTTGGACTGATTCCTTGGCTGCAGGCCAAGGTCGATACCTGGAAGCAGCGTCGCGAAGAGAAGCGTCTGCAAGCCCTGGCACTGGCCGAGGCTCAGGCTGCTGCTGAGGCAGAGGCCGAGAATACTGAAGTCGGTGAGACGTCTGCTACGCTCTATACTGAACAGACAGCCAACATCGAAGAGTCCGCAACCACTGTGCAGCCCATCGTGACAGTGCAGCCTGAAGTCGTTGAAGTCCAGCCAGAGGTGCAGTCCGTGGTGACCATCATCAAGCCTGCAACCGAGCAGCCAACGGCAGGGAAGGAGACTCGCGAGGTTGCTGCCGATCCAACCTTTACCATCAAGACGGGCGAGACCGAGGTTGTCAACAAGCCTGTCACTGCCGATACGAGCGACCTGCCCAAGACCGATTACGATCCGACCGCAGATCTGAGCACCTACAAGTTCCCAGGTTTCGACCTGCTGAAGGCTCCGAGCAACAGCTCGCCTGTCGACATCGACGAACAAAATGCCAACAAGGAGAAGATTCGCCAGACCCTGTACGACTATGGCGTAGAGATACAGAGCATAGAGGCTACCATCGGCCCAACCATTACCCTGTATGAGATCGTGCTGGTCAACGGTACGAAGATCAGCCGTGTGAAGAACTTGTCGGACGAGATCGCCATGTCGATCGCATCGAAGGCAGGTGTGCGTATCATCGCCCCAATCCCTGGCAAGGCAGCCATTGGTATCGAGGTGCCCAACAACGATCCACAAACCGTCTCGATGCGTGAGTGTATTGCTTCGAAGACCTTCCAGGAGTCGAAAATGGAACTGCCTGTTGCCCTCGGCAAGACTATTACGAACGAAGTGTTCACCTTCGACCTCGCCAAGGCTCCACACTTGCTGGTGGCCGGTGCTACAGGCCAGGGCAAATCGGTCGGCCTCAATGCCATCATCACCTCGCTACTCTACAAGAAGCATCCTTCGCAGCTCAAGATCGTGCTGGTCGACCCTAAGATGGTCGAGTTCTCGATCTACAAACGAATCGAAAATCATTATCTGGCCAAGTTGCCTGATCAGGAGAACCCGATCATCCCCGATGTGACCAAGACGGTTGACATCCTCAAGTCGCTCTGTGCCGAGATGGAGGATCGCTACGCTTTGGTTGAGGATGCTGGCGTGCGCAATATCAAGGAGTATAACGACAAGTTCATCCACCGTCGTCTCAATCCCAAGAAGCATATCACGGCACCTATCGGCAGCCGCGACGGCACGAACCATCGTTTCCTGCCTTATATCGTGGCCATCATCGACGAGTATGGCGACCTAATTATGACTGCCGGCAAGGAAGTCGAGTTGCCTATTGCCCGCATCGCCCAGAAGGCTCGAGCCGTAGGTATCCACATGATTATCGCCACGCAACGTCCTTCGGCCAAGATCGTCACTGGTATCATCAAGGCCAACTTCCCGGCCCGTATCGCATTCCGCGTAGCTTCGGGTACCGATTCTGGTATCATCCTCGATACCACGGGAGCCCAGAGCCTTATCGGCCGTGGCGACCTGCTCTTCTCGACCGGTAATGTGCCGACCCGCGTGCAGTGTGCCTTTGTTGATACTCCAGAGGTCGACCGCATCAATCGTTTCATTGCCGAGCAGCAGGGCTATCCTTCGGCACTTATACTGCCAGAACCAAAGCTGTCTGAAGGCGAAGGCGGCGAGGGCGGAAGCACTGAATCCGTCGACCTACATCAGCTCGATCCGCTGTTCGACGAGTGTGCCGAACTGGTAGTCGCTACCGGCCAGGGTTCAACATCGATGATCCAGCGCAAGTTCGGTATCGGCTACAACCGCGCCGGCCGCATCATGGATCAGCTCGAGGCTGGAGGCATCGTCGGTCCCTACAGTGGTTCGAAGGCCCGTGCCGTGCTGGTATCAAGCGATGGCGAATTGCGACAGATCCTTGAAGACCTGAAGAGCCGCTAATCTCGTTCCCGTTCTGCTTGCTGTCTATGAGACGTCTGTCCTTCGTCCTCCTCGTCCTCGTATCGGCCACGCTTGAACTCAGGGCCGAGCTGCCTCGATGGGTACGCTCGGTTATCCAATGGGTCGATAGCGCCGATATCAAAGGTTGCGACCGGACATACGTCAGGCTTGCTGAACCAGGATTTCTGGCCTATGTTGATACTCATCTTGCAGGTAATGGTGCCCGCGTCCGTATGCCACATTCTGCGGCTGCACCTGAATTGCAGGGGCGATTATTGACCGTACCTTCAGTCTTGATGTCCGTTGGCGTGTCGTATCGAGGCTGGGGGTTGGATTATTCGCGCGACTTCTCGCGGTATGGCGATACCGAGTTCAACTGTACTTTCCATTCGAGCCGTTACGGATTGGAGTATCGTTGCCACAATGCCTATTCGATGCATGGCACGCTACAGCCTGTGTCCGGACCGATGCTTGTCGATATCGAAGGCTTGATGGGACGGTTGCGTACCTCACAGTTCAATGCCTATTGGGTATTCAACCAGGAACGGTTCTCGTTGCCTGCCGCCACGATCCACACCACGATACAATTGCGTTCCAGCGGTTCGTGGCTGGCTATGTTCAACTATTGGCATGGCAGCTATCGTAATCGTCAGAACGAGGATATCCCGGATGCTTTCCGTCGCATTTCATTATCGCACCTCAATCTGGGAGCCGGGTATGCCTATAATTATGTATTCGCCCATCAGCATTGCCTGCTGCATGGCTTGATTGCTCCGATGCTGACCATCTGGCATCGTAACCGCCTTTATCGTTTCGGAGCACAGGGTACATCGCTTAGGCAACAACTCTCAGGCGATGCCATTGCTCATCTACACTTTACCTACAATCAGGGACGCTACGTGATGGGTGTGCAATCCGCTGCCAGCTATTCTATCATGCCTTGTAGTGATGGCTTCTCGGCCAATGTCGTCGATTGGCTGTGTCGTGGTTTCGTGGGTGTCCGTTTTTGATCTGTTCTGCTACTCATCCGCTGCTCCGGTGGCGTCGATGGTTAGACGGATGCTATCGCCACTTCGACAGCGAAATGGCATGGCCAAGTTGACAATCGTAGGCGAAAGCTGAAAAATTCGGACGGAAACTGAAATTTTCGGAATATTTATTTTGCCATGTCAAAGAAAAGTTATATCTTTGCACGCAATAAAATTCAACTTATTTCGAAGATTGAATAACCGACAATTCGATAATTCGAGAATTCGAAAAATTGTAAAAAACGTAAACAATATGAGTTTTCTTGCCGATAAGGTCATTATGGACGGACTGACCTTCGATGATGTTCTCCTCGTCCCACAGTATAGTGAGGTGTTGCCACGCACAGTGGACCTGAGCACCCAGTTCTCACGCAATATCCGACTCAATGTTCCTATCGTCTCGGCCGCAATGGATACGGTGACCGAGGCCAAGATGGCTATTGCCATGGCTCGTGAGGGTGGCATTGGTGTCATCCACAAGAACATGTCGATCGAGGATCAGGCTCATCAGGTCAGCCAGGTAAAGCGTGCTGAGAACGGCATGATCTATGCTCCTGTCTGCACTACTCCTAATGCTTCGGTACGCGACGTGCTGGGCATCATGTCTGAGTATCACATCGGCGGTGTGCCTGTCGTTGTGGGTGCTGATCGTAAGCTGGTAGGCATCGTCACCAATCGTGACCTTCGCTTCCAGAAGGATCTGAATCGTCAGATCTCTGACGTCATGACTTCGCACGAGCTCATCACAACTACCGTTGGTACTACATTGGCTCAGGCCGAGGACATTCTGCAGGAGCACAAGATCGAGAAACTTCCTGTTGTCGATGCTGAAGGCCGTCTGGTCGGTCTGATCACTTATAAGGACATCACCAAGGCCAAGGATAAGCCACTGGCCTGCAAGGACGATAAGGGCCGACTTCGTGTAGCTGCCGGTGTCGGTGTTACGGGCGATGTAATGGATCGTGTAGCCGCACTGGTCGAGGCAGGCGTGGATGCAGTTGTCGTCGACACTGCTCATGGTCATTCGAAGGGCGTTGTAGGCGTTCTGGAGCGTATCAAGTCAACCTACGACTGCATTGATGTCGTTGTAGGCAATATCGCAACTGGCGATGCCGCTAAGTATCTGGTCGATGCTGGCGCTGATGCTGTTAAGGTTGGTATCGGTCCTGGTTCGATCTGTACTACCCGTATTGTAGCCGGTATCGGTGTTCCACAGCTGTCGGCCGTATACGATGTGGCCAAGGCATTGCGTGGCACTGGTGTACCTCTCATTGCTGATGGTGGTATCCGTTATTCAGGCGATATCGTCAAGGCTATTGCTGCTGGCGGCTATTGCGTCATGTTGGGCGGTTTGCTGGCAGGCGTCGAGGAGGCTCCAGGCGAGACCAACCTCTTCAATGTTCGTAAGTTCAAGCGCTATCGTGGTATGGGTTCGCTCGATGCTATGGCTGCCGGTTCGAAGGACCGTTACTTCCAGTCAGGGGAGGCCGATGTCAAGAAGCTCGTTCCTGAAGGCATCGTGAGCCGTGTTCCTTACAAAGGCAACCTCTATGAGGTCATCTACCAGATGGTAGGCGGTCTGCGTGCAGGTATGGGTTATTGTGGTGCAAAGGATATTTCTACACTGCATGAGACCAGCAAGTTCACCCGCATCACCAATGCAGGTATTCTCGAGTCTCACCCACATGATGTGACCATCACCAAGGAGGCTCCTAACTACTCACGAGGCGATTGATAACCATGGCACTTGTCAGACTTACCTCGTGTTGGAACTCGTTTGAGGCCGAAGTAATCAAAGGCGCTCTCGAGTCGGCAGGTATACCTTGTCTGATACAAGGTGCATCGTTTGCCGATGTCAGGATTGGTGGTCTGGGCATTGCCAACAGTGCGTGCGAGATACCGATTCTCGTCAACGAGCTGGACTTGGAAGACGCTAAGAAGGTACTTGCCGAAAACGCAAATCCCGAGGCAGAAGCGGACGAGTAATTTACGCTCAGAAAGTATATTATAGGAGCTGTGACTATTTGACACGGCTTCTATAATCATTTTTATACAAAACTACAATTTGTTATTTCGATGAAATATCTCTTTAAGGCTCTTTTCTTGTTGGCGTTGCTATTCTCTCCTTTCTTCCATTCGAGTAAAGGTGCACGCAATGGTTCTAACCTTTCGGCCCAGACTCACGAAGTCCTCATCGAGACCAATATGGGCAACATGCGAGTGATGCTCTACGACGATTGTCCGCGCACTGTGGCCAACTTTCTGCAGAAGGTGCGTTCAGGGTATTACGATGGATCACTCTTCGGCCGTGTCATCCCTACGTTCATGATTCAGGGTGGTGCTCCCGACTCGAAGACCGCCTTGCCCGGCCAGTCTATCGGATGGGGTGATACCAGCGAGGAGATTCCTGCCGAGATACGTCCGCATCATGTGCCCAAGAAAGGTGCCCTGATGGCTCCGCATCGCGAGGGCGTGGTCAATTCCGACATGTCGATGTTCTTCATTGTCGAAGGTTACCAGATGAGCGAGGCTACACTCAACCAGTGGGAAAAGACCCATAATGCCGATGCGCGCAAGGTGGCACAACGCAAGGTCATGACGCAGTCCGTCAAGGATTCGCTGGCTTTCTACAAAACGACTGACGTGGCAGCCTATAACCGCTTGGCACGTGCCATCAATCACGATATCGACAGCATCGCGCGTCTGCAGCCTGGTACACGATACTTCACACCCCTTGAGCGTGAAGCTTACACTACCATCGGTGGCGCTTATCACATCTATGGCCAGTATACCTGTTATGGAGAGGTCGTTGATGGCCTCGATGTTATTTCGCGTATTGCAGCTCTTGAGAGCAATGTTGCCAACCGTCCCAGGACTGACGTGCGCATGAAGATTCGTGTCCTGAAGTGAGTTGTCCGCGGCGGTTCTGTCGTGCAGCATGTGTAATGCTGGTCTTGCTGTGAGATTCGTTTCCACAATAATCCAGAAACGCGCAGACCATTCCGGCACCGGCTATCAGCAGAATCCCGGCTACTACATTCATGCCTGAAAGCATAAGATCCATTACTACCATTGATGCGATCACGAGGACAATTGCAAGCTTCTTCATAATTGTTTGTCTTTTTATTTGGTTGTTATTAATTGTTCTTTTTAGTTTGTCTGAACGTTTTTGTCGTTTTGACGGTGCAAAGATAAGAGGAACATGTATCGTTTATTGATACAGGTTGAAAAAAAATGATAAAAAAAACGCATTTTTTTCTATTTTATGGAAAATATTCGCTCTCGTGTCTGTATTTGGCTTGTAAATGTGCTGTTAAACTACCGAAGACTCACATTGCGGGAACTTGATCAGCTTTGGCGGGAAAACGAGGAGCTCAGTGGTGGAAGTGAGTTGTCTCGCCTCAAGTTGCACCGAGCTATCAGTTCTGCCTTTGATATGTTGGGAGTTGCCATCGAGTGTGATCTGCATGATCATTATAGATACTACATTGCGGCAAACGAGAATCTACTGGCTGCCGAATGGGTAATTTCATCCTACACGATTAACCAGATAGTTGTTGAGGGACGTCATTTGCGCAGTCGTATTCTATTCGAGGGAATCCCTTCTGGCCAATATCATCTTTCTACTATAGTCCAGGCAATGAAAAGAGGCAAGGCACTCGAGATGGATTACCGCAAATTTGCCGATTCAGAGCCTATCACGAGTTTCATCGAACCTTATTGCGTCAAACTGTCACAACAACGTTGGTATCTTCTTGGTCGAAAGGATCATCGTCCACATCTCCAAGTCTTTGCACTTGATCGTATTCGTCAGCTTCGTATCCTGAACAACATTGACTTCGAGCCGCCAGCTGATTTTCATGCTTCGGATTACTTCTCCTTTTATTTCGGTGTGCATACGGGAGGAGATCAGGCGCCGAACTTCATTCGTATTCGTGCAAATAAATTCTGGTCCAATTATCTTCGGACTTTGCCTATTCATCATTCTCAGCGAGTGGTACAGTTTTTGGATGATGGCTGCATCTTTGAGTTCTTGATGGCAACCACTCCCGATCTAGTTAACCATCTGCTCAGTTATGGCCCGGGTGTCGAAGTCCTCGAACCTCATTCTCTTCGCGAGCAGATGCGTGACAATGTGCAACAGATGGCGCTTCTATACGATGATAATCCGAAAAAAATGGACTGAAAATTTGGAATTATCTGCCAAAATTGCTATCTTTGCGCCCCGAAAGTTACTACATTCCTCACTCATTACTATGATCGAACTACAATACCCCGACAAGAAAGAGAAGCCTGAGATGTTTCCCATCATCAACGAGGAGGGTCAGGTCGTTGGCAAGGCTACTCGTGCCTATTGCCATGGTGGCTCGATGGCTCTTCATCCCGTTGTACATCTTCACATCACCGACCTTATGGGTCGTCTTTACCTCCAGAAGCGTTCTATGACCAAGGATATTGCTCCTGGCCTCTGGGATACGGCTGTAGGCGGACATGTCGATTTCGGCGAGACTCTCGAGGAGGCCGTCAAGCGCGAAGCTCGTGAAGAGTTGGGCCTGCGCCTACGCGTCGAACCACGATTCATGTATCAGTACATCTGGCAGTCGAGCTGCGAGCGCGAGCTGGTTACGGCCTTCCATATTGTGCATAACGGCAAGCTTACACCTGACCACGATGAGGTGGACGAGGGTAAGTTCTGGACGATCGAGGAGCTTCGTCAGCAGCTGGGTCGCGAGGTATTCACCGAGCAGTTCGAGCATCGCGAGTTTCAGCATCTGATTCGCGCCCTCTGCCTCTAATTATTCTATATTATTAATATGAAGACCGTCGCCTATTATACCCTCGGTTGTCGTCTCAATTTTGCCGAGACTTCTACGTTGGCCTATCGTCTTTCGCAGCTGGGTTTCCAGAAGGCTGCGCGTGGCGAGAAGGCTGATCTTGTGGTTGTCAATACCTGTGCCGTAACCGAGCAGGCCACGGCCAAGAGTCGCCAGCAGATCCATCGTCTGGTGGCCGACAATCCATCGGCTTACGTCATCGTTACCGGTTGTTATGCCCAGATTGAGCCACAGCAGCTGGCCGATAGGGTAGAGGGCATCGACGTCATCGTCGGAACCGAGTTCAAGGGCGACAATATTCTTTCATTGCTGGGCGATCTTCAGAAGCGTACCGAGACGCTCATCTACCGTACCGAGTATCGCGATATCCACACCTTCCACGGTGGTTGCTCGGCCGACGATCGTACGCGCCACTTCCTCAAGGTACAGGATGGGTGCGATTACTTCTGCACCTATTGTACTATCCCGCTCGCGCGCGGGAGAAGCCGTAATGCTTCGATCGAGGATCTTGTCCGCATGGCACACGAGGTGGTCGAGAAAGGTGGTCGCGAGATTGTGCTCACAGGTGTGAACATTGGCGACTTCGGCCGTTCTACAGGTCAGTCGTTCTTCGACCTCTGTCGCGCACTCGATCAGGTCGATGGCGTGGCTCGCTATCGCATCGGCAGTATCGAGCCTAACCTGATCACTGACGAGATGATCCATTGGATAGCCAACGATAGTCAGCGTTTCGCTCCCCATTTCCACATCCCGCTTCAGGCCGGTTCGGACGAGGTCTTGCGCCTTATGCGCCGACGTTACGACACGGCACTCTTTGCTCACAAGATCGAGCTTATCCGTAGCTGTCTGCCACAGGCTTTCATCGGCGTCGATGTTATGGCTGGCATGCGTGGCGAGACAGCCGAACTTTTCCAGCAGAGCTACGACTTCCTGCAGTCGCTGCCTGTCTCGCAGCTCCATCCCTTTACTTATAGCGAGCGTACCGGTACCAAGGCACTCGATATCAAGCCTGTTATTCCTATGCCTGAACGCCATGAACGTACGGCTCGTCTCGTCGAACTCTCTGAGCAGAAACTCCAGACATTCTACGCTTCGCAGGCCTCTTCGACTCATGATGTCCTCTGGGAACAGCCGCCACTACAGCGCGATGGTTCTTATGCACCGATGCATGGCTTTACCGAGAATTACGTTCGTCTCCAGCGTTCGTACAATCCCTCGTTGGTCAATGTGTGTCAGTCGGTCAACCTCGGACAGAACATCGTGGCTACCAACCAAGGCCCAGCCTTCCAGCTCGATTGCTGATAATCGTAATTAGTCATTCGTAATTCTCCTAAGCAATGCGTCAGCTGTTGTTTCTCCTCGCTCTGGTCCTCGTCCCATGCCTGCAGGCACAGACGTCGCCCCGCCTCACCGGTACACCCATCGGCAGCGAGCTCTCGTACGACTATTCCACCAACCGTTCGTCTACTACGGCCAATCGTCCGGCTGAAGTCTTCGACGACGATACCAATACCTTCTTTGCTTCCTATCAGCGCTCATACGGATGGGTAGGCCTTGACTTCGGCGAACCTTGCGTTGTTACCGGTCTTGCCTGGGCCGCTCGTAACGTTGACAATGGTCCAAAGCGCACCGAACTTGGCGTCTTCGAAGGCGCTAATCGCGAAGATTTTCTCGATGCCGTTCCCCTCTACCTGGTTACGGCAAAAGGAAAGCCTGGTGAGATGTTCTATACTGATGTCGAGGTCTCGCGTGGCTTCCGTTACGTGCGTTATGTAGGTCCGAACGATTCGCGTTGCAATATTGCCGAACTGGCCTTTTATGGCCTACCGGATGCTGGTACTGATTCGCTTTTCTATCAGCCAACGAATCTTCCTGTTGTCACGATTCATGTGGCCGACGAGGAGGTTCCGCGCGACAAGACCACCGAGCTGTCAGCTTATGTCAGCATCATCTCGCGTCAAGGTGCCAAGATCCTGGCCGATACCTGTACCATCCGTCTGCGTGGCAATGCCTCGAAGGATTTCCCCAAGAAACCCTATCGCATCAAGTTCGACCAGAAGCATCACGTCCTCGGCTCGCCAGCCAAGGCCAAGAAATGGACGCTTATCAATAATTATGGCGACAAGACTTTGATGCGCAACATTCTGGCCTTCGACCTCAGTCGCCGTGTAGGTCTGCCTTATACGCCATTCTGCGAGGCGGTCGATGTCATTCTCAATGGTGAATATAAAGGGTGTTACCAGCTTTGCGATCAGGTCGAGGTCCATAAGGGACGTGTGGAGATCGACGAGATGGATCCGCGCTGTACATCGGGCGATGACCTCACGGGCGGTTACTTTGTCGAGGTCGATGCCTATGCCAATGGCGAGCCCTGCTACTTCTATTCGTCGCGAAGCAATCCTGTCACGATCAAGTCGCCTGATAGCGATTCTATACTTTCGGTACAAAAGAATTACATTCGTCAGGCCTTCAACGACCTCGAGACCTCGCTCTTTGCCTCGAATTTCACCGATGTCGATGACGGTTATCGCAGCCACCTCGACCTCGATAGTTTCCTACGCCACTTCCTGGTGGGTGAGTTCTCGGGTAATACCGATACTTACTGGAGTACCTATATGACCAAGCCTCGTATGGACGATCGTTTTTACTTCGGTCCGGTATGGGACTTCGACCTGGCCTACGAGAACGATAACCGTACCTATCCCATCTGCCAGAAGTCTGACTTCATTTACGCCTCGCGTGGCTCGTATGCCGGTCAGATGCGTTCGTTTGTCAATCGTATCATCAAGCACGACGATGCAGCGCTCCGGCAGCTCGAAGAATTATGGGCCGAACTGCGCATGTCACGCGTCTTTTCCGAAGATTCGCTCCTTGCTGTCGTCGATTATCATGCCGCACAGCTCGAAGCTTCGCAACAGCTTAACTTCCAGCGTTGGCCTATCATGAATTCCTACGTCCATCAGAATCCAAAGATCTGGGGTTCGTACGAGGCCGAGGTTCGTAATGTGCGCGATTACATCGTGCGTCGTCTGTCGTGGATGGATCGTAAACTGAACTTCGATCCTGAGCAACTGGGTATCGATAGGGTAGAGGCAGATGCAGATGCTCTGCTGTCGCCCGATGGCGATACTCCGGTATTCGATCTCATGGGCCGTCGTCGTCATGAGCTGCGTCCAGGCCTGAACATCGTCAATGGTCAGAAGATCCTTGTGCGCTGATGTCGGCCCTGTCGGACTCTGGCTTTTTATTAAATCTCTTTTGTAATCTCACGCAATGACACGTTGCCTCTCCTTCCTCGTCCTGTTGGTCTCGACCGCTTTCGCTACGCTGGCACAAGGTTGTCACACCACGGCGGCTGTCGACTTCGATACCGTTGTCGCACCCTATCTGGAAGCAGCAGTGCCCTATGTGGCCTCGACACTCGAGCCTGATCCGCTTCCGGCCAATCCTGATACCTTTGTCGAGCCTTTGGTACTTCGTACCGATGCAGTAGATTGCACCACGTTTGTCGAATATGTGGCTGCCTCAATGTTGAGCCGTTCTGTCGTGCCATCGGCCACGGACAGCGCCTATTGCCACCTGTTGTCGCGCCTGCGCTATCGAGGCGGGCAACGAGGCAATTATGCCACCCGTAAGCACTACTTTACCGAGTGGATCGTCGATGCCACGCGTCAGGGACTGTTGTCCGAAGTCACGGCCTCATGTCCGGGTGCCGAGCCGCTGGATGCCAGCTTTGGCTTCATGACTTCCCATCCGCAATACTATCCCCAGCTGCAGCGCAGTGATGCATTGCTTCGTGCTGTTCGTCAGGTCGAGGACAGCCTTTCCTCGCTCGCTCTTAACTACATTCCGATTGCGGCTATTCCTGAGGCCTATTCCTCGCTCCATCATGGCGATATCATAGCCTTCGTCACCGATCGTCCGGGCCTCGACGTGCAGCATGTAGGCTTTGTCTGGTGGCCTGATACGACAAAGGGCGAGCCGCATCTGCTCCATGCCAGCTCGTCCCTCGGTCGTGTATGTATCAGCGATGTTTCGCTTGCTGCCTATGCCCGTTCGGCTCGTCATTGCCGTGGCATCCGTGTCGTTGTGCTCTCCGCTCTAAACAACTCTCTCTAATCTCTCTGTTCTAAACTCTGAACTCGAAGATCATAGGTCTCCATGATCGTTCATCGAGTAGAAGCTTCCGTCAGCGATGATCACGTGATCCAGAAGCCTCACACCGAACATCGCCAGGGCTTTTTGTGCCGTATGTGTCAGTTCGATGTCGGCGCGACTGGGCCGTGGTGCGCTATGTGGATGGTTGTGACACAAAGCCACGTTCGTGGCCATGTGCAGAATAGCTGGCTGTACAATCTTCTTCACGTCGGCCGCTGCAGCATCGGCACCGCCTACACCAATCTGGACGCGTGCCAGGATGTTGCCGTTCTTGGCCATATACAGGCCCCATAGCTCTTCGTGGTCGATGTGCGATAGCTGTTCGCTGAATTGTGCCGCAATGCGTTCGCTGCTTTCGACGGGGAGGTTTTGGGTACGCTTGATGTCCTGCTGTCGTCCCATGCGTCGGCCCAGTTCGAGTGCCGCACGGATGGTGCACGATTTAGCCGGTCCGATACCCTTCAGCAACTTGCGCCCGTCCTTGGCATCGGGAGTGTAGTTAGGATTAAGCCGCAGGTGCAGCATGTCCAGATCTCCGTGGCATTCCTGCAGCACTTCGCGTGCCACATCGACGGCCGATCTGCCTTGGCTTCCGCTGTTAATAAGGATGGCCAACAGTTCAGTGTCTGTTAAAGACTCTTCACCATTGGCCATCATCTTTTCACGCGGACGGTCCTCAAGGGCCCATTCGGTGATTACCATCTTGCAATCTGACGATTTGAAGATTTACAATCTGACAATTATTTACTTAGCACGCTCAACGTAGCTGCCGTCGCGGGTATCAACCACGATCTTGTCGCCCTGCTTGCAGAAGAGAGGCACCATTACGATGTTGCCGGTCTCAACAGTAGCCTTGGTCAGGGTGTTGGTAGCGGTGTTGCCCTTCTCGCCTGGCTCCATCTCGGTAATCTCGAGGACGGTCTTGACAGGCATTTCGGCGGTCAGAATGGTCTCGTCGGTCGAGTCGCGAACAACTTCTACAACGTCACCTTCCTTCATGAACTTGCCACCTACAACCATATCCTTGTCGATGGTAACCTGCTCGAAGGTCTCCTGCTCCATGAAGACAGCATCCTCGCCGTCCATGTAGAGGAACTGATAAGGGCGACGCTCTACGCGTACATCCTCGAGAACCTCACCGATGTTGAAACGCTTCTCGACTACATAACCGGTTACCACGTCCTTCAGCTTGGTACGCATGAAGGTGTTGCCCTTACCTGGCTTAACGTGGAGGAATTCTACTACTACCTGCAGCTTGCCGTCCATACGGATGGCGGTGCCGTTCTTGATGTCCTGTGACTTGATTGCCATAATTCAAATTTTTATATATAAACTTGTGATTTTGCCATCTTGCGGCTGCAAAGATAGCGAAATTCTACGAGAAAAACAAAAATATTTGAAGAAAATCATAAAAATATTTGGCCAATTCGATAATTTTTGCTACTTTTGCACCCGCTAATTGGCAATCAAGCCACTATAGAGCGTCACAAATCTATAAATATAATATATAAAGAGTACAATTATGAAGATGACATTCCAGCCACACAACCATCGCCGTCTCCACAAGCATGGTTTCCGCGCTCGTATGGCCACCAAGAACGGTCGTCGCGTCCTCGCCGCTCGTCGTGCTAAGGGTCGTAAGAACCTGACCGTAGGTGACACCATGCGTTAAAAACGCGGTGTAATCTTTTTTATTAGGTTACATGCGTTAATTCGTCTGGCTAACGATTCACCAAAATCCCTTTCGAGGATAAACAATGACTGTCGACGAGGTTTCTCCTCCGCGACGGTCATTCGTTTTTTTGTATGTCTGCTATGAAAACCCGAATCCAATCTCTTTTGCGTCAGATAGGCGAGGGCGTCTACGAGAAGGACGCCGAACTGGCGCTGTCGCTGCTCGCTGCCCTGGCTGGCGAGAGCGTGATCCTGTTAGGCCCTCCAGGTGTAGCCAAGAGTATGGTGGCACGACGCCTGAAGGAGGCTTTTGCTCACGCCCGTTCGTTCGAATATCTGATGTCGCGTTTCTCCACGCCTGACGAGATTTTTGGCCCTGTCAGCATCCAGCGTCTGAAGGAACACGACGAATATCAGCGTTGTGTCGATGGCTACCTGCCGTCGGCCGATGTGGTGTTCCTCGACGAGATCTGGAAGGCGGGACCAGCCATACAGAATACATTGCTGACCGTCATCAACGAGAAGACCTATCTGAACGGAAATCAACAGCTTCGCTTGCCTTTGAAGCTGCTGATAGGAGCGTCGAACGAGCTGCCTGTCCAGGGCGAGGGTCTGGAAGCATTGTGGGACCGTTTCCTGATTCGCCTCGTGTCGCAGCCTATTGCCGAGGAGGAGAATTTCTATCGTATGGTGCAGCAGCATACCCATACTCAACCTTCCATGACCGTTACCCCGAAGGCCGAGGGCCTGACCATCAACGACGAGGAATATCAGCAATGGCAACAACAGATCGACGAGGTTGCCGTGCCTCGTCCCGTGTTGCTGGCCATCACTGACATCCGCCAGGCCTTGCACGATGTAGTCATCGAGGGGCAGGACGTGCATCGCGACATCTATGTCAGCGACCGTCGCTGGAAGAAGATCGTCCACCTGTTTCGTGCTTCGGCCTTCGTTCACGACCGTGGCGAAGTCTCGTTGCCTGACCTCCAGCTGGCTATCCATTGCCTCTGGAACGAACCGGACGAACTACAGTCGGTAGGCAAGATCGTGGCCGAATCCATCTTCAGCCCCTTCCTTCAGCGTATGGACGTGTTGCAGCGACAGGTCAGCCAGGCGTTGCGAGGCCGTGCCGTGCGCGAAGTGCTCGAGCAGGCTCGTCTGCGAGGCGATCATCGCGACGACGACCTCATCATCTTCGACGGTATCTATTACCAGCTGGCCGAGGCCCAGGGCGTGGCGCCTACCTTTATCTATGTGCCTGACTTCAAGCACCTGCCAACGCGTAGTGCCGACGAACCGGCTATCCGTGGCGTGATGTATCGCGATCCGCAACAGCCACGTCGACAGCTGATCCGTGCCTATACCAATCCGGACAACATCGGCGAGCATGAGGCAAGCCTGCAGCGCATCAACCTCTATCGCGACTCGATGAACCTCTATATCAATGGCACCCGTTATCCGTTGCGTCGTGCTTCGCGTGGTGTAGCACTGCAGCAGCCTTCAGGCATGGAGCCACCTATCCCCAATGCTTGCGCCAATCTGGAGGATTGCGAATCGGCTGTCGACCAGCTCTTCCAGGAGGCTACCATGTTGTCCGCCCAGATCCGTACGCACGTCTTCTCGAGCCCACAGGTACAACAGATCATCGCCCAGCGCATGGATGGTTTCAAGCGTCAGGTAGCCCAGCTTCGTGCCGACGTCCGTAAGCTGCTCTACGACGAGTGATACACGAATAAGGGTTAGAAGACCAAGAGCCAGCTATTGCGATGGAAGTCAAGTATCTGCATTATCCGCCCAAGGTGTTGTCTCCGCTCGAGCAACTGCTTTGTGACGACCTGGAACGTGCCTTTTCCGATGCTCTCGAGGCGCGTCTGAGGTTTATGCACATACGTGGTGTTGAAGATCCTTACGAGCTTTCGCAAGTACGCGATGACTATCTGCGCGAACACCGTCCCGTGCAGCAGCAATTGCTCGACAAGTATCTCGACGTCATTCCCGCCTATCTGTCGTCGCACGACTGTACGCTCGACGAGTTCGCACAGTGCTGGGCCCTGATGGGAACCATCTGGAACACCGTTACCTTCGAGCGTATTCGTCCCATCGTCCGTCTGCAGCAACAGTATCCGATTCTGCTCGACGTGGCGCGTCGCGTAGGACGTATTGCCGACAACGAAGGCCCTGAGCGCGTGCCGGTCGGCAGCGGCAGCCTCTACCGCATGGAACATTCCGCACCCAGCGACATCGAGGGTATTTCGGTCGGTAACGACCTCACGGCCCTGCTTCCCATCGAGCTGGCTACCATGGCCGACGAACAGCTTTCCGGCCTCTTTGCCTATCGTTTCGCTACTCGACGTTTGCAGACTTTCCAGTACAAGTCCAACCTGATGAAGAAGGCACAGAAGGTGCAGGTGGCTCGTGCCCGTCAGAAGGGCCCGATGATCGTCTGCATGGATACGAGCGGGTCGATGCAAGGTCCGCCCGAACGCATTGCGCACAGCCTTGTCGTCAAGTTGCTGCAGGTGGCTTTGTCGCAGGATCGCGACCTGTTGCTCATCACCTTCGCCACTTCGGCCAAGACCTTCGACGTGCGTCAGCAACGCACTTCGCTGCTCGATTATATGCGGCAGGAGTGTGGCGGTTCGACCGACGGCTCTGAGATGCTCCGTTCGGCCTTCCGCCTCATTGCCAGCAATCCACGTTACGGCAGTGCCGACCTGCTGCTCATTTCCGACTTCAAGTTCCCGCTGGTCGAAGCTCCGCTGTTGCGCGAGTTGCGTCAGCTTCAGGACGAAGGCACTCGCCTCTATGCCTTGCAGATTGGCATCTCGCCCTCGGTCAAGGAGTGGCAACCCTATCTCGATGGCTACTGGCACCTCGATTACAAGGTGCAGATGCGTCCGTGGTACATCTATAAATAGACTAACAAAACCATTAAATAATAAGAATTATGAATCGCGAACAACTTTTCGAGCAAATCAAGCTCAAGAAGACCTTCCTGTGCGTAGGTCTCGATACCGACATCAAGAAGATTCCGGAGCACCTGCAGTCGCTGCCTGCTCAGGACGCTATCTTCGAGTTCAACAAGGCTATCATCGATGCCACCGAGCCTTATTGCATCGCTTACAAGCCCAACCTGGCTTTCTACGAGTGCTTCGGTGTGGAGGGATGGATTGCCTTCGAGAAGACCGTCAACTACATCCGCACAAACTACCCGAATCAGTTCATCATCGCTGATGCTAAGCGTGGCGATATCGGCAACACTTCGATGCTCTATGCCCGCTCGTTCTTCGAGCACATGGACCTCGATGCCGTTACCGTGGCTCCTTACATGGGCGAGGACTCGGTCAAGCCATTCCTTGGCTACGACGGAAAGTGGGTTATCTGTCTGGCACTGACCAGCAATAAGGGTAGCCACGATTTCCAGCTCTGCACCATCGACGGCACCGAGACGCGTTTGTTCGAGAAGGTGCTGGGCACCGTGAAGACTTGGGGCACTGAGGATCAGATCATGTTCGTAGTTGGCGCTACCCAGGGCCAGATGTTCGAGGATATCCGTCGCATCGCACCTGATTCGTTCCTCCTCGTGCCGGGCATCGGCGCTCAGGGTGGTTCGCTGCAGGAAGTGGTGAAGTATGGTATGAACAGCCAGTGTGGCCTCATCGTCAACAGCAGCCGTGCCATCATCTATGCCGACCATAGCGAGAATTTTGCGGCCGTTGCCGGTCAGGAGGCTGCCAAGGTCGCTGCCGAAATGGCCGAGTGCCTCAAGCCACTGCTCTGATCGCCCACATTGCGGCTCGATCCGATCTTTTCGTAAAATGCGTTTCCTCGCGACGGGGAAGCGCATTTTTCTTCCGGAATGCTCTTCCTCGCAACGGGCGAGCTGCATTTTTCTTCCGGAATGCTCTTCCTCGCGGCGGGGAAGCGCATTTTTTTTCCGGAATGCTCTTCCTCGCGACGGGGAAGCGCATTTTTCTTCCGGAATGCTCTTCCGCGAAACGGGGAAGCGCAATTTTCTTCCGAAATGCTCTTCCGCGAAACGGGGAAGTGCAATTTTCTTCCGGAATGCTCTTCCACAAAACGAGGAAGCATTTTGTGAAAAACACGGCAAGGAAGAACACGATGACGAAGGGCCTCCATCCCTGCTAAACACATAATAACAAAACGAGGAACCATGGTTTGATGGCCGAGAGGGAAGGGATTAGGTAAAATAATGTAAAAAAATGGGGCGTGATTTGCTTAATTCGATTTTTATTATTATATTTGCGCCCGTTATTTAATTAAATAATGCGTTGGAATTTTCTCCATCCTGTTTAATCGTCGATAATCATCCTTCTCGAACAAGATGCGCCATTCGTGCCAATATATAATCCTGTTGGTCGTCGTGACCCTGATGTTGCCATCCGCGTTGATGGCACGCCGACGCAAGGCAGCGACCGCGGACGAGACGTCGATCCTGACGCTTGATCAGCAGCAGGTGTTCGATTCGCTCTATTTCCGTGCCATTACCCTCAACCAGCGTGGCCTGGCCGATTCGGCCATCGCGGTGATGACCGAGGCCACATCCTTCTACGACTCGCTGATGTCACCCCTGGGGTACGTCATCAACCTGCATTTCCCATCCGAAGCTCCCAAGCCCCTCGGCAAGGGACAGCGCGTGCCTTCGACGCGTCAGGTCCCTGGCCTGGCCGCCGCCCATTATTGGCTGAGCAATCAGTATCGTCGTCAGAACAACGCGCTGCAGACGATTCTGTCCATCGAGCGTGCCGTGGCCATCGATTCGGTGAACTACTGGTACACCGAGGCAGCCGGCAACCTCTTTCTGGTGCTGAAGCGTATCGACGATGCACGTGTCTGCTACGAACGTCTGGTCCGTCAGTATCCTGAGAAGAGCGAACCGCTGTACAACATGAGCGAGATCTACCTGCGACTGGACAGCATCGACCTGTGCCTGAAGATGCTGAACCGCCTGGAGGAGCTTGAAGGCATCAGCCCGCAGCTGACGCAATATAAGTTCGGCATCCTGCAGGACAATGGTCGTGCCGAGGAGGGCCTGGACGAGTATCGTAAGCTCATTGCTCGCTATCCCTATAACATGCAGCATCGCATCCAGCTGGGTAACCTGCAGATGCAGAACGGACAGATTCCGCAGGCCAAGCAGACCTACGACGAGGCTGCGGCCATCGATCCGGACAACGCCTACGTCTGGGTAGCACAGGCCAACTACTACAGCATGATAGGCGATCAGCTGGCTGCCGATACGCTGGTGGCTTCGGCCCTGACTAATGCCAACCTCGACGTGGAGACGAAGGTAGACGTGATGATGGAGTATCTGAAGGGTTCGTACCGCAAGCTGTCGCAATATCGCGAGCAGGTCGAGAAGGGATCCATCTACACCAGCCTCGATACGATGGCCTTGTTCCGCAATGTCGACTCGCTCTTCACCGAAGTGGCTACGATGCATCCGGCTGCGGATGGCGTGTACGAGCTGCAGGCACAATGGCGTCACGCCATGGGACAGGACAGCCTGGCAACGGAATGCATGCGCTTTGCCGTTGACCTGAAGCCAACGTCGCAGGACTATTGGGAACAGATGCTGGTTTACGCCACGGCTTGGATGTCGAAGCCCGATATCGTCGTCCTGACCGACGAGGTGCACGAGGCACATCCTACATGCCAGACAGCCTATCTGGTAGCCGCTTGGGCCTACCTGAACATGGAGCAGAAGACCGAAGCCATCGACCAGTACCGACGGGCCATCGAGAACATGACGCCACCCGATGCCAACAAGGTGAGCCAGCTGTGGGGCAACATGGGCGACATTTATTATCAGCTGGATTCGCTCGACCAGACCTGGGAATGCTACGAGAAGGCCGTGAAGTATAATCCTACGAACTATGCGGCCCTGAACAACTATGCCTATTACCTGAGCGAGGCACAGAAGGACCTGTCGAAGGCCGAACAGATGGCCCTGAAGGTGATACAGAAGTATCCCGACAATCCTACCTACCTCGATACCTACGCCTGGATTCTGCACCTCGAGGGACAGTCGATGCTGGCGACCTTCTATCAGCAGCATGCCGTCGACTGCCTGCCTGAAGGCGATACGGACAATTGCACGCTCTACGATCACTTTGGCGACATGCTGGTGAAGAACAATGACCTGAAGGGAGCCGCCGAACAGTGGCGCAAGGCATTGAACTGCACCGATTGCGACGATCCCGAAATGATACAGAAGAAGATTGACAGCGCCGAGCTGCTATTGAAATAATTACGAACAATGAAGACAAGAAATACAATCAAGACCCTGATCCTGACGCTGTGTGCCGTGGCTGCACTGACTTCCTGCCGCAGTCGTCGTAACCTGGTATCGACCCTCGACGGTCCTAATCCTGAACAGGCACGTTACGAAACGGTAGTGCGCAATGGCGACTTCACCTATGATGCCCTGCAGTCGAAGAGCAAGTACACGCTGGGCAGTACGAGCCTGAATGGCAAGCTCTGCCTCGAGTCTGGCCGTCGCCTGTGCATGCAGGTCAATGCCCCATTGTTAGGATTCGAGATTGCGCGTGTCGAAGCTACGCAGGAGCAGGTATTGGTGGTCGACAAGTACGACAAGATGTATTGCACCGAACGCCTCAGCGATCTGTATCGTATCGACGAACTGAAAGGCCACGAGATGGAGGCGCTGGAGTGCATCGTGCTGGGTCGCATCTACATTCCTGGTCACGGTCGTGCTACCAGCCGCGATTACAGCCGCTTGCTTTGGAGCACGCCTACAAAGCCTGACGGAACGAAGGGCAACACCATCGGTGTATACACGGGCAAGGACTACAGCCTGCGCTACGACATCAACGCATCGGGTCGACTGGCCAGCACGCAACTGACCATCGGCAGCCGTTCAGTGTTGCTGGAGTACGATGAATATCGCGAGGTTGAGGCTGGACAGTGGATTCCTACGCTCGAGACCGTCACGGCCACGACTGGTGCCGGCAAGAGCATCAAGGCAACCCTGTCGCTCAGCAATCCTGAGATGGGCGAGAGCTCGTGGCGCGACTTCGAACCTACATCATCGTACCGCAAGGTGAGCGTAGACGAGATGGTGGAGACGGTGAAGGCAATCATGAAGTGAATTAAGAATTCATAATCACGAATTCTTAATTACGAATTACGAGTTACGAATTACTGAACTGGCGGTGACCAGAATTACTAATTACAGATAACGACGATGCGAGGTCTATTGCGACACCTGATAGGAATACTGCTGATGGCACTGCTGATGGCAGCGCCGACCGATGCGGCCCTGGCACAGAAGAAGGCCTCGACACCGACCAGCCAGACGCAGGGAACGAAGAAGAAAACTACGTCGACCGCACCGGCCAAGAAGCCTGCCTCGACGCAAAAGAAGCCGGCACAGCAATCGACGCAAAAGAAGCCGGCTGCCAACCAGAAGAAGCCGGCCACGACTCAGAAGAAGTCTACACCGCAGTCGAACACCAAGAAACCAGCCTCGACACAGAAGAAGTCGACCACGACGCAGAAGAAACAATCGTCGACCTCGAGCAACAAGTCGACCACACAAAGTAGCAAGAAGACATCGGGCAACAGCAGCAAGAAACAGCAGAAGCCCATGTCGCGTCAGGCCTACGAGAAGCAGCAGCGCGACCTGCAGCGACAGATCAAGGACACCGAAGCCTTGATCAACAGCAACAACCAGAGCGTGCGTAGTCAGAGCCGCGACCTCCGCATTCGCGAGGACGAGATCCGTAAGCGTCAGGCCCTGATCAACAGCCAGCAACAGGAGATTGACGCCTTCGTTGCCGAAGAGGACAGCCTGAAGGGCGAGATCCGCAGGCTGGAGAAGGAACACAGCGCCACGAAGGATAAATATGCCTCGGCCATGCGCCATATGTATAAGTGGCGCAGCGGCTACAACGAATTACTGTTCGTCATATCGGCCAAGGACCTGTTCGAAGGCCTTCGTCGCCTGAAGTACCTCCGTTCGTATGGCGACTGGCGCAAGGAGCAGGCAGCCAACCTCGACCAGCAGCGAACCGAGCTGGATAAGGCCCGTGCTGCCGTCGAGCAGACCCGTCAGGATCGCGAGCAGAAGTTGTCTGACATGGATCGCGAGCAGAAAGCCCTGGCTCATCGTCAGCAGGAACAGCAGAACCAGCTGGCTCAGCTGCAGAAGCGCAACAAGGAGCTGCAGGGTGAGCTCGATCGTGATCGCCAGCGTATGGCCGAGGTCGAGAAGACCATACAGCGCATGATCGAAGAAGAGGTGCGAAAGGCCGAGGAAGCACAGCGTAGGGCCGAGGAAGAAGCCCGTCGCAAGGAGAAGAACAATGGTAAGAGCGACGGCAAGAAGCCCGCTACAGGCAAGACCGACAGCAAGGGTCAGGATGCCAGCGAAGGCTCTTCAAGCCGGTCTACCAGCCACAGCAACGCCAAGGTGAGCGTGGACGACAGCTATCGTCGCCTGTCGGGTAGCTTTGCCAGCAACAAGGGCCGTCTGCCTTATCCGGTGGATGCCAGCTTTGCCTTTGTCGATCATTTCAATCAGTCAGGTAACGGCAATTCGAGCATCGTGCTGAGCACCAAGGCCGGAACGCATGCCTGTGCGGTTTACGACGGTGTGGTACAGAGCTGCTTCTCATCGTCCGAGGAATGGACCGTCATCGTACAGCATGGCGACTACCGTTCGGTGTACATGAACCTACGCAATGTCACGGTAAAGGCCGGCCAGAAGGTTTCGACTCGCCAGCAGTTAGGAACGCTGAAGACCGAGCCAGACGGCAATCGTGCCGAGATTCGCTTCTGGATCTACCACAAGTCTACCGCCCAGAACCCTGAGCGATGGCTGAAGCGATAGGCTGTGAGTGAAGTTTAGAGTTAAGAGTTTAGAGTTGAAAGAACGATGAATACGCCAACCATATCGGACTGCAAGCTATTGGAGCTGCCAAAGGAAGAGGATCCTCGTGGCAGCCTGACCTATATTTACGAGAACGTGCAGGTGCCGTTCCCGATCAGGCGCGTGTTCTACATCTACGACGTGCCTGCAGGCAAGGATCGTGGAGCCCATGCCCACCGCGAATGCTGGCAGATGATTATTGCTGCGTCGGGTGCGCTCGAGGTTTATCTGAGCGATGGCCGCGACGAACGTATCGTGGTGCTGAATCGTCCGTATCAGGGCCTGTTGGTACCACCCGGCATCTGGGCACACGAGCAGGAGTTCTCGTCCGGTGCACTCTGCCTGGTGCTGGCCAGCCACGACTATAGCGAGGCCGATTACATCCGCGACTACAATACCTACCTGCACGAGCGTGGCATCGTAGGCAAGGAGTGATATTTCGGACAGACAACATGATTACCATCGAACGATATACGGCCGCAAAGGCTGCGCAATGGGACGCATTGGTGCGCGAATCGAAGAGCGGGACATTCCTCTTCGAGCGAGGCTACATGGACTATCATAGCGACCGCTTCGACGACCATTCGCTGATGTACTACGACGACAAGGGCCGTCTGCTTGCTGCCTTGCCGGCCAACGAGCGCAATCATCAGCTCTATAGCCATCAGGGCCTGACGTATGGAGGTCTGGTGATGACGGCCAAGGTTACGGCCGAGCAGGTGCTGCAGCTGTTCGATGTCACGATTGCCTACCTGCAGGAGCGGGGCTTCGAGGCATGGTATTACAAGTCGATGCCGACCATCTATCACCAGTGTCCGGCCGAAGAGGACGAATACGCCCTGTGGCGCCACGATGCACAGCTGGTCGTCTGCAATATGGCTTGTAGCGTTCCGCTGAACGGTACGCCCCAGCAACCTCCCTACGAACGTCGTCGCCGCCGCGGTATGACGCGTGCTCAGGAACTGGGCTATCGTCTGGTGGAAGATGCTCCGCTCGAGGTGTTCTGGCCTATCATGGTCGACAACCTGCAGGAGCGTTACGATGCATCGCCTGTGCATTCGTTGGCCGAGATGCAGTTGCTGCAAGGCCGCTTCCGGGATCGCATCAAGTGTTACCTCTGTGTGGCTTCGGATGGTACGCCCCAGGCAGGTGCTGTTCTGTTCCTGACCAACCGGATGACCGTACACGTGCAGTATGGCCATGCCACGCATCAGGGTAAGGCCGATGGAGCCCTCGACCTGCTCTATACACAGCTGATCGAGCAGTATCGTCTTGCGGGCTATAATTATTTCGATTTTGGCACCAGCAACGAGCAGGGCGGCCGCGTCCTCAACGAGTCGCTCATTGCCCAGAAAGAGGGCTTCGGTGGCCGTGGCATTGCATACCGAACCTATCGCGTTCCGGTGAAAGCTTGATTCATTCGGTGCACAATACCCCGTAATTCGTAATTCGTAATTCGTAATTTGTAATTCGTAATTTTAAAGGATGCTTCCCTACCTTGATCTTCATCGTCTGAATGCCCCTTATGAGGCCGATATCAAGCAGGCACTGCTCGATGTGGTCGATTCGGGGTGGTATCTGTTCGGCCGTCAGGTGACAGCCTTCGAACAGGAATGGGCCACCTATAACAATGCCCGCAATTGCGTGGCTTGTGCCAATGGCCTGGATGCGCTTCGCCTCGTGCTTCGTGCCTGGATCGAGATGGGTCTGCTGCATCCTGGCGATGGCGTGATAGTACCGGCCAACACGTATATTGCCTCGATTCTGGCAGTGAGCGACAATGGCTTGGTGCCGGTTCCTGTCGAACCAGATCCTGATACCTTCCTGCTGGATGCGCGCAATGTCGAGGAGGCCATTCGCCGGTCCGATGCCGATCATCCGATCAAGGCTCTCTTGCCCGTGCACCTTTATGGCCAGCAATGCGACATGTCGGCCCTCAATGCCGTAGCGCTTCGTTATGGCCTTCAGGTGTTGCAGGATGCGGCTCAGTGCCATGGCATACCGGTGGAAGGTACGTGCGCATGGAGCTTCTATCCCGGTAAGAATCTCGGTGCCCTGGGCGATGCCGGTGCTGTGACGTCGGACGACAAGCGCCTTGTCGAGGTGATTCGTCAGCTGGCGTTCTACGGATCGGAACGCAAGTACGTGAATCGTTATAAGGGTTGTAATTCGCGCATGGACGAACTACAGGCGGCTGTGCTTCGCATCAAGTTGCGCGACCTTGATGCCACGAACCAGCGACGTCGTGAGATTGCCGAATGTTATGCTTCGAAGATTCAGAATCCGTTGGTGAAGTTGCCGGTTGCTCATACGATTCATCACGTCTACCACATCTATCCGGTACTTTGCAGCGATCGTGATGCCCTTCAGCAGCATCTGACAGCCAAGGGCGTACAGACGCAGATCCATTACCCGATTGCTCCACATCAGCAACAGGCCTACAGCGAGTGGCAGCACTTGCATTTCCCCATCAGCGAACGCATTGCCGCACAGGAGCTTTCGTTGCCTTGTAACCAGACAATGACCGATGCCGAAGTAGAGATGGTCATCGAAGCCGTCAACAGTTTCGCCCTATAGGAAATCTGTATCGCTTTCGAAGAAAAACGTTTCGTCCAATAACAACCCAGCAAGCCCATGAACCTACTGGCTACCCTCAAACTGAACTTCGGCCTGTTGCCTTGGCGTCAGGCATGGCATCTGCCCATCGTGGTGGATGGACGTTTGCGTCTTGACCTTGGGCGTGAGGCTCGTATCGTGCTGCCGTCCGAGGTGCATCGTGGCATCGTACGCCTGGGCAGTCGTCACGAGACGTACAAGGCTGCTGCTGGAAAGGCGCAGCTGACTCTGCATGGGACGTGGCAGGTGGCCGGACCGGTGCGCATCGGTGTGGATAGTTGTCTGTATATTCATCGTGGTGCCACGTTTTCGACCGGCCGCGACGTCTACATCGCCCGTGATAGCCAGATTGAGTGTGCCAGCCAGGTCACCTTGGGACACAATGTATTGGCCGGCGAGATATACATCTGTGATACGGCCGGACATCCGGTAAGTCATCGTGGCGAAGTACAGCCCATGACCAAGCCTATCGTCGTAGGCGACGGTTGCTACCTGGGATTCCGCACCCAGCTGCTTCGCGGCACACAGATACCACCTCACAGCGTAGTGGGCAGTGGCGCTGTCTGCACCCGCAATTATGTCGCCACACACCCTGAAGGACATGTAATGCTGACCGGCGTTCCTGCCGAGGTTCATGCTACGGATGTGACACCCGATTGCCACGTTGGCTGATCGGCCATCGTTTTTCCCCTTTGCAAAATGGAAGAGAGCAGAAATACTTCGACACCCAGCAGCCGTACGCTGGCCAAGGCGATTGCCGTCTTTGGTGGCGCACAGTCGTTCTCGGTACTGGCGGCCGTGATTCGTGTGAAGTTTGCTGCCCTTTATATCGGAGCAACCGGTGTAGGTCTGGCTGCTCTGTATGGTACGCTGACCAACCTTCTGTCCACATTGATGGGCTTTGGCCTGGCCAATAGCAGTGTGCCTACACTTTGCCAGGCTGAAGGTCAGGAACAACGTCGTCTGGTGGCTCGTCTGCGTCTTGTCGGATGCCTGTTGGCTACCGTCTCCATTCCAGTGACGTTGGCCGTGGCTTCGTGCTATTCGGCCGAGGCGCGATGGGTTGCAATACCTGTAGCGGCCATGGTGCTGCAGAGTATCGAGATGGCTGTCCTCAAGAGCCTCGAGGCGCGCAGGGCGCTGACCTATAGTCTGGCTGTTACTGCCTTGCTATCGGTTGTACTGACCGTGCCTTTCTACGTGACGATGGGTGTGCGGGGTGTCATCTGGGGAGTTTCGTCTACGATGACGCTCTCGGCCGTCTATACCTGCTGGTTAGGTTATCGTGTGTGCAACGTCCGTCCTGATCTCGGCGAACTCAATGCGGACTTATGGAATAAGGTGCGTCCGATGTTCGTGCTCGGTGCCGCCTTCTTGATTTCGGGTGTGCTGGCACAAGGCGTCGACCTGCTCAATCAGACTTGTCTCGAAGCCGTTGCTTCACTGTCGACCGTAGGCCTGTACAAAGCCGGATATCAGTTGGCTGTCACCTATACAGGTATGATCTTTACGGCCATTGCCAACGACTTCTTTCCTCGTCTTTCCAAACTGGCGTACGACGTGCGTGCTCGCAATCGACTGATCCGTAAACAGGTGCGTGTGCTGCTGATGATCGTCGTGCCTGTCATCGCGTTGTTCGTGGTGCTGGTTCCGTGGCTTGTCCCGCTGTTGTTCAGCGACGAGTTCCTTCCGGTAGTTCCCATGGTGCGTATCGCTGCCCTGTCGATCATCGTCAAGGCCATCTATATGCCTATGGGTTACCTGCCTGTTGCACTAGGACATTCGTGGCACTTCCTGTTGCTTGAAACCGTCTCGTGGACGCTCTTGGCCATTGGCGTACTATGGGGATTCCATTTAGGAGGCCTGACAGGCGTCGGTATCGGCCTATTGGCCAGCAACCTGATCGATCTGGCCTTTGTCTGGATCTTTTGTCACAAAGCCTACAACATGAGACTGTAATCAACGACAGACCTGCAAGTCCAATCTTTGAACCTCTGATCCTTTCTTCAACCCAACAGCATAATGCGAGTATTGTTCACCACAGCATGGTATCCCAACCGCAAGGTAGCGGGCGACGGCGTGTTCATCCAGAAACATGCCCGTGCCGTTGCGCGACTGAACGACGTGGGTGTGCTGATGGTTCAGACCGATGAGGTCAAGACTGATCATAGTATTGAAGTCTGTGCGCGTCGCGAATCGGAACATCTGGTCGAGGTGCTTGTGTACGTGCCTAAGACGTGGAGCGAAATCCCATTGCTGACAGGTCTTGTGCGTCTGGCATGGCTGATGGCCGGTTATCTGAAAGGCTATCGATATCTGAAGCGTCATTACTGGGATGGAAAGCGCCCGGAGGTTTGTCACGTCAACGTCCTGACCCGTGCTGCAGGCCTGCCATGGCTACTCCGGAAGGTGTATGGCATACCTTACCTCATCACCGAACATTGGAGCCGTTACATGCGTCCGGATTCATATCCTGACAGTTCGATACAATTGCGTCTGGGACGTCTTTTCGTTCGCGATGCCTCGTATGTCTGTCCGGTCAGTCTCAACCTCGAAAAGGGAATGAAGCAATGGAAACTGGACAGTCGTCATTATACGCGTGTCAGCAATGTGGTCGATACCGATGTGTTCTGTCTTCCTGCCGGACAGCAAGCCGCTCAGAATGATAACATCGACTCGCAGAACTCGAAAAAGGCATCACAGAGCTGCCGCACACGCTTTGTTCACGTCAGCTGGATGCGCGACGACTCGAAGAACATCTCCGGCATGCTGCAAGCCCTGGCAAGGCTCAGAGAAAAGCGCTCGGACTTTGAACTGCGTCTGGTAGGCGAGGGGAACGACAAGCCACAACTGATGGCCTTGGCCGCAGAACTGGGATTGATGCCAGGATGTGTGATCTTTGTCGAGGCCAAGAGTGGCGCCTTGTTGGCCGACGAGCTGCAGCATAGCGACGCCTTGCTGATGTTCAGTAATTACGAGAATCAGCCTGTATCCGTGCTCGAAGCCCTGGCATGCGGTCTTCCGGTGATTGCAACGGCAGTAGGCTCGATCCCTACCATGCTGGCGTCCAATCGCGGCATCTGTGTGAAGCCTGGCGACATCGATGGCCTGGTCGAGGTGTTGGATGGCTTCCTGTCCGTACGAGCATCAATGACGCCACAACAACGCGCCGACCAGACATTGTCCAGCCGGCGTCGGGAATACGTCGTAGCGCATCATAGTCCGGAAGTCATCGCACGTCAGTTCGACGCCCTCTACCGAGCAGCCATGGCAGCCAACGGTTGATGATCCAGATGATAGGAAGATGACCCAATACTACCGCAATGGTAAGCAACGGATTCAGCCACAATCCACCTTCTGTCAGGCTTGTTTGGCCTATCAGATGTTCTACAATAATAATATAATAGGTGTGGAGAGCCAGTATTACGACTGTATTACTGCCCAGATACTCTACGAGAGGCTGTGGACCGATGGCCTTTCCGATAGCCTTACAGGTGGCAATATAGGGCGGTAGCAAGAGCAATCCGGCCGCCAGATGCATCAAGTAATAGACGGCACCATGGAGCCATCCTTCACCGACTTCTCCCCATCGATATTTCAGTGCTACCAGCAGCAGTCCGCCTAATAGGCAGACTGCTGTCGTTCGATATTTCTGCCAGTCAATGTCGCGTATCAACGACTTGCAGCAGTTGGCTGCTGCATAGAAGGGCAGGTTGATGACAATGGCATTGATCTGAAAATGATGTGTCAGTTCAAGAGGAGAAAGCACTGTACAGACAACGATGTATACGGCCAGCAATCCGAGGCTTCTGCCCTGGGTATACCCGGCCTTAGGACACAGTCGATGACAGAGCTTGATGCCAATGTAGTGTACCATCTGCATACCGAACAGACACACCAGGAACCATAGCGGATAGCACACCGAAGGGTGTCCCAACAGGGCGTTGAGCGAGGCTTCGCGTAACGAGTTCGTATCGTGACAAGTGAGGGCGATCAGCAATGCCTCGAAGGCGACATAGGGAATCAGTAGCTGGCGAGCGCGATGCACGAATAGTGCTTTCAGGCTCGTGAAACGCTGATCGTCGAACAGAAAGCCTGCGATCAGAAAGAATGCCGGCATTCGCAGCAGCTGGATGAGCTGTGCCGTATAGCCAGTCAGTGGGGGAGGAGTGTGGTACGAGGTAACCAGGCAGATGGATATCACCTTGGCCAGGTCGATCCAGGTAAGTCGCTGTTTTGCCATGGCTCAGAATCCGATCATTTGGTTCAACTTCCGATTCCGTGCCCACCATGCCACGAGACGTGGTCTGCAGGTCAGCAACTTCATGCCCACATATTTTACCTCCTTCAGCCACGGCAGAGGGTAGAGTCCCAGGCGTTGCAACTCGCCGATGAAGTACAGGATGTAATCCGTGTCGTATCCGTCGTGTATCAGTTTGCGCAAGTTGTCCATGGCCAGATACGACAGCTTGTAATGCATCACATCGTTTAGCTGCCGCGAGCGATGATCATCCGAACCATAGCGGTCCCGCCAGGCCGTGAGGTTGTGTAGTATGGTCAGGTAGTCGTCCATCAGCTTGCGACGACGTTGTTCGGTACGCGTGTTGATGCTGCTGCCCGTGTGTTCATAGTAGAGATAGGTGTATCCGCGCTTGTAAACTGTCCGTCCGGCCAGGGTGAAGATCTTGAAGATCAGTTCTTCGTCCTGATGGTAGATGCCAGGCGTGAAGCGCAGTTCAGGATGTTGGTCGAACAGTCGTTTGCTGAAGACGTAACCATAGACCAGTCCCTCAATGTTGTGTGTGGCCAGAAAGTCGGCTCCCGTCCCATATTCCTGGTCGAATGGCCAGCGTTCCATCTGGTGACTCCAGGTCCGACGTTCTCCATTTTCTGGCTGATACCATACCTGCACGCCGATGATATCGTAACGTCCACTGCGCATGGCCTCGATCGGCAATGTCGTCCGTCCGCTGACAGAGTCCACCATCATGCGGTCGTCGCTGTCTACCATGTAGATGTATTGTCCGCGAGCCGCTTCGATGGCTTTGTTACGGGCCACGCTCTGTCCCTGATTGGCCTGTTGCATCAGCCGTATGCAGTCATGGCATGTGGCATAGTCAGCAAGGATCGAAGGCGTAGCGTCGGTCGAACCATCGTCCACCACGATGATCTCCATCTCGCCATCCGGCAAGCCTTGTCCGAGACACGAATCGAGGCAGGCGGCGATGTACTTTTCGACGTTATAGGCAGGAATTATAATACTCAGAAGCATGGAATGCAGAAAATTTGGTGCAAAAATACAAAAAAAAACGTTCCGTTGGTCATTTTTCTCCAAAAATGCTTATCTTTGCAGCAAAAATAAGTATCTTCGCTGATGAAACTCTCTGTTTTGGCCTTCCTGCATGTGTTCTTCCTCGTCTGCCTGACGTCGTTCGACGTCCTGGCTCATCCGCAGGATAATGATGGTGCGGAGGAGTTCATCCCCGATCTGACCTACGTCGACCAGCTGCCTGTCGTAGCACTTACGTACGATGTGGATCGATTTGGCTCGAAGACGTTCATCCCTGCCACCTTCACGCTCTACGAGGCCGACAGTACGCGCACCTATGACTGCAAGGTGCGACAGCGTGGCGCAACCTCGCTGATCTACGAAAAGCCTAACTTCGCCTTGAAGTTTGTCGATGCGGAAGGCTCGTCGGTCGATGTCCGTCTGGCTGGAATGCGCAAGGACAACTATTGGATACTCGATGCCATGGCTTCGGACTTCGGTAAGGTGCGCAATCGTGTGTCGATGGATCTGTGGCTCGATTCTTCGCGTCCGACCTATCACCACGAAGCCGAGCCAAAGGCTATCAATGGCTATCGTGGCCAGTATGTCGAGGTGTATGTCAACGAGGCCTATTACGGCCTGTTCTGCCTGATGGAGCGTGTGGACCGCAAGCAACTACAGTTGCGCAAGTATAAGAAGGAACACGATGCCCTCGATGCCGATTCGTTACCCGTACACGTCGATGCCTATCATCGAGGCTTGCTCTACAAGGCGGTCAATGGCAATTCTACACGCACACCTTATCTGCTCTATCAGACCAATGAGCCTGACAATACCCGTTCTAAATACGACGGCATGCAAGGTGAATATCCTGATGCCACCGAAGGCGAACCCTGGACGTGGGAGCCATTGCGCTCGAATATCTACTTCATGGCAGCCAAGACTTCTACGACGTTCAATCAGGGCGTTGGCAAGTACTTCGATATCCCTGTTTTCATCGACTATGTCCTCTTTATTGACCTGCTCTATGCTAACGACAACGTGGGCAAGAACGTCTTCTATTGGTTCTACGATCAGTCATCGGCCGATCAGCGTGTGTCGGTAACGCCCTGGGACCTCGATACCTCGTGGGGACGCGATTACATAGGCAATCGCGTTTCGGCAGGGAAGGAGCTTGAGAACAAATCGAACTTCCATACACGTTTCACCAAGTGGTATCGTCATTACGAAGATACGTTGGCCGTGCGATATGCCGAATTGCGCAACACATGGTGGACCGAAGAACAGCTGACGCATCGTTTCACTCATTATTTCGACCTATTTCGCTCGACCGGAGCCTGGCAGCGTGAGGTCGACCGATGGTCGTCGTCGAACTGCAGGCTACGCGACATCGACGACGAACAGTCGTACATCTGCCAGTGGATTCGCGATCGTCTGGCCTTCCTCGATACCTACTATGGCTACGAACCTCCCTCGGCCATTGTCGTGCCCACGGTCAGTGAGGCGCCTTCGTGTTACGACCTCTTCGGCCGTCCAGTCACAGATGAACGTCGACGTCAGGCATCGCTTCATTTACATGGTCGTTCGAAACATATTGTCCTCTGAAACAAACTCGTATGAAGATACTCCTGATAGGCGAATACAGCAACCTTCATCACACACTCTGCGAGGCCTTGCGGCGCGCAGGGCATGACGTGTTGCTCGTCAGCGATGGCGATGGCTGGAAGGATTATCCTCGCGACGTTGACCTTCGTCGACAGCATTCCGGTCCCTTGGGTTCGTTGCTGTATCTGTCGCGTCTCGCTACACTGTTGCCCCGTATGCGTGGATACGATGTCGTGCAGATTATCAATCCGGTCTTTCTGGATGTGAAGGCACGTTGGAACCGCTGGGTCTTCGATTACTTGCGTCGTCACAATCGGTTGGTATCGGTGGGCTGTTTCGGTGACGACTATTATGTGGTCAATCGTATGCAGGATCCACAGCTTTTCGACTATACCGACTTCCAGGCCTATGGCCGTCCGATCGAGCACGACAACAACCGTCGTCGGCTGGCCAACTGGAATGCTGCGGACAAGGCGGCTCTGACACGTCACGTCATGGCCAATGCCGGCTGTCTGGTGGCTTGTCTGTACGAGTACTGGAAAGTGTACGACGAACCTTCGTTCCGTTCGCGCCTTTACTATGTTCCGCTGCCGGTACTGACGCTTGCTGTTAAGCCTCAGGACAATCCGGAGGCGGGTTCAGCGAATGATCAACAGGGAGATATTGCAGGGCACAGTGATCGGCCATCGACCGATAGGCCTGTGTCTATCCTATTTGCAGCACAACGTACACGAGCACAGATGAAGGGTACTGACCAGCTTGAACCTTTGTTCGATCGACTGGCCAAAGCCTATCCCGATCGCGTCCGTCTGCACAAGATTGTATCCGTGCCTTTTGCCGAATATCGTCGTCTGGTGGCCGAAGCCGATGTCGTGGTCGACCAATTGTACAGCTATACGCCTGCCATGGGTGCCCTCGAAAGTCTCAGCCAGGGCAAGGTCGTAATCAGTGGCTATGAGACAGAATACGCCCGCTTCCTCAATGATGTGGAAGCGAGCGGTATCATCAATTTGCGTCCTTTTGCGGATGACGACAATTACGCCTTGCTAGAACGTCTGCTGACCGATGCTGAGGCCATCGAACAACTCCGGCAGGCAGCGCTCAGTTTCGTCTGTCGTCATCACGATGCAGACCGAGTGGCCAGCCTTTACATCGAGGCCTGGTCGTCGGCCATGGGAGTGGGTGAGGTATCCTCTTCGTCCAAGCGATCTTCCCAGAGGTAGTGTCGCGTTTCGCGTACCAGTACTCCGCTCAGGGCTATCAGGCAGATGAGGTTCGGGATGACCATCAGTGCATTGGCAGCATCGCCGAAGTTCCAGACCACATCCAGCGCATTCGTTGCACCATAGTAGGTACCTATCGTAATCAGTACGCGGAAGACGTAACGCCCCACACGTCCGTAGCGGCCACAAAGGTATTCGAGAGCCTTCTCGCCATAATAGCTCCATCCTAGGATGGTGCTGAAGGCAAAGGTAAAGATGGCGATGCTCAATACGATGGCGCCTAGATTCAGTCCGCCTACGACGAGTGGCAGCTGTTCGAAGGCACGCTTGGTCAAGGCTGCTGAGGCTGACGAATCCACGCCATTGTCTGCCAGAATGGTTGTAACCAGAACAAGGCCTGTCAAGGCACAGATTACGACCGTATCCCAGAAGACCGAGGTACTTGAAACCAATGCCTGACGTACCGGATTGCGTGTCTTGGCTGCGGCGGCAACGATAGGAGCGGATCCGAGACCGGCTTCGTTGCTGAACAGACCACGCGCAATACCGAAGCGCATGGCCACCATCAGGGTCGAGCCGACGAATCCACCCGCAGCCGCCTGTGCACTGAAAGCACTGCGAACGATGACGCTGATGGCCTCGCCCAGATACTGGCCATTCACTACCAGCAGAGCCAGACAGCCCAGCACGTAGAAGATGGCCATGAACGGTACCAGCACCTCACAGACGCGAGCAATGCCTTTGACACCGAACAGAATCACGGCTCCCAGTAGTACGGCCAGTATGCCGCCAACCCATTGAGCATCCCATCCGAAGCTCTCCTGTGCCATGGTAGCGATGGCGTTGCTCTGTACCGTGCAGCCTATGCCGAACGAGGCCAGAAATGCAAAGACGGCAAACAGGATGGCCAACCAGCGGCAGCCCATACCACGCTCGATGGCGTACATCGGACCGCCTAACATCTTGCCGTTGGCCGTGCGGACGCGATACTTGATCGAGAGCAGACCCTCGGCATATTTGGTGGCGATGCCCAGCACACCGGTAATCCAGCACCACAGGATTGCACCCGGACCGCCCATCGTGACGGCTGTGGCTACACCGATGATATTGCCTGTACCGATGGTGGCAGCCAGGCCAGTAGCCAGTGCCGAGAACTGTGAGACGTCGCCTTCCGATCCCTTGTCCTTCTCGACCGAGAGGCGGATGGCTTTGGCCATGTGGCGCTGAGGGAAGCGCAGACGTATCGTCAGGTAAAGATGCGTACCTACCAGCAGGACAATCATCGGCCATCCCCATAGGTAGCTGTTCAGTAGTGTCAGGAAGTCATTCATCTTGTTTGTTGCTTGTCTCTGCCTTTATAGCTGCTGTCAGTTGTTTTGTGAGTAGAGACGCTGCTTGCAGAAACGGCTGCAAAGTTACTGCTTTTCTGTCAAATATCCAACCTTTCGGCCCAAAAACTATCCGAATTGCCTAAAAACTCTCCATAAATGACGCTTTTTGTCCTTCTGGGTCCCACGGCCGTGGGCAAAACACAGTTGTCGCTCGAGCTGGCACAACGCCTCCAGACGCCTATCCTCAATGCCGATTCGCGTCAGCTCTATCGCGACATCCCTATCTGTACGGCTGCACCTACGGGTGCACAGATGGCCTTGGTGCCGCATCACTTTGTCGGTACCCTCGGGCTCACCGATTCGTATAGCGCTGCCCGTTATGAGGCCGAGGTGCTGGCCTTGCTCGACGGACGCCAGACGGACTGCCTGCTGTCGGGTGGCAGCATGATGTATATCGATGCTGTCTGCCGCGGCATCGACGATATGCCTCAGGCTGATCCTGCCATCCGGCTACATTTGCGTTCCCAGTTCGAGGCAGAAGGTCTTGCACCCTTGTTGGCTCAACTCGAGCAGCTCGATCCGGCCTATGCTGCCACCGTGGACCGTCGCAATCCGCAACGCGTGATTCATGGCCTCGAGATGTGTCTCACTACCGGACGTCCGTTCAGCGAGTTCCGCACGGGCCAGGTCCGTCAACGTCCGTTCCGGATTGTCCGCATCGGGTTGCGTCGCGATAGGGATGAACTCTATCGCCGTATCGACCAGCGTGTCGACCAGATGTTTGCCGATGGTCTCGAAGCCGAGACGCGTGCCGTATACGAGCGGTTCCAGACCGACGTAGACTCACAGTTTGCCGGTGTCATCCGCAATCCCGGACCGACCCAGGCACAGCCTATTCCGAACCTGTTGCCAGCCTCGCTCAATACCGTCGGACTGAAGGAGATGTTGCTGCACTATGCCGGCATCTGGTCGCTCGATCAGGCACGCGAACGCATCTGCCACAATTCGCGCATCTACAGCAAGAAACAGATGACCTGGTTCCAGCGCGACACGACCATCCGATGGTTCCATCCCGACGATTCGGAGGCTATCTTAGCATACGTCTGTGCCATTTCGGGCGAATAAGATGTTAATATAGCGCAAAAAATACCGATTTTAGGTGCCATTTTTGATTTATCGGAAAATTTTGACTATCTTTGCGCCCGTTTATAACTAAAACCTCATCCCTACGATGTACAACGCTATTCGTCAAATACTGACTGCCTTCCAGCCCATCGGACTCGATCAGATGTCCGGTGTCAAGCTGATGAACCGCACCGATACCAAGTACGTCGTGCGGCTCTCAAAGCTTGCTGAACTGCTCGAGGCTGCCAGTGCCGACTATTTCGTCCAGACCAATAAGGATGGCGAGCGCATGGCAGGCTATCATACCATCTACCTCGATACTCCCGATCACCAGATGTATACCCGCCATGAGGTGGGACATCGTCCGCGTCAGAAGGTCCGTATGCGAACCTACATGGATACGGGCGAAGCTTTCCTCGAGATCAAGCACAAGAACAACCACGGACGTACGGCCAAGAAACGTCGCCAAATGGAGGTGCCTAACGATCCTGTCGAGGCCAATGCCCTGGTGCCGCCTATTCTTGCCAAGTTGGGACAGGGGCCTCGTTTCACGCATGTCGATGGCCAGGTCGAACCCGATCCGTTGCGTCCGGATACGTTACAGCCTCAGCTCGAGAACTTCTTCGACCGTATCACACTGGTCAATCACGCCATGACCGAGCGCCTGACGATCGACCTCAACCTTCGATTTCACAATCTCGAGACCCTGGCCGATGCCTCGCTGGCACATCTGGCCATCATCGAGCTGAAACGCGATGGTCACAATCCTTCGCCCATGCACGACCTGCTGATCCGCATGCACGTCCATCCCGGTGGCTTCAGCAAGTATTGTATTGGACAGACGCTCACCAATCCTACACTCCGAAATAATAACTTCAAAGAAAAAATACAATGGATCAAGAAATTATCGATGCAGGAGCCGAACTGCTGAACCCTATCGGCATGGAGGACTTCCTTCTCCGTCTGCTCATCAATGTGGTGGTCGTTATCGGCATCATCCACTTCCTCTACTATCGTAAGTCGAAGCGTGCTGACTACTACTTTACCTTCGCCATCATCTCACTCTCGACCTTCATGATCGTCGCGCTGCTGGGTACCGTCAAGCTCAAGACGGGCTTTGCTCTCGGCTTGTTCGCCATCTTCTCGATCATCCGCTATCGTACCGAGTCGATGCCCGTTCGCGAGATGACCTACCTCTTCGCCATCATTGCCATCTCGGTGGTCAATGCCCTGGCCGGTGATGCTGTAGGTTGGGTAGGCATGATTATGATCAATGCCATCTTCGTCATTGCTATCGCCCTGGCCGAACTTACCCGTAAACTGAAACATCTGGCCTGCAAGTACGTCAAGTACGACCGCATCGACCTTATCCTGCCTGCCCGTCGCGACGAGATGATCAAGGATCTCGAGGCTCGTCTGGGAGTCAAGGTCGTCAAGGTCGACGTAGGTACGGTCAACTTCCTGAAGGATATGGCCCTGCTGAAGGTATATTACGAACCAGCCGACGGCAACGAGGAGAACACTGTCGACGAAATGTCAAAGATTCCTCAGTTCTGATGCACGGTATCCTATCGCATATTTGCTCGTGGGGCAACATGACCCTGCTTCGCTGCCTTGCCGCCTGCTTGCTGGCCATGGTTTCGTGCGGTACGTTGTTGGCACAGGCCGACGACGACTTCGGCTATGGCCTTTCGGTCAGTGCCGAGCACAAGCTGGTCAAGGGCCTGAAGCTGCAGGCCGAAGCCGAGGTTCGCTCGCAGTCGCAATTCTCTGCCCTCGAGCGTTGGTCCTTCGACCTGGGCCTCGACTACAAGGTTACGTCATGGATGAAGACCGATCTGGGCTACGTCCTGATGGATCGTTACCACCTGAGTCGCGTCACGTCGAAGGGTAACGTCGTAAGCGGCCACTGGGCTCCACGTCATCGCTGGTATGCTGGCGTTACGTTCCAGCACGAGATGGGCCGCTTCAAGCTGTCGTTGCGCGAGCGCTATCAGATTACCCATTCGCCTCTGCAGTACGTGCCGAAGTACTCTACCGATCCACAGTTCGGCATCGGCCGTCCTACGGGTCAGCGTCTCACTGACGAGGTCGAGGCTGGCGATCAGGACCATATCCTGCGCTCACGTATGCAGCTGACGTATAATATCCGTCATTGTCGCTTCACGCCTACAGCCAGCGTCGAGCTGCTCAACAATCTGGCCGATGGTTTTGCTGTCGATCAGCTTCGCTACTCGGTTGGTGTCGATTACAGCTTCAACAAGCGTTCGTCGCTGTCGCTGACCTGGCGCTATAAGGATCGTGCCGACAACGACGAGGCTAACGGCCATCTGTTCACCCTTGGTTATAACTTCCAGTTCTGATTCCGCCCATGATAAAGTTCCGCAATGTATCGCGTACCCTCGGCCTGCTGCTGCCTATGATGCTGTGGGCCTCGTGTGCAGATACTTACCAGTTCATACTTCCAGAGGACGTTCCGGAACCTGAGCCGTCCGAGCCTATCTCGTACGACGAGGTGCTCCAGTTGTGGGAGAATACCTTGCCTTCGTCCAGCTTTTTCGAGCCTGTCGAGGTGGTTCCTGTCGATCCGGAAGATCCAGATTTCGACAACTTCCTCGAGAATCAGGACTTCAAGCCTTCGCGTACCGTCACGCTGACCTGGAATGGTTCGACGGTCACTGTCGACAATCCTCAGGCCGAGAAGGGCGTCGAAATCGAGGTCAATGGTTCGCGCGTCATCGTGCGAAACCTCGAGAGCGAAGCCGGTGCTGACGATGCGCGTGGCAAGGTCACCTATTGCCTGAAGGGCCAGTCGTCGGATGGCCAGATCAAGGTCTATAGCAACAAGAAGTTCCAGCTCCTGCTCGATGGCCTTGACCTCACTTGTGGCGATGGTCCAGCCATCAGCATCCAGCATAAGAAGCGTTGTTTCGTCACGCTGGCCGACGGTTCGTCTAACGTCCTGGCCGATGCCGAGTCCTATGCGTCGGATGCCCTTGATGCTGCAGCCCAGGTCGAGGACGAGAAGGGATGCCTCTTTTCCGAAGGTCAGCTGATCTTCAGCGGCAAGGGACAGCTTCGCGTCGTAGGTCGTCACCAGCATGGCATTGCCAGCGACGAATACGTCCGCGTTCATCCAGGCTGTCAGATCACCGTACAGGCCGCCAAGGATGGTATTCACACCAAACAGCAGTATCATCAGTCTGGCGGTTTGGTTCGGAGTTACGCTCTCAAGGATGGCTTGCAGACCGACTCGCTGGGCGTTACCTTCACGGGCGGTTTCCTTTACCTATTTGGCGAACGTCCACTCACCACCAATGGCGAAGGAAAGCTCCAGATGACGTCTCAAGCTCGCCTCTGTCTCTTGCCTTGGGTCTATTAATGTAATAAAAGCGTAGGATTCTTAATCGCAGAGTCTTATTAATGTATAATGTGGCCGTGTCAAAAGCCACGAGATACTAAATATTAAAGGATAAATAATAAGGATACCCCCGTTACACAATGCTGTAGCGGGGGTAAATAATCTTTAATATTTATCATTTGCTGGGTCTTTTGACACAGCCTCAGATGTTGTATGGTAGAGCGTTTTTTGATTAGCGTATCAGTATCTTCTGACCATTGATAAGGTAGAGGCCGGAAGGAAGATCTTGGTGAGCAGTTCCAACTATGCGGCCCTGAAGGTCGTGGACGATTCCATCGGTAACGCTATCGGCTTGGATGGAATGGATGCCATCGGTAAGTGGAAGTGTAACATCGACAGTCTCGGTTGGGAGAGATTGGCAAAATGGTTCAGGATCGAGGGCTGTGATGTTGTAGTGATAAGTGAGGCCAGGCTCGAGATCAGAAATCTGATGGGAGAGGATAACCGTGGCGTCAGTATCGTCAGTTGAAGCAAACTCGAAGTCTGCATCGATAGCTTCACCTTCACACTCAATATCCCACTGCTGAGGGCCTGCAGTCCAGATGCTGAGGCTGTCTCGTTGGCCATGTACTATACGTAGGTCATCGATGAAGAGACGCTCCTTTTGGGATACGATGCGAATGTGATACTGTGATGGCAGCTGTCCATAGTGGACAATGGGAGTCTGCATGTTGCGATCGGCCTTGAGTGTATCGGCTTGCAGAATGTTGCTCTCGGCATCGAGCAACTCGATGGTGTAATTGACACTCTTGCCCGTATAGGCGCAGCAGAAAAGCGAAACGGAGATAGAGTCGGACTTTGATGTCTCGAATAGTGGTGTCGAAATCTTGCCTGAGTAGCCGTAGCCACCCAGACGGATCATGCCGCCACATTGGTAAATATCTTGTCCGGACCATCCAGTGGTGTGAACGTATTTGTCGATATTAGGAGCAATGTTTTCACCCGAAGCCTTGGGATATTCTCCCGAGGTAGCCAGAGAGAAGTTTTCGGCCAAGATAAGATCGTTGAGCGAATCTGCCAGCTCCTCATACATGTGGATGCGATAGCCGATAGCACCTTCGACTGAGGTCCAGTTGACACGGAACGAGGTCGTAGTCAAATCGGTGGCGGGCAATACTTGTGGACAATTCAGACGGTCGTTCTTGAATCGGAAGCTGATGGTTCCGTTATCATGTTGGGTAATGTGTGTTACCCCACTTTCGAGGGGCTTGCCACGCCAAGTACTAGAAGCAGGCGTCGAGTAGTCAGTGAAGCGATTGTTCGATGGTGTTGGATAGAGATCAGTCTCATACGTACGGCCTGCAGTACCATCGGCTTCAATGAGGTCATAGTGAGGATGATTAGAAGCATTGATAGCATCAGCATCCCAGAGCGAGCGGTCGTAGTCGACATGAATGATCATCAGACCACGTCCGCCTTGAGGTGCATCCCAACCTACCTGTTGATGGTTCTCGAGGGTAAAGAACTCGTCTGGATCGTTGGTCGAGATACGGTAGGCGATGTTACTCTGCGTGATTTCGGGGACAAATACCGAGTCGACAGGATCGGTGAGCTCGATGAGCTCCATCCAACCGAGCTGTACGCGCTCGAATGCAGTATAAGAAGGAGGTGTACGCGAATCGTTGTTGTACGAGCCGGAATCCATGACGTCCCACTGTCCGAGTTGTACTTGTCCTTGATTACGGGTGTTGTATACATCGGGTAGGCCGAGAACGTGGCCGAACTCATGGCATACAGCACCGATGCCGTCTAGCTCAGTGCCTCTGCGACCATTGAGTTCACAACTGCAAGCGTAGAGATTGACGTTGACACCATCTAGGTCGAAATAGATCCGTTGGTCACGCAGTGTTGACATGTGTGGCCAGATGGTGTTGGGCGATGCTCCGTAATTCTCGCCATAACCAGCGTAGAGAACGAAGACGAAATCGACGTCGCCATTCTGATCATAGTCATACTGACTGAAATCGATGCCGAGCGAGTCATGGGCATAGCGGCAGGCATCGGTAACCATTTCGCCCGGTCGCTTGTCTCCTCCCATAGAGTTGCCTCCATAATAGGCCATGGTGTGAGGTAGTTTACAAGGACCTACAACGTCGAACTGGGGACGGAACTGGCCCATGGACTGGGCAATGAAATAATCACGTGCCGAACCTGTAGCGCGGTAGTCGCTGTAGCCTTCCTCGTTGAGCTGGCGTTGGAAGAGTTCTTGTGTGTGTTCGGGCTGGAACTCAACATCGGTGTATTCGACCATCAGTACAAGTCCACGAACCTCGCCAATAGTAGGAAAGTCGGTGTACGGGTTGTCCGAAGCCGGACGTCGGTTGGCACGAGCTTGTGAGTCCTTTAGTGGCGAATTCTCAGCCGACGAGAGGGGAGCCTCGACATAGCGCCAAAGCTCTGTATCTTCGGACAATGTAGCGGCGTTAGCCACAGCTTGAAGGTCAGCCACACGTTCGATGTAACGTCCATCGAGGGTGAGGTAGGCATGTGAGAACTCGTCGCCAACCATGTGGTATGCAACGTGAGTACCATCTTCGAGTGTAGCATAGAGCAGACCGGGGTAGGCCGGGCGGGCTATTACTACGCTCATGGCAAAGAGAGCCATGACAATTGTGAGTAAATAAGATTTCATCAGTTGTATATTATATTAATAATGTATGCTGTGTATGCGGCCGTTGCTGACCTCAAAGCCTTGGTGCCCCGAGGCGACGCGTTGGCCCATGAGGTTGAAGGTAGGAATAGCATGAGCGGGGACGACGGGACGAACGTGATTTATGACATCCGATCCGTTACCCTCAGGCCATGTATTGTGTCCATTGGCAATGTAGCCGGTACGTGAGTCGATGATGAGTGTGGCTACATGTACTTGGCGACGATTGCTGACCTCGGCTGGTAAGGCGATGTTGGCCACATGCTCGACAGGTTGCAACGCCATGATAGGATCCGAAGTGTAAGGCGTCCCCTGGACGGAGCCGAAGATGCCGCGTGCCACATCGTCAAAGACAACGTCATTCGTATAACGGTCCTTCTGCTCCCAACCATAGAAGGGATAGTCCTCACCACTGTAGTAGTTGGTCTGCCAATAACCTGTGATTGAATCCTCGAGCACGACGTAGGCTACATTGTAGGGCGATACGTCGAAGTCGGCATCGGCAATGAGCTGTGTGCAGACGTCGAGTTGCATAGAATCGGCCGTCCAGCAGACCTTGGATTCTACCGCAATGTGACAGTCGGTGGCAGTCTCCATCGCGTAAAGGCGCTCGATGTCGTAGAACGGGTCGCCAGACAAACGACGGTCAAGTTTGCTGGACGGTGCTCCGGGGATCGTTGCCCAGAAGTCATAGTATGAGTACGAACTATCGGCTGGAATCTCAAGCTGATCGCCCATGCCGCCATGGATGCTGATGGCTATGAAACGGTCGCCTTTCAGTTCCTTCATCAGCTCGAGGCCGACAAGGCCACGTGGGCACCAACCGCACCAGAGGCCTGTGTACTCTTCGCATACGACGCGACGCGAGAAGCGGCGATCAGGCACGTTAAGGCTGAATGTAGTGTGATTGTTCGGCTCGTAAGCGTCAGTCTTACCATTCACTTCGAGGAGGCTGACAGTGGCTGTATGCTGACCCATGGCGAGACCGTTGGGTAGAGTAAGCAGGAAGGTGTCGGCCGCATTGGTGGGCAGTTGGCAGCTGAAAGTCTGCGGCTCGAAGTCCGTGTCGTCGATGCGACAGGCAAGGGTGTAGCTTGTGACCTCGGCTGTGCCCATGTTGTGTACAATGCCCAGTAGACTGATATTGTCGTCGAGCGGATCAACACTACGGTCGGCGATGCGGTCAAGTACCATTTCGGTGGTAGGTAGGCAGTCGCCTTCGAGCACCGCACGGAGGCAGATCGAACCGCCACAGGTGGTCCATTGGGCCGACTGGTTGATGTAGATCTGGTCGGCCAGCGAATTGTGTTCCGTGCTGTAGCCTATGCCGCCATTCTTCGTCAGGCGAGCCCGGTAGCCGATGGCCAGATCCTGGTCGGCAGGTAGGGTGTAGGGTTCGTCCAGTGTCACCTCGTTCCATCCGGCAGCTAGTTGGCCTACCTGCTGTGAGTACAGGGGACGATTGTCCAGAGGTGAGTTCTTTATGTAGATAGTCACATTCGTGACGTCCGATTTCAGTCCGATGAGTATACGGGTGACGGTCGCTCCTTCATAGGGCTTTACCGTCTGTGCCGGAAACTGCACGTAGGGCGTGTAGATCGTGCCCTCCGACCCGAATCCTTGTTCGATGTCGTGTGTACAGTACGATAGTTCCACCTGGGCATTGGCCGTACCGAGGAGGATGGTCGCGAGGACCAGAATTAGAAAGTGTTTCATCTCGTTCGAAGACGTAAGAAAGGAGAGAAGGGGCTGTGCCCGATGGCACGGCAGGGCGCTTTGCAGGCACGGCCCCTTCCGTTTTTATGTGCGATGGTGTTACTTGATCAGCTTGCGTACCTCATTGCCCTGGCGGGTGATGTAGGCACCGCGTTCGGTAGCGTTGACGCGCTGTCCGGCCATGTTGTAGGTCTGGCGCTCGGCCTCGGCCTTCTCGATGCGGTCAAGTCCGACGATGGCGTTGGCCTCGGCCGTGTTGCTGTAGTTCGACTCGCCCTCGGCCCATACTGCCGTTACGTTGTAGCTGTTCAGTTCGGCCTCGGCGGTGGTGTCGACGAAGGTGGTCTCCTCTACCTCGCTGGCGATCAGCTCGTCATTGCGGTATACGTTGTAACCCTTCAGTGTGAGCTTGGTCGTTGCGCCATAGAGTGGGGTGAACTCGATATCGTCCAGTGCGATCACCGTGCACATACCACCATTGTTGTAGGCCACGACGGCAAAGTAGCGTGCATCGGCTGGCAGGGTGTACGACAGGTATACCCACTCGGTCGTGCCAACAATCTCATCGCTGTCAAATTCGACGAACGACTCTGGCTCCTGGTCGGTGGTCGAGTACATCATGCGGATACCCTGAGGATCCGAGCCAGCATTCGGAACGCGCACATAGAAGTTTACGTCCGTGCCGCCCTGTACGTCGGCCGAAATCAGCCAGTCTTCGGTTGGCAGAGTGGTGGTTGCACCGTCCGAACCGGTCCACGAGGTCAGGTACTTGTTGCCTGAATGTGCCACCAGCACGTCGAACTTCTCGGTGCTGAAGCCGGCCTCTTCCGGACTCCATACCTGCCAAGCCTTCAGGTCGAAGCAGTGAGGAATCTCCGGACCGCTGAAGTAGACAGGAATGTTGCCGTCACCATCGTAGGTCAGCCAGTCGCCGATTTCGTCGATGATGAACGACTCGTAATCCTCGAAGTCATCGTTCACCGGATCGGTAATCTCGTTGCGCGATGGTGCCTGCCAGGTCAGTACGATGCCGCCCTCGTTCGCGGCTTCGGCCTTGAGGTCCTCGGCTACAGGCAGTGTCGAACCGTGGATCAGCATCTTCAGAGCCGATGTCAGGTTGTTCTCGGCATTTGCGTCGCCTTCTGTGATTACCTCGGCCGTGTATACCACGGTCTTGCCTGCCAACGAGCGTGCAGGAGCCACTTCGGTCGTATAGGTCGTGCTCTGGCCTGGGTTCAGGGCGTTGCCATTGTCGGTCAGGATGACGTCGGCCATGGCCTCGCCGTCTACCGTGGCGTGCAGTACTACCTGATAGCCCTCGGCTACCGATGTGCCGTAGTTGGCCACAGCAATCTGCAGCTTGGCGGTCTCTCCTGCCTCGATGCGCTTAGCACCGCTGATGCCGATGGCTGCAAGGTCGCATGGTACGCCTTCACCTATCTTGATCTGGTCGATGAATACCGATGCTGTTGGCAACAGGGCCTCGGCCACGAAGGCTATCTGTACGTTGCTGGCGGCATGGCCTTCAGGGGCTACGATGCCAGCAGGCAGCAGGAACGAGGCGCGTGCCCAGCCCTCGGCACCGTTGTTGTAGTCCACGATGCCCAGCTCTTCGAAGCCCTCGTCGTTCACGTTGGCCAGTACATGCAGCACTACGTCCTCAGGGTCGGCCTCGAAGCCATGCCACATCATGAACGACAGCTCTGGCTGCTCCAGATCTACGATCGATACGCGTGGACCCTGCATGCGCTGGGTATTACTTTCGTCCTGGATGTATTGCCAACTCAACATGCCGTTGTCGTCATCGTATGGCTTTACGGCCATGCCCGAGCCGTCGGTGATGTTCCAGGCATAGTAGTACGAATCGGCGAACAGGGTCCATGGCGAATTGCCAGCAAAGCCCCATGCGAACGACTCGCAGAATGGCGTCTGATAAGCGTCGCCCAGAGCGATGGCGAACTGGGTGCCGTCGTTGGTGCCGGCAGCATTCGTGGCGCGTACCAGGTACTTCTTCATGTCCTGCCACCACATCTGGGTTACGTCGTCGGTAGCGGTGGTCTCGGTCAGGCCTTGCTTGACGGCTGGCCAGTGATCATCCCAGTTCCACTCCTCGTAGCAGCACAGCGAATAGGTGACGTCCGTCGGATCGACAAAGCCACCGTGGATGCCGCGGTTGCCTACAGCCTCCCAGCTTACGACGGCCTGGTTCTGGTCGTTCATGTAGTAGCTGGTCAGCACTACCTGTGCAGGGATGTCGAGGCCTACCCAGTTGCTGATCACGGCTTCCTGGCCCTGGCCTGCTGCATTGTAGGCCACGACGCGGTACTCGTTCATACCGTTGCCGCACTCGGTGTCAGTCCATGCGAGCTGTGCGCCCGGTGCTGGTGACTCGAAGGTATAAGTGGCCTTGCGGCTGCCGTTGCGGTAGATGTCGATGCGCTCAATGTTGCTCAGGGTCTCGCCCTTGTAGGTCTGGGTCGGAGCGGTGAAGGTCAGGGTATTCTCCAGGGCGGTGCCTTCTGCAGCGGTTGCGGTCAGTTCGGCTACTGCGGCAGGTGCCTCATAGTTGGCATAGACGTCGAAGCGAATGTTGTCCAGCATCAGGCTATAGCTGGCTACCGGGGTATTGTCGCGCCACATCAGGTGATACAGACCGTCTTCCTCGACGCTGAAGATCTCGCAACGCTTCCAGGTCGATTCGTCCTCCCAGCTGATGGTGGCCTCGTTCAGCAGGGTCAACTCGCCGTCCACGTCAGTGCCCTTGCTCAGGTACAGCTCCAGGTGCTCAGGCACGCTGATGGCCTCGAAGTCGTAACGTACGCGATAGTCCTGACCGGCCTTCAGTGCGATGGCTGGCGAAATCAGCCAGTCGTCCATGCCGTAGCCGCCAAACTCGCCCAAGTCAGGATTCCATGAGCCGCAACCCGACAGGTATGCCTTCTGCTGCGACTCCAGCCACCACCAGGTGCTCTGGTCAGGCGTGTTGTGATCATCGCCGCGTCCGTCGTGGATCTTGAAGGTGGCAAAGTCAGAATCATACTTGAATTCCTCGGTATAAGGTGCGTACCATACCGAGCCATAGGCTACCTCGTTCGACAGGGCTGATTCGCCCTCGGTCTCGCCTGCAAAGGCGGTTACCTTGTACTGATAGTGTGCACGCGCATCGCTCACGGCTTCGGTATAGGTGGTCTCCTGCAGGCCCTCGGCTACTACCATGTCCTCAGGGTAGCGGGTGATGGTGTAGTGTACCGATGCGTCGTCGTATGGGCCACCGTTCACCGAGGTCGTTGCGGCCTTCCAGGTCAGGGTGGCTACACCGTCCACGATCTCGAGCTGTACGTCGGTCGAGGCCGATGGAGCGTCATTGCCCACGAAGGCGTCGAATACGCGCTCTGCACCGTGTCCGGCGGCATTGCTGATGCGTACGTTGAACTGATGGAAGCCCTCGCTCAGTTCCATGGCGATGCTGGCCGTCTGGCCTGGCTCGACGGTATACTGTTCCTCTTCGCCACCGTCAATTACGATGCAGGCCTTCAACTCGTCGCTCAGTTCCTCGCCCGAGCAGTAGGTGGTGGTCGGCACCGTGAAGGTCAGCTGTCCGTCGGCAAAGCCGAAGTTGCTGGCAGCGGCTGGCGATGCTGGCTCGGCATACTTCAGGTAGAGGCCCAGCACGTGCTCGTTGTTAGGCAGCTGGCCTACCAGCTCGCAGTGGCCGGTCTGGCGGTCGATGGTATAGAGGTACGAGTGACCGAAGTTCTCGCTCGTCTCGTTGCTTGGTACGGCCCAGTAGGTCAGGTTCGTGACCGGATCCGTTACGGCCGACATCGAATGTGCCGTCTTAGGGAAGGGCAGGTCCAGGTCGCAGACCTTCTCGTACGAGGCGTCCTCCAGGCTGATCTTGTACAGCTCGTTCTCGTTGTAAGGGATGCCATAGCACTGGCCCTCGTTGTCGAAGAACATTGTCTGGATGAACAGCTGCTCCAGGCGGCCGCCAATCTCGTGTGCGCTCTTGGCCTCGAGGTCAACCTCGAAGATTGGGCGCATCGTTACCCATGTGTCCCAGTCCAGGTCACCCCATGCCATGACGTAGGCCTTGCCGTTCGTAGGGTTATAGGCAGCTACCTGGCGCAGGACGCCTGAGGTGGCCACGATGTCGTCCGATTCCAGCTTCCATGTTTCGGCATCGTAGGTATACATGTGAAGCTCTTCCTTGTCGTTGGCTTCGAAGGTATAGAACTTACCCTTTGCATAACAGGCAGCAGCGCCTGTCTGAATCTCGGGCGACACGTCCCACTTCTTCTGGTCCTTGGCACCGCGCCATCCGATCACATTGTACGGACCGCCAGCGATGTCGTTGTAGCCCTGGTCGTTGTACTTCAGACCGTAGAACACCAGGCTGTCGGCCATGTTGGGTGCGGCAGCGATACGATGTGTGTTGTTGTGTCCCATGGGCTGCACGAGGCGAGTTCCTGGACGTGCCGACTGGTTGACGACGGTCATCGTCTTCTTGCCGGCATTGCGTGCAGCGTTGTCGGTCGACAGGCCGTTCTGCAACATTGCCTCGATTCGTGGGCTATTGTATGCCGTGGCAATCGCAGCCACTCCACACAGCGCCATCATCGAGATTGATACTTTTCGTTTCATCTGAATTTAATAAATTGATAATAAGGATTGATATACAGTTCAGCCCCTTCAGCTTTCGTTCTGCTTTTCAGCGGGCCTCTCTTTTTCTTCTTTTTCGTGTCGTCTTTGTCCCCCCGTTCTCGCGGCTTTCCCGGGTTCCCTTCGGCCATCCTCGGCCTTACCTACAGCCCGAACCGCTCATAGAACTCGCGTTCGCCTATCACTTCCACTCCCAGCTGGCGTGCCTTGTCCAGCTTGTTCTGGCCGGGTGCGTCACCTGTCACCACGAAGCTCACCTTTCCGCTCACCGAGCCCACGTACTTTGCTCCGTGTCCCGTGAAGAAGGCCTTGATCTCGTCGCGCTTGAAGCGATAGCTCGTTCCGGTGAAGATGATGGTCAACCCCTCCAAGGCCGATCCTAATCGTTCGGCTGTCTGGTATTGCCGCGCAAAGCCCAGTTCCGCATCGTCTATGCAGGTATAACCGCTCAGGTCGGCCTCCAGGATGTTGCGAGCCATCACTTCGCCTATCTGGTCCACGGCCAGCAGGTCGCTCATCGTGGCTGCACGGAACTGCTCCCACGTGCCGAAGTGCTCGGCCAGCTGTCGTCCCGTGATCTTGCCTACACCATCGATGCCCAGGCCTCCGATGATGCGGTCCAGGGTCAGTTGTGCGATGCTCTGCTCAATGCCCGTCAGCATCAGGCTTACCGACTTCTCGGCGTAACCTTCGCCCAGGGTTTGCTGCAGGTAGATGCCATAGTCGGGTGTGAAGATGTCTGGCTCCCAGGTCCGAGCCTCGGTCACGAACACGCGGTACAGGTCGTCCACTGTCTCGACGTGAAGCTTGTCGTACAGGTCGGCCAGCACGTTCGGACCCAGGCCTTTGATGTTGGCGCAGTCCTTGCCGCACCAGTATTCCAGTCGTTGTATCGCCTGCTCGCGACAGTGGTGGTTCGGGCAGATCCAGTACTCGCCCTTCTTCTCCAGCCTCGTCTGGCAGCAGGGGCAGAGGGTAGGGAAGAGGCTCTCGTCCGTCTGGCTGTCCGTGGGTGCAATGCCTTCGGCCTGCATGCGTTCGTTATCCAGGCCAATCACCTGCGGGATCACCTCGCCAGCCTTCTGTACGAACACGTACGCCCCGACGCGAATGCCCAGCTGTCGCATGTACGATTCGTTGTTCAACGTAGCGCGCGAAACTACCGATCCCGATATCGTCGTCGGCTCCAGCTCGGCCACGGGCGTGATGTGTCCCGTCATGCCTACCTGATAGGTAATGCCGCGCACCAGGGTCGACTGTGCCTCCTGTGGGAACTTTCTCGCCTTGCACCAGTTCGGGAAGGTCGTGTTCAGGCCCAGGTACTCCTGGTGCCTGCGCTCGTTCACCTTCACCACCACGCCATCGCAGTCGTATGGCAACTCCCCGCTCTTACGCACCTTGTCGAAGGCGTTGATGGCCGCTGTCAGTTCCTCCAGGTTGCTGAAGGCCTGTTGTCCAGGCGTATGGTAGTAGTCGAAGCCCAGCTCGCCCAGCAGCTCGAGGGTCACCGCCTGCGACGAAAGCACCTCGCGCTGGAAAGCCTCGTCCGTCGAGTAGGCCGCATAGGCATTCACCACCAGTCCGCGTCGGGCCGTCACCTTCGGATCCAACTGCTTCAGCGAGCCGCTTGCCGCATTTCGCTTGTTCGCAAAGGGTTTCTCGCCGTTCTCAGCCTTCTCTGCATTCAGTCGCTCGAACGCTCCCTGTGGCATCAGTACCTCGCCTCTCACTTCGAAGTATGGCGGCAGTTCTTTTCGTACCGACTTCGGTTCGCTTTCGATCTCGTCCGCGGCCTTATCTTCGCTTGTCGCCTTGGAATCGGCCGGAAACACCGACCGATCTTCAAAGTCCTCATCGCTGAACAGCGAGTCGCTGAAGCCTTCGGCCTTAGCCTTAGCCACGTTTTCGGCCGTTGCCTTTCCTTCGGCCTTCGCTGTCGCCTCGCTTTCCTCCTTTCCTTCCTTCCACTGGGCCCTCAATGGTACGTTCCGGATGGTTCTGACATTGGCAATTACCGATTCGCCTTCCACCTGGTTGCCGCGCGTCACCGCGTCCGTCAGCTCGCCGTTCGTATATACCAGCGAGATCGACAGACCGTCGTACTTCGGCTCGTAGGTGAAGGTGATTTCCTCGCCCGGGAAGGCGGTCTGCAGCTTCTGCCGTGTCGATACCAGCCATTGTTGCAGCTCCTCGTCCGTATACACGTTCTCGATCGACTGCATCGGTATCACGTGCCGATGCTTCTCGAAGCCGCCCTGCAGGTCCGATCCCACGCGTTGGGTAGGGCTGTTGGGCAACACGATGCCCGATGCCTTCTCCAGCGCCTGCAGTTGCTTGAACTCCATGTCGAACTCATAGTCCGACATCGGTGGATCGTTATCTATATAGTATTTATACGATGCCCACGCCAGCGCCTCGCTCAGGCTCTCCTGATCGTTCACATCGCGTCTGTTGAATGCTTCCAGGCTATACATCCTCGTCCCTTGTTCTCAGTTTTCTTGTATTACATCTTGACTTTCGGCCAGTCTCTGCCTCCGGTCCTTAGAGTTTTCTAGCGGGCCTTCTTTCAGTTCCTTGTTTCTGCCTCCGTTCCCGCGGCCTTCCTCACTCCATCCATTCTATCTTCACCACCACCTTCCTCGGTGTACAAGGCTGCTGGCCGATGCCGGTGGCCTGATGGATGTCGTTCGGGAAGAACAGGTAGAAGTGCCCCGGATCCGAATCCATCACCAGACACTCCTCGGCCGTAGGCACCGCCTTCTTGTTCCAGCCGAAGTTCTGCACGTCCTTCTTCTCATTATATTCGTTGCGCGCCTCCAGGCACTCAGGCGAATGCGTCATGTGGTAGCGTTCCGAGCCCGTCACGTCCCACTGCAGGTCTATCGTCTTCCGATGCTGTTCCCACTGGCAGTTCTCGGGTGTGCGCAGGGCCTGGTCCAGCACCTTCACGTACGCATGGCTCCACGCCATCGCCTTGTTGCTCGTCTCCATCTGTATCGGGTCGACCGATGCCAGCCAGCTGAATATCGAGTCCCACATCTGTGGTGCCTTCTGATACTGCTCGTAGAAGGTCTGCACGTCGATGTGCTCGAAGGGTTTTACCCCGAAGCCTTGCGCCCATTTCCCCGCTTCGAACCAGGTCTTTGCCTCGTCCGTTGCAGGCAGCTTTGCAAACTCCGGCTGCTGTGCCTGGGCCGCGGTCAGTACGCCCAGGGTCATCGATAGTGTCAGTAGGGTCTTTTTCATCGTGCTCTAATCTGATAAGTTGTGCTACATTCCTCGTACCGCTCCTTTCCGATGTCAGGGCCGAAACCCCTTCATCTCGCTTCGCGAAACAAGGCTATTTAGGCTGCAAAGATACTGATTTTTCCGCAAAGTTGTACCAAAAACCGCAAAAAAACGCCATTTTTTTTGCATTGTACCGAAAAACACATTATCTTTGCCCCGTTTTCAATATCTATTCTTTCTTAAACGTACGTTTAATATGATCATCAAGCAGGTCAGCGCCGAAATTCCCAACCGTGCAGGCGCCAGTTGGCAGGTCTTCCAGACCCTTGCCGACAACCATATCAACATCCTCTCGTACAGCATCGAGGATGCCCCCGAGCATGGTACCTTACGTCTTCTTACCGACAATACCTCGAAGGCCGACCGCCTGTTGCGCCAGGCAGGCTTCGTCACACAACTCACCGACGTCTACGTCATGAACGTCCCTAACGAGACCGGCTCGATGAGCAAGGTCCTCCGTTGTCTGGCCGACAATCAGGTCTCAGTCGACTTCATGTACGCCTTCCAGTACCGAGGCATCTCGCAGGCCGTCATCCATGCTGCCGACATGGCCCTCCTCGAGCGCGTCCTCACCTCTTACGAGATGGACCACATCCCTCATTGATACCATTTCCCCATTCCCCTATAGTGAGGCGCAATTCCGTTGCGCTTCTTTTTTTCCTTTTGACGCCAATTGCCTTCCTCAAATTGTGCAAGCGCATTTCTCTTCCGGAACGTCGTTCCACAAATCTCGGAAGAGCATTTTTCTGGCAGAATGCGCTTTATCAAAACGAGGAAGAGCATTTTTCTGGCAAAATGCTCCTTAACAAATCGAGGAAGAGTAATTTTCTGGCAGAATGGTCTTCCACAAATCGGGGAAGAGTAATTTGGGGGCAGAATGAGCTCCATAAAAACGAGGAAGGACAATTTTCTAACGGATTGTCCTTCCTCGTTTTGCGATAAAGAATTGTCAACGACAACTGACCGTCCCCAAAATTAGGTAGCTATTTCACGCGAACAAGGTGTCCAGTGTGCCTTGGCGTGATCGTCTGTGCAACAAAAAGTGGCATCGTCAGCAGCAGAGACGGAGCCACTGATGGATGTGAGGGTCGCGAAGCTTCAGAATCGCAGTGTCGCGAATCTGACGGACACGCTCGCGGCTGAGGCCGAGCTGCTCGGCAATCTCGATTTGCGACAACTCTTCGCAGCCGAGGCCGTAGGTGTGGCGCAGCACGAAGATGTCGCGCTCCTTCAGCGTGGAACGAAGCAGACGGTCGAGCTCTTCTTCCTTCGACTCTTCGTCGAGGGCTGCATCGGCTTGGCGGTCGTCGCTCTCGGTGTGGAGGAAGTCGAGCAGCGTCTTGTCGCATTCGTCGCTCAGCGAGGCTTCGAAGCTGACATTCTTGCCATCGGCAGCAAGGATGGCTTTCACGGTCAAAGGCTCCATATCCAGAGCCTCGGCAATCTCCTCAAGGTCGGCTTCGAACCCCACCAGACGCGAATGCTCGACGAGGGCGTCGCGAATGGCCTGGCTGATGTAGCCGACGGCAAAGGAGATGAACTTGACACCGTGTGAGGCATCGAAACGCTCGGCTGCCTTGCAGAGGCCGATGTTGCCTTCTTCGATAAGGTCGGCAAGGTCCATTCCGCGGTTCTGATACTGCTTGGCGATGCTGACGACGAAACGGAGGTTGGCACAAACCAGCTTGTCCAGTGCTGACTTGTTGCCGAGGTGAATCTGACGAGCGAGTTCGGCCTCCTCGTCGGCCGAGATGGTAGAAATCTTCGAGATTGAAGCGAAATAGGTGTTGACGGTGTCGTCTGACTTCTCGATGATGAGCTGAGTGTTTGGGTTCTGTTTCATAGTCTTTATCGCTTAGTTTTAATGTTTTGATGACGTTTTTGCCTGTTTGCTGCCTATAATATACAACATTTATTGGATTAATCCTAACCCTTTGCAAGAAATTTTTGCTTGCTTTAGCGCTCTAATTCCTTGTCGCGGTTATGGCAATGCATGTCGTTATCCTTTGCTCCAGGTCCGAATTGTCGGATTTGACGGCGCAAAGATAGCAAGAAAAGATGGATTGTTGTGAGTTGATATAGCTATACAATAGAAAACCATAGAAGGTCTTAGGATGTGACGCCACAAAGATAGTACTTTTTTCTCCAATTTCAAAATCATTTAGTGGGCTAATAATATTTTGTGTCGAATGCAAGGATTTGCAACGTCTGACAAAAAGTGCACCATTGTAAGTCTATGCAAAAATTGTTCCAAAGAACCAGGGCCGACAAATTGTCATGAAAAAGGACTTCCTCGAATCGGGGAAGTCCTGTGAGCGGGCAAAAAGTCCGTCTTACTTCAGCTTTACGATTGCATAGCTCGTGCTTGGCATCGAGATGGTGACGGTGCGAGCCTTGGCGTCGTGACGGATGGGGAACTTGTCGCCAGCCAGTAGCTGGGTGCGACGGAAGTTGACATCGACGGGGAATGTGGCTTCGGCGGCCTCGGCACGCGGATTGAACATGACGAGAACCACATCCTTACCGGCAGCACGTGCATAGACGAAGGGGTAGGTGTTCGGCTCGGCAAAGAGAGGGACGAACTCGGCATAGTTGGCCAATGCAGGTTCGGCATGACGCAGGGCAATGAGGCGACGCGTGCGGTTGAGCAATGACTCAGGATCGGCTTCCTCAGCTTCGACATTCGGTGCATCGGCAGCAGGGTCGACAGGTAGGTAAAGTGCATCGGCCGGAGCCGTCGAGAATCCAAGGTTAGGGCCTGACGACCATTGCATTGGAGTACGCGCACCGTTACGAGGCTGATAGGCACCTTCGACCTGTGGCCACGAAGTCGGTAGCTGGCGCATGCCGATCTCGTTGCCGTAATAGATGAAAGGCAGGCCTGGCATCGTGAAGCCGAAAGCGTAGATAATCTCGAGTTCCTTGTCGGTGCGGGCGTTGGCGATACGGGCATTGTCGTGATTGCCGAGTGGAAGGCTGATGTAGCCCTTGCCGACGGTCTTGAGGTACTGATCCATGTAGCTGGTCATGAAGTCGGCAATGTTGCCTTTGCCTTCGCGGTCGAAGAAGCTATGACCCTGGCTGCAGCCGTTGAGGATGCGCCAATCCTCCTTCTGGAAGAGGTCGTTGTAGCCATTGAACCAATGGAAGAAGTCGACGTGGAAGCAGCGGTCGAGCGCATCGGACGGATAGGACCATTCGGCCACCATCAGCGAGCCTGGGTACTCCTTGTCGAGCAGTTCGCGAATCTCGCGCCAGAAGAGCTTGGTGGCATTCTCGTTGGTGTTGAAGAACTGCTCGTTGCCACGGGTATGGCTGGTCTTGACCAATGCACCGGCCATGTCGGCACGGAAACCGTCGCAACCCATGTCCATCCAGAAGCGTAGCACCTGCTTAAGGTCCTCGCGCATGGCCAGGACGTCGGGATGGTCGACGGGCAGCTGCCATGGCTGTGAAGGGTCGGGATTGGAGAATCCGAAGTTCAGTGCCGGCTGACACCAGTAGAAGTTGCGCATGTATTGGCCGTTGCGCTGGGCGTAGCCTTTGATGAACTGACCGGCAAACTCGCGCGGCGGATCCACCCAGTTGGTCTCCGTCCAGACGTAGTAATTGGTGTACTTGTTTGGCTCCTGACGGCACGACTCGACGAACCATGGATTGTCGATGGCCGTGTAGCTGATGACGTAATCGAAGATCACATGCATGCCTCGCTTGTGAACCTCTTCGAACAGCTGACGGGCGTCGTCGTTGGTGCCGTAGCGAGGAGCGATGCGGTAGTAGTCGCGAATGTCGTAGCCGGCATCGAGGAAGGGCGAGTCGAAGAATGGATTGAACCAGATAGCGTCGACTCCGAGGCTCTTGACATAGTCGAGCTTGGAGATGATGCCCTGGATGTCGCCGATGCCATCGCCGTCCGAGTCGCAGAAGGTCTGGGGATAGATCTGATAGAACACGGCATTGCGTGCCCAGTCGGGGACGTCGGGTACCTGGTACTGACCCGTAATCTGCTGTGCCGTGGCACCTGTTGCCAGCAACATGGCAAGCGAGAGAAGTGAGGTGGATTTCATTGTGATTCGGTGTGTGATAAGGTCGAAATTTCAGTGCAAAGATAAGGTGTTTTGGGCTTTGCTCCAAATTATTGCACCAAAATCTGCGATTTTTGTATGGATTTTTTGTTTATACCGATAAAAATATTTATCTTTGTGCGCGATTTATTTCGATAAAAGTAATACAACACAATAAAACATTACCTCTCTATGAAAAAACTACTCATCACGGCAGCGCTGTCGGTAGCAACGCTTGGCCTCGTCGAGGCAGCCAATCCTTACCTTCCGCTCTGGGAATTCATCCCTGACGGCGAACCCTACGTTTTCGAGGATCCGGACAACCCCGGACAGTATCGTGTGTACGTCTACGGATCGCACGACAACCTGGTGACCCAGTATTGCGGTCGCGATCAGGTGGTATGGTCGGCTCCGGTAGACAATCTGAAGGACTGGCGTCTGGATGGCATCATCTTCGAGAACAAGACCAATCCTGCCGGCGAACTGCTGAACGAAGGCGGTGTGGGCGACGTGCTCTACGCTCCTGACGTGGCTTTGGTGACCGATGCCGAGGGCAACAAGACCTATTACCTCTATCCCAACGTGCAGAACGGTGGCCGCCAGGGCCTGATTGCCAAGTCGAACCGTCCGGACGGTCCGTTCGAGACCTGTAACTGGGATCCGAAGCGTCCGAACGAGACCTACGGCATCTTGCGCTTCGATCCAGGTGTCTTTGTCGACGACGATGGCCGTGTCTATGGCTATTGGGGCTTCGAACGTTCGTATGGCGCAGAGCTCGACCCCGCCACGATGTGCACCGTCAAGCCAGGCACACCGGTAATCGAGGATATGGTTTCGGGACGCTATCAGGAGGGACAGTTCCGCTTCTTCGAGGCATCGTCGATCCGTAAGATCAAGGATAAGTACGTCTTCATCTACAGCCGCTGGGCACAGAAGGGCGAATGGGGTATGGACGAGACCAACTACACCCTTGCCTATGCCTGGAGCAACCAGCCACTGGGTCCTTGGACCTATGGTGGCACCATCATCGACGGCCGTGGCCGCGAGGAGCTGCGCGACGGATCGGGCAACTGCACCTTCACCGCCACGCCTACGGGCAATACGCACGGTTCGATCTGTGAGATCAATGGCCAGTGGTGGGTATTCTATCATCGCCAGGCTGGTACCTGTGAGTACTCGCGTCAGGCCATGGTGGCTCCTATCGAGGTGGAGGTCAAGGAGGGCGCCGACGGATACGTGAAGATCAGCGAGGGCGAATACACCAGCGAAGGCTTCGAGACCGAGGGCCTCGATCCATTCGAGTTGCATTCGGCTGGTATCGCATGCTATTACACAGGTCCGGAACCTGCCCATCAGGAGTATCCTAACGTCATTTACCCAGGTTCGCACACCGAGATCTTCCGCATCGAATACGACGGCCAGACGCCTGTTTACGATCCATCGATCAACCGTTGCTACATGGTGAACAACGTGGACGGTTCGACCGTAGGCTACAAGTACTTCAACTTCACGAAGACACATGGCAAGAACGGTCTTTGCCTGGCTCTTTCCTATATTCCTGGAGGCATTGCCGGTCAGGTCGAGGTATGGGCCGATCGTCCGACCGAGGCCGAAGGCGGCAAGCTGGTTACCACCATGCAACTGACCGGCAACGAGCCACAGGAGATCACGACCACGCCACTGCAAGTTGCCGCCCTTTCTAAACTTGAGGGCAAGCACGCCCTGTTCTTCGTCTTCAAGTCGGACGTGAAGGGCCAGTCAGTAGCAACGTTGTGCGAGCTGCAGTTCGTTCAGGGCGAGGACGAGGACGGCAACCTCTGGATCTACATCGTGCTGGCCATTCTCGTGCTGGGCGGTGCCGTGCTGTTCAATCGTCGTAAGAAGTAAGAATAAAGAATAATCCAACACATTACCCCTATGAAAAAGACAATCGCTTGCCTTGCCCTCGCAACCACAGCCGTTACGATGGCACAGGCCCAGCCTCCACGCTTCCGCTTCCAGAAGAATCCGGAACAGCGCTATGCACTGCAGGTGGGCAAGACCACGATGGAGATCGATGCTGCCAATGGCGCACGCATCGTGTCGCTCCGCTACGACACCACCGAGGTCCTTTCGCAGCTCAATATCCCCAACCAGTACGGATCGACCTTCTGGACAAGTCCGCAGAAGGAGTGGAACTGGCCTCCCGTCTTCGAGCACGACATGGCTCCCTACGAAGTGGAGCAGCACGAAGGTGTGGTGACCATGACCAGTCCTCTGAGCGAGAAGCTGCCTATGCGCATCACAAAGCGCTTCATGGTGGACGAAACGAATCAGGGCTTCGTCGTAACTTACACGGTACGTAACGAATCCGATCAGACACGACGCGTGGCTCCTTGGGAGATTACGCGTGTGCCTGCTCAGGGAACGGTGCTGTTCGATGCTGATGCCTCGAAGATCACTGGTTCGAACGGTATGCCAGCACTGCCTTTCCGACAGAATGCTGCAGGTCTGGCACAATACGACATCGAGAACCATGGCGAGAACCGCAAGGTGAACGCTGATGGCAAGGGATGGCTGACCTATGTGAACAAGGGTCTGGCCTTGACCAAGCGCTTCGACGACCTGACGCCCGAGCAGCCGGCACCGGACGAGGGCGAGATTCAGATCTATGTAGATCAGGGTGGCAAGATCGTCGAGATCGAAAGCCAGGGCGCCTATACCGAGCTGAAGCCAGGCGAGGCCGTTGAATGGAGCGTCAAGTGGCATCTGACACCGGTCGATCCTCAGGGTCGTCAGGCTGAGTTCAACCACGACTTCATCTTCCCCTACCGCGATCCGGCCCTTCCGCTCAACGATCGTGTCGAGAACCTCCTGTCGTTGCTGACTCCGGTCGAGAAGGTAGGTCTGATGATGAACAAGTCGATCTCGGTCGACCGTCTGGACATCCCATCGTACAACTGGTGGAGCGAGGCTTGCCACGGTGTGCGCCAGAGCGATTATACCGTCTATCCACAGCCTATCGGCATGGCATCGGCCTTCGATGCACAGATGATGTACGACGTGTTCAGCACCGTCAGCGATGAGGCTCGTGCCAACTGGAACCGTTCCGACCACAACGTCTACAACGTACCAATGGGCGTTACCTACTATCCTGGTAACCCCGAGCTGACCTTCTGGTGCCCGAACGTCAACATCTTCCGCGATCCGCGTTGGGGCCGTGGCCAGGAGACTTGTGGCGAGGATCCATACCTCTCGGCCATCCTGGGTGTCGAGACCGTTCGCGGTATGCAGGGCAACGATCCACATTATTATAAGACGCATGCGTGCGCGAAGCACTATGCCGTACACAGCGGCCCTGAGCCACTGCGCCATTCGTACGATGCACGCGTGTCGATGCGCGACCTCTGGGAGACCTATCTGCCCGCCTTCAAGGCCCTGGTGCAGAAGGGTAACGTACGCGAGGTGATGTGTGCCTACAACCGTTACGAAGGCAAGCCATGCTGTATGAGCGACCGTCTGCTCATCAAGATCCTGCGCGAGAAGTGGGGTTACGATGCCATCGTCCTGACCGACTGCGACGCCATCAACAACTTCTACAACAAAGGCCAGCACGAGACACATCCCGATCCGCTGTCGGCTTCGGTCGATGCCGTACTGAACGGTACTGACCTGGAGTGTGGCAAGGTTTTCATGGTGCTGACCGAGGCTTTGAAGCAGGGCCTGATCAACGAGGCCGACCTCGACGGTCACCTGCGCAAGACCCTGACCGGCCGCTTCGAGCTGGGTATGTTCGATCCTGCCGACATGCTGCCATGGGCCAAGATGGGCGAGGACGTGATCAGCTCCGAGTCGAACCATCGTCTGGCTGTCGAGGCCGCTCGTGCTTCGATGGTACTGCTGAAGAATGCCCCTGCACAGGGCGCTGCCCAGCCATTGCTTCCACTGTCGAAGCAGCTCAAGACACTGGCTGTCGTAGGCCCGAATGCTGACGACATCGAACTGCTGAACGGTAACTATGGAGGCACGCCAACCAAGGCTCACCAGCACTCGCTGCTCGAAGGTATCCGCAACAAGGTGCCTGGCACGAAGGTAATCTACAGCAAGGCTTGCGACCTGCAGGACGAGTACAACACCTTCTACTTCCTGCCTAAGATGAACGATGGCAAGGGCGCCAAGGTCGAGTTCTGGGAGAATCGCGCAATGGCCGGCGAGCCTGTCAAGGTGGCTTATATGGACAAGCTGCAGTTCAGCACCTTCGGTGCATGGGGCTTCAGCGAGGGCGTATCGAGCGACAGCATTGCCGTACGCGTCAGCGGACAGTTCACTGCCGACTTTACGGGCGATATGAGCTACACCCTCTCGACCGACAATGGCTATCGTCTCGTCGTAAACGGTCAGGAGGTCGACGTGCAGACTACCGGTCAGCGTCGTCGCTTCGGCTTTGGCCGTCGTCCTGAGTACAAGACCTTTGCCGTCGAGCAGGGCAAGACCTACGACGTCGTGATCGAATACAGCCGTGGCAATGGCCCATTCGCTATGCTGAATGCCGACATTTGCAAGCGCGAGCTGAACGATTTCCACGAGGTGGTTGCCGACGTGAAGGAGGCCGACGTGATCATCGTCATCGGTGGTATCTCGGCCAGCATGGAGGGCGAAGGTGGCGACAAGCAGGACATCAACCTGCCCGTCGTACAGCAGCGCCTGCTCAAGGCCATGCGTGCTACCGGCAAGCCTGTCGTAATGGTCAACTGTTCTGGTTCGGCTCTGGCCTTTGGCGACCTTGAGGATCAGTACGATGCACTGGTTCAGGCCTGGTATCCAGGTCAGGGCGGTTCGGAGGCATTGGCCGACGTGCTGTTCGGCGATGTCAACCCATCGGGCAAGCTGCCAGTAACCTTTTACGCTTCGAACGATCAGCTGCCTGACTTCCTCGACTACTCGATGGAGAACCGCACCTACCGCTACTTCGAGGGCCAGCCTCTCTACCCATTCGGTTACGGCCTTTCGTACACCACCTTCGAGTATGGCAAGGCCAAGCTCTCGGCCAAGAAGATGAAGCGCGACGGCAGCGTGACGCTGAGCATCCCTGTCACCAATACGGGCAACCGTGCCGGCGACGAGATCGTACAGGTCTACATCCGTTCGCTCGACAATGGCGATGCACCTATCAAGGAGCTGAAGGGCTTTGCCAAGCTCAGCCTGAAGCCAGGCGAGAAGCAGGTAGCCGAAGTAAGCCTGACGGGCGAGTCGTTCCAGTACTACGACGAGGCCATCGACGAGCTGTCGACCCGTGCCGGCCGTTACGAACTGCTCTATGGCCCATCGTCGGATAGCCGCAGCCTCCAGCAGGTTAGCCTGACGGTCGAATAAGCCAATCGATTACATCGGTAAAATATTAGAGCATAAATAATAAGGTTACCCCGTTTTTTGACGAGGATAGCCTTATTTTTTTGAGGGGGTTGCAACGTTTATCACTACATTCTATCCTTAGCATCCTTGCCGGCACCCGTACCCTTGTATTTGCTCTTTGTCTGGTTGAATGCATAGCGAATGGAGAGATTGATTCTCTGTGACGAGTGCCGGTTACATTGCAGCATCTGGCTGTCACCACTGTCCAAAAGGAGGTCTTGTCCGGTGCGGTAGAGAATGTCGTTTGCCGAAAGGCGCAGGGTGAGTGCATTGTCACGCAGAAAGGACTTCTGGATGGAGGCCGACAATCCTGCATTCCAGCGCATCAGTCGGTAGTTCTGCACATGGCCCGGCGTATTGAGATTTAGGTTACACTCCATCTGCCAGTTATGCGGAAGGCGCAACGTGTTGTAGGTGTTAAGTATGAACACAGGGTCATTGTATGACTTGCTTCGCTTGAAACCGTTACCTTCGCCATTGGGAGAGGGGCTCTCGCGCGGATCATTCAGTTCAAGGGTAAGGAACTGCTGCTGATAGCCTAAAGTCCAGTTCATGGTGTAAGGACCGAATGTAGGCGAAGCATTGACGTAGCTGATGAGGGTTCGCACAGGTTCGGGCAGATTGATTCGCCGATAAACCAGTACACCCTCTTCGGCCGGTATCTGCTCGCTGATGTAAGGATATTGCCATTGCGAGATCATGTGATCGCAATGCGTATAGCTTACGGCGCCCATAAGCCATCGCCAGCGGGCATTGAGCCCAAGCTCGTGCTGTATCTGATTGCGCAACTGCGAATTGCCCTGCATCAGGATCGAGTGGCTGGCGTAGGTCGTGGCATCGGTCAGATGGTAGAAGTTAGGTCGTATGGTCTTGGTATTGTAACTTAGTGCAAGGCCTACTAAACCCAGCTGGACTGAATAGGACAAAGACGGATACAACCCATGACGCGTGTCATGAACTGGCCTTTCATCTACAGTTTCTAACTTTTCAGCTCCTCCCCTCGGGGAGGTTGGGAGGGGGTCGTAGTCATACCTCACGCATTCATATCGCACACCCACCTTCGCCACGCCATATTGGCCGAAGTTTGCCATATACTCCACGAATGCTGTATAAGTATCCTCGTTCGTCTTGGAATGAGAGTCGGCTATGTAGTCCTGATTGATGGTATAATCGATGTTGCGGTTTACCCATATCATTTCCGTGCCGGCATTGAGCGTACCTTTCCACAGGGGGTAGGAAATGACGAGTTTGGTGGCAAGAAGGCGGCTCTGGGCATCGCTCAGCGAGCATACGTTATCGCTCGCACCGTTCATATCTTCCTTCGCACCTTTGGTATTCCAGTCAAAGTTCCAGTCGATGCCCATCTTCCCCCATTGTCCATTGTAGTAGGCGTTGAGATTATAGCCCAAGGGTGCGGTATATTGGGTGAATGTTTCAGATACGATCGTCTTATAGAACGAACCGTTGTTGTAAACATCCTCATGCAACAACAGCGGACTTTCGTTGCTGAGCAGTTGGTCTATCTGGAGACGCGCGCCAAGGCTGTGCTTCTCGCTGATCATCCAGTTGGTACCCAAGGCATAGTTCATGCCGTGGCCCGAAGTCCGGGTGTCTCCCCATCCCGTCTGCCAGTTTTCGTTGAGTGTGTTGTTGGCTGTGGTAAAGATATGCTGATCGGCAGTAGCACGCTGAAGGGTGTGTTGGTTCCAGTTGTTCACCATACCGAAGACGTCAAGCCCCTTGTGGCGGTAGTTGAAGTTGAGCGTTGCGGATGGATCTGCAAACTCGGCCTGACGCAAGTCCTGACTATGGCCGGCCGTGACATCAAAGCCGAATCCCTCGCCCTGTGGCTTGCGGGTACGGATGCGCACTACCGAACGAACCGTCGCATCATATTGCGCACCCGGGTTGTTGATCACCTCCACTTCGGCCACCTCCTCGCTGCGCATACGTTTCAGCTCCTCGATGTCATACAGCTTGCGTCCGTTTACATAGAACACAGGCGCGCCTTTGCCGATCACCTCCAGGCTCTCGCCTTGCATCATCATGCCCGGCACCTTGCCCAGCATCTCGTGCAGCGAGCCTGACTTCTCCAGCGCTGAGCCTTGCACCTTCGTTACGATGGCATCGCCACGTAGCTTCGTCTTTGGGGCGATGGTTTTTACTACTACCTCATTGAGCACGACGGTCGTGTCGGCCGCGTTTTGTCCAAGTGCCATCATGCATAGGAGCACATGACACGACAGAATAAACGTTCTTTTCATTGCTAATCAAGATTTGTGATTTGAAAATCGTGGTGCACTCATAAAGAGCACGCTGCAAAGGTACTGGTTTATTTCAAATCCTGCAATACCTTGGGATAGACGTCACAGCCATGGGGATATACAGTAGCAATATTGGAGATGGCAATATGAAGCATTTGCGTTTTATCCGGCTACAATTTATCCCCAACATACTACAATTTATCCCTACAGAGCGGATATTCGGATAAAAATCAGTAACTTTGCAGCATGAAAAGAAATGTTTTATACAGAATTGTCTGCGAATCACTCCAGCCATGTGTATTCCTGGCAGTAGCATTTTTCGTATTCCAGCCTTTCGGTACGGCATACGCTACGCTTATGGAATACTTCTTCCATGTCGTCTTGTGCGAGGTTTCGGCTTGTTTCCTCGGATGCTTCCTGTCGCTACTCATCAGTTACTATGCCTTTCACTATAGGTTCGACACCAAAGAGACGACACTTGAACAGACGAAGAAGCTCATGGCGGTTTATCTGCTGTGCATTCCGCTGACGGCACTCTCTCTGTCTGTCCTCAATCATTGCTTTCTGCCTATTGAGGTAAACATGACAGTGCCTGGATACCCTCAGTTCTGGCCGTCTTTCTCTTTCTATTGCTGTATAGTATTCAGGTATTGTATCGTGTTCTTCGCGGTCGATGTCTTTATCTACCACCACCGCAGGACAAAGCATGAATTGGCCGAAATACGCGAAATCAACGAAATGCTGAAATCTTATCAGGAAGAGCAGACCACCACTTCTTCTATCCCAAACAGTAATCAGGAACTGTTGTTCGACCCTCAATCATTGATTTATGTCGAGTCGGTAGCTAACTACGCCGAAGTCTGTTACATGTGTGATGACGAGATCAAGAGAGTGACGCTCAGGTCCACGCTGAAGCAAATCATGGAATCTGTGTGCGTATATAATAATATCATACAATGCCACCGAGGCTTCATCGTCAATCTGAACTTTGTCGTCTCGCTTCAGGGCGAGAACAATTCATTCTTCCTCAACCTATTCTCGGTGGACAAGAGGATTCCCGTGTCTCGTACTCGGAAAGCTGATATCAAGGCCGCACTGTCTGCACTGCAGTCTAAGTCTCATGCAAACAATAAGTCGGCACAATAATTATATACAAATGAGTAAACTGAACCGATCGAAAAATTTCAGAGCATGGCAAGAACGTCACCACGACTCGCTCAGCTCTTTTGTTTCCAGTTTTATTGCCACGGTATTGGGCATTGGTCTCACGTTTGGTACTACGATGTGGTACGACAACAAACAGAAAACCGAGGCCGCTGAGGCTTTGGTTGAACACTGTCTGTCCAATATGGCGGTGCGATTAGATAATCTGAATGGCGTTGTCGGCATGTACGACAGGCAAAACCATCTCTTCTCCATGGCTACAAGCCTGCCACTTGACTCGCTGACCGATGCCGAGATCTCAGAGCTTATAGACCTGTTTGCATGGCAGTATAATCTGGTCATTGACCACTCGTATGAACAGTCTTTCTCCATGAGTGCAAACAGTCACGAGATATTGGGCTCTTTTGCCAACGTGATAGGTGCGGGCTTCGAAGACTTGCATGTGGCAGAAGAGAGCCATCAGAAGGTTAATGATCTGAAGCGGGAGCTGCGACGATCGATGATTGTGGACAAGCAGGTGAAATTTGATCAGAATTCCATGCGACAATTTGTTATGGCTACACTTGCCGACCCATTGTTTGGTTATTTCCGATTGGAATACATGCAGCAGGAACGTACTGTACGGCTCTACCAGCACTATCTGGAGTATTTTATCCCCGAAGCCCGTAGACTCTGGAAAGGGGAAATCAGCGAAGATGAGTTCTGGACGAACACGCGCGAATATTGGGATAAGAGGAAATAGAATCTGCTGTTGGTCTCATTTCGCAGACATCCGTCCCTACGTCAATGCCATCTGTCCCTGACTATTGCATAGCTGCTTGAATATAGATACCTTTGCAGCAGTTTTCAAATAGTCAAACAAAAAGATCAAAGTATGAAAAATGAAATCGAACGTAGTCAGATGATTCTTCGAAAGGTTAGCAAAGTAGGCAGAAACATTGAGGCATGTATAATATGCCTTGTGGGTGTGTTTATAGCCCTGGAGTTCTTTGGCGTGAGGATAGACTTCGGCAGTAACCATAGTCTAAAACTGGAGGTATTCATCCTTATTACTGGTTTGTTTATCGTGTCTGATACGGTGAGGGTGTATCTACAGACATTGAAAGAAGGATTCACTACAGGACGACTGGCATGGAACCTCTTCATAATATGGGCCTCGAATGTATTTGTGCTATGCTGCACTCATAATTATATCTTCGGCAGCAGCTTCTCACGAATTCTCCCGACAGCCGTTTCTTCAGCTTTTATAATCGGAGGCTCACAGTTTATGTTCTACTCGTTGTATATGGCGTATAGAAGAAAACAAAATAAAAAGCAA
>JAZUEP010000135.1:0-73666 GCA_045640225.1 Bacteroidales bacterium | reverse complement strand
TGTATTTTCGGGAACTTGACAAGGGGGACGGAGAACAAAGGACAGGGAGGATGGGACGGAAAGCGGGGTTGATTTTGTCAACCCTATGACCCGATTGGGAGGGTTTGGGCAGAAAAACGGGGGGATGAGGGAAGTTTTTGGGATAATTGTGCGCGCGTTCATTAAAAAATAAGTATATTTGCCGGGACATTACCAAACATAAATCATGATGAAGAAACGAATTTTATCACTGGCATGCACAGCCGCCGTAACGATGACGGCCGTGGCACAACTGTCGACCAATCCGGACAAGTTCCTGGGCAACATCACGACCCGCGGACAGGTGAACGGTACGGGCTTTGAGTATGCCGACCTCTGGAATCAGATTACGCCAGAGAACGAATCGAAGTGGCAATCGGTAGAAGGCTCGCGCGACCGCTACAACTGGACGGGATGCGACAACGCCTGGAACTACGCCAAGGATCACGGCTTCCCCTTCAAGTTTCATACGCTGGTATGGGGCTCGCAATACCCGACGTGGATGGACAACCTGTCGCGTCAGGATCAGTACGACGAGATCGTGGAATGGATGGACGCCATACAGCAGCGCTACCCCGACCTGGAGATGATCGACGTGGTGAACGAGGCCATCCCCGGCCACGCCCCTGCCCCATTCAAGGAGGCTCTGGGCGGTGACGGCAAGACGGGCTACGACTGGATTGTCCGCGCCTTCGAGATGGCCGCCGAGCGTTGGCCTAACGCCATCCTGATATACAACGACTACAACACCTTCCAGTGGCAGAAGTCGGAGTTCATCGACCTGGTTCGCCGCCTGCGCAATGCGGGTGCTCCGATCGATGCCTACGGATGCCAGTCGCACGACCTGACGGACATGAACTTCACTGACTTCAAGAAGTCGATGAAGGAGATTCAGGACGCCCTGCAGATGCCGATGTACAGCACGGAATACGACATTGCGACGACCGACGACCAGAAGCAGCTGAACCAGTACAAGGACCAGATAAAGTACATGTGGGAGCAGGACTATGTGGCCGGCATCACGCTGTGGGGCTTCATCTACGGTGCTACCTGGACGACGGACGGCAACTCGGGCATCATCCGCAACGGCAAGGACCGTCCGGCCATGACGTGGCTGCGCGAATACATGGCATCGGACGAGGCACAGACGGCGCGTAGCCCCTTCCCCGGCATGAAGAAGGAGGCATCGGTATACATCAAGCCAGCCACCTTCAACAGCACGGTGGACGAGCCAACGACGCTGACCGTGAACGCACGTCTGCGCACCAAGACGATCGAGAAGGTGGACCTGTATGCCGCCGACCAGCTGATAGCCACCCTGACCGAGGCACCCTACACCGCGGCCTACACCCCGACGAAGACAGGCGAGATACGCCTGCGTGCCGTGGTGACCGACACCGAGGGAACGACCTACGAGCGCATCTCGGGCATGAACGTGGTATCGCCACGCAAGCCTTACACGGGCGAACCGATCGTGCTGCCTGGTACGATCGAGGCCGAGAACTTCGACCAGGGTGCCGAGGGCATTGCCTTCCACGACTCGAACACGACACGCGAGGGTGATGCAGCCTCGTACCGCACGGATACGGGCATCGACATCGTGAAGGCAGGCAGCGGCTATGCTGTAGGATATACGAACACGGGCGAATGGATGGAGTACACCGTAGACGTGACGAAGGCCGGATGGTACGACTTCGGACTGGTGGCCTCGTCGGGCCAGGAAGGTGGCCTGATAAGCGCTGCCCTGAGCACGGAGGAGGGCCTGGTGCCACTGTTCACCGACATGGCCGTACCGGTTGAGGACTGGAACACCTACCGCACGCTGCACGGACGCTGTGCCGTAGAGCTGCAGGAGGGCGTACAGGTGATCCGCATCACCGTAAGCCATACGGGCGTGAACATCGACAAGCTGAAGATGAGCCACATCGAGCTGAACGAGGACCTGCAGGTAGCCCTTACGGCCGAGCCATCGCCAGCCGTGATAGACGAGCCTATCGAGCTGATGGCCGACGTGACGGGCGGTGAGGTAGAGAAAGTGACCTTCTACGTAAACAGCCAGCTAGTGAAGACCGTAGAGCAGGCACCCTACGTGACCGAATACAAAGCCAAGGCCAAGGGCACCTACACGATCGAGGCCGTAGCCACGGACAAGGACGGACGCGTGTCGGACGTAGCCCGCATGGAGCTGCTGGTGACCAAGAAGCGCTCGCCATACAAGGGCGTGATAGAGCTGCCAGGCACGATCGAGGCCGAGAACTTCGACAAGGGCGGTGAAGGCCTGACCTTCCACGACTCGGACACCCAGGACGAGGGCAATGCCCGCTACCGCACGGACAACGAGGGTGTGGACATCGTGGCCTGCACGGGCGGCTACGCCATAGGCTACACCGCCCAGGGCGAATGGATGGAATACACCGTGGACGTGAAGCAGGCCGGCAAGTACAAGTACGAGGCCGTGGTATCGTCCGGTTCGGACAACTCGGGCTTCTCGCTGGGCCTGGTCGAGGACGGACACGTATCGAACCTGACGGCCAAGATTACGGTACCGAACGGAGGCACATGGGACGTATACCAGACGCTGACGGGCGACGTGGCCAAGGAACTGAAGGCCGGCCAGCAGGTGCTGCGCATCACGATCAACAGCCCATACGTCAACATCGACAAAGTGACCCTGACCTGCACCGAGGCATCGGCCGTAGATACCATCGAGGCTGATAACACGGCCGAACCGAAGATCTACGACCTGACCGGCCGTCGCGTAACGACGATGGAGGCAGGACGCATCTACATCGTGGACGGAAAGCGCACCGTAGCAGGACGCTAAACCGAGCCACGAACGTGCAACCCGGTTGCAACAATCGGCACCAACGGGCGGGATGCAACCGGGTTGCAATTCGTTTGTCGTACCTTTGCGGCGACAAAACGAAATAAAATGACTCAATCAATGGAAACAACAATCAAGAACGAAGCAAACGGCAAGGCTTGCCACGAACATCATCATCACCACCACGACCACAGCCACGAGCATGGCCATGGACACCACCACAGCCACGAGCATACGCACGAACATGGCGAAGGACACCAGCGCGTGATGCTGACACGCATCATCGTGACGGGCGTGCTGATGGTAGCGCTGTCGCTGGTCGACGTCGAGGCCCTCCCCTTCGGCCAATGGCAAAAGGGACTGCTGTATTACCTGGTGGTATACCTGATCATAGGATACGACATCCTGAAGGATTCGGTAGAAGGCATTGTGCATGGCGATGTGTTCGACGAGAACTTCCTGATGGCCGTGGCCACGATAGGAGCCTTCGGACTGGCCCTGTACGAGCAGAGCGGCGACTACAGCGAGGCGATTGCCGTGATGCTGTTCTTCCAGATAGGCGAGTTCTTCCAGGGCTATGCGGTGAGCAAGAGCCGCAAGGACATCACGGCCCTGATGGACATCCGTCCGGACTATGCCAACCTCGAGAACGAAGACGGAAGCCTGCGACGCGTGGCACCGGACGAGGTGAAGGTAGGCCAGTGCATCGTGGTACAACCTGGCGAGAAGGTGCCCATCGACGGTGTGGTAGAAAGCGGAACCTCGTCGGTCAACACATCGGCCCTGACAGGCGAATCGCTGCCACGCGAGACGCACGAGGGCGAGGAGGTGCTGAGCGGTTCGATCAACCTGACGGGCGTGCTGAAGGTGCGTACGACGAAGGCCTTTGGCGAATCGACCGTATCGAAGATCATGCAGCTGGTGAGCAACAGCGCCTCGCACAAGTCGCAATCAGAAGACTTCATCGCGCGCTTTGCCCGCATCTACACGCCAGCCGTATGCTACAGCGCCCTGGCATTGGCCCTGCTGCCACCGCTGGTACAGCTGGTGATGGGAACGGATGCGTCGTGGAGCGTATGGATCTATCGCGCGCTGACCTTCCTGGTGATCAGCTGTCCGTGTGCACTGGTGATCAGCATTCCGCTGTCGTTCTTCGCAGGCATAGGCGGTGCCAGCCGTGAGGGCGTGCTGGTGAAGGGTGCCAACATGCTCGAGACCCTGTCGAAGGTGAAGACCGTAGTGCTGGACAAGACGGGAACGCTGACGCTGGGCGTCTTCGAGGTAGTGGCCATGCACGGACACGGCTTCGACGAATACAAGCACGTACAGACCCATACGACCGATCCGGAGCAGATCAGACGCAACGAGGCCGACCTGCTGGAGAAGGCAGCCCTGGCCGAATGCGCCTCGTCGCACCCGATAGCCAAAAGCCTGTTGCGTGCCTACGGCAAGGAGGTAGACCACAGCCGCGTGAGTGACATCAAGGAGATAAGCGGCCACGGCATCACGGCCATGATAGACGGACGACAAGTGGCTGTAGGCAACGAGAAGCTGATGATGAGCATCGGTGTGGAGCCCTGTCACTGCCAGACGGCCGGCACCATCGTACACGTGGCCTGCGACGGCCATTATGCAGGTCACATCGTGCTGGGCGACGTGGTGAAGCCTCATGCCCAGGAGGCGATCAAGGCACTGCATGCATCGGGCGTGACGCGCACCATCATGCTGACGGGCGATGGTCACGACGTGGCCGAACAGGTAGCCAGCACGCTGGGCGTAGACAAGGTATACAGCGAGCTGTTGCCATCGGACAAGGTTGCGCACGTGGAGGAGCTGCTGCACTCGGCCGGAAAGGACGAGAAGCTTGCCTTCGTAGGCGACGGCCTGAACGATGCACCGGTACTGATGCGAGCCGACCTGGGCATCGCCATGGGTGGCGTAGGCAGCGATGCGGCCATCGAGGCAGCCGACGTGGTGCTGATGGACGACGATCCGCTGAAGATAGCCAAGGCCATCCGCATCTCGCGCAAGACGCTGCGCATCGTATGGCAGAACATCGTCATGGCCATCGGTGTGAAAGTGGTATGCCTGGTGCTGGGTGCCTTCGGTATTGCCAACATGTGGCTGGCCATCTTTGCCGATACGGGCGTGATGGTTCTGGCCGTACTGAACGCCATTCGCGCCATGAGGACGAAGAAGGTGTGAGGTGAAGGTAAAGAGTTAAAAAGGTAAAAAGATAAATAGGTAAATGAAAAAGACATTATTGGTATTGGCCATCGTCGCTACGACCTTTGCGGGATGGGCACAACAAAAGTACGAACGTCAGAACGACATTCAGTATGTAACCGAAGGCAACGAGTACGCCAAGGAGCGCTGCAAGCTGGACATCTACTACCCTACCGACCAGAAGGATGTGCCGGTGGTGGTATGGTTCCACGGTGGAGGCATCGAAGGCGGTAACAAGCACATCGATCCGGAACTGCAGGAACAGGGCTATGTGGTGATAGCCGTGAACTATCGCCTGCTGCCTAAGGCCACGATCGACGATGCCATCGACGATGCTGCAGCCTCGGTAGCATGGGCCTTCAACCACTGCCAGGAATACGGTGGCGACCCGAACAAGATCGTGCTGGCCGGACACTCGGCAGGCGGATACCTGCTGGACATGGTAGGCCTGGAGAAGAAGTGGCTGGAGAAGTACGGCATCGATGCCAACAGGATTGCCGCCCTGGTGCCCTTCAGCGGCCAGTGTATGACACACTACAACGTACGCAAGATGCAAGGCATCGACCCACTGCAGCCTACGATCGACCAGTACGCCCCGATAGCCCACATCCGTCCGGATGCACCTCCGATGGTGGTGATCTCGGGCGACCGCGAACTGGAGCTCTTCGGCCGCTATGAGGAACAGGCTTACTTCTGGCGCATGCTGAAGCTGCTGGGCCATAAGGACGTGACGCTGTACGAGATGCAGGGCTTCGACCACGGTGCGATGTACAAGCCAGCCTATCACATCTTGAAGCAGCACATCGCAAGGCTGTTCAAGGAGGACAAGTAAAAGCAAAGAGCAAAAAAAAGAGGGAACCCGGAAGTGCCGGATTCCCCTTTTTTATTTTCTTTCCGGAAACACCGGAAAGAACTTGACCCTTTTCCGGAAAGACCGGAAAGGACAGATCAGAGCTTGATGGTGTACATCTGGAAGGTGTAAGCAGGAACTTCGATCTGCTGCTTAGCCTTGAGCTTGATGGCCTCGGTCTTTGGCTCGACAGGATGCTGCTCGTAGTTGTTCTCCATCTCAGGCGTACCGCTGAGGGTGGTGAGCTGAACGCTCTTGATGCCACCGAAACGTGAGAGGTCGAGGCTGACCTGCTTGGCATCAGCACTGGCGTTTACGACCTTGACGTAGAGTTCCTTCTTGTTGACGTTGAGGACAACAGACTGCTCCTGGAGGTTGGTCTTGTCGGCAATGCTAACACAGTCGCCATAATAGTACTGGCCTGAAGACTGACCGAACATCATCTGGGTGTAATAAGAGCAGGTGAGGAAGGTACGCTCGTTGTCGAAGTAGATCAGGTCAGGATCCCATGAGTGATGGTTCTTCTTGGCGAAGAGAGGAGCGTATGAAGTCATGCAAACAACGTCGCCATTGCGCTCGACGTGGCAAAGGTAGAGAGCCTCGGCCAGAGCGTCCTGCAGCTGGTTGTTACGGCCACGGTTCTGCGAAGAGTACTCACCGAGGTAAACCTTGGTCTTGCGATCGCGTGGATAGCTGTCGTACTGACGCTTCTCCTGGAAGTAGGTCACTGGCTCGTAGTAGTGCTCGTCGATGATAGGCATACCGAGCTCCTCGGCCAGCTTCCACGAGGTATCGTAGTCGCGGTTGCCAGGGTGAGAACCAGGACCAGCGGTACCTACGATCACGATCTCGGGATGAGCAGCGGTAACGCGCTCGTAGATGTACTTGAAGCGCTCGATGAACTCAGGCGAGATACGCTCCTCGTTACCGATGCCGAGGTACTTCAGGCCGAATGGCTCGGGGTGACCAGCATCGGCACGAACCTTACCCCACTTAGTGGTAACGTCACCGTTAGCCCACTCGATGAGGTCGAGAGCCTCGTCGACCCATTCGTCCATGTCCTCCATAGGTACGGCCCACTGGTTCTGGACCTCAGGGAAGTTCCAACCGCCATTGACACCCTGGCAGCTTACGCCTGAAGGAAGGATAGGTACAGGAGCGGCACCGAGGTCCTCGCAAAGCTGGAAGTACTCGTAGTAGCCAAGCTCCATTGACTGGCCGTAGCCCCAGGTATTCTTCTGAGCGCGACGGGTCTCCTTAGGACCGACGGTCTCCTTCCAGCGATAGGTATTCCAGAAGCCATCGCCACCACCGTGAACGACGCAACCGCCTGGGAAGCGGATGAACTTAGGATTGAGGTCGGCAAGTGCCTGAACGAGGTCCTTGCGAAGGCCATGACCATTGTAGGTATCGGTTGGGATTAAAGAAACCATATCGATGTCGAGAACACCCTCGGTCTCGCTGACAATCTGCAGGTTACCATTGAGGCAATCCTCCTCGGCGGTGAGCTCGAACTCGTACTTCTGCCAACCCTGGGTAGCAGCAGCGGTGCGGAACTTCTTCTCGGCAATGGTGAATGGACGTGGCCACTTAGGACCAGGGGCATCGGCAGCAGGAGCTTTCATGCCACCCAGTACGACCTTGATGTTCTTGGCCTTGCCGTCAGGAGTGCGGAGGAAGACCGAGAACTGGTAGGTAGCGCCCTTCTTGGTGACGATGCCGTCGTGACCATCGTTCTGGATGCCGATACCGGTCTGGCCGTCGAAGTCAGGCATGTTGGTGACGATACGCTCGATGTTGACGCGCATGTAGTGAGGGTTGTTGGCATGGATAGCACCCTCGGTAGCGGCATCGTAGTAGCCAGACGAGTGGCCCTGACGAACGAGGCGCCATGCGGTACCTGGGCCGTAACCGTCGCGAATCGTAGGATTGTACTCGAACGAACCATTCTGAATGAGCTGAGCATTCAGGCCACCGTCGGCCGACTGGCTGATATCCTCGAAGAAGATACCGATGAGTTCGTCACTGATCTGAAGGCCTCCTTTCGGTGCCTTCATCTGGGCCTCGGCAGGAACCATGGTGGCAGCTGAGAGGGCCAGAATAGGAAGTAGTTTTTTCATGTTGTTTATGTAATAAATGGAATATTATGGAACCAATGGCTCGCCCATCTCGGATGCCTCAGCATCGTTGGCATCGAGCTTGAAGAGCATGAAGTTGGCATTGTCGCTGGTGCAAGGAGTCCAGAGGCCATCCTCGGCACCATTAGGATTGCTATACTTGGCAAAGTTGGTCCATGCGGTCAGCATACGTTCGGAGAGATCCCAGTCGCCCTGAGTCCAAGGACGCCAGCAATGCTTGAGCGACTTGAAGACGAACCAGAGGTCAGACGAGTGGAAAGCGCCCTTCAGACGAGCGGTAACCTCAGGATGTGAGCCATCGTCAGGCAATGGACGAGCGAACTCGTAAGCCCAGGCAGGAGCAGCACCCTTCTCGTTGCGAACCTTGCAGAAGTCGGCAATGCCCTTGCTCATGTTACCCATATCGTTGAGGGTATAGCCGATCATGTAAGGAACGTCGGCAATAGAGCCATCGAGCACGGCCTGATCGAACGACTCGAGGCTGACATAACCATCGACCATAGGACGCATGGTAACGACGCCCATCTTGCCGGTAGCCATGTTGTAGATGTTGTTGAGGGCATACATAGTCTCGGTGCTGGCGCGACGCATCTTCTCGAGGTCGGTAAGGCCAGCCCAGTCGAGCACGGTCTTGGTCTCCTTCTCGGCCTCGGCCATGGTCATCGGACGGAAGATCGAGTTGCGAGGCATTGGCTCAGGCTTGGCCTCAGGATCAGGGATGGTGATGCCGCCACCGCTCATGATGACAGCCTTCTGGAAGTAGCCACGAGCCAATGGAGACTCGCATACGGTCTTCACACTGCCTGCACCGGCCGACTGACCGAAGATAGTAACATTATCAGGATCGCCACCAAACTGGGCGATGTTCTTGCGAATCCACTTCAGGGCCTCGATCTGGTCGAGGATACCATAGTTGCCCGAAACGCCATGAGGACTCTCGGCATCGAGCAATGGATGAGTAAGGAAGCCGAAGACGCCCAGACGATAATTGATCGAAACGAGCACCACGTCCTTGGCACCCCACTCCTGTCCGTCGAACTCGGGTTCAGAGCCCCAGCCCTCGCGATAGCCGCCGCCATGGATCCAGAGCGCAACAGGAAGCTTGGCATCAGGATTGGCAGGAGCCTTGGTCCAGACATTCAGGTAGAGGCAGTCCTCGCTCTGAGGAGCCTCGTCGCCATAACCCCACTCGGTAGCATAGCCGCCAGGATAGTGAACCGACTGATAGCCGGGATGGCCAAACTTGTCGCACAGACGAACACCTTCCCAAGCAACGACTGGCTGTGGCTCGCGCCAACGCAAGTCGCCAATAGGAGGAGCAGCATAAGGAATGCCACGATAGACATAAACGTCGGGATGATCGTCGGCAAGAACGCCCTGTACCTGTCCACCTTCGATGGTCAGCACAGGATTGGACACTTGTTTAGGCGCATCGGTACAAGCCACCAATGCGACGAGCGGAAGAAGTGAAAGCAGTCTTCTCATTTTCATGAAATCTTAAAAATGTGTATTTAGGGTAATGTTGGTGCGAAACGATTTTCGGCACAAAGATACTATTTTTTTTAATAGGATGGACAAAAATGAGTTCTTTTTGATGCAAAATCACCCGATAAATGCAAAAAACAAGGATAAACACACGTTTAACGGGCCAAAAAACTTCATGATTCAGAAAAAATGAGTAACTTTGCGCAGTTTTATTCAATAGTATAAACATCTATCCTGCCTGTGCTGACTCGCTGTTACCTCGAGATTATCAACGTCTGCAACCTGAACTGTGTATTCTGCCCGAAGAATGCACGGCCCAGGCGTAGGATGACGATGGACGAATTCGACACGCTGACGACACGGCTGGCAGGCAAGATACAGTTTCTGTACTTCCACCTGATGGGGGAGCCGATGCTACACGCCGACCTGGACGCCATGATCGCAATGTCGAGGCAGAAAGGCTTCATCCCCATCCTCACGACCAACGGCACGCTGTGCGAACGACGGTTGAGCACGCTCCCACACAAGGTACAGATATCGCTCCATTCGCAAGAAGCCAACACAGCACGATCGGAAGCTGAACGCGAGGAGGCCGAAGCCAGATACATCCGCCAGGTGATGGACTTTGCGCTCGATGCGGCAGAACGCGGCACCATCGTGGTGCTGAGACTGTGGAACCAGGGAGGCTTCGACAGCCGCAACGAGAAGCTGCACGAGCTGATAGCCACGGCCGTACCACGCGAGACGTGGATCCAGCGATACGACGGATGGAAACTGGGCAAAAGGCTCTACATCGAGTACGACCAGATGTTCGAATGGCCAGACGAGACGCACGCCGAATGCGGGACGAACGAAGTATTCTGCTACGCCCTTCGCAACCAGATAGGCGTGCTGGTGGACGGTACGGTCGTACCTTGCTGCCTCGACCATGAGGGTGCTATCGCCCTGGGAAACCTGTACGAGCAGGAACTGGACGAGATACTGGCATCGCCTCGAGCCAAGGCCATGTACGAAGGCTTTGCCCACCATAAGGCCACGGAATCGCTATGCCGACGATGCGACTATGCTGCGGTAACCAAGCGCTTCCGTCGCAACCATTAAACCCAACAGACAACTACACAAAACAAACTCTATGAATTACCTTAAACTCACAGCTTTGGCACTGCTGATGGCCTTCAGCGTCACAGCCAGCGCCAAGAAGGCCAAGCCACAGGCCGAACTGCCCGTCGTACGCATCGAATCGGGCCTTGTACAAGGATTCGAACAGGAAGGCACACAAGCCTTTCTGGGTATTCCGTATGCCCACGTCGAACGATTCATGCCGCCACAGCCCGTTGCGCCATGGGACACCCTGATGCTCTGCAACCACTGGGGGCCACAAGCCATGCAGAACGTGGGCAACCGCCAGCTATCGGCCGACGAGATGAACGAGCAGTCGTGCGTGCTGAACGTCTGGACAACGGCCAAGGATCTCGGCTCGAAGTGCGAGCAACGCAAGCCTGTCATGCTGTGGCTACACGGTGGAGGCTTCGACTCGGGCACCTCGGCCTGGAACCCCGGTATGGGCCTGGCCAAGGAGGATGTCGTAGTAGTGAGCATCAACCATCGCCTGAATATCCTGGGATTCCTTGACCTCTCGGCCGTATCCGAACGTTACCGCCATTCGGGCAACGTAGGCATGCTGGATGTGGTAGCAGCCCTGAAGTGGATTCAGCGCAACATACACCTGTTCGGAGGCGATGCCGGCAACATCACGGTATTCGGCGAATCAGGCGGTGGCGGCAAGGTAGGCACCCTGTTGTGCATGCCCGAGGCCAAGGACCTCTTCCATAAGGCCATCATCCTGAGCGGTACGATCCTGAACGTCAACTCCAAGGACATGACCGAACAACTGGGAGTAGCCGTACTGGACGAACTGGGCATCAGTGCCGAGAACATCGAACAGATAAACGAGGTGCCCTACACCGAGCTCTATGCAGCCGGACAGCGCGCCATGGGCAAGAGCATCGGTACACGTCGCCCAGGTACCCCAATGATGTGGGGCTTCGGCCCTACACCTGATGGCGAGGACCTGCTGCAACAGCCATTCCAGCCAGGCTTTGCTGCCTTCTCGGAGAAGAAGCCAATCATCATCGGAACGACCTTCAACGAGCTGCAACGCCTGAGCTATGACCGTACCGACCTGACGATGGAAGACGTACGCAAGGAGCTGGAGCCCGTATTCGGACCCGAGACTGATGCCTACATCACGGCTTTCGACGAAGCCTGGCCAGGACATACACGCCAGGACCTGCTGTCATCGGACCGTCTGTTCCGCCCCAAGACACTGATTACGGCCGACTATATCGCCTCGCGCCACACGGCTCCGGTATGGATGTACATGTTTACCTGGCGTTCGCCTCTGAACCAGGGTTCGGTACATGGACACGAGCTGAAGTTCTGCTTCAATACGCTCAACCATGCCGAGAACGAGCTGCCCTCTCCTACCGAGACCGACCAGCTGCTTGCTACCCGCATGAGTCGAGCCTGGGCACGCTTTGCCTACACCGGCAACCCGAATCATGACGACCTGCCTGACTGGCAACCCTACAAGGCCGAGACAGGCGAGACGATGATCTTCGACCTCAAGTGCTACACACGCAACAATCCTGACCGCAAGCTGGCCCAGATCATCGATGACCACTGCTTCGTGCAGCTCAAGGCCTTCCGCGAGCAGCGCCCTGAGAATCAGTCATACACCATTCCGGCTACCAACATCGACCCCAGCTATCCTCGCCTGCTGGCCGATGGCAGCGCACTGCTTCGTACCAAGGCATTTGCGAAGGACTGGCGCGTGTCGCTGGACCGTGGCTGCCGCTTCTACCTGCAGTCCGACGGATCGTGGATGGCCCATACACGTCCGCTGGTTCCAGGCTTCCACTATTACTGGTTCGAGGCAGACGGACAGGTGCTGAACGATCCGGCATCGAACACCTACTTCGGCTGTGGACGCATGAGCAGCGCCATCGATGTACCTGAAGACGGAACGGAATGGATGGATTACCGACAGGACGTACCACACGGACAGGTACACATCGTAAGTTACTACTCGACCGTACGACAGGCAAAGGCCGATGTATGGGTGTACACGCCAGCGAGCTACGAGCAGGGCAAGAAGCGCTATCCGGTGCTGTACCTGCAGCATGGCGGAGGCGAAGACGAGACAGGATGGATCCGTCAGGGCAAGACCAACCTCATACTGGACAACCTGATTGCCGAAGGTAAGGCCAAGGAAATGATCGTCGTGATGGCCAACGGAACATTGAACGTGCCAGGCATGAAGACAGGCTATAGCAAAGAGGGAATGGCCGGCTTCGAGCAAGAGCTGATCGAGAACGTGATTCCTACCATCGAGCGTCAGTTCCGCACCCTGGCCGATCGTCGCCATCGTGCCATGTCGGGCCTCTCGATGGGCGGTGGACAGACCTTCTTCGTCGGCCTCGGACATCCAGAGCTGTTCTCGGCCGTCGGAATCTTCAGCACAGGCCTCTTTGGCGGCATTGCCGGTTCGGGCAAGAGCTTCGATGCCGAAGCCACCCTGCCTGGCTTGTTGAGCAACGCCTCGCAATACAACAAAGACTTGCAGCTGCTGTACATCTCAGTAGGCGAGGACGACTTCCGCATCACGCACACTCAGAAAGCCGTTGCAGGCATGAAGGAAGCAGGTCTGAACATCACGTTCGAGACCTATCCGGGCGACCACGAATGGCAAGTATGGCGCAAGTCGCTGCACAGCTTCGTACAGAAACTATTCTAAAAAAGAAAGGCGTTATTTGATAGCCTCGATAAACTGAAATATGCAACCCACCATTTATACAACCCACATCATGGGGCCCATACACAGCCGAAGGTTAGGCGTGTCGTTGGGCGTCAATCTGCTGCCTAAGGACGGCAAGGTCTGTTCGTTTGACTGCATCTATTGCGAATGCGGATGGAATGCGGACCACCGAGGTGGCCGTCTGCCCGATGCTGACGACGTCCTGCAGCAACTCGAGGCAAAGCTACAGCAGATGAGCGAAGCCAACGAACCGCTGGACGTCATAACCTTTGCCGGCAATGGCGAACCTACGCTGCATCCGGATTTTGCCCACGTCATCGACCGTACGATAGCCTTGCGCAACCGCTATTACCCTAAGGTGAAGGTCAGTGTGCTGAGTAACGCCACACGCCTCAATGTGCCGGCCGTTCGCGAGGCACTGATGCGTGTGGACAACAATATCCTGAAACTGGACGGTGCTACGGACGCTCTGGTCCGATGCATTGACCAGCCACAGGACAGCCACTACTCGGTGCGTCAGATCGTTGACGGCATGAAGGAATACAAGGGGCAGCTGATTGTACAGACGATGTTCCTGCGCGGTCATTACCAAGGTCAGGACGTCGACAATACGCATCCGGACGAAGTGGCTGCCTGGTGCGACCTGATGCGCGAAGTACGTCCACACCAGATCATGGTATACTCGCTCGATCGACCCACACCAGCACCAGACCTCACGGCCGTAAGCCGAGCCGAAATGGAACAGCTCGTGGCTCCACTCGTAGCTGAAGGCTTTAACATCTCAATCAGCGGAAAATGAGCAAACGTATCGCCATCATCAACGACATCTCGGGATTCGGACGCTGTTCGATCAGTGTGATCCAGCCCATTGTAAGCCACCTGGGAGTACAGGGTTGTCCGGTACCGACAGCCATCTTCAGCAACCATACCGGTTTCCCATCATTCTATCGTCACGACTTTACACGTCACATGCAGGCCTACATCGACGAATGGAAGAAGCTGGACTTGCAGTTTGACGGCATCATGACCGGATTCTTAGGATCTGCCCGTCAGATTGGCATCGTCGAGCAGTTTATTCAGGATTTCCGTCGTCCGGAAACCACCGTGCTGGTAGACCCGGTCATGGGCGACAACGGCCACATCTACCCTACCTATACGCGACGCATGTGTAAGGAGATGAAGAAGCTGCTGGCCTATGCCGACATCATAACGCCGAACATTACCGAGGCCTGTTTCCTGACCGACACGCCCTATCGCGACTCGGGATGGCGCCATGCCGAACTGGCCGTAATGGCCCGACAGCTGCAGGCCATGGGTGCACGCAAGTTGGTGATTACCGGCATTCGCATGGGCGAAAACTACATCGGCAATGCCGTCTGCGACGAGCAGGGCGAGATGGAGTTCCAGCGACAGATGCTGGTAGAACAGACGCGTTCGGGCACAGGCGACGTCTTCGCTTCGATCCTTGGAGCCGACGCTGTGAACGGAAAATCGTTCAGCCAGTCGGTAAAACGAGCCTCGACGTTTGTCCGACATTGCCTGATCGAGACGGCTCGCGTACCAGGCCCTACGAACACGGGCATCGACTTCGAGAGCCAGCTGTGGCAACTGAACAGATAAGAACTGGACGACAACAGACACACGAATGACGCGGATTGAGCGGCTTAACACGGATACTTACCGATGTAGACCCGTGGACCGTTACAATCCGCGTCATTCGCGTTGATTTTCCCTACGTGATCCGTTACTCCTCAGGGAGGAACATAGGATCCCAGGCAGGAAGCAAAGTTGGCTTCTGGTCAAGCATGTCGAGATAACGCTTGGCCACGTAACGACGATCTATAACGAGGCGGAACATGTAATTGTCGAACCATTCGTCGGTCATCACCAAGTGTCCCTTGTGGCCGCTCTTCGCTCCCCAGCTGTTCTCGACCATCCAACGACGCACGTGTAGCTGTGACGGATCCATTTCGGGTGAGATGCCAGACAGTGGAGTCTGGATAGTATCGATGTCGACCGCAACCATTGTCATGGCATGGCTCGAGCCAGATGCATGCGTGTAGACACGCTGGCGCTTGTCCATCGTGAAGTCGATGCCCAGGAGCGAGGAATAGTCGAAGTTCTTCAGGTCGAGGGTTCCACGCTCACGATTGAGGAACTTGGCCACATCGCACGAAAAATACATGGCAGTCGAATCCTTGAGCGAGGCAATAGCCATAGGCTTGATTTCGTCAGCAGGAAGATTGAGGTAAACCCAGTCGTGGCCATCGTAGGTATGACGATCGTACTCGATGCGATAGGTGCGGTAATACTCGCGCAAAGGATCGTTCATCACCATGACGTAACGATCGTAGCTGGCCTGGTCCTGCCAATACTCGCGATAGAACGACATTGGGGTGAACGTATCGTGCTTCACCACATTGTTCTTCTTGTCGCGAAGGGTGTATTCGAACTGAGTAGGAGGCACACCATAGGCAAGCGTCAGGACATGGTAGATCTGCTTCAGCATCTCGACCTTACGCTGCTCGAGCTGTTTGACGGTAAGGGCCTTCTGCTGGCGATCCTTAGGATTCGCAGCTTCGCGCAACTCGAGACCGAACTCGCGCAACTTCAGCTTCAGCAGCTGGTCGATCTGCGAAGTGTTCTTTGCCTGATAGTTATCGGGCATCACATCGTAAGGCACGACGCCATACTTCTCGACCAGATCAGCACCACCACAGAACGTGCCACCATCGGACAACGGATTCTGGAACAACCAGTCGACGGTACGGTCGTCATCGGGCTTCTGACGCGTATCGATGATGCCTTGCAGGAAGAGGTTCGACTTCTCTAGCTGATCGTAGAAGAACAGGTAAGCCTCTGAGAGTTCAAGACCGTCGAGATCGTACTGGTTGATGGCCGACGAGCGCAGAACATTCAGCGCTGTAAACAGCCAGCATCGACCGGAAGAAGCCTGGTCGGTGATACCCTTGTTGGGCACACGATAAGTAAAGTTATCGTCAACAGCCTGGAGCGATTCAGCATTGGCTGCCAGCTGTGAGATGCTGGTACCGGCAAGGGCATTGCGGATGGCCTTATCAGATGGAGAAGTAGACTGTTGCAACTGTCCCAATACTTCGGGAGTGATGGCTGACTGGGCAGAAACTGACATTGTCAGACCAAAACAGAGAGCCGCAGAGAGAAGAGATTTGGTATACATGTAAATTAGGTTTTTGCGGCAAATTTAAGGCTTTTTTTTTAGTTTGACAAGAAAAATAGATTTTTTTCGTCTTTTATATTCGAAAACTTTTGTGCTTTCATGTTTTTATGCTATCTTTGTGCAAAAAATTATACCTTTGAAAAATGAAAAAGCTTCTTTCGCTGCCACCGAACCTGGTTGACTGTTTCCATGATATAACTGGGAAAAAAAGTGAGGAATGGTATTGTACGAATGACCCAATCGGTGCCAAACTAGGCAGCGGTGGAGGAACGACATGGGCAGTAGCGAAGGCACGTGAAGCCGGCTGGCTCATGGACAACGACCGCACCATCATCCTGCATGCAGGTGGACAATCGCGTCGTCTGCCGGCCTATGCGCCATCGGGCAAGATACTGACGCCAATCCCCATCTTCCGTTGGAAACGAGGCCAGCGCCTGAGTCAGACGCTGCTCGACCTGCAGCTGCCACTTTATGAGGAGATCATGGAACGAGCACCCAAGAGCCTTACCACGATGGTGGTGAGCGGCGACGTGTATATCCGTGCCAACAAACCCCTACAAGACATTCCTGAGGCCGACGTGGTATGCTATGGCTTGTGGGTAGACCCTCAATTGGCCAAGAATCATGGTGTATTCGTATCGAAACGCACTTCGCCCGATGTACTCGAGTACATGCTGCAGAAACCAACAGTCGAAACGCTCGGCAAGTTGATGCAGGACAGCTTCTTCCTGATGGACATCGGCATCTGGCTCTTCTCGGACAAGGCGTTGGCGCTGCTCGAGAAACGTTCGATGAAGGACGGCGCTAAGGCAATATCGCGGCCTGAAGTCCTTGATCCCTCACAACTTCGCTTCTACGACATGTATTCAGAGTTCGGCCTGGCATTGGGCGCTGATCCGAAGATAACCGATCCGGAATTGAATCAGCTCAAGGTTGCCATCCTGCCATTACCAGGAGGTGAGTTCCATCATTATGGCACTTCGCCCGAGATGATTTCGTCGACCCTGACCGTACAGAACTCGGTAATCGATCAGCGCGAAATCATGCGCAAAGGCATTAAGGCCCATCCGAGCATCTTCATCCAGAATGCTATCTGCCAATTGCCGATGACGTCCGACAATGCCCAGACATGGATCGAGAATTCGTACATCGGCAAGCAATGGACCTTGCGTGGCGAGAATATCGTGACCGGTGTACCCGTGAACGACTGGACGCTCGTACTTGACCGAGGCAAATGCCTCGACATCATCCCGATGGGCGAAGGTGGATGGGCCGTTCGCCCCTATGCCTTCAACGATCCGCATCCATCGTGGCTGATGGAACGCACTGGTTGCATCGACTGCAAGAACCCGCAGGAAGAGGCCCACATCTACCCTATCGTCCATACGATCGAGGAAATAGGTACTGTGGCTCAATGGTTACTGAACGGAACCAATGAGGGTAAAGGCCAGCAACTATGGGCAGATGCAAAGAAAGTGGCTGCTGACGAGATATCGGCCTACGCTGACCTACGACGGCTCGACGCACAGCGTACAGAGTATCGCAAGCAGAACTGGCCACAGTTAGCCGAGAACTGGGAGAAATCGATCTTCTATCAGCTGAACCTGAAGGATGCGGCCGAAGAATTCAAACGCCATGGCATCCCAGCACCCCAGCCGCTGTCGGATCGAGCCTCACGTATGACGAAGATCAGTGATGCGATGTTCCGTGCTGCCTTAGGCGAGCCTGGCAATTACGAAGACGAAGCATTCCGGTTGATGCGCGAAGGACTGACCGAGACGCTAATGACGCAACAGAAGCCTCGGCTGAACGTCTATGCCGACCAGATAGTATGGAGCCGAAGCCCTGTTCGCATAGACTTGGCCGGAGGATGGACTGACACGCCACCTTACTCGATGATGCAAGGCGGCAACGTCGTTAACATTGCCATCGAACTCAACGGGCAACCACCGCTACAGGTGTACATCAAGCCTTGTCCCGAGCCGCACATCATCCTGCGAAGCATTGATCTGGGCGCCAGCGAAACCGTTAAGACCTGGGACGAGCTGCAGCAATTCAACAAGGTAGGTTCGCCCTTCTCGATACCCAAAGCAGCACTGGTATTGGCAGGTTTTGCCCCACGGTTCTCTGCCGAAACATTCGCTTCGCTCGAGCAGCAGCTGATGGACTTCGGATCGGGCATCGAGATGACGATGTTATCGGCCATTCCTGCTGGTTCGGGTCTGGGTACGTCATCGATGCTGGCCGCTACGGTATTAGGCGCCGTGAACGACTTCTGTGGATTAGGCTGGGACAAGTACGAAATCTCGAACCGAACGCTCGTACTCGAACAACTGCTGACCACAGGCGGCGGATGGCAGGATCAGTATGGCGGTGTGCTGCATGGCGTAAAACTGTTGCAGACCTTGCCAGGATGGCAACAGCAGCCATTGGTCCGCTGGTTGCCTGATACGCTATGGACACAGAGCGAATACGCCAAGTGTCACCTGCTGTACTATACCGGCATCACCCGAACGGCAAAGGGAATCCTGGCCGAAATAGTGCGCGGAATGTTCCTCAACGAAACCGAGAGGCTCGAGACGCTTGCCCAGATGAAGCAACATGCGCTGGACCTCTACGACGTGATTCAGCGCGGCAACTTCGAGGCCATGGGCCGTCTGGTAGGCAAGACATGGGAACAGAACCAGCGAATCGACAGCGGTACGAATCCTCCAGCCGTACAGGCTATCACCCAACAGATCGATGACCTGTGCCTGGGCTACAAACTACCAGGTGCAGGCGGTGGCGGATACCTCTACATGGTGGCCAAAGACGAAGAAGCAGCGGCTCGCATACGCAAGACGCTGACTTCATGTCCGCCTAACAACAAGGCAAGATTTGTCGATATGACACTCTCGGCCAAAGGCCTCGAGATATCCAAGAGCTAAGATCCGAACGGTGCAAGACCATAGGCCTGGCTCACCTCATTATAATGAGCGATGAGCTGGGCGCGGTTCGGACAACGATCTTTAGTGAAACGGCTGTAAAGAATCTCGCGAATAGCCGTCGGTACCGAACGGTCCTGGCGTTCCTTATCGTACTTGAACGCCCTTTCGAACCAAGGCAAGGCCAGATCGTAGAGTGGCTGAACTTCGCGGTCGATCTGTTTGAACAGACGCTGGTCATAGAGCTGTTGCTTCAGGGTGACAGCTCTATTATAATGTATACGGCCAATGTAGGCACAAACGTTGCATTGTGTACTGTCCAACGCATACGAACGCAGGTAACTGGTCATGGCCTGAGGAATGTCGCCTCGCAACTCGTACAGCTGACCACGGATGGCAAGCGTCGGTGCATCGGTGCTATCCGTTGCAAAGCACTGATCAGCCATGCGTTCGGCATCAGACCACTGCTGTCGATCCAGATAGATCTGCAGGAGATTCTTCTGATACCAGATATCCTCGGGCAGTGTCTGAATTGCCTCCTGAAGCTCATCGATTAGTTGCAGGGTGTCCTGCCGAGCCGTCTGAATAGCGATGGTGTTGCGATAGACCTTATCAGGCTCATAGCTATGAGCCTTGAGCGTATCGTAATAGGCAAGCGATTCGTCAAGGCTACCCAAGGCACTGGCCAGCGTAGCGCAATTAAAGATTACACGGCAACGGGTACTATCGGCCATGTACTTCTCGAAATCAGCGAACCGACGCGTATCGGACTGATAAGCTTCGAGTAGGAAGTCGGAATTGCTTCCATCCAACCCCATGCGGAATTCCTGAAGTGTGGTAGCCAGATCGCCCTTCTTATAGCTGAGGCTTGCATTGACCTGGAATCCATTGGTCAGCAAGTAGTACTGCAAAGCGATCGGTTGGATACGACGTTGCTGCTTCACGCCATTCTTGCCGTATCGTTCCTCATCGTTACGATACAGCTGGAAAGCCTGAAGGTAATAGAGATAACATTGTTTGGCTGCGGCAAGACACGCATTCTGGTCGGTCTTTCCTCCCAAGGCTGGCTTGTTGCGTTCATAGTTGAATGCCAAATCCTCGAGGTCGCCTGCAGCGGCGAGATAATCCGCATCAGAGAGATGAAGCGAATCGTTGAGAAACAACAGTCGACGGCAATGCGCACGGGCCTGCTTGATGTCAATCGATCGCGTATTGGTGCTGAAACGACGCACCAGCTTGAGGTGCTCCTGAATCGTGTCCTTGAGCGCCTTACTTACAACAGGGGTCTCCTGCTTTGCTTGCAGAAGACCCGTGTTGATGATGGTAAAGATGATTAGAAATAGAATCCTCTTCATTTATTAATCCTTGCGAGGACGACCGTAAGCATCGGCAACCTCGTTATACTCGTTGATAAGAGCCTGACGGTTAGCAGCATTGCTAGGAGCGAACTTACGATAGAGAACCTGCATCAGGAGGTTAGGAATATCGTTGTTCTCGTGCTTGTCGTCAGCCTTGAAAGCAGCGCGGAGGTGTGGCAGAGCTGCATCCATCTTCTCGTTAGAGAACTTGTCGATCTCAGCGTCACGAGCGTGAGCCTTGAGCAGCTCGCTCTCGCCCTGCTCCATCTCTACGAGGTAGGTGTAGCCGTAGTAGAGGTTGGCATCAAGGTTGTTTGGCTCGATAGCAAGTGCCTTCTCAAAGTACTCCTTAGCTGGATCCAGCTCGCCCTTCTGGGTGTACAGACGAGCGATGATGGTGATCAGACCTGCATTGTTAGGATTGCTCTCGAGGCTCTTCTTCATAGCAGCGATAGCACCATCGAGGTCGTTACGCTCGAGATAGATCTGGAACAGAGCACCGCTGAAGTAACCCTCGCTTGGCATAGCCTCCATACCCTTCTGCAACCAGTTGATCATCTCGGTGGTATCCTTCATCTGAGCATACTCGCCTACGATTGAAGAGTAAACAGGAGCCTGTGGGGTGTTCTTGCCAATGAGCTGCTTGAAGGTGTTGATAGACTTCTGCTTGTCGAAGTTGCTGTAGCATGAACCAGCATATAGGAGGTTCTGATACTTAACAGAGTCAACCTTGTACTTGTCAAGCTCGAGGGCAGCAGCAGGATTCTTCTGTGCAGCCAGGCCAAGAATTGCATGATCAGCGCCATTGCAAGCGAGCTCGAAGAACTTAGCAGCATTTGGCCAATCCTGATTGTTATAAGCGGTGAAGCCACAGTTAGCAAGACCGTTTGACATAGAGAAGAGCTCGTAAGCCTTCTGTGCCATATCCTCGTTGTACTTGGTGTTAGCCTTACCCTTTGCATCAGGTACTGCATAAGCCTCCCAAGCATTCATGAAATAACCGAAGCCGTTACCGCAGTTGTCGAACAGCTGGTTGAGAGCATCGGTGTCGCCCTGCTGTGCTCCAGGAAGAGCGAACTTCGACTCGTTGTACTCGATCATAGCAGCGATACGATTGATATCGCCAATCATAGTAGCTGACTGAGGGTTAGCGAGAGCCTCCTTCACAGCCTTACGAGCTGCAGCGAAGTCAGGCTTCTTTGTAAGGTCTGGCATACCCATGGCATCCTCGGTAAGCTTCGATGCCTTCTCTGCTGCCTTGAGGCTAGCGGTAATAAGCTTCTGCTGCTCCTTGATAGCCTTAAGTTCTTCCTTAGACTGAGCAAATGCTGAACCGGCGCTGAGGCCGAGCACAAGAACTGAAAGAATTAATTTCTTCATAATAATTTAATTTAAATATGTGTTGTGATTGATTTGCTATCTTGTCCTGCCGGTTTCCCGGCAGGATTTGTAATCATATCGGATTTCGTTTACTCGGTTACCTGACCGTCGGTAGCAGGAGTCTCTGGAGTCTGTGCCTCCGGATTCTCCTCAGCGTTCTCGATTTCCTCTTCCTCGCGGTCAGAAACGACCTTGCAGACAGATGCAATCGAATCGCCCTTACGATCGAGGTTGATCAGTCGTACGCCCTTAGCCGCACGTCCCATGATACGAATACCTTCGTTCTTCTCAGGATCGTACTTCAGGTGCATACGTACAGCCAGGCCATTACGCTTGATGATCATCAGGTCATCGTTATCTGTCACATTCTTGATGGCAATCAGCAAGCCTGCATTATCGATGTCGATAGTCTTGACGCCCTTACCGCCACGGTTGGTGATGCGATAGTCGGTGACAGCGCTACGCTTACCAAAGCCACGCTCTGAAACGACGAGGATCGAAGGCTCGTCAGCGGCGTGCTGTACCTCGACTTCCTCAGTGGTTTCCTCTTCAGCGACTGGCTCCTCCTCGACCGGCATGTCGAACATGTTGTCGAGCGTAACTTCTGTCTGCTCCTCGTTGTTCTCTTCGCTGTCGTTGCCTTCGCTCTGACCGAGGACAATGCCCGGATAGCTTACGGCTACCATGCCGATGATTTCGTCGTCTCCGCCATCGAGCTTCATACCGCGAACACCGGTTGCTACACGACCCATCAGTCGGATCTTGTCTTCGCCGAAGGTAATGGCTCGACCATAACGGTTGGCAAGGACGATGTGCTTCTGACCATCGGTCATTACTACGCTGACCACCTTATCGCCTTCGACGAGGTTGATGGCGTTGATACCATTGGCACGTGGACGGCTATAGGCAGCAAGCTTGGTCTTCTTGACCGTACCGTTGAGGGTTGCGAATACCAGGTAGTGCGAATCGTTGAAGTCTGCATCAGCAAAGGTCTCAACCTTCAGGAAGGCCGTTACGCGGTTATTCTCGTTGACGTTGAGAATATTCTGGATAGCACGTCCCTTCTGGTTCTTGGCAGCCTCTGGAATATCGTATACCTTCATCCAGAATGCCTGACCCTGCTCGGTGAAGAACATCAGCCAGTTGTGGTTCTTGGCCGCATACATGTATTCGATGAAGTCCGAGTCGCGTGTACCGCTAGCCTTGGCACCAACGCCGCCACGGCTCTGAGCGCGGAAGTCGTCGAGCTTCGTACGCTTGATGTAGCCCATGTGCGAGATGGTGATGATCACGTCATCGTTCGGGATGAAGTCCTCGGCATTGAACTGCTCGCCACGATAATCGATGTCCGTACGACGTTCGTCGCCATACTTCTCCTTGATCTCGATCAGCTCGTCCTTGACGACCTTCATACAGAGGACGTCATCGGCAAGAATCTGCTTATAGTATTCGATAAGCTTCATCAGATCCTCATACTGTTGCTTCAACTCCTCGATACGCAGGCCTGTCAACTGGCCAAGACGCATATCGACAATAGCCTTCGACTGAATCTCGTCAATCTCGAAACGAGCCTCCAAGCCACGCTGTGCGTCGGCTGGGGTACGGCTGTTGCGAATGATGCGAACTACCTCGTCGATGTTATCGCAAGCGATGATCAAGCCCTCAAGGATGTGAGCACGCTTTTCAGCTTCGGCCAGATCGTACTTGGTACGACGGATAACGACCTCATGACGATGCTCGACAAAGTACTCGATAAGCTCCTTCAGGTTCAGCAGTTTCGGCATTCCCAAGGCATCAGGGAAGCCAGGAATTGGAACCAGAGCAATGTTGTTGACCGAGAAGTTTGACTGCAGCTCGGTCATCTTATAAAGCTTGTTGAGGATGATATTCGAGTTGACGCCCTGCTTCAGGTCGATGACGATACGCATGCCCTGACGATCCGACTCGTCATTGGCATTGGCAATACCTTCGATCTTCTTCTCATCGGCCAGCTGTGCGATGTGCTTGATCAGCTCGGCCTTGTTTACGCCATAAGGAATTTCGGTAACAACGATGCGATCATGCAGACCTTCGCTTTCGATCTCGGCCTTGGCACGGATGGTGATCTTGCCACGACCCGTCTCGTAAGCCTGCTTCACACCGTCATAGCCATAGATGGTGGCACCGGTAGGGAAGTCAGGAGCCTTGATATACTGCATCAGCTCGTCGATGGTAATCTCGCGGTTGTCGATGTAGGCACAGATACCGTCGATTACCTCGGTGAGGTTGTGGGTTGGCATATTGGTGGCCATACCTACGGCAATACCATTGGCACCATTGACAAGCAACGTAGGGATACGTGTCGGCAATACCTTAGGCTCCTGCAGCGTGCCGTCGAAGTTCGGCATCATGTCTACAGTGTCCTTCTCGATATCGCGCAGCATTTCCTCCGAAATCTTCGACAGACGAGCCTCGGTATAACGCATGGCTGCAGCACCGTCACCGTCTACCGAACCGAAGTTACCCTGACCGTCGACCTGCAGGTAACGCAGGTTCCAAGGCTGTGCCATACGCACCAGAGCGCCATACACTGATGAATCGCCATGTGGATGGTACTTACCAAGCACCTCACCGACGATACGAGCACACTTCTTGGTTGGCTTGTCGTAGGTATTGCCGATCTGGTCCATACCATAGAGTACACGACGGTGAACAGGCTTGAAGCCGTCACGAACGTCAGGCAAGGCACGGGCCACAATGACCGACATCGAATAATTGATATAGCTGGTGCGCATCTCTTCGTCGATGTTCACCTTGATGATTCGATCGTTTTGCTGAATGTTGTTTTCTTCCATTTATTGTTTTTCTTCTTTGACCGATATCGACCGCGATGGTTTATTCGGCCTATAATATTCGGGCGCAAAGATACACATTTTTGGCGAAACTTCCAAACAAAAACTCCGAAATTTGCATTTTAAGGCCCCTATTTGCGTTTTTCGAGTTCATTTCGACACCCTGTCGAGCGAAAATGTTGCGTAAAATTTGGCTCATTTAAAATAATTATATATCTTTGCAGCGTTTTTGGGACAGTATAAACACTAACACAAATCTTATATTACAAAAAAATGGAAGCAGTTTTCAGTTACATTATCGGACTCGGTGCAGCCGTGATGATGCCTATCATCTTCACTATCCTGGGCGTCTGTATCGGTATTCCTTTCTCGAAGGCACTGAAGTCAGGACTCTTCGTAGGTGTAGGTTTCGTAGGATTGGGTGTCATCACCGGACTCCTTACCTCGAGCCTAGGTCCTGCCCTCAACGACGTAGTACGCATCTATGACCTCCAGCTCAATGTTTTCGACATGGGTTGGCCAGCAGCCGCCTCTGTGGCCTACAACACGTCGGTCGGTGCTTTTATCATTCCTGTCTGCCTTGGCGTCAATCTCTTGCTGCTGCTCCTGGGATGTACCCGCACGGTCAACATCGACCTCTGGAACTACTGGCACTTTGCCTTCATCGGTGCGGTAGTCTATTTCCTGATGGACAGCATCGCATGGGGCTTCTTTGCCGCCATCATCTGCTACGTCATTACGCTTGTCATGGCCGACCTTACAGCCAAGAAGTTCCAGCAATTCTATCAGGGCATGGAGGGTATTTCCATTCCTCAGCCTTTCTGCCAGGGCTTCACCCCATTTGCCATCGGCATCGGCAAGTTGCTGGATCTCATTCCAGGCTTCGACAAGCTCAACATCGATGCTGAAGGCATGAAGAAGAAGTTCGGTCTTTTCGGCGAACCGCTCTTCCTGGGTATCATCATCGGTATCATCATCGGATGTCTGGCTTGCGAGGACGGACAGCAGCTCGTCGACAAGATTCCTGCTACCCTGGGTCTTGGCATCAAGATGGGTGCAGTCATGGAGCTTATCCCACGCATCACGTCGCTCTTCATCGAAGGTCTGAAGCCTATTTCTGAGGCCACTCGCGCCTTGATTGCCAAAAAGTTCGACGATAAGAAGGAGTTCCACATCGGCATGTCGCCGGCTCTTGTCATCGGCCATCCTACTACCCTCATCACCTCGCTGCTGCTCATTCCTGTCACACTGGTGCTTGCAGTAGTTCTGCCTGGCAATCAGTTCCTTCCTCTTGCCTCACTGGCAGGCATGTTCTACGTCTTCGTGATGATTCTGCCCTACACCAAAGGCAACGTCGTCAAATCGTTTGTCATCGGCCTCATTATGATGGCTGCCGGTCTCTACTTCGTCACATTGATGAGCGAGGACTTCACCAAGGCCGCACACATGGTAAGCGCCGCTCATCCTGACGATGCAGCCGTACGCGTTCCTGACGGATTCTCAGCCGGCTCGCTCGACTTCGCTTCATCGCCTATCGCATTTGCGATCTATGCCTGCATGAAGTACCTCTTCTCGTGGTTGGGCGCTGCCATCCTTACAGCCATCGCCGCTGCCATGGTGGTATGGAACAAGATTCGCCTCAGCAAGTAATTGATTATAATTTCGATGGATCGATAATTCGATGAATCGATTGCCCGATTCATCGAAATCTCGAAAAACGATTCTCAAAACAATCCCAATATGAAAAAGATCCTTTCATTGGCAGTCATCGCTACTGCCGCTCTTACGCTCAATGCACAGGAGGCCGACCGTGTTGTCAATCGCCAGCACGTGCGCTTCCAGACGGCCTGTCACCCCGAAGACGTCAAAGGCTACGACACAAAGACCCTTCGCGAACGCTTCGTGATGGAAGAAGTCATGAAGGCCGACTCCATCCTCCTCACCTATTCGCACTACGACCGCTTCATCTTTGGCGGTGCCATGCCTGTCAATCAGACGCTGAAGCTCGAGAATTTCTGGGAGCTCGGCCTTGATGTCGACACTACCATTCCCGAGAAGTACTTCCTCTACAACCGTGAGGTGGGCATCGTAAACTGTGGTCTTGGCGACGGCGTTGTCATCGTCGATGGCAAGGAATACGCGCTCTCGCCCAAGGAGGCACTCTATGTAGGCCGTGGTCATGTACGCGATGCCAAGGGCAACTGGATCGACGTCAACAAATCGGTTGAGTTCCGCTCGAAGGATCCAAAGAATCCTGCAAAGTTCTACCTCAACTCCGCTACGGCACATACGCATTACAAGACGCAGTGGATTACCCTCGACGGCCGTAAGGGCTCGCTCAAGGCTGCCGTATGGGGACCGGTGGGCACTGTCGAAGAGGCTAACAATCGTACCGTCTACAAGCTCATCGTCAACGATGTGCTCGAAGAAGGCCCTTGCCAGCTGCAGCTTGGTCTGACGCAACTCAATCCTGGTGCCGTATGGAACACCATGCCACCTCACACCCATGGTCGTCGTATCGAAGCTTATTATTACTTCAATCTTCCTGAAGGCCAGACCATATCGCACGTAATGGGTCAGCCACAGGAGAGCCGCAACGTTTGGCTCCACAACGAGCAGGCCATCATGTCGCCCGAATGGTCAATGCACGCTGCTGCCGGCACCTACTACTACACCTTCATCTGGGGTATGGCTGGCGAGAATCTTTTCTACAACGATAAGGACAACATCCCTGTTATCGATATTCGTTAATGAGACATTTCCTCCTCTCTGTCTGCGCCCTTCTCTCTGCCATGGGAGTTTGGGCGCAGTCTTCATATCAGTCGATGGTGGTCCGCACCTCCATCGGTCAGACCTACACCTATCCTATCGAGTCGGTCGACAGTGTCACCTTTTCGACCGAACCCAGCGTACAACGGAACCAATGGTACCAGAGCATCGAGAACCCTGGGATAGCCGACTATCTGCGCGAATTCGAGTACGATGCCCGCGACTACAGTTATCACCGGCTGTTCGATTATCGCGGCGAGCCTTATCTCGACGAACGACAGGATTGGCCTTATGGCGTTACGCTGGGCGATACGACGTACTACAACCTCATTCCAGGACGCCCGTATCAGCTCGAAAAAGTCTCTCATTTAGGCCGTCAGCTCGTCACCGTCTACCCCGTAGGGCAATTACGGATGATCCGCACCGAGGGTATCGACAATGTACGCGATCTAGGCGGATGGCCTACTACCGATGGCCGCCGCATTCGCTATGGCTTCCTCTATCGCGGTTCCGAGCTCAATACATTATTGGAGGCAGGTCATCGCAACCTGCGCTCTGCTCACACGGCCACTCCGGCCGACGTCATTTCGCTCAGGCAGCAGTTAGGGATTGCTGCCGAACTCGACCTGCGTGGCGAGACTGAAATTCCCACAGCGGGCCTCTCTGCCTTAGGCACCGATATCGAATACGTCAATTACCCGATTGATTATACCGACATTACACGCCATGACAACCAGCAGCAGATTGTTGCCTGTCTACGCTTCATCGTCATGCAGCTACAGCACTCGAAACCGGTCTACATTCATTGTGTCTGGGGAGCGGATCGGACGGGTGTACTCTGTCTGTTGCTCGAAGGATTATTAGGCCTCTCGTCAAGTGATCTCGACAAGGATTACGAGCTGACATCGTTCACGGGCAACACCCGTTATCGCAATAACGCGAACTATCTGCGTGCCTTCGACGACGTCCGCTCCATGCCCGGACAATCGCTTCAGCAGCAGTTCTACAACTGGTGGATCAAAGCAGGTGCCAGCGAGGCCGATCTTACGGCATTCTGCTCGTTGATGAAGGAGTGAAATTCATCTCGAAGTCGGCAACCAGAGGCCTATGGTCCGAAAAGGGCACGCGTGGAATACTCACGCCCTTAGGCCTGAACTCCTTTGAATAGAGCAGATGGTCCAGTCGAAGCCACAGATGCTGGTCGACATAGGTAAACCCGAATCCCTGGCCACTCTCCCACCACACGTCGCGCAATCTGTCGCGGTGTTCTTCATGGATATTTTCACGACGACAATCCTGCATGGTCCGCAACGAATAGGAACCGGACAAGTCGTTCATGTCTCCACAGATGATGATCGGATTCGGACAATTCCGCAGCGAATCCGCCACGATGCGTGCCTCTTCTGCACGGAATGCGTATCCCATCAGCAGACGGTCGTACACGTTGTGCGCCTTCTGTCTACGACGATTGCCTTCCGACCTGGCCGTATCGTACGAGTTGCTACGCATGTGCAGATGCAACAGCGTCACTGCCTGGCCCTCGATCTGTGCCGTCACTTCGTAAGCCATGAAATGTGTCCCCATATTCATCACGGACAGAGAATCCAGATAAGGATGCTGTTCGAGCAGACGATGATTGTCGAGCTTATAGTTGCGATAATTCGATAGCGGATAACGGCTGTAGATCGAATAATCAGCATACACGCTTCCTGTTCGTTCAAACTCCTCGAAGTCGTGCAGGCTGTAAGGATAAGCCGCCTTCAGCCTTGACTCCAGATCTACGGCTACGCCTGCCGTGTTCTCCGGCAGGAACAACAAATCCGCATTTTGATCGATGATAAAATCCGTAAACTCCGGTTGGTGATGGATCGGATAATACTCGGCCTTCGCACAGATATTATATTCCAGTATACGCAAAACTCCTTGTTCTTTCTGCTCCGGAATCACATCACGACGCAATCGGACCGGTATCTGTTCCGTAAAGCCGTTCAACAGCAGTGCGACAATGGCTGACAGCAAGGCCAGACGGTTCTGTCTGAATACGAACAACAGTAACGTCACAATCGCCAACGCCACGACGACTATCGGGACGGCCAGAATAGCCATCTGCCAGGTTTCGTGGGTCAACGTCAGCATAGGCCCTTATACATTTCGACGAACTGCGAGCACACAATCCGTGCATCATACTTCTGCTCAATCAGGCATCGTCCTCGTTGCCCCATCTCCTGCAAGGTTTCATCGGCGGTCGAAGCAAATTCGCTCAAGGCCACGCCAATAGCCTGTTCGTCAACCTCGACACACCATCCGCAACGATACGCGTCGAAGTCCTTGCGCCATGGCGTGCCCGTCGTAGTCAGCACAGGTGTTCCGCTTGCCAATGCCTCGGCTATCACAAGGCCGAAGTTCTCCGACCTTGTAGGCAATACTACCAGATCAGCCTCGCGCAACAGGCTCCACTTTCGCTCGTCGAACACGCTGCCAAGCCACACCACACGTTCGCTCACCCCAAGACTTCCGGCAAGACCTTTCAGATAGGCGGTGTACGACGCGTCGCCTTCACCGGCAATCTGCAGCGTATAGCCCTCCAATGGCGAACCGGGTGCACTCTGACGGGCAAAGGCGCTGAGCAACAGATCAATTCCTTTCTTGGGATGCAAGCGGCTCAGATACAGTAACGTCCTGCTTCGCTTCCAGTCGTCACGCACCAAGATCTGCTCCACATCCAATCCGTTCGCAATTACCCGAACCTCTGGCTTCCACCGACGGAGCAGAGAGCAATAGCTGCCAATATTTCGCAGGTTCGACGCTTCGGTTTCGGCCGTCGCATGTACTACCGACGCGCTACCGAGTGCCTTCCGCTGCCAGAGCAGCAAGGATGGTACCTTGCGCGTCCAATAATGACGCCCGACGATCCAGGGTTCGAGCATTCCGTGAGGCGAGAGTACGACCTTATACCCTGCCTTGCGTGCCCAGATAGCCGCATAGGCGAACACTGGCTTCCAACAGCAGTTTACGTGCACTACATCTGGCTTGATTTCATCCAGCAACCGACAGTATTGTCGACCTATCTCACGCCATCCACGCGCGGGGAGCAGGTGTATACAAGCGTGACGCACCGCCAGCTCTTCGGCTGTACGATGCGTCACAATATGTAGTTCAACCACAGTGCCCAGCGTATCGGCCAACTGCTGCATGTAGGTGGCCGTTCCGCCGTCGTGAGGCGAGAGGGTTGGTATGTAGTGTACGATTCTCAAGGCGCTGAAATCTCTTTGCCTGCGGTGGAGTTGTTTTTACTTCACTACGCCCTTCTCGAGATACTCGGCCAGGTTGGTGCGCATTACCGATGCGACATGCTCGGCTGCAACCTTCTCCATGTCGTGCTTCACCATGATCTGTACTAGGTGCTCGAAGGTGGTGGTCTGTGGGTTCCATCCCAGCTCACGCTTGGCCTTCGATGGATCGCCCCAGAGGTTCACTACGTCGGTAGGACGATAGAAGTCAGGACTTACCTCTACGAGGGTCTTGCCTACCAGGTCAGCAGGACCTGCCACGCATACGCCCTTCTCGTCCATGCCCTCACCACGGAACTCCAGCTCCATACCGGCTGCCTTGAAGGCATGGTAACAGAACTCGCGTACCGAATGCTGTACACCCGTAGCGATGACGAAGTCCTCTGGCTTGTCGTGCTGCAGAATCAGCCACATGCACTCGACGTAATCCTTGGCATAACCCCAGTCGCGCAGCGACGACAGATTGCCCAACAGCAGACGCTGCTGCTTGCCCTGTGCGATGCGTGCAGCGGCCAACGTGATCTTACGGGTTACGAAAGTCTCGCCACGACGCTCTGACTCGTGGTTGAAGAGGATACCCGAGCAGCAGAACATGTTATAGGCCTCGCGATACTCCTTGATGATCCAGAAACCGTAAAGCTTGGCAACGGCATAGGGTGAGTAGGGATGGAAAGGGGTATTCTCGTTCTGTGGCACCTCCTCGACCTTGCCATACAGCTCAGAGGTCGAAGCCTGATAGATGCGGCACTTCTGCTCGAGATGATTGGCTCGCACAGCCTCCAGTACGCGAAGCACGCCCGTAGCATCGACATCAGCCGTAAACTCCGGGGAATCGAAGCTGACCTGTACGTGGCTCTGTGCTGCGAGGTTGTAGATCTCGGTAGGCTGTACTGCGCTGATTACCTTTACGAGGCTCATCGAGTCACCCATGTCGCCATAATGCAGGTGGAACTGAGGGTGTCCCTCGAGGTGCGAGATGCGCTCGCGATAATCCACTGAACTACGACGGATGATGCCGTGTACTTCATAACCTTTCGAAATCAGGAACTCCGAGAGATAAGAGCCATCCTGACCTGTCACGCCCGTAATCAGGGCAACTTTTCTGTTTTCCATATCTTTGTATTCTTTATTTTTCAATTGATTCCTTATACCACTCGAACAGCTTCTGTACGCCGTCCTCGATCTCGACCTTGTGAGTCCATCCCAGACGATGCAGCTTGCTGACGTCGATCAGTTTGCGCATCGTTCCGTCGGGCTTGGTTGCGTCGAATTCGATGGTTCCCTTGAAGTCTACGGCCTTCACTACGAGTTCCGACAGCTCGCGAATGGTGAGTTCCTTGCCCGTACCTACATTGATGTGGCAGTTACGGATCTCGCCTAGCGAAGGAATGGCACCGCCACGGCCGGTCGAATGATTGCGATCTACTACGCCATCGGCCTTGACGCCATAATGTACCGACGAGTACTTTTCGATGCCGATGATGTCCTTGAAGTCCACGTTGAGCAGCACATGCACCGAGGCATCGGCCATATCCTCGCTCCAGAGGAATTCGCGCAATGGCTTGCCGGTTCCCCACAGACGCACCAGGTTGTCCTCGATGCCATAGAAGGCCAGCACCTTGCGGATCAACGCTTCGTCCGACGTCTCGTCTATCACGTAACGCACCGTCTCGCCGTTCTCCTTGATGTTTGCTCCGACGGGGCGGATGGCCAGATCGCGACGAATCGATGCCCAGTCGTTGTCGTTGATCAGCTTGGCCAGATACACCTTACGCATCATCGCCGGCATCACGTGCGAATTCTCGAGGTGGAAGTTATCGTTCGGACCGTACAGGTTGGTAGGCATCACGGCAATGTAGTTGGTGCCGTACTGAAGGTTGTACGACTCGCACATCTTCAGGCCTGCAATCTTGGCAATGGCATACTCCTCGTTCGTATATTCCAGTTCGCTGGTCAGCAGGCAGTCCTCGGTCATTGGCTGTGGAGCATTCTTCGGATAGATGCAGGTCGAACCCAGGAACAGCAGTTTCTTTACGCCATGCGCATAGGCCTCGCCTATCACGTTGCACTGGATGCGCATGTTCATCATCATGAAGTCGGCACGATACAACGAATTGGCCATGATACCACCCACGAAGGCAGCGGCCAAGACCACCGCGTCGGGCTGCTCTTCGTCGAAGAAACGACGAACGGCAAGCTGATCGGTCAGATCCAGTTCCTTGTGTGTACGACCTACCAGATTGGTATAGCCACGCTTCAGCAGATTATTCCAGATGGCCGATCCTACCAGTCCTCGATGACCGGCCACGTATATTTTGCTACTTTTTTCTAACATAAACCATCGAGTTTTATGGGTGCAAATATACATATTTTATAATAAAGCACGATACATTACACGCGAAATTCGAAGTAAACGCCTTGTTTTTGCCATATTTGACACCCATTTGGCAATTAGAGTGAAGGTTTTTTGGCCACTAATCGACGAAATACGGCTCCTTTACTTGTCTATTTCACATAAAATGCGTATCTTTGCGCCGCGATTTGCAAAACACTCCCTGAATTAATGGAAGAAAACAACAACAACATCGCCACCGTTGAAGCACCCCTCGCCCCTGCTACTGAGCAGAATGCGGTTGATGCGGCCCCTAAGAAGAAGAAGGCCACCCGCTCCCGCAGCAAGAAGGTAGTTGCCCCGGTGGAAGAACCTAAGGAGGTTCAACTCGAGAAAAACATGGAGGTTGCCGAACAGCCTCAAGTAAATAACCCAAAGGCAAAGGGTAATGACAATGCCAAGCCGGCCGAAAAACAGACCGAAAGACCTGTTGCTGACAAGCCGGCCGAGAAGCCTGTGGCCGAAAAGCCTGTTGCAGACAAGCCAGCCGAGAAGCCAGCTGAGAAGCCCGTGGCCGAGAAGCCTGTTGTCAAGCCCATCCCCAAGATGCCTACCAACCTGCTGATACGCGACTTCTGCGACCTTGCCAACAGCGCATCGCGCATCCCATTGCTCAGCGACCAGCAGATCCAGCAGCTCACTTACGATGACGCCTACCAGCGCAACCTCATCCTCGAGGCTGTGCTCTCGAACGTGCTCGACTACGACGTCATCCTGAGCGACACCAACATCTGGCTCGAGCTGCTTGTAGGTCATACTTCAAGCCACTCCGACCCTCGCGTCAACGCTCGTCTGATGTTCGAACGTCAGCTCGAATTCATCTCGCGTATGGCCAAGAAGATTGGCGGCAAGTTCATGATCATGAGCGAGACGTACGAGGAGGTCGACCGCTTTGCCACCATGCAGGAGCCTACCGACTATAAGGTAGCCGACTGGAAGGACGAAGCCCTCTGCCGCAACGTGGCCGCTCGTCTGGCCAAGCGCCTGATGCTCAGCCAGCAGAAGGAGAATCGCCTGCGCATCGAAGGCATCGGTTCCGAGAGCCATCATGCTGCCTTTGCCGATCCAGCCATCATCCGACGCACGGTCGAACTTTTTGCCGAGGGCAAGAAGGTGCTGCTGCTCACCAACGATGCCTCGGTTGGCATCCGTTCACTGGGCATGTGCGACGACCTGCAGCGTACCAACAAGGTGAGCGATCGCGATTGGCGCGAGATCTACGAGCCACAGCGTCCTATGGTACTCACCATGGACGATCTGAAGATGCTCGACAACTTCACGCGTCAGTACCACTTCCTGATGGTGGCCGCTGGCCGACAGTGGATGCAGGATGTTCCGATGCGCGAACCAGCCGTGATCGAGAAGCCTCTCGAACTCTGGATGGAAGGCTTCCGTCCGGGCGATCGCCACGAACGTCGAAGCGACCGTCAGGAACAGCAGCGCAAGGAGCAGGAACGCCAGGAACAGGAACGTCAGCGCAAGGAGCAGCAGCGACTCGAGGAGGAGCGCCGTGCAGCCGAGAAGCAGGCTCGTCGCGAGGAACAGGAACGTCGCGAGCAGGAGAACCGCGAACGCAAGGAACAGGCCCGTCTGGAGCAGGAGCGTCGCGAAGCCGAGAAGCAGGCTCGTCGCGAAGAGCAGCGTCGTGCTGACCGCGAACGTGCTGCTGCCGAGAAGGCTGCCCGTGCAGCGGCTACCGCTGCGGCCAACGACGAAGCTGCAGCTAATCCTACTTCCGAAACCGAAGTTACTCCTGTCGAAGCACCTACTACCCAGGCAACCGAAGCTGCCGCTACCCCCGAAGTTGCAGAAGCACAGGCAACGACATCGACACCTGCTGCTGCCGCCGAGCCTCAGTCAACCGAAGCTCCAGCCGAAGCAGCACCTGCCATCGAGCTTCCTCCCCTCTCGCCCGAGATGATGGAGCTGATGGGTCCATCGACATCGGCCAAGAAGAAGACTACCCGTCGCGGCGGTCGTCGTCGCAAGAGCGAGTAAATTAATTCATAATTGATCAATAAATCAAAATCGTAAAAACGGACGCAAGCCAAAAAACTTGCGTCCGTTTTTCTATTGGAAGACATCGGCTGATGTCCGTCGTACGATGTCGTTGATTAGTCGCAAAGCGAAACTACAACGTCCTCCTCAGCCTCGTTGAAAGCCAGCTTGCCTTCGCGAGCCAACCAGCCCAGGGCAGCGTAGAGTACCTTGTCGGTCTTGATCTTGGTAGCCTTCTTCAGCTCCTTGATGGTGAGGTTGTTCTTCTCATTCAGTGCATTCCAGATGAGACCAGCGTTGTTGCCAATAAGTTCGATGTTCATAACACAAATACCTTAATTTAGTTAATAATAAAATAATAATTCATTGATTTTTGCGCTGCAAAGTTAGGACAGATCATCCAAAACTCCAAATTCCGAACCGCTTAATTCACAAAAAATCTTAATTTTCGCGTCAAAAACGTCAAAAATTATAACTACAATTTACAAAGATACACTTTTTTTTACTTAAAGGGATTTTAGGGATTTGGGTGATTTTGGGGATATTAGGGACGATACCTTCGTCTGCTGAACCCTTGCACAAACAGGAATCCGACTCGATTAACAGTCGTCGCTGAACCCTTGCACAACAGGATTTCGACAAGCTTAACATTCGTCCCTAATATCCCCAAAATCCCCAATATCCCTAATATCCCTTCAACCGAAGCTTTCGCTTTACTTGGTCTCGATCTCGATATCCGGAGCAATCAGCTTATAGCCCTTGCCGTGGATGTTGATGATCTCGATCGTAGGATCCTCCTTCAGATGCTTGCGAAGCTTCGTGATGTAGACGTCCATCGAACGGGCGTTGAAGTAGTTGTCGTCAATCCAGATGGTCTTCAGCGCGAAGTTACGCTCCAGGATGTCGTTGGCATGAGCGCACAGCAACCCGAGCAGATCGCTCTCCTTGGTGGTCAGCTTCACCTGTTTCAGGCCTTCGGCTGTCTCGCACGACAGCAGCTGCTTCTGTACGTCGAAGGCATAACGGCCCATCCGATAAGCCACCACGTCCTTGCCCTTCTTGCCCTTGACGCGGCGCAGAATAGCTTCGATGCGGAACAGCAGCTCTTCCATCGAGAATGGCTTGGTGATATAGTCGTCGCCACCAATCTTGAAGCCCTCCAGGATATCCTCCTTCAGGCTCTTGGCTGTCAGGAAGATGATTGGTATTTCGGTGTTCAGCGTACGGATCTCCTGAGCCATCGTGAAGCCGTCCTTCTTAGGCATCATCACGTCGAGGATACAGAAGTCGTAACGACCCTTCAGGTAAGCCTTGTAGCCCGAATCGCCGTCGCCATACAGGTCGCACAGGTAGCCCTTAGCCTGAACATATTCACGCAGCAGCATGCCAAGATTCTCGTCATCCTCGCAGAGCAGGATTCTCAATTTTTCTGGTTGTTGTGTCATACTCAATCTCCTTTTTATGTGGTTTATTACAATATTATCAATCTATGCCGACGTTCATTCCGGCGAAGCCAGTTTCAACGTAATTACAAACTCGGTGCCCTCGCCTACGGTCGAATCTACCTTGATCTCTCCGCCATGGTCATGCACGATCTTCCATACATAGGCCAAGCCGAGGCCGAATCCCTTCACGTTGTGCAGGTTACCGGTCGGGACGCGATAGAACTTCTCGAAGATTCGCTTCAGGTCCTCCTTACGGATGCCGATGCCATTGTCTCGTACGCTCAGCTCTATGCGGTCGTTGCCTATGTTTCGCGTCTTGATGATCAGGTGGAGCGGAACGTCTTCGCGCGAGTACTTATAGGCATTGTCCATCAGGTTGAACACCACGTTGCCGAAGTGCATCTCGTCGATCATGCAGATGTCATCCTCGGCATCCAGATGCGTCTCGATCGATCCTCCGGCCTTCTCTACCTTCAGGCGGAACGTCTGGCAGGCGCTTTCTACCACGGCATTCACCGGGATGTCCTGCAGCTTGAGGTTGGTCTTCTGGCGGTCGAACATCGACATCTGCAGCACCTTTTCTACCTGGAAACGAAGGCGTTTCGTCTCGTCGGCAATGACGCCCGTAATGTGTTTCACCATCTCGGGTGACTTCGATACGGCAGGGTCGTTCAGCATCTGCGAAGCCAGCGAGATGGACGAGATAGGAGTCTTGAACTCGTGCGTCATGTTGTTGATGAAGTCGTTCTTGATCTCGCTCAGCTTCTTCTGTCGGAATACCACCCAGATCACGAAGATGAAGAGGAACAGCATCACCACCGTGAAGATGAACGACGGGATCATGAAGTGCAATCCTGAGTTCAGCAGGAACGAGTGTCGACCGGGGAAGTATACATCTATATAACTCATGCGCTGCGGCAATTGTCCGTCGGGCGACATCTGTGCCCTCATGAACAGCACTTGTCGGTAACAGCCCTGGCGTTCGGCTTCCTGGCTCGAAAAACCTGCCGTCCGATAGGCTACCTGCCCGTCGCGATCTACCAGACAGAATTCGAAGGCAAGGTTGTATCCTGCAGATTGCATCTCCTCGGTCAGCATCTGTCGCAGCTCTTCCACGTCGATACGCTCCAGCAGGTACTGTCCGCGCAGCTGCTCCTCCAGCAGGCGTTGGCGATTCTTCAGCATCTGTCGGGCCGACGAAGGACGGTTGAACTGAAACAGACGCTGCAGGTCATCGTCCCACTGCTCTTCGGCCAACGTCTCCGACACCTGTCGCTCCAGTTGTCGTTGCGTCACGAAGATGGCACGTTTCGCAGCTTCGTCGAACTGTTCCTCGCGCGTCTCTACGATCTCCTTCAGGTACGTCATCTGCATTACCAGGCTTCCCAGGAAGGCTATCGACAGCACAACGGCAATCAACCAAATAGTAGATTTTTTCATTCGATTTAGTGTTAAATCCGCTGCAAATTTAACTTAATTCGTTAACTCTACAAAGTTTTTCTTCCTCTTTTTCATCCAAAATTAACCAAATTAACTAAATTTCCGGTCAATTGTTAAGTCGAGGTTCCATCATCGCACTTTGCGAGAACGATATATCTGATAAAATGATTTCAGCAAAACGAGGAAGCATGTTCTCGGAAAAAATTACACTTGCACAAAACGAGGAGGAGCAGTTTTCTTGCGAAATGCTCCTCCCCGTTTTTATAGAGGTCAATTTTCTAGCGAAATGCGCTTCCTCGTTTTGATGGAGAGTATTTTTCCAGCGGATTACTCTTGCGAGTTTTGTGGAAGAGTATTTTTCTGGCAAAATGCGCTTCCGAACTTTGATAAAGAGTAATCTTGCAGCGAAATACTCTTCCGAGTTTTGATAGAAACAATTTGCGGATACCAACAATCATCTTTGCTGTTGGAACGCGGATCAATCCGCAAGGAAGCGGTGCATGCGGGTACGGTAGCTGGAGGCATCGGAGGGCTGGAGGAAATCGTCGACAAGCCAGAGGGATTGGTCGGGAACGTAGACGAGATCGAGGACGGTGGTGGTCAATGTGCCACAGTTCCAGAACTGAACGGCGACACGTGCCTTGGTGTCGGAATAGTCGCGGATCTCGATACCGACAAGGCCACGGGCATCGACATCCTGGGCGTTGGTCCAGAGGTCGTAATCGTGGAAGAGTTCGTTGGTGTGAACGCTCTTTGCGCAACACATGCAATAGGCCTGATTGAAGTCCGGGGTGACGAAGCAGCTCATCTTTCCGAGGCCGTCGAAATCTTCGCCTTCGGCCTCAGGATCTGGCTCTTGCATAAGTTCGCGGCTGAAGTAGGCATCGTAGATCTGGTTGACACGACGATAGACTGCTTCGCGCGACTGGGGAGCGACCAGGGGACTCTGGTCGTGGCCGTATTCGAAGGTTTCGTAGCCCTCGGTGCCGCGCTTGTATTCCTGCATGGCATAACGGTAGGCACGCTCGGAACGCATCCACATGTCGATGCCATCGGTATCGAGCCTGACCTTGCGACCGGCCTCGATGCGCTGTGGCACGTACTGGCAGACGGTACCCTCGGCGTCCCAATAGATGCGGTACTCGTAGACCTCGTCGCCCAGGGTGCAATGCTCGAAGTAGAACACCGGCTGGCCCTGGTCGTAAAGAATCTCGTACGACGTGGGCGGCTGGACGGTGACATAGCGCTTGCTGCGCACAAAGTCGTAGGCACCGAGCAGATGCAGGGGGTAATACTCCTGTTCGTAACGCACCACACCGACGCCCGATTCGTTGTGACGCACCGTGGTCTTGACCGACCAGTTGATAGCCTCGTCCTGGGTCTGATCCTTCAGGACTTCCTGCGACCGGGCATACATGGCTCGGATCTGGCTGACACGATCGTCCGTCTGGCCGAGGGCAACGGACGAGAGCGCGGAAAGGATGAAGAGCATCTGATATCTCATATCGAATCATTTGTTTTGGTTTGCAAATTTACGGATTCCCGGCGAATGGCTTCGGTTTCGGATCGTTTTTTTCGCGATTCGGAACGTTTTTTTTGCGGTTTTGGGACAGATTGCAACCTCGACACTCCGTTTCAGGACAAATTATTTTATAAAAAATACGCGCGTACACACAATAAAACAGAGGTTTCTGCGTTATTAGTATACAAAAAGAGCAAATACGCGGGATGAACGACGTGCTCAAACGAATGATTTTTAATGAGTTCTGCCCTTCGGCGATAGAGGGGCGGAATAGGAATGTAGTGCAATTATGAGAAAAAGACTGACAATACAAACAGCGCTCCTGGCCCTGGCCTTGGCCACCCTGAGCAGCTGCGGAGCGAGGAAGAATACGGTGACCTACTTTCAGGACATCGATCAGATAGCGGCCACGGAATGGCAGAAGTCGACCTTTGCCGAACCTAAGCTGCAGCGACACGACCAGCTGTCGATCATCGTCAATGCCGTCGACCAGACGGCCGTCGCAGCCTTCAACAAGCCGGCTTACACCCCGTTCGAGGCGACCTCGCTGAACATGAACACGCAACCGCAGATACAGACCTACCGCGTGGATCCGAACGGCGACATCGACTTCCCGGTACTGGGACGCCTGCACGTGGACGGAATGACGCCCATCGAGCTGCGCGACCTGCTGGAGCAACGCATCAGCCAGTATGCCAGCGATCCGCAGGTGACCGTCGAGCTGCGCAACTTCATGGTGACGGTGATGGGCGAGGTGAACAATCCGAGCACCAGCTACTTCAGCACGAACCGCGCCACGATACTCGAAGCGCTGACGCGATGCGGCGACCTGACCGTCTACGGCGACCGCACGAACGTGCTGATGATCCGCGAGGATGCCCAGGGCCGCAAGGAATACCATCGCCTGGACCTGACATCGGCCGAGCTGATCAACTCGCCCTACTACTACCTGAAGCAGAACGACGTGATCTACGTCAGCCCTAACCAGGCACGTCGCAGCAGCTCGCGCTACAACAGCATGAAGCAGCAGAACCTGTCGATGATCTCGACGGTGGTGAGCGTGGTATCGGTGCTGTCGACGCTGGCGATTGCGATCTGGAAGTAATTCGTAATTTGTAATTCGTAATTTGTATACACACCATGTTATACGTTAAACCCAACGAACTGTGGAACCTGGGCAAGCAGTATGTCCGAAACTGGAAACTGTTTGCCGTCAGCGTAGCGGGATGCCTGCTGCTGGCTACGGCTTTCATACTGATCAAGAGCAAGAAATTCGAGGTGTACACCAGCGTGGACATCACCGACGGCGGAACCTCGAGCAACATGATGGCCGCACTGGCCAAGAGCAGCGGCTTCGGCGACATCCTGGGCATGGGCGGCACGGAGGTGGACAACGAGATAGTAATCATGTCGAGCCACCACGTGATACGCAATGCCGTGAAGCAGATAGGCATGAACGTGACGTACGAGAGCCGTCCGAAGCTGAAGCGCGTGACCTACTGGGGCGACAGCCCGATCGAGATCTCGACCGCGACGCCCGACTTCAGCGATACGCTGCAGATAGGCCTGAAATGGACCTTCGCACTGAGCGAGGACGGCAAGAAGGCCGACATCCGCCTGAAGAGCTCGCCGAAGGGCGACGTGCTGTACGACAAGGACGACGTGGCACTGCCGGCCACCATCGAGACGGGATGGGGCAAGTTCGACGTCAGGACGACCGAGTACTTCAAGCCCGGCAAGCAGACAAAGATACGTGCCACGTGGTACAGCTACACCAACATCGCGCAGAGCCTGATGTCGCGCATCAACTTCGGCCTGATCGAGAAGAAGGCGCACGTGGTGATGATCTCGCACGAGGACGCCAACCCGAACCGCACCATCGCCCTGCTGAACGCCGTGGTGGATCAATACGAGCGCTACACGATCGAGATGAAGAACAACACCACGCTGCGCAACATGGACTTCATACAGGAGCGCATCGACACGGTGTCGGTCGAACTGGCTGAGCTCGACGCGGAGGTGGAGAACTTCAAGAAGCTGCACAAGATCAGCGACGTGGACGTGCAGACAGCGCTGGCCCTGCAGAAGTCGAACGAGCTGGAGCAGCAGCAACTGCAGCTGGAGCTGGGCCTGAACAACATCAGCATGCTGCAGAAGTACCTGAGCGATCCGGCCAACCGCTACGCCCCTCTCCCACTGGTGAGCATCACGCAATCGGAGAGCACGAACCGCGCCATCGCCGACTACAACAACGCGCTGACCGCCCTCGAGGAACTGAAGATGAACACGCAGGGCAGCAACCCGCGCCTGCAGACCATGGAGCGCGCCCTCGAGCAGAACAAGGAAGCCCTGGCACTGACCTTCGGCAACGTGCGCAAGGAGCTCGAGTACCAGCGCAAGCGACTGAACGAGAAGGACCACCAGCTGAGCGGCATGGTGAACGGCATCCCCGAGGTGGAGCGCGAATACGTGAACCTGAAGCGCCGACAGGAGCTGAAGCAGAAGGTGTACCTGATGCTGCTGTCACAGCAGGAACAGAACGCCGTGAACCTGAGCATCGATGCACCGAAGGCCCATCGCGTAGACGAGGCCTATGTGAACGTGCAGCCCTCGGGTCCGTCGAAGCTCGTGGTGCTGGTCATCGCCCTGTTCATGGGCATGTTCCTGCCGATGGCGCTGCTGAAGGTGCTGGACATCCTGAATCCGCTGCTGCATTCGCCCGAGCAGGTCAGACTGCTGGATGGCGTTCAGCCCGACATCCACGTGATAGGCGACCGCAAGAGCGACATCGACCAGCTGGCCTACGCCATCGCCCAGAAAGGCAAGGACGGACCGGCCAAGGTGACCTACATGTCGATGCAGGGCGAGGCCGATGACCTGTTCGAGGCCGTCAGCGAACGGATGGGACAGTTTGCCTTCGCCGCGAACGTCCGCCTGAGCAACACGCTGCCCTTCATCGAGAGCCCCGAAGCCATGTTCGCACTGGCCGACAGCCAGCTGGCCGTCATAGCCGTGCGCGAAGGCAAGACCAAGGCCGACTACCTGAAGTACATCGAGACACTGGCACAAAAGGAACTGCTGAAGAATGTCATCATTGCATACCTTACTAAGTAAGCTGACCAAGGGCTCGGAACGAGGAGCACTGTTGCGTCGCAACGTCCTGATGGGCATGGGCGTCAAGGTAGGCTCGATTGCCTGCTCGCTGATCCTGGTGCCGATGACCATCAACTTTGTGGACAAGACGCAATACGGCATCTGGCTGACCATCTCGTCGATGGTGATGTGGATGCAGTTCTTCGACGTAGGCCTGAGCAACGGCCTGCGCAACAAGCTGGCCGAAGCCCTCGGACAGGGCGACCACACGAAGGGCCGTCAGTACGTCAGCACGACGTACGTGATGCTGGGCCTGATCTTTGCCGTAGTGATGGCCGGCTTGCTGGCCCTGATACAGCTGGTAGACATCGCACCGCTGCTGAAGGTGGACAGCGCACTGGAAGGCGACCTGAAGTTCGCATCGTCGATGATGGCCATCTACTTCTGCGTAGGCTTCGTGCTGCGAACGCTGAGCTACGTGCTGAAGGCCGACATGCGTACGGCCTACGCCTCGGTGATCGACCTTACAGGACAGGTAGGCGTACTGCTGACCATCAGCGTGCTGAAGCAGACGGTCGAGGGTTCGCTCGCGGTGCTCTCGCTGGCGCTGACCTTGCCGCCACTGCTGGCGTGGACGGTCTCGAGCCTCGTGATGTACAGCCGCCGCTACCGACAGATCCGCCCCTCGATCGGCTATTACCGCCGCGAAGACGTGCGCCAGCTGCTGAACCTGGGCGTGAAGTTCTTCGTCATCGGATTGGCCTTCATCATCCAGTTCCAGACGTCGAACTTCCTGATCGCCCGCTTCTTCTCGGTGACCGAAGTGACCTCGTACAACATCGTGTACAAATACTTCAACGTGATGTACATGGCCTTCTACATCGTGGTCGACCCCTTCTGGGGCGCCGTGACCAACGCCTGGAGCCGCGGCGAACGCGACTGGATCAAGGGCGCCACGAAGAAGTACCTGCGCATGGCCCTCGTGTGGCTGGCGGGCGGATTGGCCATGCTGGCCGTCTCGCCCTGGATCTACGACCTGTGGATCAACCGTCACGTCGAGACGCCCGTCGAACTGCCCTTCGCACTCTCGGCCTGGATGCTGGCCTATGTGATGAGCACCATCACTGGACAGATCTTCTGCATGGTGATCAACGGCATCGGAGCCCTGCGCATACAGTTCTTCACCAGCCTCATCTCCCCCATCGTCTTCGTAGCCACGACCTGGCTGCTGGCACGCGTGGCCGGATGGGGCATGGAGAGTGTGCTGATCGGCTCGATCGTGGCCAACTTCTACGGCCTCATCATCGCCCCGATACAATACGTCAACGTCGTATACCGCAATCGTAAAGGAATATGGATCGCGTAATCCGCACCGATAAGGAAACCATCCGCCTGACCAACATCTGGATAGCGCTCAGCGTCTATTCGGGTATCGGCCTGCTGGGATCGTGGTTCCCGGCCCTGGGCAAGATCACCCTGCCGTGCCTGGTCCTGTCGGTGCTGACCACGGTGCTGACCATCGTGACGTCGATCCGCTGGAAGGGACACGACCGCGACCGCCGGCCAACGGTGCTGATCGTGATGCTGGCGCTGTGGATGGGCGAGATGTATCTGACCTCGGGCCTGCAGACGCTGTGGTGGGTGAACTACATCAAGCAGTACGACTTCATCTCGTACACCTGGATCTGGGTGCTGTTCCTGCCGCAGCTGTCGCTGCTGAAGGCCTTCTTCCGCTCGATCGAAGCGATCAGCTACGTGGCGCTGCTGATGGTGGCCCTGTCGCTCTCGAAGTACACGGGCAACGCCTACATGCAGTTCCTGTGCGAGGGCTTCACGCTCGGAGCAGGCCTGGTGGTGCTGACCCAGCGCTACCACGAACGCAGGGTGACGATACTCTGCTACATCGTGCTGGTGCTCGGATTCCTGACGGCAACGATCCATGCGCGTCGTAACCTGATGCTCACGTCGGGATGCTACATGCTGGTAGCCGGCTGTCAGCTGATCTTCGGCACGCTGATCAAGTCGGCCCAGACAAGGTTCCTGGTGCTGATGACCGTGATGTTCGCCCTGATCTGCAGTACGGGCTTCTACATGGCCAACAACCGCGGCATCTTCGGCAAGATCACATCGCGTTTCAGCGACAACACGCGCGAATACGTCTACCTGCATTTTGCGGCCGACTTCAACGACCATCCTACCGACCTCATCACCGGCCGAAGCATGAAGGGAACCTACGAATGCGGAGGCGTCGAGGGCGAGGACGGCAACGGCGGACAGCGCGACGTGGTGGAGTGCGGCTATCTGAACAACATCCTGAAGGGCGGCTTCGTCTACCTGTTGCTCTACATGTCGACCATGATCGCGGCCATGCGTCGCGGCTTCAGGTGCCACAACGCGCTGGGCAAGGCCAGTGCCTGGATGCTGCTGTTCCAGATGACGGACATGGTATACTTCGGCATCCATTCGTTCAACCTGAAGTCGTACATGCTGTGGATGCTGGTGGCCATCTGCTTCAACCGCACCCTGATGCAGAAGACCGACGACGAGCTGCGCAACATGCTCTACGCCCCGAAACCGGAATTGCCTAAGTGGAAACAATGAGAGTAATCTGGATCATCAACATAGCCATGCCCGATGCCTGCGAGGCACTGGGACGAAAGGCCGGCGTGATAGGCGGATGGCTGACCGGTTACCGCGATGCGCTGCTGACGGTGCTTCCGACCACCGAACTGCACGTCGTAGCACCCTATTGGGGCGGAACGCCACGCGAGGTTACCATCGGACACACTACGCACCACCTGTTTCCGCAGGCATGGATGACCGCCGCCAACCAGATGTACAGCAAGGAAGGACCACGACTGACGGCCATGTCGAACCAGCTGGCTGCCTATCTGGCCGAGGTAGGCGACACGGTACGGCCGGACGTAGTACACCTGCATGGCACGGAGATGACGCACGCCCTGACGTGGATCGAAGCCAACGGCACCGACCATACCATCGCCTCGATACAAGGACTGGCCAGCGAATACGCCAAGGTCTACATGTCGGGCCTCACCGTCCGTGAGCAACGGCCGACCCTGAGCGACTGGCGACACGGAATCTCGCTGGCCAACGAACAGAAGAAGCTGCAGCAACGCGGCGTGGCCGAAGTGAAGCTGCTGGAGCGGCTGGAGCACGTAGCCGGACGTACGCAATGGGATCGTGACTGCGCGCTGAGCGTCAATCCCTCGCTGCATTATCATGTGCTGCAAGAGGTGCTGCGACAGGACTTCTACGAAGCCGCCGGCAGCTGGCAGCTGACCGAATGCCGCCGCCACACCCTCTTTGTCAGCCAGAGCCACTACCCCATCAAAGGCCTGCACAAGCTGCTGGAGGCGTTGCCCAAGGTCATCGCCCGCTATCCGGATCTGGAGGTCCGCATCGTCGGAAAGAACCTGACCGACAAGCGCTGGTGGCAACGAGGCACGTACGGCAACGTACTGCACCGACTGATCGGGCAGAACGCCCTTCGCAGCCACCTGACCTTCCTGGGCGCACTCGATGCCCGACAGATGATCGAGGAGTACCGCCAGGCGAACGTCTTTGTCTGTCCGTCGCGCATCGAGAACAGCTGTAACTCGGTATGCGAAGCCCAGATGATCGGCACACCCGTCGTTGCGGCCAACGTAGGCGGCATGTCGACGCTGCTGGACGGCGGACGCACGGGATTACTGTACGACTTCGACGATACCGAGGCCCTGGCTTCGCACATCATACGCCTGCTGAGCGACGATTCGACCGCCAGTCAGCTGAGCACGCTGGCCAAGGAAGCCGCCGCGGCAAGGCACGAAAAGACAGCGATTGCAAACACATTATATAATATATATAATAACATCTGATGGACATCCGAGGAAACCTCTGCTATCGCCTGCATCGCATGCTGCACGCAGTACACAGCCGCTGTACCACCCTTGCGATGCGCATAGTGGCCGCATGTAAGGGCGTAGAACTGGGACGTGGCTGCCAGGCAACCGGCGTTCCCTACTTCTATCGTGTGCCCAACACACAGATCCGGCTGGGCGAAGGCTGCGTCGTACGCTCGAGCTTCCGTTCGAACAACATAGGGTCGATGCAACGCTGCCGCTTCTGCACCGTGACGCCCCAGGGCCGCATCGAGATCGGAGCACGCGTCGGCATCTCGGCCGCCACGATCGTCAGCCACAAGGGCATTACCATCGGCGACGATACGCAACTCGGGGCCGGTACGGTCGTCACCGACAGCGACTGGCACAGCCTTGCACCCGATGCCGATGCCCGCCACCATCAGGACGGACGCTCGGCAGCCGTAACGATCGGCAACAACGTCTTTGTAGGCACACGCTGCCTGATACTGAAAGGCGTCACCATAGGCGACAATGCCGTGATAGGCGCAGGTTCGGTAGTAACACGCGATATTCCAGCCAATGCGATTGCAGCAGGTAATCCTTGCCGTGTGGTGGGCCACGTGTAGCCTGGGGCTCACGGCTCAGAAGCTCGTAACCATCGGCGACAGCCAGACGGCACGTTGCGGATGGCAGCCCACCGTCGTCGAGGTGACGGGCTACACCTGGAGTGCGGACGAGACGACCACAGGCCTCGACGGACACCGCCCCATGGCCGTCGGCGGATCGTGGATCAGGCCCAAGGACGAAGCATCGATCAGCCTTCGTGGCCGCGATGCGGTGTATTACCACCCCGACAAGATCATCCTCTACGGCGGACAGAACGACGGCCTCCGTTGGTGGCTGAGCGAGGACAATCACGCCACGACATGGGTCGGGAAGGTGCTGGCCGAAACGCCCTACCGTGCTGACAGCATCGACACCGAGGTACGGACATTGGCGGCCTTCAGGGGATTGATAGAGTACCTGCGCGAGCAACTTCCGCAGACACAGCTCTACCTGATGACACACGTCCCCGTGCGCTGCGAGATAGGCATGGATCCGGACGAATACTACGCGCAATACTATCCGTCGCCGCGGTTTGCCGACATGGAGGCGGTGATAAACTTCGAGCAATACGAACGCCAGCCCAAGGACGAGCTGATACGGGCCCTGGGCGAAGTGTACGACCTGCCGGTGATCGACCTCTGGAAATACAGCGGCATCGACTACTACAATACGAAGGAGTATTACGACGAACCTTCGGGCGACTGTACGCAGGTCCACCTCAATGCGGCAGGCGACGAGCTGATAGCCCACTGCATTGCGCAATACCTGCGCTACGCGCCGCTGCACTACGACGCGGCGTGGACACCCTGGTCTGAAGGAAACATCGAAGCCGTACGACAGGACGCAGACGCGGCTTCCGTCTTCACGCTGACAGGCGCCGGCATCCGAGGCAAGGGCGAGACAGACACGCCCAAGGGCCTCTGCATCGTAGAGCAGCAGTGCATCTACATCCGATGAGCCGACAAAGGCCGATACTCCTGTAACAACATTGAACAACGAAGAACCCAGGCAGACATGAAGCTTCTAACGATCGTAACCGTAACCTATAATGCGGCTGAATGCATCGAAAAGACGTTGCAGTCAGTCGTCGGACAGACGGCATTCGACGAGCAGATCGAGTACATCCTAGTAGACGGCGGGTCGAAGGACGCCACGATGGAAATCGTTCGCCGCTACGAATCGAAGCTGGCCCGCACATTGAGCGAACGCGACCACGGCATCTTCGACGCCATGAACAAAGGCGCCAAGCTGGCCACCGCCCCGTGGATCTGCTTCATGAATGCGGGCGACACCTTCGTCGACACGGAAGTGGTGTCGAACCTCTTGCTGGAGCACATCCCGGCCGACAGGATCCTGTACGGCGACTGCATACGCGTCTACGCCGACAGCCGGAAGCAGGACTACCGTACGGCAAGGCCATTCTTCGAGCATCGGAACGAAATCTGCGGTGTAGGGATCTGCCATCAGTCGGTGATACAACCTACGCATCTGATGCAACAGCATCCTTTCCGTTGGGAAGAGTTTCCGCATTGTGCGGACTTCGACTTTCTGTGGAGGATGTACGAGCAACAAGTTCCGTTCGAATACCTGCGACGAGCCATCAGCTTCTACGATTACGGGCAGGGCTTCTCGTCCGACCGTCGCAATAACCGCATCGTATTCGACGAGAATGCACGCATTGCTCACTTGAAATACAGCTGGGCTTACTGGAAAAACCAAATCCGACATTATCTGTTCAGAAAATGACACGATACGAGAATATCGTCTTCCACCTCAACTGGTTGCGCTACCTGCCCATCTACTGGGCAGCACGGTGCTGTCCGCAGCGTAGCCTGATCGACGCGGAAAGAAAGACCTGGATAAAACGCGTGCTGAACCGTCAGGACGACAGCGAACGCCTGGAGGACGCCATGTACCTGCTCACGTTGCCGGAGTATCGCACGACACTCTACTGGCGCATGAAGGGATGGCGCCACCTGGTGCAATGGCTGGCAAGGCCCGACAACACGCTGGCCATCCACTGCTGGGAGGTAGGCGAAGGACTCGTCATCTGGCACGGACACAGCACGCGCATCGGAGCGACACGCATCGGACGCAACTGCCAGATCTGGCACAACGTAACCATCGGCCGCAAGCATCCGCACCAAGGTTCGCTACCCGTCATCGGCAATAACGTACGCATCTGTACCGGTGCCATCGTCATAGGCGACATCACGATAGGCGACAACGCCATCGTAGGTGCCGGAGCCATCGTCACGCACGACGTACCGGCCAACGCCATCGTAGCCGGCAATCCGGCCAAAGTGATCGGCACTACGGCCAGCTGACAAAACCTCATCCCCATGCAGCGCCTGCTACTGCTCCTGTGCCTCATGCTCCTAAGCCTCGGTTCACTGCCGTTGGCCGCACAGATGCGCATCCTCGGCATCGGCAACAGCTTCACCCTCGACCTGATGGATCAGGTGCCGGCGTTGCTCGAAGCCGATACGGCACGCGTCGAGCTGGGCTTCCTCTTCAAGAGCAGCGGCTCGCTGAGCGATCACGTCACGAATCTGCAGGGCAAACAACGTCGCGAATACATCTATTATCACTACAACAACACCCTGCAGCGCTGGGATACGCTGACGACCGACATCCGCTCCGTGCTCGAGCAGCAGACGTGGAACCAGATCGTACTGCATCAGGCATCGTACCACGCAGGGGTGTTCTCGACCGTGAAGGATGAGCTCAAGACGCTGGTCGACTCGCTGACCCGACTGCAGCCAGAAGCACGCCTGGCGTGGCAGCTGACATGGGCGTACGCCAGGAATGCCAATGTCAAGGAGTTCTCGATCTACGACCACTCGCAGGCCGAGATGCTGTATCGCATCAAGAATGTCTCGGCACGCATCATGCACGATTCGCTGCGCTACCATATCAGCACCCTGATACCCTCGGGCATCGTGATACAGAAGCTGCGCACGTCGTCGCTCGAGGATCAGCAATCGGATTTCTGCATCGACGGCCGCCACATCGACCCGGAACTGGGACGCTTTGCGCTGGCGTGCACATTCTATCAGTCGCTGCTGGCCGATTACCTGCAACGCTCGGTGCTCGAGACGCAATGGCATCCCGCCACACAGAAAGCCTACGGCGAAACGGATTATGAACTCGTCAGGCAGACGGCCTACGATTTCTGCACCAATGCAGAAGCCATCTGGCAGAGTTATGTGCCGGACAACATCTATCGGGCCGACTATTTCAGCATCCGTGGCCGCCGACTCTATCATCTGGACGGCTTGTCGATGTTCATCGAGCACGACTACTACGAATCGGGCCGCCGACACGGACGAGTAATACTTCTGAAGGAATGATCAACGTACTATACATCTCGCACGAATCGGACACCGTGCTGGGCAGCACCCTCTCGCTGGCCAACATGCTGCATGCGCTGCGCAACGATGTACGGCCGCTTGTAGTGCTTCGCGCCCAAGGCCCTGCCTACGACTACCTGACCAGCCGTGGCTACGAGTGCATGGTCATTCCGTTCAAGCTCAACCTGGCATCGAAGCACCTGGCATGGCTGAAGTTCGTTCCGCGCTCGCTGTGGGACATGTGGATACAGGCACGTTGCTGCATACGGCTGGAAGACGTCATTCGCGAGCGCAAGATACAGGTAATACACACCAACAGCAGCGTCACGATCCTTGGCTATCAGCTGGCACATTACCTGGCCTCGAAGCGGATTGCGGCCATCCCGCACGTCTGGCATCTGCGCGAATTCATCGACAAGGACTTCGGCTATCAACCCTTCTGCGGATGGCCCAAGCTGCGATACTTCATCAACGACAGTCACGCCATCATCGCCATCACGCAAGCCATCTACGACCACTTCATCACCCCGGAAGGCAAGCCTTACGCCCACGTCATCAACGACGCCGTGCGTAGCACCGCAGAAATCGGTTGCTGCACAAAGGAACCCTACCTGCTGTTCTGCGGACGCGTAATACCACAGAAGGGAGCCGACACGGCCCTCCGTATCTTTGCCCGCATCCGTCATTCGCACCCAGAATTCAAGCTGAAGTACGTGGGCGAGGTGAGCGATAGCTATCGCGCGGAACTGCTACGCCTCGCACAGCAGGAAGGCATCGAAGCCACAGCCATCGAGTTCCTGGGCTTTGTCGACGAAGTTCGTCCCGTGATGGAGCGTGCCACCGCCCTGCTGATGTGCTCGCGCAACGAAGCGCAGGGTCGCGTTACGGTCGAAGCCATGTTCTACGGCACACCCGTCGTAGGCAGCAATGCAGGCGGAACGCCAGAGATCATCGAGCACAACTGGAATGGCCTGCTGTACGACGACCTCGATCAGGCAGTAGCCATGACGCAACGCATCATCGACGAGCCACAGCTCGGCCAACGACTGATAGCCAACGCGCACCGGACAGCCGCACAGCGTTTCAGCGAGGAAACGTACCGTAAGCGGATACTCGAAATCTACGATTCGATCCTAATCAGCTAAGCACTCCACGACAATCCTATGGACATCAGTTTCATTATCGTCTGCATGAACAAGCCGCAGCAGCTGGCCGTCTGTCTGGACAGCATCCGTAGCCAGACACAGGCGAGCTACGAGGTGCTGGTGGCTGCCTATCTGTTCAGCGACGCGAACCTTGCGTGGCTGCGCGAGCATTATCCCTGGGTACGGATCGTAGTGAGTGACCAGATCCGTGGCTTTGCCGAGAACAACAACCTCTGCCTGCGTCAGGCGCAAGGCGAATACTGCATGGTGATCAACGACGACACCGAATTGCGTATGCCTGTGGCCGACCGGTTGCTGGATGCCTTCCGTAGTCAGCGGGTGTCCGAGCGATGTGCGGTGATGAGCCCTCGCATCGTGTGGCCCGACGGCAGGACACAATCATGCGGCGTGGCGCCAAAGAAGTTCCGCGAGACGATGCTCGAATGCTTCCGCCTGTGGCATCGCAACGATCCGTCGCCCTATACCAATCAGACAGGCATCTTCCGTTCGTACAACATCCATGGCGCGGCCTTCATGATCAGGACCGAAGTCTTCCGCGAATTAGGGTGGTTCGACGAGCGCTTCTTCTTCTGCCCCGAGGACATTGCCCTCTCGACGCTGGCCAATGAGCGTGGATACGAATGCTGGGTCGATGCCGATGCCGAGATCGTACACTTCGAGGGGCTGAGTTCGCGCTCGCTGTCGCGCATCCAGACAGCCACACGTCCGGCCTCAACGCGTGGTACGTTGCTATGGCTCGGCACAACGCCGACGAAGCGGATTCTGCTCTCCATAGCGCTTATCTGCTACTATCTGCCCAAGGTCATCGTGTTCGGATTGAAGATGAAGGTCAGCCGATCAGAACAGGATGCCATCAAGGCCATCAGTTCGTGGCATTCCATCCGCACGGTCTTTTCCGACCGTACGGCCAAAGAGATTTTTACCTATTACTATTCGCAAATCAATAATCATGCGTAAACAAACCCAATACTTGCCGAAGCTGTTCGCGCTGCCGCTCTGCCTCTGGTGGAGTATGGCCGTTGCACAGCAGACGCTTACTACCGACATCTCGTTCCACAATTCGGGAGGTAGTGGCGACTTCACGGCTTACTACATCACGGCCAATCGGCATGGAGCCCTGTCGACCGACGTCAACAGCTTCGGTATTCGTGCAGCCGTACAAGGAACGACGACCCTCGACGACTGGCACTTCAGCTACGGCGTCGACCTGATCGGACAGACCGACGTCTATACGCCCTTCTTCATCCAGCAGCTCTACGGCCGTGCACAGTGGCATAATCTGTTTGTCGAATTAGGCTCGCGCGAATATCCTTCGGCACTGCGCAACCAGCAGCTCAGTTCCGGCAGCCTCATCTGGAGTGGCAACAGTCATCCTATCCCCCAGCTACGACTGGGTACGGACGGTTTCGTTACGATTCCCGGCACCTCGGGCTGGCTTCAGGCAATGTTCGACTTCGACTATGGCCTGTTCACCGACAATCACTTCCTGAAGCAGCGCTACAACGAATACAATCCCGACGGCAAGCTCGAAGGCGCGGCACAGAGCTTCCTCACGACCGGTGCTTGGCATCATCAGAAGCGACTCTTCCTGCGTTCAAATCCCAATCGCATGTTTGTAGGCACCTTGGGACTCGAGCACGCCGTACAATTCGGCGGCACGACGACCAACTACATCAACAACACCATCATGGGTACGCTCGAACAGCACGTCAGCTTCGGCGACGCCATGAAGGTGCTGATACCCAGCGGTGGCGACAGCGATGCAGCCGTAGGCGACCAGAACTTCATCTATGGCAACCACCTGGGCAACGTCAGCCTGATGCTCGACTGGAACATCGATCGCCAGAACCGGCTGTCGCTCTACGGCGAAAACATGTTCGAGGATGGCTCGGGTTTCTGCAAACGCAATGGATGGGACGGCCTCTGGGGTATCGAATACCGCTCGTTCTACTTCAAGTACATTACGGGCATCGTACTCGAGTATCTGCAGACAACGGATCAGAGCGGAGCCATCCACTGGGCGCCACAGGATCATCGCGGCGAGGTAGGCGGTGAAGCACGCGGTGCTGACGAGTATTACAACAACTACTTCTACTGCGGTTACGCTCATTATGGACAATCGATGGGTTCGCCAATGCTCAAGTCGCCCATCTACAATCGCGACTCTTACCTACGCTTTACGGACAATCGCATCCAGGCCTGGCACATGGGCATCGAAGGCACGGTGTTCGAAAATCCAGCCATCGACAATGCCCACAAGGCACACGTCGGCTACCGATTCCTGATGTCGTACCGCAATGCCTATGGCACAATGTCTATTCCTTCGTCCCACATCCGTCACGACCTGAGTTTCCTTACCGAGCTCAGCTTCGCTATCGACGACTGGAGCATCACGGCTGCCTATGCGCAGGATCGCGGCTCACTGATGGGCGACAACAATACGTTAAACATTTCACTCAAATATCATGGCAAGATTCTCTAATCCCCTACGTAGCCTCCAGCTTCTGCCAGTGGCTGCCCTCTCGCTCATTGCGCTCACCACATCGTGCACCAACGACGGCGACATCGGCGATCTGTACGGCAAGTGGCAGCTCGAACACCTCGATGCCGAACGTCACACCGACGATGGCGATCAGCTGCACTACTACCTTGAGTGGCAATACAACGACTATCGTGCCTACTTCAACTTCGAAGGACAGATCTGCCAGATGCAGATAGCCAACGACACACGTCATGAACTGGCTTCGCTCTGGGGCGGATTCCGTTATACTGCCGACAGCCTTTTCATTGCCATCGATCAGGCCGATTACGTCGAAGGTACGACAGGAATGGATGGCCTCAACTCGCCCAAGCTGTTGAAGAAGTATTTCGACATGGAATTCTATTACGATGAGGAGTACGAAGAGTACGACGACACGCTGCGCTTCCGCTATGTGATCGACGGACAGAAGATGCTCCTCTCGAACGACTCCACTACCTGGCAATTCCGTCACTATGGCTTCTGATCACAGCGGACAGCAACTCTCGCTGCAGGAGATCCAGCAGGCTTCGCTGGTCATCATGAAGCGCGTGGCCGAAATCTGCGAGCAGCATCACCTTTGCTATTCGCTGGCTTATGGCACCCTGCTTGGAGCCATCCGTCACAAGGGCTTCATCCCGTGGGACGATGACCTCGACATCATGATGCCGCGTCCTGACTATGAACGATTGCTTACCTACCTGGCACAGCATCCTGACGAACTGCATCCCTTCGAGGTGCTGAACATGCAGACGCGTCGCCATTATCCTCATATTATTACGCGTATCAGCGACACTCGTTACCACCTCAACGTCACGAACGAGCGCGATTATGGCTTGGGTTGCTTTGTCGATATTTATGTGGTCGACGGCATAGGCAACACCCCCGAAGAGGCTGCAGAGGCCATTCGCAGCACGATGGACTATCCTTCGCTCATCTTCCTGGCTACCCGCCGTTACTTCCACTTCGGCACGACAAAAGGCTGGAAGAAGCGTATGAAGAAGATTCCCGCCTTCGCCTACACGCACGTCATGGGCAAGCGCTACTTTGTGCGCAAGCTAAACCGTCGACTGGCAACGATGGATTATGCCGGCAGTTCGTATGTTGGCATCGCTGCCTGGGGCGAACGGCCGAAGAATCCGGCACGGAAAGTGATGCGGAAGGAATGGCTCGAGCAAACCATGCTGGCCCCTTTTGAGGATACTCAGCTACGCATCTCGCGCCATTACGACGACATCCTTCGCCTCAACTATGGCGACTACATGCAGTTACCACCCGAACGCGACCGCATCCAGCATCATCTCTATAAGGCTTATCGCAAGTAAACGATTATGGGAAAATTCCTCGATACCTTCCATCGTCAAGGTGGCATGAAGCTCGTCAGCGAGTATTGGCACAATGGTGTCCTTGGCTATGCGCTGGCGCAGATGGCATTGCTGGGGCGTTCGAAAAAAGCCCTCGAGATCCTTCGTCTCGGCGTACAGTTCAAGATGCAGCGCAAACTCGAACGACGCTTCATGTCCGTACTGCGCGACTTCGACGCCCAGTATCGCCAGAATCCGCCACAGATGCAGCCAAGCCGTCGGGTATGGGTATATTGGTCGACGGGTATGGAGCAGACAGCACCGGAACTGGTGAAGCGTTGTTTCAGCTCGCTTCAGGCAAATCTGCCTGATCGCGAAATCATCCTGCTATCGAAGGAGAACTACCACGAGTATGTGCGAATCCCTGACTACATCGTCGACAAGTACAACCGTGGCATCATACAGCACGTCCATTTTGCCGACCTTCTGCGCATCGAGCTCCTCGCACAACAGGGCGGAACCTGGATTGATTCAACGGTCTTCTGCATGAGTCAGGACATTCCTCGCTACATGCTCGACGACGAATTCTTCATCTTCCAGAAACTCAAGCCGGGCCTCGATGGTCACGCTACCAATATTTCGAGCTGGTTCATCACGGCCTGGAGCAACCAGAAGTTCATCCTTGCCCAGCAGGCTTTGCTCCGTGCCTATTGGCAACGCTACGACAAGGCCGTCGACTACTTCTTCTTCCATCACTTCATGGCCATCATCTCGCACTTCTATGCCGAAGACTGGCGTCGTTGCATCCAGTTCCCGAACTCCCTGCCACACGTCCTTCTGCTGATGATCTTCGAACCATTCAGCCAGAAGAAATGGGATGCCGTCAAGGCTGCCTGTCCTTTCCAGAAACTGTCGTACAAGTTCGACGAAACCGACTTGCAGCGTCCCGATACTTATTACCAGCACATCCTCGGTTCGTAATGCCCAACGTCCGGCTGACTTATCTTCGTCTACACAACGTAACTCTCTGCCTGCTGCAAGCCTTGCTTGTCTTCATCGTGACGGCCTGTAGCGACGATGTTACGATGCCTGATGGCCGCGATTACAGCTATGTGCGAAAGTATTACGTCAAGCACCTCTACGAACGTAGCCAGCAGCTGTACGAGATCAGCGAAGGACGTGGTGCCGACTTCCTCTACATTACCGACACTCACCTGACCGACAACGACCTCGAGTCGCCAGCAATGCTTCGTTTCCTGCTGGCCCATGGCTTGGCAGACAAGGTAATTTGGGGTGGGGATGCCATCACAGCCTTTGGCGACATCGAAGAACAATGGAAACGCCATCAGCAGCTCTTTGCTGATGCCTTACAACCCCTGGGTCGGTACTACATGGTGCGAGGCAACCACGAGTTTACGGCCATGAGTCCCGACGAACAAGGCGGACAGACCTATGGGCCCTTGCGTACGGCACAGCTACTCTGCCACGATGTCCCATCCGACGTTGTCCGTCCGACAGACGATCCTACGGCATGCTATTATTACTTTGACGATACCCAACGGCGGTTACGATTCTGCGTATTCGATACGACCGATTCCATCACCTCGCTTTCGCAGCCATGGTCAACGGTCGAGCGTATCAGCGATCAGCAACTCGACTGGATGGACGCTCACGCCTTGCACAATGTCCCGGCCGGCTATGGCTTGATTATCGTTACGCACATTGGCATCATCGAGCCTACCTATCGTGTTCCCGGCCCTTTTTCCGAGCTGCATCAGCGATTGCTCGAAGCCGATGCTCCTGTATTGATGGTCGTCTCCGGCCACATGCATCAGGACTTTCAGACCTACGATCACGGCACACTCCACCTCCTGACCGGATCGGATGCTACCTATAAGGAATTCGGATACTCGCCCTTCCTCCATCAGGAGAAGCGCCGGCGTCACTCCGAATCGGCCCAGCTCTTCGACTGCTTCACGATCAGTCCTGACCATCGGATGATCGATGCCATTCGCATTGGCGCCGGGTACAATCGCACGTTTCACCTCGATACGTTGCAGGTTTCGCTTGTCTCGCGTCGAAAACTTTCGACAACACGCCTCTTGCCGTCCGATGTCGTGGCGTGGAGTTGTTACGATGCGCAGGGGTACGCCTGTCTTGATGACGCCTGGCAACCACCCTCAACACGAATCTACACAACGGCCGACGGTACGATTCTGCCGCTTCATACGGGCGATGCTGTCGTCATGGCTACCGACCGCAAGGGACACAAGGAATTCTTCCCCGTTACGGTAATTCCCTGACTTCGCCTTGTGACACAACTTGTCTTCCGTTCGCTTTTTTACACCCAAGTTTCCCTCCGTCTTTTCATTCGCTATGAATCCATATCATCTCTGTAAACATCTCGTCTGCCTAATGACACTTGTCATCGCTGGCATTGGCAGCACAACGCTCCTTGCCGACGATGAAATCCATGCCTTTGGCCAATGGAATATCTACAATGCTACGCCTCAGGGCACGCAGATGCAGGTATTCGGCAATCGACTCTTCATGGTCAATGCGTCGGCTCTCACCAGCATCGACCTCTCGCTCGATCCGTCGACCCAGCAAGGCTATAACCGCACCACGGGCCTATCGGGTTCGTCCGTGCAATACATACTTACCTCGACCGAGGCCAATCGCCTGGCGATTACCTACGACGATGGCTCGATCGACCTGCTCGACAGCCTTGACCAGGTTTACTGCATCCCGGATCTGGCCAGCAAGCCGCTGAGTGGCGACAAGACCATCTATTCGCTCCGTCAGTCGCACGGCATGCTCTATATTGCCGGAGGTTTCGGTGTGCTGGTAGTCGACATGCAGCAGGCTATGATCCTGAACCACTATCCTACCGACTTCCCCGTGCAGCTGGCCTTCGCCATCGACGGCACTTTATTCCGTTATTCCGAGCGTCAGCGCCTGGAATATCTCGTTCCTGGCACAAATGGCAATGACCCTGCCAACTGGCTACGTGTCGAGGGGGTAGGCGCTTTGCGCGATGCGATTACCCTGACCGATGCAGAAGGACACGACCACGCCTATGCCATCAATGCCAGCGGCGAATTCGTGCAGCTCGACCACAAGGGTGTTACTCCATCAGGGCACAACAGCAACTATCAACACCTCTATGCGCTGGGCAACCGCCTGTTGCTGCAAGCCAGCGACGTCGTTACGCTCTACGAACCTTCGACCGGGCAATACACCGACAATCGTCGCTCGCCATACAAGGATTGCATCGACTATGTGGCAGGTACGGACAATCAGTCGTGCTACATGCTCCACTCCTATTACGGCCTGTTCCTCAGCCGCTACGACGACTATCAGCCAGGCAAGCGACTTACCTTCGAAGCCGATTTCAACCAGGGCACACAGCCGAACGGCATCGCAACATCGTTTCTCGGACAGATGCACCTTACCGATTGCGGTGTAGTCGGCATCAGCCGCCGTTCGTATACCATGGGTCTTTCGGCAGCCAATGCCTTGAGCGGTGTCATCTCGTACCTCGACACAGAGAACGACGAAGTGTATAATATCATCGCCCGCACACTGAAGCCACAGCTCCCTGAGGGCGACAACTTCCAGGGACTTCAGGGCTTCGACATCGACCCTACGGATCCTGAGCGTTCGGCCATCTGTTCTGGTCTTTTCGGCCTTTTCCTGCTCGAAGGCGACAGCATCGTGGCTTGCTATGACGGGCGCAACAGCATCGGTCAGGTCGACGCCTTCGATCCCACGTATATTTCTACGCGTATCTCAGCAGTGGCTTACGACGACGATGGCAATCTCTTCTATACCAACTCGATGCAGGATACGCTGCTGCGCTGCCAGACGGCTGATGGTCAGTGGCTGAAGTTCCCCAATCCCGGAATGTCGCAGCAACAGGATGCCAGCCGTATCCTGATCTCGCGCCACTCTGACAATCACCTCAAGTGGGTGCTCAACGATTGCTTCTACCGCAAGTCGCGCATCGGCATCTACGACGATGGCGGCACCCTTCGCCAGCCTTCCGACGATAAGGCGACTTTCATCTCAACGCTTGTCGACCAGGATCAGAATCACTACGACCTCGATTACATCTTCGATCTCTGCGAGGACCTCGATGGCCGCATCTGGATATTGACTACCAACGGTCCCTTCGTCATGGACGATCCCACGGCGACTTTCCGCTACGCTCTGCAGAATCCAGGAATGGGCAAGGTTCGTCGCGTGAAGATTCCTCGCAACGACGGCACTAACCTGGCCGACTATCTGATGGAATCTACCTGGTGCTCGTGCATGGTGGTCGACAACTTCAACCGCAAGTGGATAGGTACTTATGGCGCAGGCCTTTACCTGATGTCGGCCGACTGCATCACCGAGCTTGCACACTTCGACATCGACAACTCTCCACTGCTATCCAGCAGCATACTCGACCTCTGCTACGACGCCACGAACGGCTTGCTCTATGTGTCGTGCGAAGGGGGTGTGCTGACCTATCAGACCGATGCCATCGAGGGCGCGTCTGACTTTTCGTCGCTCTACTGCTACCCCAATCCTGTCCGTCCTGAATACAGCGGCGAACTGCGCATCATGGGCCTCATGAACGACTCGCAGATCAGCATTACCGATACAGCCGGACAACTCATCTTCCGCACTCGCAGTCAGGGCAACGTCGCCTCGTACGACCTACGTACAGCCGATGGTCAGCGTCTGTCGCCTGGCGTCTATCTCATACATGCTGTCGACAGCGAGGGCAATTCGGGCACCGTCTGCCGCTTCCTGGTTCTCTGACACGTACTTCGATACGTCTGGACAAAAATCGTTCAATTATTTTTCACCACCCATACAATATTTCGCATATTTCTGCGTTATTTTAATAGCTGAAGAATGTGTACAACCTGTACTTTCATCCTTACGGCCTTGTCTTAATTCATCACTCCCACAATGAAAATCGCTTTCGTGAGCACACGCGGCATCCCCAACAACTACGGAGGTTTCGAGCAATTTGCTGAACGAATCTCTGAAGGCCTAGTTGCACGCGGTCATGAAGTCATCGTATATTCGCCTCATTTCCACCCCTATAAGGAAGATTCATACAATGGTGTCCGCATCAAGCACATCTTCAGCCCTGAGAAGTGGATGGGCTCGGCCGTAGGTTCGTTCTTCTACGACTATCACTCGCTCAAGGATGCCCTTTTCATCGAGAAGCCCGACATCATCTACGAATGCGGCTACACCAGCATCATCCCTGCCTACCTAAAGTTCAAGGTCTGCAAGCTCAAGAATCCTATCGTCGTAACCAACATGGATGGCCTTGAATACAAGCGTTCGAAGTTCAATGCCCTTGTGCGTAGCTTCATACATTGGGAGGAAAAGCAGGCCGTGCGCTGCAGCCATCATCTCGTGGCCGACAACATGGCTATCTACGATTATTATCTCGAGAAGTATGGCCGCAAGTCGACCTACATGGCCTATGGCGCCGATATCGTCAAGGAGTTCGACCTCGGCGTCCTGAAGCCCTATTCACTCACACAGAACCAGTACTACCTCGTCATTGCGCGTCTCGAACCCGAGAACAACATCAAGATGACCATCGATGGCTACATTGCATCGAAGGAGTATGGCAAAAAGCCTCTCGTTATCGTCGGCAAGACAAACACCAAGCACGGTAAGTGGCTGGTCAACCAGTACGGCGAGCACGATTGCATCAAGTTCGTAGGTGGAATCTACAACACCGATGCGCTAAATTCGCTCCGCCACTTTTGCTATGCCTACTTCCACGGACATTCGGTAGGCGGCACCAATCCCTCGCTACTCGAAGCCATGGCTTCGTCGTGCTTCATCATGAGCCACGACAACATCTTCAACAAGGCTGTCCTGGGCGAGAATGCTTTCTATTATGGCTCGAGCGAGGCTGTGATGACCATCCTCAACAACATCAAGCCTATCGTCAAGGAGTGCAAGAAGCTGTACATCAACAACAACCTCGACATCATTTCCAACCAATACAGCTGGGAATCGCTTGTCATCCAGCACGAACAATACTTCATGCAGCTACTCGGACAAAATAATCCTGACGCTGTGGCCGAAACAGAATAACGCCCTTTCCCTCTCACCATTCCATGAAGCGTTTACTACTCTCCCTCCTGCTCCCACTGCTCGCCACGCTCTCGCTCGTGGCCGGACAATGGGACATCTATACCTATACCGACCAGTATCGACGCATCTGTCTTGCCGGTTCGAAGCTCTACATCCTCAAGGGCAACAGCATTGTAAAGGCCGACGCCTCCACCTGGCAGATCGAAGCCGAACTGACCCGTGAAGATGGTCTTTCGGCCAGCACAATCGTCGATGTCTGCTATAGCCACGAACTCGACCGCGTAGCCGTTGTATACGACAACGCGCTCATCGACGTGCTTCATCCCGACGGTACCATCTGGACGATACCCGACCTCTATCAGGCACCAATGGCCGGCATCGACAAGACCATTATTTCGGTACGCGAACAGGAGGGACTTCTCTTCATCCATACGGCCTATGGCTTTGCGGTAGCCGACCTCGAACGCGACGTGATCCTTCATAACTTCCAGCTCCCGACAGCCGCAAAGTGTGCTTGGTCCTACGAAGGCAACTGGTATTACAGCAATGCGCAAGGCTCTTATTATTGCCCGCAGCAAGGCAGCAATCCACATCTGGCCCAAAGCTGGCACCAGACGGGTTCGCAACGCATCGAACGTACCATCGTACTACACAATGCCGGTATCGAACAGTGCTGGCAGATGGATGCCGATCATCACTTGCGGCGCATCGCACCTGGCAGCCATACTTCCGTCCTCAGTTTCGATGGCGGTACTCTTACCGACCTCCAGCGTGCAGGCAACTACCTGATGGCTTCAGCATCGGATAGCCTTGTCCTCTACGACACTTCCTTCGGCCTGCCGCCCGATTCGGCTTCACAGCTCCAACCTGGCCAGCGTATGGCTTGTCGTCAGGCAACACCTAAGGCCAATGCCAAGATTTCGGGCATCTGTACGCTTGCCGACAACGGATTCGCCATCATCTACCCTGATCAGGGTGTGGCAGCCGTAAGCCTCACCAGCCTTGCCGACCGTTCGTTCCGCCTCAAGGCCATACACAACGAGCTGCTCGTGGTCAACAACCATCAGCAAAGCCCAGAAATCAACCGCATCGTCGTAGGACCAGAAGGAGAAGTGGCCATGACGCTCGTACCATTGGGTACCGGTTACGTCAACATGCTCAAGACGCAGGGCTTCTACACCACGGTAAGTCCCGAAGGCCATTGGAGCAATTACGACAAGACCTGTGTGACCGACTATCTTACTTCAGGCAACAAACGCTTCTGTGGAATCACCTGTCTGCAGGCCGATCCATTCTATAAGGGCCGATACTGGTTCTCAACCATCGAGGACGGCCTCGTTGCCGTCGACAATGGTCAGTTCTATGTCCGCTACGATGCGGCTTCGACCAACAACGGCCTCGAGGTCACCGCCCCTAACTGTACGCGTATCGGTGGTCTTGGCTTCAACAACGAAGGCGATCTCTGGTGCTTCGACGAGGGCCATCGATACGGCATCCGTGTCCTTCGCAAAGCCGATGGCAAGTGGTATCGCTTCCGTATGGAAGGCCTCGAGAAGGAAGTTGGCTTCTACCACGTCTGTGTCACCCGCCATGGCAATCGCCATCAGGTATGGGGTTACCAGCAGTTCAATTACATGGAACCACGTATTTTCTGCTACGATTATGGCACGGACGTCACCTCCGAGGACGACGATCGCTACTGCTTCTTCAAGACGCTCTTACCCGATCATCCCGGAGCCATTCCTGTCACGCCTTGGTATGGCCGCAACATCTTCGAAGGGCCAAATGGTGCCATCTGGCTGCTCAACACGTCAGGTGTATACGTCATCGACAACCCAGACGAGGTCTTCGATCAACCGGGTGTCGTACGCGAAGTAATGGCCGACGTCGTAGCCACCTCGATGGCCATCGACGCCAGCCAGCGTGTCTGGATCAGTACCGAAGATCAGGGTCTCCTCCTATTCTCGCCCGATGGTCGTCAGTTGCTTGCACAATATACTTCGGCCAACAGCCTTCTGTCATCCGATGCCGTTCAATCCATAGCCTATCAGGCTTCAAATTCTACGCTCTGGATTGTCACGCCAGGACAGATTCTCACCTATCGCTATTCTGCAGACGAATACGATGCGGCCGATGCCGGTTACATCACAACGGCCTATTGCTATCCTTCGCACGTCGGACTCAATGCGCTCAACGAGGTCAACGTCTATGGCCTGCTCGACGATTCGGCAGTAACCGTCAGCAACAGCCAAGGACGCATCCTGCAGCGTCTTACTGCAGTCGGACAGCTGGCCACCATTTCTTCAGCCGATCTACCTGTCGGCACCTACACCGTCACCGCTACCGATCTGAACGGCCATCGTGGCGCCTTGCTTACCTTCGAGGTCGAGCCTTAACTACCTATCATCTGACACACTGCCCACAGATTGTTGAGCGCATGTGCCATCACTGCTGGCCATACCGAACCTGACCGCACAACAAAAACCACGAACAACGCGCCTAATAGCGTACGAGGCACAAGTCCGTACACGTCGCCATGGCAGGCAGCGAATAGCAATCCTACGACCAGCGCTATTCCTATCATCCGACCCATACCTATCGCTTGCCTATCGGCCGGAGCCAACCAGCATCGCAACAAAGCGCAACGGAAAAGGGCCTCTTCGCTCACGGCTGTCATCACGCACATCAGTGCCACTATTGCCAGCCATCCCATTACGCCTTCGACGTCCATCATTACTGCCAATAAGTCTTCCTGCTGGGCTTTCATTCCCTGGGCATAATCCTCGAGCCATGTAGGTAGCGGCATACGCTGGCAAAGATCGGCTACAACTTCCATCAGCGGCAGCACGGCCAGCATCACCAGCAAGGTCCACCCCATTGCTTTCCAACCCGGCCATCGTAGGTACATCGCCTCGTGCACGCGTTCCTTCTTATATAATCGCACCCATAGCAAAGCAGGCAACAACATCACCAGTGCATTCTGTAGCCACTGTGCCAGATGCAGCATCACGGTAGTCATACCCAGCCATGTCTGCAGCAATTCAGTCAATAGGGCTGTGATGACCAATCCCACGGCTACATAGAACAACAGCCACCACAGGTCGGTCCATATACGTCGAACGTAAGTCATATATTTGTCAGTTTTAGTTGTCAATATTTAGGATTTCGGGGGCAAAGATACGCATTTTTCAGTAATAAGCCAAAAAAATGACAAAAAAATTTGGACACCTCGCCAAAACTCGCTATCTTTGCACCCGCAAACAAGGAACAAACGCCAAGTTTGTTTAGCTGAAACAGCAATACGGTGAGCGCTTTTGCTCTCACAAGTCTACAACCAAGCAAGTTGCCCAGGTGGTGAAATTGGTAGACACGTACGTTTCAGGTGCGTATGCTTCACGGCATGCGGGTTCGAGTCCCGCCTTGGGCACAAAGTAGATGTTTTCTGCTTCAGCCAAGCCTTCAAGACCATTGGTTTTGGAGGCTTTTTTATTTGCTTAATAGCCACCCATTGTGTAAAGACATTTTACACTCGCTGTAAAAATCTTTTACACTTTTACAAAACCTTAATTCTAATATAAGCCTGACTTTGAGACCTCTACGTTTTTTGGCACACTTTTTGAAATAAAATGTGTAAATAGTAAAAGTGTAAAGTCGAAATGAAAAGTATCTTTATAAATACGGTGATGGCGGCGCTGCTCTTAGTCGGCAACCACACCGGGGCATGGGCACAGGAGACGTCAACCAATGCGATGTCGCTGCATGAGTGCATGGAATATGCCGTCAGCCATTCTACGAAGATGCGGATTGAGGCAGCGAACCGTAATGATGAGCAATGGCAGCGGCGACAGTCGATCATGCAGGTGTTCACGCCCAATGTAGAAGCACAGACGTACGCCTACAATCAGTATGGCCGAAACCTGGATCCTGAGACGAACATCTATAACTCGGTGACCACCTTCCATAATGGCTATAGCATCAGCGCAGGAATCACCCTATTCGATGGGTTCAAGTCGGTCAACAACATGCGGTTGGCTTCAACCATGGTAAAGTTGGGACGGAGCAAGGAACAGCAGATAGAGGATCAGATCTGCCTGGCCACGATGGAGGCTTACTACAATGTGATCTATTACACCGAGCTCGAAAAGGTGCTGACCGAACAGGTAGGCACGGCAAAGACGGCAAGAGACAAGGCTGTCCGTCAGGAGGAATTAGGGCAGAAAGGACACGCTGATGTACTGCAGATGGAGTCAGAGCTGGCACAGAAAGAGTATCAGCTCATCAATGCTACAAACAAGAAGGCGGATGCCTTGATTACGCTAAAGGATGTCATGTTCTGGCCGATGGACAAAGAGATAGCCACCTCCAGCTCCCCTACCTCAAGGGCATTTGCTTCGTGGCACATGGGGGAGGGAACAACCTGGGACAATCAGAACAATTCGTTCTTGGCAGGTCTCTCCCCCTTGGGGGAGTTGGAGGGGGCTGTTCTCCTTCCCTCTGCCGAGATTGCCACCTTGAATGTAAAACAGGCTGAACTTGACCTAAAGATGGCGCAAGGTTCCTATTCTCCCAAACTCTCTCTTTATGGTGGATGGTCAACGACCTACTATACCTATCCTGGACGAGCAGATTACAAGGCTCAGTCGTTCGGCGATCAGTTCAAGAACAATGCGGGTGAGTACGTGCAACTCTCGCTCTCCTTCCCTATCTTCGATCAGTGGCAGCGACGCACCAACCTTCATCTGAAGAAGAATGCGCTCACCCGTGCCCAAGCAGAATATGACCAGACGAAGCGCGATATTGAGAACGAAGTGGCAAGAGCCGTGAATGACCGCAATGGAGCCTTGGCTGCATTCCAGCAAGCCGACAAACTGGCGAACTATCAGCAGGAGGCATATCAGTTGAGCACCAAACAGTTTGAGAACGGACTGATCTCTGCCATCGAATACCAGACGGCCTCGCAGACCTACCTGAATGCGATGGCTGAGAGAATCAACGCGCTGCTGATATTGAAAATCAAAGATTCCGTGGTTAGATACTATCACGGAGAAACGTACATCTCACAGAAATGATACATTAATATAAACTCTTTCAGGCTCCTTGCCTGTGAAGGTCGGGAGCATTTAATCAGAATACACAAAGACGATGGACAAGATAATTGAAAAGAAAACAGGCTGGCGAACAGCCTTTACAAAGAAAGCATTGCCATGGTGGACAGGTGCGGTATTGGTATTACTGATAATCTACCTGATCATCAAACCCAATCAAAGTACGCTGCGTATCAATGGAGACTCGGTTACGGTAAGTACGGTGAAACAGGGCGAGTTTAACGATTACATCCGTCTGAGTGGCACCGTGCAGCCGCTGGTAACAATACAGATCAGCCCTATCGAGGGCGGCATCGTCGAAGAAATCATGATCGAAGAAGGTGCGGAGGTAAAACAGGGCGATGAGATCCTTCGCCTCTCGAATGACGGCCTCGACCTACAGATTCTCAACTCAGAAGCCGAATTGGCAGAAAAAGAGAACATCCTGCGTAACACCCAGATACAGATGGAGCAGGATCGGCTCAATGTAAAGCAGCAAAAAGCCGAATACCAACTCAATGTGAAGCGCCTGAAGCGAACCTACGAGCAACAGCAGTCGCTCTATGAAGAGAAACTCATTGCCCGCGAGGAATACCTCAAAGCCAAGGAGGATTACGAGCTGGCAATGGAGAAACTGCAATTAATCGCCGAAAAGGAAATACAAGACAGCCTTTTCCGTTATACTCAAGTAGAGAGGATGCGCGAGAGCCTCGAAAACATGCAGCTCAACATGCAGATGATCCGCAGGCGCAAGGACAACCTCACCATAAAGGCTCCTATTGATGGGCAGTTGGGTATCCTCGATGCTGTACTTGGCGAGAGCATCGGAGCCGGCACAAAGATTGGGCAGATAAGCGATATGAGCAGCTATAAGATTGAGGCACAGGTTGATGAGCATTACATTGACCGCGTCCTCCCTGGACTCAAAGCCACCTTTGAGCGGCAGGAGACACTCTTTAATGCCGCACTAAGAAAGGTCTATCCGGAGGTGCGCGAGGGTAAATTTAAGGCAGATTTCAAGTTCGAAGGCGATACACCTGACAATATCCGTAGCGGACAGACGTACTACTTAAATCTGCAATTGGGTTCGCCCGAAGCAGCTCTCCTCATCCCTCGTGGCTCGTTCTTCCAGAAGACGGGAGGCAAGTGGATCTATGTGGTATCTCCAGATGGTTCACGAGCAACCAAACGTGAAATCCGCATCGGCCGCCAGAATCCGCAGTATTATGAGGTGCTTGAAGGTCTTACTGCTGGCGAGCAAGTCATCACCTCGGGTTACGACAATTATGGTGATAATGACGTGTTAATCTTGAAATAAGTTTTTATATAAACGCGAATTACCGTAAATTACCCACGAATTATCCGAAAATTCAAATATGAAACAGTTTACTAAAACCAAGGCTTCGCCTATCCTCAACATACTCGGCATGACCATCGCCTTCGCGGCATTCTATGTGATAATGTCGCAGGTGATGTATGACGTGACGTATAACAGCAGCATCAAGGATGCGGACAAGAAATACATGATCTGTACGCATTTCGACGATGGATGGATTTCACGCTCTCCGGTTCAGGCAAGCAACAAGGCTGCAGATGCCGTTCCTGGGGCAAAAGTCGGATACTTTAACCTGCTGGAACAAGGCAATAAGGTCTATGGTGGCAAGGACGGTACAGACCTGTATCATTTCAGCTACCAATGGTTCACCCATCAGGCTGCTGAGGTGTTGGGACTTGAGTTCACGGCTGGCAAATACCCAGAGGTGGATGGAGATGTGGCAATCTCAGATAAGGTAGCCGAAACCATGTCTGTGGCTCCTGGAGAGACGATCTATGTGTTCGACTCATACGAACAGAAGAAAGAGGCGCTTACTGTTACAGGTATCTTCAAATCTTATCCTGCTAACTCAGATCTTGACGAGTGTGATATACTTATAAATGATGAGGAAGAGATACTCTCGACAACCGATAATAACTTCAACTATAATGGTGTTGTCTCGTTGGCAAATGCTGATGATGCGGAAAAGTTTTTGGACATTCTGAGCAAGAATGCATACGAATCCATGAAGAACCGAGTTGAAGAATATAACAAACAGTTTGGTACCAATTATGATGAGGATTTCATACAACAGCACCTGAATGAATTCAAGTTGGTACCATTGTCTGACTTGCATTTCTCTGACGTAACAGATGATGTAAAGATGCGTGCGTCTCGTTCCACCGTTTATGAGATGATAGGTATTGCTCTTCTGATTGTCATTATTGCCTTCATCAACTTTGTCAACTTCTTTGTGGCATTGGTTCCCGAGAAGATGCGTTCGGTCAATATCCGTAAGGTGTTTGGAGCATCACGTTCATCTCTCGTCTGGGAGTTTGTCAAGGAGGCACTCGTCTATGTGTGTGTTGCCATTGTGCTTGCGTGCATCCTGATATTGGCAATCTCCAAGAGTTCGGTCAATGAACTGACGGATGGGGGCATAGGCTTCGACCAGAATCTGCTCACTTTTGGAGTTTTGATTCTCGTATCGGTAGTGTTTGCCGTTCTTTCTGCTTTGTTCCCAGCGTTGTATGTAACACGAGTTGATGCAGCTATGGGTGTGAAGAGTGGCTTCTCTCGCAGTCGTGCAGGTGTAGCGTTGCGCAAAATACTTATCACCTTCCAGTTGGCAGCAGCTGTGGCGATGATGATTATTTCTGGGGTCTTCTATATGCAGTATCGGCACATGACCTCGCAGCAGTTAGGATTCGATAAAGAAAACCTCTATGTGGCTGGATTACCGTATTATAAGCCCGAAATCAAGTCGCGTGTCGAAGGTATTACCGGAGTGAAGGCCGTTACTGCTTCCAACAATTATGTTACGGGTAATGCTGGTATGACACATGCCGTTGCAAAGGACGGTATTTCGCTTACTCTTAAGGTTCGCAAAGTGTTGCCTAATTACCTTGAGGTAGTGGGTATTCCGCTCATTGCTGGTGAGGGATTTACGGACAGCAATGTCGGATCCTTTATTGTCGAAGATGCCATGAGGGCTTTCGGTGACGAACAGAAAATACAGGAGCTTATCAAGACAGCCAATGACTACAAGCTTGCAGGTTTCTGCCTCAATACCCATAGTAAACCTGCTACAGATAAGACCGCAAATGACTTTGAGGCATACACCAATGTGGGCAATGACTATAAATATATGTGGAATCTGATTGTCCGCTCTGAAACGAATGTCGATCCGAAGTCATTTATTGCTCAGCTGAAGCAAGCTGTCGTTGAGGAGTATCAGCTGGACGAGGAAATGAACGCTTGGCCTGTCGATACTGAGCTGGAGGAGCGTTATGCCCGCTTCATGCGCCAGTCGCAGATCTTCGGACTTTTCTCGCTCGTAGCCATCATCATTGCCCTGATGGGAGTGTTTGGCATTGTCCTCTTCGAGACGGAACATCGCAAGCACGAAACCGCTGTGCGTAAGGTACTTGGCGCAGAGGGCAATGACATCGTTAGCCTCTTCTGCAAGCAGTATGTTGTTACTGTTATCATCGCCTGCCTCCTTGCCACACCTGTAGCCATTTACGTCACTCGCGAGTGGCTGGAGCAGTTCACCACTCAGGTCTCTGTCTCTCCTTGGCTCTATCTCGCTGCCTTCGCGATTGTGGCTATCCTAACCCTCGGCATCATCATCGTCAGAACTACTTCTGCGTCAAAAGAGAATCCGGTAAACAACTTAAAGTCGGAGTGACAGGGCGAAGCTAATTGTAAAATTGTAAATTATTAAATTGTAAAATATAAAACGTTATGATCAAAGTAACAAACCTCAGCAAGATCTTCCGCACAGAGGAGATCGAGACAACAGCGCTCAATGGCGTATCGTTCGAAATCAAGGATGGCGAATTTGTAGCCATCATGGGTCCTTCGGGATGTGGTAAGTCCACCTTATTAAATATATTAGGCTTGCTCGACAATCCTACCGAGGGCAGCTATCTCTTTGGGGATACCGAAGTAGCTCGATTGAAGGAAAAGGAGCGCACCCGCTTCCGCAAGGGCAACATTGGCTTTATCTTCCAGAGCTTCAACCTCATTGACGAGCTGAATGTGTATGACAACATCGAGCTGCCCCTGCGTTACCTCGACATCCCTGCCTCTGAGCGTAAGCAGCGCGTGACCGAAATGATGAAGCGCATGAACATCAGCCATCGTGCCAAGCACTTCCCACAGCAGCTCTCCGGCGGTCAGCAGCAGCGTGTCGCCATCGCCCGTGCCTGTGTAGGACTGCTTGCACGGCCCGACTCCTCCCTCTCAAGGGGGATAAGAGGGGGTCTTCTCCTCGCCGATGAGCCAACGGGTAATCTCGACTCAAAGAACGGCCGTGAGGTGATGCAGCTCCTGCAGGAACTCAATCAGGAAGGCGCTACCATCGTGATGGTGACTCACTCGCAGAAGGATGCTGCAATGGCACAACGCACCATTGACCTGTTTGATGGCAAGATTGTGTCAGATGTATCATCGAAGTTATGAGTTATTAGTTATTACCTGCATACTGAATAATAGAAAATGCAAGGAACTACCTAACTGATAACTATAAACGGATAACTTTTTTGCAAGCAAAAATGAAATACATCTTCAATAATTACATCAACACCCTCCGTCACTACAAGGCCAGCAGCCTGCTCAACATCTTCGGCATGGCTGTTGCCTTTGCGGCATTCTATGTGATACTGACGCAGGTGCAGTGGGGATTTACGTACAATCAGGGACTTGAGGACGGGGAACGGATCTTTGTGATGACTCGTCCGAATCCTGGTAAAGACGGGGAACTCAATCTGTATTACGCCCGTCCTATGGCTGAAGAGATTTTGACGTCTGTGCCGGGTGTAGAGTCATTCGGTTCGATAACTTTCGCTACAGAGGTAGATGAATCCATGTTCTACCTCAAGGAGGGCGATCAGGTGCGTAAGTTCTCTGCCATTGAGCAGAGGGCTACCCAGAGCGTGCTTGACGTCTTTAACTTTGAGGCTGAGTCAGGAACATTCGATGATATGTCTCGCAAGGGAGCCGTTGCCGTATCGAGTAGGTTTGCTAGTAGTCATGACCTAAAGGCCGGGGATTATCTGTCGTTCAATCCTGCGGGCGAACCATTTCATTGCTTTGTTGTGGCTATCTGGAAGGATAAGTATCCAAAGAACAGTTGTCCCGGTAGCATAGATCTTATTCATAGCTATGGTGATCAATATATCGACAGTTGGAACGAGAGCAGCTTCCCATATTTCGTCAAACTGAATAGTGCAGACGGGAAGGAGGCCTTCGAGCAGGCAGCCAATGACATGATGAGGAAGTGGCTCAAGGAGAGCTATAGCGGTATCACCCCTGAGGAGATAGAGGAAAATATGGCGCTGCTGAACGTCACATTGATTCCCCTTGAGCAACTATATTACTGCGAAGCCATCAATGCCAAACACCCTGTCTGCCGTTCGGGAAACAAGACTACTGACCAGTCGCTTCTTGTTGTTGCCATACTCATCATTCTCATTGCGTTGATCAACTTCGTGAACTTCTTCTTCGCACTGGTGCCTGCTCGTGTCAAGAGTGTCAACACGTACAAGGTGTTCGGTACATCGAGAACCTCACTTGTCTTTAGTTTTGTCCTTGAGTCAGTGGGGATGGTTGTGTTGGCGCTATTGCTGGCAGCCATCATGGTGCTTACACTTGAGAAGTCTGCGATGACGGATATCCTTGCCGCACCGATTGGGCTGACGGTCAACGTCGGGATACTTGTCCTTACAGCAGTAGTGGCGATTATCGGCGCTGTAGTTAGCAGCATCTATCCTGCTTTCTACATTACCTCTTTCCAACCAGCGATGGTGCTGAAAGGCTCTTTCGGTTCGTCAAGAGCGGGACGCAGCCTGAGGAATATTCTCATCGGCGTGCAGTTCGTAATTTCGCTGGCACTTATCATCTGTGCATCATTTGTCAAACTCCAGCACAACTATATGATGAAGTATGACATGGGCTTTGACAAGGAGCAACTGATATCAGGTGTGATTCAAGGTGACGTGGCTTGGTGGAACAGTAAAAACGAAGCATTCGAAGACAAGCTTCGCAGCAATCCTGACATAGCCAATCTGACTTGGGCCAACGGACAGCTTGTGAATCAGAGCAGAATGGGATGGGGTGACACTTATAAAGATCAGCAGATCAACTATGACGTCTATCCGGTGGCGTATAATTTTCTTGAGTTTATGGGCATCGAGATTGTTGAAGGCCGAGACTTCACCAAGGCAGATGAACTCGCCGAAAATGGTGTGGTCATCTTCAATGAGGAAGCACGCGACAAGTATGATATCACGCTTGATGTCCCTTCCAGGAACCATAGCGGCGCCAGTGTTGAGATGGCCGGAATATGTAAGAACTTCCATTTCCGTCCTTTGCAATACGGAAGCGATGCGTTCGCTTTCTATGTCTTCGGCAAAGACCATTCATGGAGAAATCAGGGACTGACCCATATCTACGTCAGGACCACAACCGGAGCTGATATTCGCAAGGTGATTGACTTCATTAGGAATACTGCATTGGAGCTATGCCCTGATATGGATCCTGATAGTATTATTCTTTCGGCTTTCGACGAGGAACTTGCCCGCAAGTACAAACTGGAGGACAAGCTCAGCAAGCAGGT
>JAZUEP010000134.1:0-17627 GCA_045640225.1 Bacteroidales bacterium | reverse complement strand
TTCAAGCATGCCTAAGTGGACCCCTGGTAAGATCAATGGTCAGGATGTTAATTCTTCTATGTATGTGCCAATCACCTTCAAGCTGAATACCACACCTGTCAAGCATACCATTGGTGATATGCCTTATACCGAAGACATGCTTTTCGTCTATGATGGAACCGTTGTCAACCTCTCTGATATCAAGGACTTGGTTCCTGAAGAGTGCGGAATCAACGGCATGTCACTCTATCACGAGGGCTATTACGTTGATCAATATATCGACAAATACCCCAAAGCGAAGAATGGTGTAGTAATGATCGATTCATTTATGAAGAATTCCTCACTGTTAGTGATTGATGGGGAGCCGATGAATTTTCAGACCATGCGTCAGAAATATCCAGAAGGATTGCCTCCAACCAAATACCACATCAATCACAAAGATGCAGAAACGATCGCCCGATACAGCCAATTCCCAGAGGCGAAGGATGGCGTGAATATCATAATTACTGACAAAGAATAACAGATAATTTGTGATTCAATAGATGTAGCTTCTTGTATGTGGCAGCAAAAATACAAACGTTTACACAAAACTCCAACACTATTTCATAACGGGTGAAAACCCAAATTTTTCCTTAAATAACCCAAGTTTTCCCGGTTTTGAGCTGTAAAATCGCACGAAAACACGGTTTTTTCTGTACAATCAGTGAATTTTGATGTCCATCTGGTGAATTTCATCGGGTGGACAATTCTTTTCACGCACTGTTCGTCAGACCTCGAAAAAAGGCCCTATCTTTGCAGCGTCAAAAAACAAAAAAAGGGACGGCCCCCCTCAATCCCCCCAAGGGGGGAAGACGAGAAGTTACAAACTTAGGGACCTATTTGTTAAAGACACATATAATAAATAAAATAATAATAAAAAAAGAATTAAGACCCCGAGGGCGATACAGGTGAGCCCTTACAAACATTATGAAAAAGATTTTCGCACTCGCAATCGCACTCGTATCAATGGCAGCAGTAATGACCTCATGCAACAATGATGATAATGATTACATCATGCAGCCAGCACCTGCACCAGTAACTGTGGCACAGCAAAAGCCTGTAAAGGACATCGAGGCAACCGTAGACTTCATGCTCCCTGTCACCGACGTTCAGCTCGAGATGATGGACATCGAGCTCCGCTACACCATCAGCGGCAAGACCTACACCGTGACGGCCGACCAGATGACCGAGGCCGAGACCCGTATGGCAGAACCCGAGAGCCGTGGCGTAGGCAAGGCCAAGATGCTGACCTACCGCGTACCTGGCACGTTCTACAAGGAAGAGCTTGAAGGTGCCACCGTTGAATACACCGTACAGCGCAACGAAGAGGGCATGGCCAAGTATCAGGATCAGATTGTCAATGCGTACGCAGGTTTCGAAAGTGTCGTCACTTCAAGTTATGGCATAGCTAGTAAATCAGGTTCGTATATCAGAGTATTCGGTGTAGACCTCAGCGTTGAAGGAAGCATGGAAAATTTGTTCAACAACATCCAGGAGATGGGCGAGAGCGTCAAGATCGCTCGCAACTACTAAGGCGAAAATCAAACCTCATATTAATCCCGGAGCGGGCAGGACATATTTCAGTCTTGCCCGCTCGTTTCGTTCGCCTCTACATGGACATATTCTAACGGGTGCAAAGGAAGACAACGCCTGATTGCTATCACGATTCAAGAAAAAATGGAGAATGTAATGCGAAAACTTGGAGGTTACCGAAAAAAGCTGTATCTTTGCGGCGTGAAATGAAAGATAAACCGGTTTTGACCCACACTAACACGAAAATTCACCAATGAAAAAGACCCTCTTTACAGCAATACTGCTCGTTTGCAGCCTTTGCGCCCATGCACAAGTGACAACGGACTTCAGCCGCCTGAACTTCGGATGTGATGGCAACAGCATCACGTCGGGTGCCCAATGGTCGGCCACCGTAGTCGAAAGCCTCGGATTCGCAAGCCATCACAATGTGGCCGTTGGTTCGGCAACATGGGCGTGTCACCCCGATACTCAGGACTATGGCTCGGAGGGCTTTGCAGGCATCTCGGACGGCTGGCAGCCTACCGACGACGCCCTGGAGCTGCAGAAGCGACACAACAATACGTCGAAGGTCCACATCCAGAAGTTCATTGCCGAGGTAGAGGCCGGCCAGTACCCCGAGCCCGATGTGTTCGTCTTCTCGATGGGCACCAACGACGGCAATCTAGGTTCGGCCGAAGATGCGCTGAAAGGCAAGTCGCTCGAAGGCGTGGACGTCTGCACCATGGCAGGCGGTGCCCGTTGGTCGATACAGACCATCATCGAGCGTTTCCCACGGTGCAGGGTCTTTGTCTGCACCCCGATACAGACGGCCGATACGGCTCATAACGAAATCAATCTGCGTAAGATCGAGATCCTCCGCGAAATCTGTCGCTCGCTTTCGGTACAGGTAATCGACTGCTATGGCGAATGCGGCATCACCGAGAAGCTGGAGGACGGTCACGGCCACCGCTACCTGCGCGACGGCCTCCACCCCGACAAGGAAGGCCAGCACCTGATGGGCCGCTACATCGCCAAGGAGATCCGCAACAACTACTTCTGAGGGGATAGGGAAAACGAGGCCTTGCCTTTTGGAACATTGCAGTTCACACCATCCCCCTGAATATTTGAGAATTATATAAAAACAAAGCGCCTGCAAATTAATGCAAGCGCTTTGTGCGGAGAGAACGAGATTCGAACTCGTGGAACCCTAATCAGGTTCGTCGGTTTAGCAAACCGGTGGTTTCAGCCACTCACCCATCTCTCCAACTAGAGGATACTTAGGATTGTATCTGATTGTGCAAAGACCGCATATCTGGCGGTTAAGCGGGTGCAAAGATAGAGGTTTTATTTGATAGTTCCAAATTTTTCGGGGAAAAAATGAAAAAAAATGATGATTTTGTGAAAAAGATGGACAAAAATGCGGGCTTTTGAGCAAAAATGCGTATCTTTGCAGCCAATAATTGTGCGAAATATGAAGAAGATTATACTGAAAGTGGTGGCAATAGCGTTGCTCGTAGCCCTTGGCGTAGCCGGATGGATGGCCTATAGGACGTTGATGCGCCAGTCGGCAGTCGAAGAGACGTGCTGGGTGTACATCTGCGAGGGTCAGGTGGACGATGCCAGCGGTGTGCTCGGAGGCGATGCGGTGCGTTGGGCACTGGATTATTACGACTACGAGAAGAAACTGGCTGAGGGACGTCTGGATGGCGCCTATCGTCTGGAGGCCGGTACTACGGCCATGGACGTGGCGCGTCGCATCACGCGCCATCAGCAGACACCGGTGCGCATCGCCTTCAACAACATCCGCCTGAAGGAACAATGGGCCGGACGTGTGGCACAGAAGATCAGGTGCGACTCGGTGGAACTGCTCAGGGCCATGACCAGTCCGGACTTCCTGCGCGAGGCAGATATGGACGAGGCCAACATCATCGGTGTGCTGCTGCCCGATACGTACGAGGTGTACTGGAATACGTCGGCCGAAGATCTGCTGGCACGTATGCTGAAGGAATATCGTCGCTTCTGGAACGAGAAACGTGTAGCACAGGCCGAGGGCCTGGGACTGACACCCCAGGAGGTGACCATTCTGGCCAGCATTGCCGAGGAGGAGACGCTTGACCGTTCGGAACGTGGCGTGGTAGGCCGTCTGTACTGGACCCGCCTGCAGCTGATGATGCCGCTACAGGCCGATCCGACGGTGAAGTTCGCCCTGGGAGACTTCGGACTGAAGCGCATCCTGAACCGTCACCTCGAGGTGGATTCGCCCTACAATACCTATCGGTACGAAGGTCTGCCTCCAGGCCCGATACGCATGGTCGAGAAGGCTACGATCGACACCATACTGAACGCCAGTATCCACACGTATCTGTATATGTGTGCCAAGCCAGACTTCTCGGGCCGTCACAACTTCGCCACGACCTATGGCGAGCATCTGCGCAATGCCGAGGCCTACCATCGAGCACTGAACCAGAGGCAGTAAAAGGTAAAGAGGGGAGGGCAAAATATATTCGCGTGATATAAAATGTTCGCGTGCGAGGCAATTTTTGCTCGAAAAGTTTGGTCAATTCACAGAATTGCAGTATCTTTGCAACCCATAATACGTAATTCCCCGTTCTCGCAACGTAATTCGTAATTTGTAATTTGTAAATCGTAATTTGTAATTCGTAATTTTGCGTTTCGCAACGTAATTCGTAATTTTTCCCATAAAGATGCCTGATATTTCGGAACGTGGCAAACAGATGCCACTATCGCCTATCCGCAAGCTGGTGCCCTTGGCCAATGCCGCCAAGGCCCGTGGCGTGAAGGTGTATCACCTGAACATCGGTCAGCCTGACCTGAACACTATGCAGGCCGGCCTTGACTCGCTGAAGAAGATTGACCGCAAGATCCTTGAATACTCGCCCTCGGAGGGCATCAAGCCCTTGCGCGAGAAGTTGGTGAGCTACTATCATCGCTTCAAGATCAACGTAGGCCTTGAGGACGTGATTGTGACGACAGGCGGTTCGGAAGCCGTGCTGTTCGCCTTCATGTCGTGCCTGAACCCTGGCGACGAGCTGATTGTCCCTGAGCCAGCCTATGCCAACTACATGTCGTTCGCTATCGTGGCGGGTGCCGTGATCAAGTCGATTCCAACGTCGATCGACGAGGGCTTTGCGCTGCCTCCGATGGAGGAGTTCGAGAAGCTGATTACGCCTCGCACAAAAGGCATCCTGATCTGCAACCCTAACAATCCGACGGGCTATCTGTACAGCCGTAAGGAGATGAACCAGCTGCGCGACATCGTGAAGAAGCACGACCTGTTCCTCTTCTCGGACGAGGTTTATCGCGAGTTCATCTACACCGGTTCGCCTTACATTTCGGCCATGCACCTGGAGGGCATCGAGCAGAACGTGATCCTGATCGACTCGGTGTCGAAGCGCTATTCGGAGACGGGTATCCGCGTAGGTTCGATCGTGACGAAGAATGCTGCCGTGCGTCAGAACATCATGAAGTTCTGCCAGGCTCGCCTTTCGCCTCCGTTGCTGGGACAGATTGTGGCCGAGGCTTCGATCGATGCAGATCCGGAGTACATGCTCGATACGTACGACGAGTATGTCGAGCGTCGTAAGTTCCTGATCGACGGTCTGAACCGCATTGATGGCGTCTACTCACCTGTGCCGATGGGTGCCTTCTATACGATGGTGAAGCTGCCGGTCGACGATGCCGAGAAGTTCTGTGCCTGGTGTCTGTCGGACTTCGAGTTCGAGGGCTGCACCGTGATGATGGCTCCGGGCAATGGCTTCTACGTCACGCCAGGCCTCGGCAAGAACGAGGTGCGCATGGCCTACGTGCTGAACAAGGACGACCTGAAGCATGCCCTGATTGTGCTGGGCAAGGCCATCAAGGTCTATCAGGCCACGGTGATGAACGCTGAGGACTAATTCAAGAGAAAAGAGACAGTAAGATGGCCTCAATAGCCTACTATCTGGCCAGACGCATACACTTCAGCAAGGGCGATGATACGCAACGCGTGTCACCGCCCGCTGTTCGTATAGCGATAGCCGGAATAGCGATAGGCGTAGCCATCATGCTGGTGTCGGTGGCCATCGTGGTGGGCTTCAAGGAGGAAGTTCGCCAGCGCGTGATCGACTTCAGCGGCCACATTCACCTGCAGGCTCTGACCAGCAATCAGACCTACGAACTGCCTCCGCTGACGATGACCGACTCGCTATGGAACGTCCTGCAATCGCAACCGGGTGTGTCCGAGGTGCGTGGCGTACTGACCAAGCCTGCGGTGCTAAAGACCGACTCAGACTTTATCAGCATCGTGGCAAAGGGCGAGTTCTGGGCAGAGCGTGGAGCATTGAGCGAGGAGCGTGAAGAACCGCTGGGCGAGCGTGAAGTTGCCCTGAGCCGCACGATAGCCGATAAGTTGCGGCTGGAGGTAGGCGACGATGTGACGGCCTATTTCGTGCAAAGCGACCTGGCAGCCGATCCGTTTGCTTTTGGCGCTGAGAATACCAAGGTGAAGGCACGTCGTCTGACGGTAGCCTCGATCTACGAGACGCACTTCTCTGAGATTGACCAGCAGATGGTGCTGGCTTCGCCTGTCCTGCTACAGGGCGTGAGCGGATGGGACGATACGATGTATAGCTCGATTGAGGTAAGGATTGACGACTTCGACCAACTGTACCAGCGCTACTTCGAGCTGAACGACCTCGGCTTGACCGATGCCCAGCAGGTGCCATTGTTCGCACAGACCATCGAGCAGATCAATCCACAGGTATTCTCGTGGCTGGAGCTGCTGGATACCAACGTGTGGGTAATCCTGATACTGATAGCCGCCGTGGCCGCTTTTACGATGATCAGCGGCCTGCTGATTATCATCCTGGAACGCACACAGATGATAGGCATCCTCAAGGCGCAGGGCATGGACAATGGCCGTCTGCGCAGGGTCTTCCTGTGGGTGGCGTTGTTCCTGACGGGCAAGGGCCTGTTGTGGGGTAATCTGGTGGGTCTTGCCCTCTGTTGGATACAGAGCCAGTGGCATGTGATGAAACTCGATCCTGCGACGTATTACCTCGAATGGGTGCCCATCAGTCTGTCGCCCCTGGCCGTGGTCGCTCTCAACATCGGCACCATACTGATTACCCTGATGGTACTTGTAGGCCCTACGGCACTGGTGGCAAAGATATCGCCTATCCGCACACTCAACACAGAATAAACAGCCCCTATGCGGCACACACTCACACTCTTCCTACTCTGTATTGTTACGCTCTGCCAGGCCCGAGACGTTGTGCTGAGGTCTGGGCAGGAGATGCACGTGTCGATGCCCGAAGGGTTATCGCCCGTGGCTTATACGGCGCTTGATGTACTGGCCGAAGACTACAGTCGGACATTGCACGGCAAGGTGCGTCGGGTCTCGAAGCCACGAAAGGCTCTGGTGGTGTGTGTGCTCGATACGATGCTCCCACGCGAGGGCTTCCGTTACAGCGTGAGCCAGGGACGCGTTCATATCGCTGGAGCCGATGCGCATGGCCTGGCTTACGGCCTGATGGAGCTGAGTCGGCAGCTGGGTGTCTCGCCGTGGGAGGATTGGGCCGACGCGACGCCAGCCTGCCTCACTACGTTGCAGCTGCGCGATACGCTCATCGAACATCATCCCGCCGTAGCCTATCGCGGCATCTTCATCAACGACGAGGACTGGGGCCTCAATCCCTGGGCTACGCGTCTGGAGCCGGAAGCCTGGGTGGTGCATCATGACCGCATCCGTGGCGCAGTGGGGCCGAAGGTGACCGAACGCATCTTCCGGCTGATGCTGCGTTTGCGACTCAACTACTACTGGCCTCCGATGCACGAATGCACGCAGCCCTTCTTTCTTACCCCCGGTAACCGTGAGGTGGCTGCACGTTACGGCATCTACATCGGCGGTAGCCACTGCGAACCGATGGCCAGCTCGGCGGCTGCCGAGTGGGGCATCCGTGGAAAGGGAGATTATGATTATGTGCACAATGCCGAATCGGTACGGCGATTCTGGCAAGAACGATTGGATAGCGTGCAGCATCAGGAAATCGTTTATACCCTGGGTATGCGTGGCGTACATGACGGAGCCATGCAGGGTGTGAAGACACGCGAAGAGAAGGTGCAATATCTGCAACAGGTCATCGATGACCAGCGACAAATGCTTTCGGCTACCCTTCGTCGTCCGGTTGCTACGGTGCCGCAGGTTTTTGTGCCTTACAAGGAGGTGCTCGACATCTATCGCGACGGGTTGCGTGTGCCAGATGACGTGACGCTGATGTGGACCGATGACAACTATGGCTACATTCGCCACTTCCCCGATTCGATCGAAGCTAACCGAAAAGGCGGCAACGGCCTCTACTATCACGTAAGTTACTGGGGTCGTCCGCACGATTATTGCTGGCTCTCGACCCTGTCGCCTTATCTGATGGAGCAGCAACTGACCGAGGCCTATCATCGCGGCATCCGGCAGATGTGGATGCTCAACGTGGGCGACATCAAGCCGGCAGAGCCGCAGATACAGGTGTTTGCTGACCTGGCCTGGAAGGGCGTAAGCGAGGACCTTACACGTGGCAATCGGGCTGATCAGATTATTTGCGATATGATGGATGCCATCTTTGGCCCGCGGTATGGACGCGATATCACTAATCTGCTGAATGCGTCCTATCGTAAAGCCTGGGATCGCAAGCCGGAGCATCTGGCTGGTTCCCGGGTGGAGGAGAAGGACCGTGCTTATTGGAATCTGGTGCGGCCTGTCGACTACTGGAGTGCCGAAGAGGTAGCCAACCGCCTATCCTCGTATACTGAAATGTCGGAAGAAGCCGAATTGTTGGCTCGTCTTGTCGGCAATCATTGTGCCGATGCCTATTTCCAGCTCGTCAAGTATCCGATTCAGGCAGCAGCTCAGCAGAACATCAAATACCTCTGTCCTGACCTAAGCCAGCAGGCTCACGATTCGATACAGAGCCTCACGCGTATATATAATAAAGGTATAGACAACGGCGGCAAGTGGGATGGCATCATGTCGGCATCTCCACGGGGATTGCGCGTCTTTCAGCCAGTGACTGCCGCCGAACTTCCCACTTATCCTGCCACTCCGCTTTGGCAGCCTCTCATCCCGTCGTTCAGCGCATTGGGTTACACTGACGTGCTTCGGGAATTAGGGCCGAAGGGCGAGATGCTGGCCACACAGAGAGGGGATGAGTATCGGTTTGACTTCGAGACTCAAGCCGAGGCCGATTCGCTCACGTTCTCCATCCATCTGTTGCCTACGCATCCGCTCGATGGCGGTCGCCTGTCATTTGCCGTCGCGGTCGATGACTGTGCGCCTGTCACTCTCCATTATGAGACGTACGATCGCAGCGAGGACTGGAAACTCAATGTGCTGCGCAACCTGTCAGAGCGTGTCGTTACCTTGCCGATCGATGCTTCGGCTACGCATCATAGTGTACTGTTCTGTCCTCTCACGGAGGGCGTCGTGCTCGATCAGATCAGCCTCAAGACCGAAATACAGTGCAAAAGTAACAGAGAATCCAAGTTTTGAGATTGATTTGGGGTTGTAATAGAAGGTTTTGCATCAGGTTTCTTGCTTTTTCGGTAAATAATCTGTATCTTTGCGCACGAAATACAAAATCAAAAAACACAATACTTATACATGAAAACAACTTCTCTCTTACGGGGATTGACCCCAATGCTGCTGGCCGCCATGCTGACGGCCTGCGGTAGCCAGCAACAGAATGATGCCGGTAGCGACCTGGCCCAATACACGCAGGGTTTGCCTTTTGAGATGCCTGCCGTGCAGCGCCCAGTGTTTAATGCCTTGACCGAACCTGTGACACAGTATGGCGGTGTGGGTGATGGCCATTTTGATAATACCGAAGCCTTTGCGGCCGCCATGAAGGGGCTGAACGACAAGGGCGGAGGCCATCTGGTCGTGCCTCGTGGCGTGTGGCTGACGGGTCCAATCACCTTCCTTGACAATGTGGACATGCATCTCGAGGATGGAGCTGTAATCCTCTTCTCGGGCGACTACGACAAATATCCCGTCGTCGAGACCTATTTTGAGGGTCTGAAGACCCGTCGCTGCCAGAGTCCGCTGAACGCCAAAGGTCGTAAGAACGTGGCCATCACCGGTCAGGGTACTATCGACGGCAATGGCGATGCATGGCGTTGGATCAAACGCTCGAAGCTAACCGAAGGCGAGTGGAAGAAGCTATGCCAGCAGGAGGGAAGCGTGACGGGCGTGGCTCAGGGTTTCGAACTCTGGGCTCCGAATCAGTCGATTCTCGACAACCTGCAGAAGTGCGCTATGAACGTACCGGAATGGTGCCAGACCGAGGAGGACTGGGCATCGACCCGCGACTTCCTGCGTCCGGCATTGCTCAACTTCGAACAGTGCCAGAACGTATGGCTCGAGGGCGTGTGCTTCCAGAACTCGCCGGCATGGAACCTGCATCCCTTCCAGTGCGAGAATGTGGTGATCGAGAACGTGATGGTCATCAATCCATGGAACAGCCAGAACGGTGACGGACTGGATCTGGAGGCCTGCAGGAACTGCCTGGTCGTGAACAACAAGTTCGACGTAGGCGACGATGCCATCTGTGTGAAGAGCGGCAAGAACAAGGACGGCCGTGACCTGCAGACGCCTTGCGAGAACGTCGTGGTCGATGGTTGTGCGGTCTATCATGGCCATGGCGGCTTTGTGGTAGGCTCGGAGATGTCGAGCGGCGTGAAGAACGTCAGCGTCCGTAACTGTATGTTCCTGGGTACGGACGTCGGCCTGCGCTTCAAGTCGGCCCGTGGTCGTGGCGGTGTGGTCGAGAACATCTATATCGACAACGTCAACATGATCGACATTCCGACTGATTGTATCCTGTTCGATCTGCATTATACAGGCTTGTCGGCAGCCGATGCCTTGAAACTGAAGCAGGAGATGGCCGCCAAGGGAATCGTGCCAGAGCGCGACGTACAGCCCGTGTCGGACGAGACTCCACAGTTCAAGGACATCTACATCAGCCGTGTGACGTGCCAAGGTGCCAACCGTGCCTTCTACTTCAACGGCCTGCCAGAGATGCCGGTAACCAACATCAACATTACTGACACTCAGGTTACGGCTGACTTTGGTATCGAGATCAACGAAAGCCGTGATATCAAGATCAGCAACGTCGACCTCTATCTGCCTGAGGGACGTGAGCCATTCGTGAGCGAATATGCCGAGAATGTGAGCATTGTTGACCTGCGAGTCAATGGCGAAGGTGTAAAGATGTAAGGACGTAAAGGTATGAAAAAGATTATGATAGCAGCCCTGGCGCTGACGGCATCGGCCGTGATGGCCCAGGAACATAAGGAGATGAGCTATGTGGCATCGACCGCACAGCTGAAGCTCGACGAGATAGGAAAGAAGGGCATTGTAACCCTCGAGGTCAGCAACCCCAACGATGTGGCGTATAAGGATGCCCCTGTGTGCGTGAAGCTGCCAGAGGTGTTCAAGTGGAAGTCGGCCACCGTATGCGTGGACGGCCAGGAGGTGCCTTCGCAGCTCGACGACCTGAATGGCGACGGAACGTACGATGAACTGTCGCTCGTGCTCGACCTCGACGCAAAAGGCACAAAGCAGCTCGACGTGACCTTCGGCAAGAAGCCATTGCCGGCTGACCGCTACCCGAGCCGCGTGTTCACCGACATGCGCATGCGCGTTGTAAAGAAAGGTCGCACCATCGACCTGCGCGAGGAGAACTATCGGATCGATACGATCTCGGAGGTCGAGGATACGCACTATAGTGACGTGTATCCACATGGTCTGTGCTTCGAAAACGAGGTGATGGGTTATCGCGTATACTTCAATGCCGGACATGGTACCGACCTGTACGGCAAGCGCGTGCCGCAGCTCGAACTCGACCGATCGATGTGGTATACCCCTGAGATACGCGATTCGGCAGCCCTTTACCAGTATGGCGAGGATTACATCGTGGTAGGCGCAACGGCTTCGCTCGGTACCCTGCGTGGATGGGATGACTCGAAGTGGGATCCGGCCTATCTCAATACCGTGGCCGACCGCAAGTCGATGGATCCATGTATGCAGAACATTACGCCCTTCGACTGGCGACAGGCCCACATCGTGGCATCGGGTCCCGTGCGTACGGTGGTGGATATGAATGTCGAGGGATGGCAGTACAAGGGCCATAAGCTGAATCTCAAGGCTCGTTACATCCTCTATGCCGGCAACCGTGAGCATCAGATCGTGAACCAGTTGTGCGAGGTGGCAGACGATGGCACCGAAGTGACAGCACGCATGAGCCAGCTGGAGTTCGTAACCGGTGTGATGAAGGTAGGTAGCCTGAACCAAGATAGCGTGGATGTAGCCATGACGCAATATATCTTCGACGATCACGGCTTCTGTGCCAGCTATGGCAAGGACTGGCCCGATCCGAATCATCAGCTCTTCCCTTACATGAGCAAGGCAGCCCTGGCCGTGTCGATTCCAGAGTCGTACGTGACACGTACTCTCGACCGTCGCGAGCAGATCCTGTATGGAGTGCGTCCGGCTACCGATGGATCGATCATCTATCGTGCGGTTTGCGCTGCCCCTGACCTCGAGACCTTCGCTCCTTATGAGGACGGACGTTGGAACTATCAGCGCTGGTTCGAATGGGCCAAGGCCTGGAATCGTCAGCAACCGGCCATTGTCGTACAGAAATAAGGAACAGACAGGATGGCATGCATCTGGAACATATACGAGCCGTGTGATCCCGAAGATCAGGAGGCGGGTGTTGACCCCTACGACATCTTTGTCTACGCTCTGCGCAGGGACGAGGCTCCTCACGTGGGCGACCTGGTCTATAGCGAAGGCCGGAACCGCAAAGTAATAGCCTGCACCGCGGACTGGAATATGACCGAGGTGCAGGCCCAGGCAGACGATGTGTACTACAAGGTCTGCATCGTGTAGTGCGAAAAACTAAAGTCAGCGACGGCGACCCATGGTATCGAAACTGCCATAGCGCGTGTTGACCGTCAGATTACCATCGAGCAGGACAATGCCCAGCGGGAGACCCTTGGCAAGGTCCTGCTCGATTTCGTGCAGGACGGTATTGCCACCCATGAAGTCGAATGTGATGAGGTTGATCTCTTCTGTTTCGGTGGGCGTTTCCTGAATGTTGGTGATAGGCTTATCGAGGCGATTTTCGAGTTGCCCGCTGCTGGTGCCGGGGCTGCTCCAACCGCTGAGGGCAGGCGTGGTGTCGTCGGTGAACTCAGTGTGTCCGGCCGTACCAGGGAAGGGCTCCGAACCATCCTGTTTACTCCGGGTTCCATCGGCCTCGACCAGATCGATGCACTGATGGTTAGTCCATGTGTTGACCGAATTGCCCCACCACTTGCTGCTTACATAGTCGATGTGCCAGGCCAACATGCCATGTCCGGGCAGATGTTTGTCCCAGCCGGTCTTCTGACGGTTCTCGATGAGGTAGTACTCGCCATCGCGTGGATCGGTAAGATCGGGTGTGACGGGGATGATGAAGGCTTGGTTAGTAGTGCCGAAGTCTTCGAGGCTGAGGCTTGCAGGCTGGTCGATGACGACAGGATTGAGCCATCCCAGAGCATAGCGCTCGTAGGCATTATAGCCGGCCGGGCAATAGCCGTTGAGCTGATAGCAGCCATTGTCGAGTACATCATAGCCGAGGGGCGTCTTGGCCGAGTAGCCAGTATCATAAACATCGGGTAGACCTAAGACATGGCTGAACTCATGACAGAAGGTGCCTACGCCATCGAGCTTCTCGAGGAACAACTCACAGGTACAGGCATAATCCTCGAGGACGACGTCGTCGAAGATATACTGACCGCCTACACCGGCACTGCTCATAGCCCAGGCATGGGGCCACACCTGGTACGAGATGCGTGTGGCATTCTCGCCTTCGCCCGCATAGATGGCAAAGACAAAGTCGATGATGCCATCGCCATTGTTGTCGTACTGGCTGAAATCGACACCCTGCTCGTCGAGCTGCTGGCAGGCTTCGATGATCATCTCGTAGGCACGCTCGTCATTGCCATAGCTGTTGTTGCCGCCATAGTAGGCCTGTTCATGCTGAAGCTTGATGGGGCCGTAGACGTCGAACTGTGGGTCGAAGGCTCCCAGCGAATTCTGGTAGAAATAGTCGTGAGCCGAACCGTTGTGTACATATTTACTGTTGATGGCATAGTCGTAACTGGGCTTCATCATCATGTCTGAATATTCGGACAGCGGATCGTCGATGGTGAAGACTACATCCTGATACTCGACCAGCACGACGAGGCCGTGGATGAGGCCCTTCGACGGGAAGGCAAAGTGGCTGGGTACTTCATTGTCCCCGTTGTCCATCGAGCGCTGACGCGAGGCCTGCAGACGCTGCATGCGTCGGTCGTTGACGCTGGCTCGCAATTGTGCCTGTCGATCAGCGTCGGCTTGCCACTGGGCCAGCTGAACCTCATCGGCCAGGCGATAGAAGCCGTCGTCCGAGAGCACTACGAGGTTACCGTTGAGGTCGGTAATCCAGTGATGCCATTCGTCGCCTTGCTGTACGATGGTGAGGGTCGTTCCGTCAGGCTGGATTATTGTCTGAGGCAGGGGTCGGGCCGGTGCTGCCATGACCGGGGTTGGCAGGCTTGCGGCGGCTGCCACTATGATGACCGCGATTGTTGCGGCGGTTCTTGCGATTTTCATTGTCAGTATGGTTTTTATGGTCTTTTGCTTTGTCGGAATGTAGTGGTGCGGACGTTACGTTGCAGCCGCCCAGCTCGTCGGGCACAGGGATGCGGTCCATCTGCTTCTCGATGAAGCGTTCGAGGGCAGCAAACTTCTGCATCTCACGGCGGTCGTTGCAGTTCACCAGGGTGAGGCTCTCGCCGTCACGGTCGGCACGGGCAGTGCGTCCGATGCGGTGGACGTAGTCCTCAGGATCGTGCGGCATGTCGTAGTTGATTACCAGCTCGATGCCCGTAATGTCAATGCCGCGGCTCACGATATCGGTGGCCACGATGATGTTGGTGCGACCGGCGCGGAATGCGTTCATCACGTCCTCGCGCTCGCGCTGCTCGAGGTCCGAGTGCATAGCGGCTACCTGGAAACCCTTCTTGCGAAGGCTGAGCACAACGTCCTTGACGTTAACCTTACGGCTGACAAAGACGACGACGCGTTTGTCTGGATTCTGTAGCAATTCGTCGCGGACGAAGCCGTCCTCCTTGCCTCCGAAGAACTTCTTCAGATAGCGGATCAGCATGTGCACTTTCTGAGGTTCGTGGCAGATGCAACACTGTTGATGTATCTTCTCGGCGGGTTTCGATATTGCGATCTTTACCATCACAGGATTCCACATGATGGCTTCGGCCAATCGTTGTGTCTTGGGCGGCATGGTGGCCGAATAGAGAATCTTCTGGCAGTCCTGAGGCAGCAGCTTGGCGATGTTCATGATATCGTCGTAAAAGCCCATGTCGAGCATGCGGTCAGCCTCGTCGAGCACGAAGAAAGCCACTTGCGAGAGGTCGACATAGCCCAGGTTGATGTGCGACAGCAGACGGCCTGGGGTAGCAATCACCACGTCGGCCCCTTCCTTCAGTCCGCGTGCCTGCAGGGCAAAATCCTGGCCCTCGCCACCGCCATAGACGGCCACGCTCGAGGCATCGACATAGTACGAGAAGCCTTGCATCTGCTGGTCGATCTGCTGTGCTAGCTCACGTGTTGGCGCCATGATCACGCAATTGATGGCATCGGTAGGGTAGCGATAACGGTTCAGGTTCGAAAGAATAGGCAGCAGGTAGGCGGCCGTCTTGCCTGTACCGGTCTGTGCCACAGCGATGACATCGTCGCCCGCCAATACGGGTGGAATGGCTTTCTCCTGGACAGGCGTACATTCGCCATAATGCATAAATTCGAGGGCATCCATTACGCCCTCATCGAGGTCTAATTCACTAAATTTCATGGCGCAAAGATAATCAAAAAAACGCTAACTACGAAACATCTTCGCCAGAAACCTTGTTTGCGTCAGGCTTTTTCGGCTCAAATACTGCCTTTTGCGCAATGGACATGCCGTCAGTTTCGCGGTAGAGCCGTTCGGGCGGCACAAGGTCGGGGATCTGTGGATTGTAGTGAGTGCCGATGCTGATAGCGAAGCCGGCATCGAGCAGTTGACGAGCCAGCTCGGGGCCTTTGCGGAATCCATGGACGATGACCGTCCACCGTTGCCAGGCGTCGGCCTGGGTGCGAAGTTCGGGGAAGACCTTGTGTACGTCGCTCACCATCTCGGCCCACAGCTTCACGCAATGAATCACCACTGGCTTCTGCCACTGGCGTGCCACGCGTAGGGTCGTCAGGAATGCCGTATGCTGCAGTTCGATAGGCGTAGGGCAAAGGCTGTCAAGGCCACATTCGCCGATGGCTGCCAGTTGCGGGTCGTCGCCATGCTTTCGGACGGCCATGGTGAAGGCATCGATGTCGGCCACGTCCGTAAGGTGCCACGGGTGTAGCTGCAGACTGTAGTGTTGACGCTCGGCCAACGGAAGCCCTTGGTTATGAAGCACAATCCCCTCCAACCCTTCGACAGGGATGGAGAGGATGCTGTCGGGTTGCCCCACGATGTGGGTGTGGATATCAGCGAAGCGATGTAGCATGGCGCTGGATGCTGAAGCCCGGCTGTGCCTCGTTGACGCGGCGGCCCATGAGGTCGTAGATCGGAGCGTCAGCATCGGCATCGGCCTCGATCTGTTCGATGCCGGTAGCGTTGTAGACCTTCACCTCGATGGCGGTCGACTTGCCGACCGAAGGCAGCAGCTGCTGGTACTGACCCTTCTCGTTCATATAGAAGGGACGTGCAAAGTACTTGGTCTTGCCCTTGAGACCCGTAAGCTTGCCTTCGATGTCGATGACGTTGCCGGCTGTCTGTGGTTCGAGCAGGGTTTCGCGCTCGATAACGAGCGATGGGCTGTTGGTGGCATTCTTGCCGGTGAAGAACTGCATCGACAGCTTGTCGCTGAAGTTGCCACCCTCGTTGTCGACCACAAGGCGGAACGCTACATCGCCATCCACCTCGCAATAGTCGGTCAGCAGTTCGGGCGTTGCGGCCAGGCTCAAGGCTGCTGGCGATTCGGCCGTGTAGTCGCTGGTAATGACGAGACCTTCGGCAAACTCCATTGCACATGCCATCTCGTAACCGAAGTCGAATGGTGCACCCCATACCTCCCATTCTCCCTTGCGGTCGAAGCAGACTGGGACGTGTGCCGTCTTGGTCTCGTGTGGCAAGAGCTTCAAATCGTCGCTCTGGCTGCGGAGGACTTCGTCGTAGCTGACGTGCTCGACGCCATAAGGACGGCAGAAGATACGGACCGAGCCTACAAAGGTCTGGTCGCTCTCGTTGGTGAGGTCGAAGGTGAAGTCGTACTGTCGGCCGACGGCAAAGTCGGTGCGGCCTTCATAGTTGAAGTTGGTGTATGTCAGGTTCGGGAAGGCTTGCTCTTCGCCAAAGTCTACAATCGTATTGTTCTCGACCATGATCCATGGTACGTCATAACTCTTGTTGTGCGGCATGCTGAAGCGTGTGCTGTCGCGGTCAGGAATCATGCAGTACAAACTGCACGAATACTTGCCATCGGGGACGTCGATGCCCTTGAACGAATACGATTCGTACTGCCAGTAGTTGCTATACGGGTAGGCGCCGAAGTTGTAGGTCTTCTCGCCAATCTCGGCCTGACAGACGCCTGCCTCGTCGATCAGCTCGAGGCCTAAACGGGCACGCACACTACCACCATAATTGTTCTGGAAGGTATACGTGAATGACAGATCACTGAGGTCGCCCCACCAGTCGTAGTAATCGAACGAGAGCGGACAGAGATGTTCGCCCAGACCCTCCTCTGGGCAGAGCTGGAAGACGGCACCCTGGTTCAGACAGTAGCCCAATAATACTTGGTTCGAACCACCGATGCCCGTACCTTCAGGGTTGAGGATGCCGATGTCGAAGTAGCCATTGTACCAGCCACCCCAACCCCAGTTGACGTGGAAGAGACCCTCCTCGTTGAGGCCGTCGATGACGAAGCAGTGGCCTACGTCGCTACTGTTGGCAGCAAAGACGATGGGGCGG
>JAZUEP010000133.1:0-45859 GCA_045640225.1 Bacteroidales bacterium | reverse complement strand
AATCGCTCTTCCAGGCCATCGATCTGGAGGGCGTAAAGAATCCTGTTGTTTCTGATCGCACCAAGAAGCCAGAGGATGCCAAGCGTACCTGGTACGTGGAGGTTACCGACACAGAGACCACTATCTGGGCCAACTTTGGTGAGGGTGTCAACCCCAACAAAGAACTCGTTGAGGTCAATGCTCGTCCAGCTTGTTTCTTCCCAGCGTTGCCAGGCGTCAACTTCATCACCGTGCGTGGTTTCAAGATGAGTCAGGCAGCCACCAACTGGGCACCACCTACCGCCTTCCAGCAAGGCCTGCTCGGACCACACTGGAGCAAGGGATGGATCATCGAGGACAACGTGATCAGCAACTCGAAGTGCGTAGGCATCTGCATCGGCAAGGACCGCGCATCGGGCCAGAACCGCTGGACCATCGAGCGCGAGCTGACCGGCTTCAACCGTGAGCTCGAGGCCATCTTCCAGGCCGAGGATATGGGCTGGAAGAAGGAGAACATCGGCTCGCACATCATCCGCAACAACGAGATCTTCGACTGCGAGCAGGCAGGCATCGTCGGTCACCTGGGTTGCGTCTTCTCGCTCATCGAGAACAACTACATCCACGACATCAACGCCAAGCGTCAGTATGCAGGCGCCGAGGTAGGCTGCATCAAGCTCCACGCAGCCATCGACTGCATCATCCGCAACAACATCCTCGAGAACGGCTTCAACGGCCTCTGGCTCGACTGGCAGGCCATCGGCACCCGTGTGTCGAGCAACGTCTTCTTCGACAACGACCACACCGACTACTGGAACGAGGTAACCCACGGCCCAGCCTTGCTCGACAACAACGTGATGCTCTCGAAGCAGGCCTTCATGGACTGGGGTCAGGGCGCAGCCTTCGTGCACAACATCATCTCGGGCTACATCAGCTTCCACCCTGTACTTGAGCGCTACACGCCTTATCACTACCCACACTCGACCAAGATCGTGGGCGTAATGAACTTCCCTGGCGGCGACGACCGCTACTACAACAACATCTTCACCGTCGTACCATCGTCTGACCACGAGCTGAAGGAGGCAGGCACCTCGGTCTACGACCAGCGTCCACCGTTCTATCCTGGCATCTACCGCGACATGAACACGCGCAAGACCGACGCCCTGCCAAAGTCGTTCGTCGAGCAGATGGCCGCCGGCAACAACCAGACCTCGCGCTTCCAGCTGGCCATGCACGTGGGCTCGAACCTCTATATGAATGGCGTGAAGGCGTACGCCTACGAGGAGAACGGCGTGAAGACCAACACCGACGCCAAGGTCAGCATCGAGAAGACCGCTGAGGGCATCAACCTCAAGATCACCGTCGATGGCAACTACAACACCGTGAAGACCGTACCCGTCAACACCGAGATGCTCGGCAAGACCTACTTCTCGAACGGCTACTACGAGAATCCTGACGGCACGCCACTCTGCATCGACAAGGACCTGCTGGGCAATGCCCGTAGCGCCACCGCTCCTAAGGTCGGCCCATTCGAGAACCTCAAGGTCGGCGAGAACACCATCACCGTGTGGAAGTTTAAGTAAAAAGGGAAACAAGGGATAGAAGGGAAACAAGGGATACAAGAGCCGTTACCTTCGCCTGTCCAATTCCTTTTGTCCACCGATACATTCGTCCCTTATATCCCTTGTATCCCCTAAATCTCTTGTATCCCCTAAAATCCCCCCAAATCTCTAAAATCCCTAAAACAATAAATATGAAGAAAACCCTTTTCTTTTTGCTCGGCGCTGCACTTCTCAGCAGCTGTCAGTGTAACTGCCAGAAAGAGGCTGCAGCCAATGAGCCAGGCCTCAAGGAGTACACCAACAAGTATTTCTACCTCGGCACGGCCCTGAACACCGACCATATCATCGGTGCTGACATCGAAGGCGTAGCCACCACCGTCAAGCACTTTGCTGCCATCTCGCCCGAGAACTGTCTCAAGCCCGAGGAGGTTCACCCATTCGAGAACGTCTACGAATGGACCATCCCTGACGCCTACGTCGAGTTCGGCCAGAAGAACAACATGTTCATCCACGGCCACACCCTGGTATGGCATTCACAGTGTCCTGACTGGTTCTTCTTCGACGAGAAGGGCGACACCGCTTCGTACGACCTCCTGAAGCAGCGCCTCGAGGATCACATCGCCACCATCGTCGGCCACTACAAAGGCAAGATTCACAGCTGGGACGTCATCAACGAATCTGTGATCGAGGGTGGCATCCAGCGCCAGTCCATGTGGTATAAGATCCTGGGCGACGACCTCTACGAAATCGCATTCTCGGCAGCCGCAAAGGCCGATCCCGATGTAGAGCTTTACCTCAACGACTACAACATGACCGATCCTGGCCGTCGCGAGCGTTACGTCGAGATCATCAAGCGACTCCAGTCGAAGGGCATCAAGATCGACGGCATGGGCCTGCAGGGCCACTGGGGCCTGGATCGTCCGGCCATCAGCGAGATTCAGAAGTCCATCGACATGTTTGCCGAACTTGGCCTCAAGGTCAGCATCTCTGAGCTCGATATGTCGATCCTCCCACGTCGTCAGCGCCAGATCACCGCAGCCGTCGACCACACCGAGAACTTCGAGCAGGCACTCGACCCATACAAGGGCAACTTCCCACAGGAGCCTCTCCACGACTGGAACTACCGCATGCAGGAATACTTCCAGCTCTTCAAGGACAATGCCGACAAGCTCGAGCGCGTCACCGTCTGGGGTGTTTGCGATCAGGACAGCTGGCTCAACAACTGGCCAATCGTCGGCCGTTACGACTATGCTACCCTCATCACCCGCAACCATCGCATCAAGCCTGTCGACTTCTGGATCATGAAGAACTATTAAGGCTCGGCACGATACAACACAAAAAACATCGCTACCAAAGGGAATTACCCTTCCGGTAGCGATATTTTTTTGTGTATTGCAGTACGGGTAGTGGGACTCGAACCCACACGCCTCACGACACCAGATCCTAAGTCTGGCCTGTCTACCAATTTCAGCATACCCGCGCCTCCCTTCTACTAAATATAGAGCAGAGAGCCTATAGTCGATAGATTTTTGCGGCGGCAAAGATACGAAGAAAAATTGGATTGTCCAAATTTTCGTCCTACTTTTCTTCGTTTTCGGCTATTTTTCTTGGCGCACGCGTATTATTTATAATGTATGCACGCGCGGCTTCGATGATATCGTCGCGATGATCGTCGAACATCGAAACGCTGTCCATATCGACACGCAAACCGGCCGACGGTTCGATACCCGCCTCGGTGCTCTGGCCTTCGGCATCGGTCATCGGACAAGCCGAGAAGCGCAGCGACCAGCCGTTGGGCAACACCGTTTCGAACGGCAATCCGCTGCCGCCGCCCGTACGATCGCCACACTGCTTGATCATCTTAGGATGTGGCTGGCCCAGACTATCGGTCGTCAGGGTTCCATCGAGTGCACGCATCACCTGTACGAAGTTGTTGGCGGCCGAGTAGCAGTGACGATTGGTCAGGATCACCACGGGGCGTTCCGAAGCATCCCACGTCACACGATCATCGACAGGCCACACATAGAGCGGTTCAGGCGAGGAGAAATCGCGATGCCCAGGGCCCGTCTTGTGCCGAATGTAGCCGTACAGCGTCTTCTCGGTAGCGAAACGCTCGGCAATGGCCGTAACGTTCGACAGCGATCCGCCACCATTGTTGCGAATGTCGATGATAAGGCCATTGGCGTTGCGCACCAAGGCCAGCACATAATCCAGATTAGTACTGCCCACAGCATTATCGAACGACGAATAGCGCAGATAGGCTACCGTATCGCGACCGAACATACCGAACTGCATGCCGGCCGAGATCCAATAGCGCGTACCGAGATAATACTGATTGATGAGGTTGGCGTCGTAATTGGGCAGATAATCCTCGTGCCACGACCAGTAACGACCTACGTTGAAGGGTGTATAGAGGTTTACATGTCCGTCGCGCAACGTATCCATCATCTCGTCGAGGACATTGAAGAGCTGTAGTTGCGTCTTGACCGAATCGCGCATCAACGGCTTATACTTGGCATAGACACCCTTCCAGTCGACGCCCTTCTCGTCGAAGAAGCAATAATGCTGGTCGAGCGCCTGCCAGCAGGCCTCGAACGTACCATCGAGGCTGTCGGCCTGTTCCAGGCTGTCGTCATCGAGACACGACGACAGGCCAAGGCCTGACAGCGCACACAACGTAAGCGGCAATAGAGCCCTAAGCTGGCGGAAAGAATCAGAATACTTCATGGCGCAATAATCCGTTTGTTGTAAACTGGGTGGGCAACGTCTGGAACGTCCAGCCCACGATGGCCTCGAATGCGGAGAAACGCGTGGTGACCTGATTGATGCGCATCGTCTCGATGTGATAGCCAACGCCCACGCGCAGAGCCCCGCCGCGTTGTTTCCGCAAAGGAATGTCGGTCGTGAGCTTCACGTCGAGATCCTGCTGGTTATGCAGCGATGTGAAATGATTCAGTCCCACTGTATTGGACAGATAGAACGACTCGTAGTAGCTGGCGCCATATTCGGGCATCAACGCATAACCCAACATCGGAGCCTGCAGCTGAAGTGAAGCAAGACTATGACGTCCCCAGAGCCGATAAGGCATCGTGGCCATGAGCTGAAGACCTACATTGGCCGCAGCACGAGCCGTGGCCGGATTGTTCGACCCGCCCATGCGGAGATTGTAGTCGAAACCAAGATCGAGCCCTACCGAAGGGCCCACCATAAGCGCAAGATAATAAAGGTCGATGGCATAGAGGGCCGCATAATGATAACGAAGCCGGCCAGACCACTGGTCGCTGTGCACGCCACGATCTTCGCCCATAGCGAACTGGCCATTGATGGACTGCAGGCTCATCCAGTCGAGGTTGTTCCTGCGACGGGTACGTTCATAACCGATGCCGAGATCCGGACCGCTGTAGAGCAAAGGCGTCAGATAGGTATTGCGCATGCTGGCCGCACCCAGATGCAGCTCGACGGAGCTGGTGATGGGCCGGTACGGACTACCTTTGCCTTGCTGCGCAACGCCAGAAGCCTGGATGGTGGCATCGGCCGTCTCCTGGGCCGAAAGAACACCATTCCAAGCGATCAATAACGTGAGTAATAGGAGAATTCTTTTCATCAGAACAACGAATCGGCATCAAGTTCCTCCGAGTCAGAATCTGCAGGTTCGACCTCTTCTTCTTCAGTTTCAGGCTCTGGTGTACGTTCTGGCTCGAGTTCTTCGATCAGGGCAATATTGTAGTTGGTCAGGCGCTTGCCTTTGGTACCGACACTGCGTACGGGGATAAACTCGTCGGCATCGATGATGAGAGCAGGACGGAAGTCATCCGGCTTGCCCAACGTCACGCGGAAACGCGGATAGGCCACGTCGGTAAGCAACGGTGTGCCCTGACGACGGACATCGATCGAAAGCTTCTCACCATCGACCACCGTAGCCATCTGGAAGCGATCGGTATCGCCCAGCAGGTTCTGCTTGGTAGCACGCGCCTCGAGCAAACTGCGCTTCAGGTTGTAGCAACGATTCTCGGCATCCCACATGACAAGGGTCCATACCTTGCGCGGATCGTACTTCTCGACGCGCAGTATATTCGACTCGTAATGGTTATTCTCGTCGAACGTAGTGATATAGTAGTCGTAGGTGGTAAGAATCACCAGCACGCGATCATCGCTCAGGAACTCGCCCAGATAGTTGCCCTGCTTGTTGTAGTTGATGCGCTGTACGTCAGGATCCCACCATACCGGACGACCGCCCAGCGTCGAACCGCCATCAGCCGTCTTGGTGATCTTCTGGACGTCAGCCTTGGTCAGCAGGTTGCCCTTCACGCCACGGCCCTTGATCGGCGTCTCGGCAAAGTCGCGATCGAAGCTGATGACCTTCGAATTACGCAACTTGGACTTGATGTAGACCTTGATAGTCTCGGCTTCGCCATTGGCATTGGCACTGAAGTAGACGATGCGGGAGCCTTCCTTGCCCTGCGTGACGTCGTACACCTTGTCGCGCATGATGGACGTGATAGGGAAGCGCTTGATCATGTGCGGACCACCCTTGCCGTCGCGATAGATGACGTTATAGATGGTACGCGAGTCGTTCTTGCGGTAAACGGCCAGATGGATGATGTCCTGACCGATGTATACCTTCGAATCGACCTTCACGACCTTGTATTGTCCATTCTTGTAGATGACGAGAATCTCGTCGATCTCAGAACAGTTGCAGACGAACTCCGATTCGGACTGCTTGAGGCCCGTACCCATGAAGCCCTCCTCGCGATTGAACCAAAGTTTCTGGTTCGACTCGATGACCTTTGTAGCGTCCACCGAATTGAAATTGCGGATCTCGGTCATACGCGGATGATCGGCACCATACTTTTCCTTCAGGTGCCTGAACCATTCGATGGTGTACTCGGTCAGATGACGCAGATGCTTCTCCACCTCGCGGATCTTCTTCTTGGTCTGCAGGATATCCTCTTCGGCCTTCTGGCTATTGAACTTATGGATACGGGCCATCTTGATATCCTCGAGGCGCAGCAGATCATCGCGTGTAACCTCGCGTACGAAGTCCTTCTTGAAAGGCTCCAGTCGCATGTCGATATAAGCCAGGGCCGTATCGAGGTCCTTGGCCTGCTCGTACTCCTGGCCTTTGTAGATGCGCTCCTCGATGAAGATCTTCTCGAGCGAACAGGTCATCAGATGTTCGAGCAGCTCGCCTCGCTGTACCTCAAGCTCCTGACGCAACAGCTCGCGCGTATTCTCGGCCGAGCGACGCAACACCTCGCTGACGGTGAGGAAGTGTGGCTTACGGTCGTGAATGACACAGCAGTTGGGCGAGATGGAAATCTCGCAATCGGTAAAGGCATAGAGTGCGTCGATGGTCTTGTCGCTCGAGACGCCCGGCATCAGGTGAACGACAATCTCGGCATGATCAGACGTAAAGTCATCGAACGACTTGATCTTGATCTTGCCTTTCTCGATAGCTTTCTTGATCGACTCGATGAGCGAATCCGTGGTCTTGCCGAAAGGAACATCGGTGATGCGGAGTGTCTTCTGGTCGATCTTGTCGATGCGCGAACGCACCTTGACGACGCCGCCACGCATGCCATCGTGATACTTGGCAACGTCGATCAGGCCTCCGGTAGGGAAGTCGGGATACAGTTCGAACGCCTCGCCCTTCAGACAGGCAATCGAGGCATCGAGCAATTCGTTGAAATTGTGAGGCAGGATCTTAGACGACAAGCCTACCGCAATGCCCTCGACACCTTGTGCCAGCAGCAGCGGGAACTTGATTGGCAGGTTGATAGGCTCCTTCTTACGGCCATCGTACGACAGCTGCCATGGGGTAATCTTGTTATTGAAGACCACCTCGAGAGCGAACTTCGACAGACGTGCCTCGATGTATCGAGGAGCGGCGGCCGAATCGCCCGTCAGGATATTTCCCCAGTTGCCTTGACAATCAATCAGCAGGTCCTTCTGGCCCAACTGTACCAACGCATCGCCAATCGAGGCATCGCCATGCGGATGGTATTGCATGGTCTGGCCGACGATGTTTGCCACCTTGTTGAAGCGGCCATCGTCGATCACCTTCATGGCATGAAGGATTCGTCGCTGCACGGGTTTCAGGCCGTCAGCCAAGTGAGGCACAGCACGTTCAAGGATGACGTACGAGGCATAATCAAGGAACCAGTTCTGGTACATTCCGCCCAGATGGTGCACCTTGTCGTCGGCAGCATCATCGTCGTTGTGCGGGCGGTAGCCATTGCCCTCGGTGGCAGCTTCGTCGTCGTCCTTCTCAGTGTCGGCACTTACGTCCTGCACTTCGTCGTCAAGAATCTCGTCGTCTTCGATCATGATAAAAATTAGAAGTAGAGGGTAAGACCCAGATGGTGAGTACCCATTTTCCAGTCAGACTCAACCTGCTGTGTGGTAGTGCCAAATGCAGGATTCATGTATTCGCCGGTATTGGTCAATGGGAAACCATAGTGATACGAAACCTGAATATGGTCGAAGAGAACAACGCCAGCACCCAGGTCCCAATGCCAGACCAGATCCTCTGACTTGAAGGTATCAGCTACCTTATCATCAATCTGCTGAATATTGTAGCTGGCCTGAGGTCCGGTGAAGATATAAGGAGTGAGAGCGTCATTGATCAATGGCAACTTCAGTTCGTAGCGCAGGTGAACAGGAACCGAGAGGTATCCGATATCCTCCTTATTGTTATCGGGCAGCGTAAGAGTCTCCTGGGTGTAAACGGCACCGAAATCAACGCCGACGCCGACGATAGGCACAACAACGCGGAACTGCAGACCGGCATACCAGCCCGTCTCAGAATCCGGAGACCAGTTCTTGATAAAGTCCGTTTCGTCCACTTCGGTCTTGGTAATGTTCATACCTCCAGTAACACCCCAATTGAAAATGCTTGCCTGTGCATTGGTAGTAGCAAGCGCTGAAATAGCAAGGATTGTAAAGAAAATCTTTTTCATAACTAATTATATTAGGTGTAATTTTTGGTGCAAAGATACTACAATTTTTGTAATATGCCATACAATAGTTATAAAAAAATGCAATTTTCAGGCGTTTTTTTTGGGGATTTAAGAAATTAGACTTATATTTGCGCGTTTTTTATCTACAAATATGAAGAGATTTTTGAGAGGCCTTGAAAGCCTCGCCCTCGGTTTAGCACTATATTTATCCTGCTCGGCAATGGCGGTTGCCCAGTCGTCAGACCATAACTCACGCAAAAAGAATGTCGCTGATCTGCATCTCGATGCACAACAATACATGGAGATTCTCGGTTCGGCCATTACTACCCTTCAAGGCCAATATGTAGACACTATCGACTGGGGCCGTGCGCTGGCTGCCGGCATCGATGCCATGCTGGCCGACCTGGATCCCTATTGCGAATTCTACAGCGAAGAAGATCAGTCGAACTTCAAGACCATGACCACCGGCGAATATGGCGGCATTGGCGCCCTCATCCAGCAGCGTGGCGATACCGTGATAATTTCGAATCCATACGAAGGCCGTCCGGCACAGGAGGCCGGTGTGCGCGTGGCCGATGCCATCCTCAGCATCGACGGCGAGAGCATGATCAAGAAGACCACGGCTCAGGTCAGCGAGAAGCTGCGCGGCACAGCCGGAACGTCATTCACCCTGCGTGTCAAGCGCCCGTTTGTCGAAGACCCTATCGACTTCCAGATCACCCGCCGCAAGATTGTGCTCGATGCCGTGCCGTATTACGGCTGGCTCAACGACAGCATCGGCTACATCTTCCTGTCCTCATTCACCGACAAGGCGGCACAAGAGGTACAAGATGCCCTCGTCACACTGCGTCACACCGATGGCCACGAGCTCAAGGGCCTTGTCTTTGACCTGCGCGAGAATGGCGGCGGTCTGCTCGAAGAAGCCGTGAAGATTGTAGGTATGTTTGTACCTAAAGGCAGTCTGGTAGTCGAGACCAAGGCCAAACGCCCCGAATGGAACAGCTCGTACCGCACCAACACCTCGCCTATCGAGCCTGATCTCCCGATTGTCTGTCTCATCAACCGCAACTCGGCTTCGGCTTCCGAAATTCTTTCAGGCGCCTTGCAGGACCTCGATCGTGCCGTCATCATGGGCGAACGCTCGTTTGGCAAGGGTCTTGTACAAAGCACGCGACAGCTCCCCTACGGCACACTCTGCAAATTCACCACGGCCAAGTATTACATTCCGTCAGGACGTTGTATCCAGGCCATCGACTACAACATGGGCCAGGCCGAGCAGATTCCGGATTCGTTGACTCATGCCTTCCATACGGCCAATGGTCGTGAGGTACGCGACGGTCGCGGCATCAAGCCAGACATCGAGGAAAAGCCACAACAGATGTCCAATCTGTCCTTCTACCTCGACCGCGAATACCTCGTCCACGACTTTGCCACCAAGTATCGCCACGAGCATGAATCGATTGCTCCGATCGGCGAATTCCGCATCTCGGACAACGATTATGCCGATTTCTGCCAGCGCGCACTTTCGAACAAGAAGGACAGCATCCTCACCGTACTGCGCGTCTTCGACATGAAGCACGACCTCGATTCGCTGAGCGAGGAGATCCGCCAGGACATCGAGGACGAGATTGCCCTCCGCTACTACTACCAGCGCGGACAATCGCAGCAAGGACTTTTGGCCGACCAGCTCGTCAAGAAAGCAGCATCCGTCATCGCTGATGCAGACCGCTGCCGTGCCATACTCAACATCACCGACAAAAAGAAGAAAAAGAAATAGCCAAATTTTTGAGCGGAATACCGCTCGACATTATCCATTACAACAATGAAGAAAACTCTCCTCTGCGGCATTGCAGTACTCCTTGCCGCTCCCGCTTTCGCACAAGACGAGGCAAAGAAAGATTCAATCGAAGGCTTCCAGTTCACTACCGTCGATTCTGTAGCCATCACTCCTATCAAGAACCAGAAGAATGCCGGCACTTGCTGGAGCTATTCAGGCCTCAGCTTCCTCGAGAGCGAAGCCCTCAAGCTGTCAGGCAAGGTATACGACTTCTCAGAGATGTTCGTAGTTTCGAACACCTATATGGACCGTGCCGAGAAGTCGGTCCGCACCCATGGCGACTGCTCGTTTGCACAGGGCGGCTCGTTTGTCGACGTGATGTACTGTCTGCGCAATTACGGTCTCGTCCCTGACTGCGAGATGCCTGCCGGCGTAATGTACGGCGATACCCTGTCGAATCACTCTGAGCTCACCGCGATGACCGATCCGCTGGTTCACGCTGCAGCCAATGCCCGCAAGCTTCAGATGAGCCCAGACGGCGAGTGGCTCTGGAAGAAGGCTGTACGTGCCGTACACGAGGTATATCTGGGCAAGGTGCCAACCGAGTTCCAGTTCGAGGGCAAGACCTACACTCCTCAGACCTTTGCGCAGAGCACCGGTCTGAACGCTGACGATTACATCAGCATCACCTCGTTCACCCATCATCCTTACGGCGAGAACTTCATCATCGAGGTTCAGGACAACTGGCGCTGGGGTGAGAGCCTCAACGTAGAGCTCGAGGACTTCATGCAGATCATCGACGACGCCATCCATGCCGGCTACTCTGTGCTTTGGGGCGGTGATGTCAGCGAGGACGGATTTACCCGCGACGGTCTGGCCGTATTCCCAGACATGGAGGCTCCTGATGCTCCAGGTGCCGATCAGGCACGCTGGCTCAAGCTCGACCGTTCGTCAAAGGGCGCAGAACTCTGGAAGGGCCCACTTCCTCAGAAGAAGGTCACCGCTCAGGAGCGTCAGATTGGCTACGACAACTTCGAGACCGGCGACGACCACGGCATGCACCTCTTCGGCATTGCCAAGGATCAGCAGGGCAATCCATACTACATGATCAAGAACTCATGGGGCAAGACCGGCAAGTACGATGGTATCTGGTATATGACTCCTGAGTTTGCACGCGCCAAGACCCTCAACTATGTCGTCAACAAGAAGGCCATCTCGAAGGCCCTCTGCAAGAAGTACGGCATCAAGTAAAGCAAAGGCCATAAGCGGCCTTCCCTAAATGGATTTAAGCAAAACCGTAAACGCACTGAGCGACATCAGCGAAAGTGCACTTCACCACTATGGCATCGACGGAGTCCCCTTTCCGTCGGTGCCTGAACTGCGTGAAATTGTCGACCTCTGCCGTTCGGTACTCTTTCCTGGCTACTACGGCCGTGCCATAGTTGATGGCGGAGTTCAATACCACATCGGTGTCAATATCGAGCGTATTCATAAGCTCCTCCGACGCCAGATAGCAGCCGGACTGGCATTTACCGGTCATGACGAGTTTCAAGAGTCTGCCCTACACCTTGCCGACACCTTCGTCGACCAGCTGCCATCGCTACGCGAGATACTGCAGACCGATGTCGTTGCCATGTATCGCAACGACCCGGCTGCACATAACCTGGGCGAGGTAATACTCTGCTATCCTGGCATGCGAGCCATCACCAACTATCGCATTGCCCACGCCTTAGAAATGCTCGAAGTTCCGCTGATCCCACGAATGATTACCGAGCTGGCCCACAGTGAAACGGGAATTGACATACATCCAGGAGCCAATATCGGGCATTCCTTTGCCATCGACCACGGCACAGGTGTAGTAATTGGTGCTACAGCCATATTGGGTCACAACGTGACGCTCTATCAAGGTGTCACCCTCGGTGCCAAGAACTTCCCGCAGGAGGCCGATGGAACGCTTGTCAAGGGTATTGCCCGTCACCCGATCTTAGGCGACAATGTCGTAGTCTATGCAAACGCCACCATCCTCGGCCGCATCCATATAGGAGACAACAGCACGATTGGCGGCAACATCTGGCTTACACACGACGTGCCTGCCGGGACCAAGCTTTTTTATAAACAAGGATAATTATGGAAAAATTCAAGATAGTCGCAAAGACCCTCGCCGGCCTCGAGGAAATTCTGGCCAAAGAGATCGAACAGCTCGGTGGCGAAGGCATCACCATCGGTAATCGTATGGTCAGCTTCCTCGGCGACAAGGAGCTGCTCTACAAGTCCAATCTCTGGCTCCGCACCGCATTGCGTATCCTCAAGCCCATCGAGGATTTCACGGCTACCGATCCCGATGAACTCTATGCCCGCATCAAGGCTATCGACTGGAGCCGTTATGTAGCCGAAGGTCAGACCATCGCCATCGACAATACTATCTTCTCACAGAATTTCCGCAACTCGCGCTATGCGATCTATCGCGCCAAGGATGCCATTTGCGACTGGTTTGTCGAGCAGGGCATGAAGCGCCCCAAGGTTGCTGTCGCCTCGGCCGACGTTCAGCTCAACCTCCATATCTCAGACGTTCCCGGTTCGGAGACCTATGGGTCGGAATGTACGCTCAGCCTCGATGCGAGCGGCGATCCACTGTATAAGCGTGGCTACAAAGAGCAACTCACCGATGCTCCTATCAGCGAAGTGCTGGCTGCCGGTATTCTGCTCAAGGCCGGATACGACGGCACCCGCGACCTGTACGATCCGATGTGCGGATCTGGTACGTTCCTGATCGAAGCCGCCCTCATCGCAGCCAACATCCCTGCCGGACTCTACCGCAAGGGCTTCGGCTTCCAGCGTTGGACGGTCGGCGACCTTGCCTACGATGCTGAACTCTGGCAGGAACTCTATGACGACGACTCGCAGGAACGCGAATTCCTCCATCATATCTATGGATCGGACATTTCGAAGGTAGCCATCGAAGCTACGACCGAGAATGTACGTTCGGCCGGCCTCAGCAAATATATCACGCTTTCGGTACAGGATTTCGAGAATGCAACCGCACCATGGCCTCAGACCGACAACGAGGGACAGATGGTCAATGGCGGCATCATCGTCATGAATCCTCCTTATGGCAAGCGACTGTTTACCGATGTTCCGACCTTCTATAAGATGGTGGGCAATGTATTGAAGCGCCAGTTCCAAGGCTGCGAAGCCTGGATCATCTCGAGCGACGATCCTGAAGCTACCTTTGGCTACACCGATCCTCGCACAGGACTTCGCAAGGAAGGAACTCCGTTCGACTTTGTCGGCCTCAAGGCATCGTTGCGTATCGACCTCAACAACGGTGGCATTCCATGCCAGTTGCGCAAGTACGAACTCTTCAGCGGTAAGTTCGACGAGTTCCGTAGCGCAGGCAACGAACTTGACAAGCAATCTGCCGACCAGAAGCAGGACAACAGCCACTTCGACCGTGTACGCCGACCTTCAGCCAAGAAAGGCGACGGAGCCAAGCGCGACGACCGCAAGAGCGATCGTAAGGAACGCTTCTTTGACAAGGACGGAAAGACCTTCGCCCGCGGCCATAAGTCGGCCGGCAAGGACAGCCGCAAGGAAAAGCCTGCTCGCACCAAATCGGCCGGCACCGAACGTGCGTATACCGTCAACAAGGATGGCAGCATCACCGCAAGCAAACCTGCTGCAGCCAAGAGCGACAAGCCATTTGCAGCCAAGAGTGGTAAGCCATTTGCCCCAAAGGGCGACAAGCCTTCGAAGCCAAAGGGAGATAAGGCGCTCACCCCACGTGGCAACTTCAAGCGTAATGCCGATGGCACCATCGAGGAGCGCAAGGGCGAATTCCTGCCACGCGGACGTCGCACCTACGATCCAAATCGTCCGATGTTCCGCGAGGACTTCGATATGAGCAAGGCTGTCCTTGATTATACCAAAAAGCCTGAAGATAAAAAAGAAGATTAACCCTCTCGTATCTTTATTTGTATCTTGCGTAACTTACTATTCTCCATATCCATGGCATTGTCACTGACGGCCTCAGCCCAAACCATTCTGAGCACGATTCCTGCATCCGAAGGAGAACTGCCCACCATGGCCCAGCTGACGCCAGGCAATGCGGATTACATTTACGCGCCTTCGCTGCTCAATGCCCGATTCGACGACGAAGGCACGTTCCACTTTGTCCTGCCAGACGAGGCCGACAAGGCCGAAGCTATGCCTCGTGGGCCTAAGGGCATTGTGAGCGCCGATGGGAAATGGACAGCACTCAACGAGGGAGACCGACTCTGGCTGCAGTCGTTGGATCCAGACTCAATCCGCCTGCAGGTCAGCGATCCGTCGGCCGACAGCGACAATCCCGTAGCCGGACAATCCCCTATCGTATGGGGACAATCCGTTCATCGCAACGAATTCGGCATCGATGGCGGAATCTTCTGGAGTCCGGTCGGACATCAGCTTGCCTTCTATCGTATGGACCAGTCTATGGTGGGACAGTATCCGCTGCTCCAGACCGATCCTCGCGAGGCTGAGGTACAATGGATACGCTATCCGATGGCAGGCATGACCAGCCACGAGGTTACTTTAGGCATCTACGACCCAGAAACGCAACAGACGGTTTATCTGCAGACCAACAGCAAGCCTAATGCTGCTAACGGCATTAATGCAGCCGACCACTATCTCTGCTCCGTGACCTGGACGCCCGACTGCCGTCAGGTACTTGTTGCCGAGCTCAATCGTCTGCAGAACTACATGGAGATGAATGTCTACGATGTAGAGACCGGCGCATTCATCGAAACGTTGTTTACCGAGTCGTCCGAGAAATACGTCGAGCCCAAATTCCCCGCTCAGTTCCTGCCAGGAAGCAACGAATATTATGTCTGGCTCAGCGAACGCAATGGCTACCAGCATGCCTATCTGTACAGCCTCAAGAATAAGAGCTGCATACAGCTGACGGATGGCCCATGGGATATCACCCGCATCGTATGCGTTGATCCGAAAGCCCGCCATCTGTATTTCATGGCCACCAAGGACAGTCCGCTCGAAAGCAATCTCTACAGCGTTGCCATTCCTGCTCGCAAGTCAAAGGCCACGCCGTCCAATCCCGCACGAATCACTCAAGCCGGCGGCCGACATAGCGTGATGCTCAATACCCAGTGCACGCAGGTTTATGATACATATACAGCACATGACGTACCACGTCGTTGCCAGCTCATCGATCTCCGCGACGGACGTCCTGTCAGGACAGAAGTCCTCTACGATGCGCCCAATCCATACGCAGCCAACGAATCACATCCTGCCCTGGCGCGACCTGAAGTAGAAGTCGGCATGCTCAAGGCAGCCGACGGCATGACCGATCTCTATTATCGTCTTGTCAAACCTGCCGACGATGGCAAGCGCCATCCGGTTGTGGTCTATCTTTACAATGGTCCACATGCCCAGCTTGTCACCGAGGGCTTCCAATGGGGACTTCCAGGATGGGACTGCTATATGGCAAACCGCGGATATGTGGTCTTCACCATCGATGGCCGTGGCTCGGATTGCCGTGGTCTCGACTTCGAGCAGGCTATCTGGCACAATCTGGGAGCCGTTGAGGCAGCCGATCAGATGCAAGGTGTTGCCTACCTCAAGACGCTTCCGTACGTCGACCCAGAACGCATCGGCATCTATGGTTGGAGTTATGGCGGATTCATGACCACCTACATGAAGCTCAACTTCCCCGAGACGTTTAAGGTGGGCGTTTGCGGCGGTCCTGTACTCGACTGGAGCCGCTACGAGGTAATGTATGGCGAACGATACATGGGCACTCCGCAGGACAATCCGGAGGGATATAAGGCCAATACGATGATTGACCAGACCGAGAAGCTGCAGGGACATCTTCTCATCATCCATGACGATCAGGATGGCACCGTCGTCCCTCAGATGTCCATGCAGTTCCTCAAGAATGCGGTCAACAATGACACATACCCAGATTTCCTGATGTATATGAATCACGAGCACAACGTACGTGGACGTGACCGCATACACCTATTAAATAATATTGCACGTTATTTCGACGAGCATTTGTGAAGCTCCCCCCTTCCCCTCCCCCGCTTCTCTCAGACGTGCCCGAAGGGAACAACGGTGGAGGGGAGCAGATAGTAATGGCTTTCCAATAGCATAGCAATCAACAATAATAATAACAATAACATCAAAGCACCCCCATTACCCCACATAGCTATCCACCACCCTCCACCGTTCGGGGGAGGGCCGGGGTAGGGGCTTTATACTCTTATGAACATCCTTTTGCTCGGCAGTGGCGGCCGCGAATGCGCCATTGCATGGAAATTGGCCCAAAGCGCCAAGTGTGACAAACTCTATATTGCTCCAGGCAATGCCGGAACCACAGCCTATGGCGAGAACGTACCGATCAAGGTCAACGAGTTCGACAAGATTGCTACGTTCGTCGAGGAGCATCAGATCGAGATGCTTGTTGTCGGCCCGGAAGATCCATTGGTCAATGGTGTCTACGACTACTTCGAGGGCAAGAATGTAAAGGTTATCGGCCCATCTAAGGCTGCTGCTCAGCTCGAGGGTTCGAAGGATTTCTGCAAGCAGTTCATGAAGCGCAATGGTGTCCCTACTGCCCGCTATCAGTCGTTCACGGCGGCTCAGTACGACGAGGCATGTCGCTTCCTCGAGACGCTTCAGGCTCCTTATGTCCTGAAGGCCGACGGTCTGGCTGCCGGCAAGGGCGTACTTATCCTGCCTACACTCGACGAGGCCAAGAAAGAACTTCACGAAATGCTCAACGGCATGTTCGGTGCTGCCAGTGCCACCGTCGTCATCGAGGAATTCATGTCGGGCATTGAATGCTCGGTCTTCGTTCTTACCGATGGCGATCACTACAAGATCCTGCCTGTAGCCAAGGACTACAAGCGTATCGGAGAGGGCGATACCGGCCTCAACACCGGCGGCATGGGCAACTGCTCGCCTGTACCATTTGCCGATGATGTATTCATGCAGAAAGTCGAGGAGCGCATCGTCAAGCCAACGATTGCAGGCCTCAAGAAGGAAGGTCTCGTCTACCATGGCTTCATCTTCCTGGGCCTTATCCGAATGGACCGTGACATACAATGCTACCATGCCGGCGATCCTATGGTCATCGAGTACAATGTACGCATGGGCGATCCAGAGACCGAGGTCGTAATGCCACGCATCAAGTCTGATCTGGTTGATTTGCTCGATGGTGTTGCTACCGGTACGCTCGACGAGAAGACGCTCGAAGTCGATCCCCGCACGGCAGTTACCGTGGTTCTGGTAAGCGGCGGCTATCCTGGCTCATACGAGAAGGGCAAGATAATGACAGGTATGGACAACGATCTCTTCACTCAGGGTGTTGTATCACCCGCCGAGAGTGACCAGAAGTCTATCCTCTTCCACGCCGGCACGGCAATCAATGCCGAAGGCCAGACCGTAACGGCTGGTGGCCGCGTCATTTGCGTCACCTCTTATGGCGACGACCGCAATGCCGCACTCGCCCAGTCAATGCGTGGCGCTGAGCTCATCAACTTCGAAGGCAAATACTATCGTCACGATATCGGTCAGGATCTCAACAAGTGGTCTTAAACCGTTGTTCTGACATTTACTTCTTTGCATTTGTACGCACCATTTTCTCAATATCGACACATCACACCATTGCTCATCTCGGTCAGCATCGCGCTCACTGCTGCGCTGATGCTACTCGGGATGGGCAATGAGGTCATGCTGTGGATCAACTGGGCAACAGCCGGCATCCTTTCGTATATCATCTGGAACAACGTCTCGCGCTTTAATCTGCAAGGAGGCCGCGAGCTCAAGGCCTACGGAATATCATGGCCAATACTCACCGCAGGATTTCAGTTCACCTACTGCCATTTTCCGCAATACGACAGTTACTTCAAGGTCCCGCCACAGGTACTTGTCCTCTTGTTGGTCATCAGCACCTCGATGAGCCTTTGGCAACGCCGACAATCAACCATCAAATGTCTGTTGTTAGGATTGCTCATCGGAACGGTGTCTTCCGCGGTTCCTCATGCCATCCTATGGTTGCTCCTCTTCCCTATCACCAGCTACACGATGCGTTGTTGGAGCGCACGCAACGCTTTCAGTGTACTCACGGGTGCAGCGTTTGCTATCTGGGTCGTCTATTGCATTCTCTTCTTCGTTTCAGGGCCAGATCAAGCCAACGAGCTGTTTGCATCCTTCGGCGACATCCTCAAGGCAGAGGATTATCAGCTTTTCCAATGCCTTGGCCTATGGCAATACCTCTTCATGGGCATCACGCTCCTGCTGCTCATCTTCTACAGCATCACTGGCTTCCTAATTCACGCCGGACAGAGTATCCGTGTTGACTACAGCATCAAGCTCATCTCGCTTATCAGCCTTGTCTTCACCGTACTCATGGTATTCGATGAACAGCATTTCTTCTCGAACCTCAGCTTTTTCTCGCTCTTCATCGCCCTACAGCTGACGATACACCAGGCCAACATCCGTTCACAACTCCACGAGTGGTGGATTCTCTTCATCATCCTTGCCTACTCCGTTCTCTGCCTCCTACCATTTTTCTTAGGATAGCACAACGACACATAACAAACGCGCGGAGCATCATTCCTTGCAGTAAAGAACGATGCTCCGCGCGTTTTCTCAATTATCTGTTTTTCCTCTGCTTTGGCTCACTTCAGCACCACATGGACAGTCTTCACCAAACGAAGGCGATACTTTACCGAAGTTCCGGCTGTTGTGATCGAGCCGCTCTTGGCCCAATTGAAGGTCTTCGCACCTTGCTCGCACAAGAATCGTGCGTTGTTGTTACCAGAAGCATATACGTCCACCAGATCAGCTCCCTGACTGCCGAGCACGTCATTCAACGCGTCATAATCGCCAGCGTATGCCGCACGCAAAGCTCGAGCCTGAGCTTCGCTCGGAACACTCCATTCGCGCAAGGCATCCTCGCCATAGGCAGCGGTCGTAGCCGTCATCTCCGACTCGTAACCCTGAGCCTTAGGCGAATGAATATTTGTGAATTCGGACAACGACAGCAACAGCAGATCGGCACTCGTCTCGGTAGCATTGTCGACAAGTGCCACCACATGTCCGTCCCACACGCTGCAAGCCTCGGGGATTGCACTTACCTTCACGGTCGGTACATTCACGACAGAGCCTCCGCCCTGCTGAATGCCGCTTCCGAAGTCGAAGTTGACGGCTCGCTCCTCCTGCCAGCCTTCCATGGTCAGCACACCGGTGATGTAGGGAGCTGTCGATTCGACATAAGTTCCACTAATCCGGTATGGGACAGCCGCTTGCAAGGCCTCGCTCAACTCATAGCCGTAACTGCGCTGCCCATCGGCATTTGTGAACGAGATGGTCAACGTAGTGGTCGAACCCGAGCCTGGCAGGACGTAGAAGGTAGGCGAAGTCCACACATCGCCCGACTTCGCGCACTGGACCTTGGCCGTAGCGCTACCGCTCAACGTACCGCCCATATCGATGGCGCCATATTGAGGCGAGACGCTTACGCTCACGGCTGTGACATCGGCTGGAACTTCGGCAAGCGAGAGGCTGACGCTGGCAACTCTGTAACCCAGAACTATGCTGACCGATGCATTGTTTGTGCCCAACATGACATCCGCACCACCCATCATCAAAGGGGCTTCGGCATAGCCTGCTGTCGTAACACTCAACGAATTCTGTTTGAGCGAATAATCCTTCGGTTCGACATAGCCGCCCTGTCCCGAAATGGCCGTGATGTGATAGATGCCTTCGTTGAGCTGCAGACGGATGTCATCGCTTGCACTCTGCAAAGTCTGCTGTCCCTGCAATGCTCCGGCATCGTCGTAAGCCATCACCAGGACGGGATAAGAAATCTCACCCATGGCCGCACGTGTAGTGACATGAAGGGTCGTAGCCGACGACGATGGCAAATCGGCTGCATTCTCGTCGACCGGCGAGAAGCAGGAAGTAAACAGAGACAATGCTGGCAGCAATGGGAGAAGCCTATAGCGCATGATGACAGTTGGGTTTGGAGTTTGTTGATGCGCAAAGATATGCATTAATTCGATACGTTGGAACGACAAGTGCCAAAAACTTTTCTTTCGGCCATGAAAAAGCCCCATTTCAGTCATTTTTGGGCTGAAATGGGGCTCTCTATTGCGATTAATCTTCTGTTTTTATGCTTCGATTGCCGACTTTATGGTCTCAACGATGTGGCGCACATCCTCATCGCTGACACAAGGGCCAGCTGGCAGGCACACACCCTTCTTGAAGATGGCCTCCGACACTCCATTTACGTAAGCCGGAGCATCCTTGAACACGGGTTGCTTATGCATTGGCTTCCATACAGGACGAGCCTCGATCTGTGCTTGATCCATATAGACGCGCAAAGCCTCGACGTTGGCATTCGGCTGGCAATCTGTGGTTGGCGACTCTACCATACGAATCACGCCAGCAGCGCCACCTACAGCACCCGATACCACGGTCTTGTAGGCATTCTCCTGGCCCTTGATCTTCAGTTTCTCATCCAACGTGATGGCACAGAGCCAATAGTTCGAGTCGTACTCGCCCGTCTTCGGCTGTTTGTGTACCTCGATGCCTGGTACGTCCTTCAACAGTTCTTCGTACAGGGCCTGCACATGCTTGTGATGAGCAATATGGTCGGCCAGCACGGTCATCTGTCCGCGTCCGATGCCAGCACAGACGTTGCTCATGCGGTAATTGTAGCCGATGGCCTCGTGCTGATAGTATGGATAAGCCTCGCGCGCCTGCGTTGCGTACCACATGATGTTCTTCTTCGAGGCATCGTCGTTACAAATCAAAGCGCCGCCACCCGAAGTGGTAATCATCTTGTTGCCGTTGAACGACAATACTCCATATCGGCCGAAAGAACCTAACACCTGACCTTTCCAACGCGAGCCCAGACCTTCGGCCGCATCTTCGACCACCGGAATGCCGTATTTATTCGCCACTGCCATGATCTTGTCCACCTGATAAGGCATACCGTACAGCGAGACAGGGACGATGGCCTTAGGCAGGTTACCAGTCTTTTCACGGCGGTCCTTGATCGCCTTTTCCAACAGGACAGGATCCATATTCCAGGTCTCAGGCTCAGAATCCACGAACACCGGCACAGCACCCAGATAAGCTACAGGGTTGGCCGAAGCACAGAACGTGAAGCTCTGTACAATCACCTCGTCGCCAGGCAGCACGCCACAAGCTCGCAATGCCAGATGCACAGCTGCGGTTCCTGCACTGAGCGCCACAACTTCCTTCGAGGCATCGGCACCCGCACCATCGTTGACGAACTTGGCCAGATCGGCCTCGAACGCATTCACATTCGGACCCAGCGGCACAACCCAGTTCGTATCGAAGGCTTCCTTTACGTATTTCATCTCCATGCCATCCTCGCTCATGTGAGCCAGACAGAGATTGATCTTCTTCTTCGCGCGAACCGTGGTATCGGCATACTGTCCCATCTCCTTCTCGGTGAAGAAGAGGCCAGCCATCGAGTCCTTACCATGTTGCAGAAACAGGTATCGAGCTATCATGCGATATCCCCATTGCAAGACCAAAGATATCAAGATAGTCACACCGATGATGTACGAACCTGGAGCATAATCCAGCAACGCTTCCGGAATGCAGAAAATCAACAGGCGCAACACCACACCGGCACAGAACAATGCCACAAACAGGCGCATGAACGTCTTGAGCGGCGAGTCGATCAGCGTTCCGGCATAAGTCTGGAAGAAGTGCATTATCAACAAGAAGATTGGCAGCGCCAAGATCCATATGCGCACGCTCTCCCAGAAGTTGCTGATCACACCCACACCACCGAAGATGATGTACAAAGACACTACACCCGCGGCCACAAGCGTCACGCAATCAAGCGCTACAATGCACCAATACGGTGCCGTCTGCCGCGAGAAGTACCCCTTAGGTAATAAGTTTTTGTTATAGTTTGACATTTCTTTTTTGTTAACCTATTCAGAATTCTTCGGTCAACACTTATTATTGATAAAATATTTACTATTCTCGTTATATAAATCTATAATAACTCGCTTCCATCCTCTCCATATCTGCCATCCTTTCCTTCGTATATCACGCTAGGCTCATGGACATCAACAGTATGCCATGTTCCTGCAGGAACTACACATCCATAAGTGCCATCCGTAGGGCAAAGAGAAATACGTTCTATCTCATTCCCTTCATGGTCGAACAACACAACATCCAAACTTCCTAACAGCACTATAATATTCTCTGACGATTGCGGATGACGATGAATTGCGACCTCCGTATCGGGCATCAATGCATTCAGCATTCTTTGCGAGGCATCATTCTCGCTCGTTCGCAAATCAAAATTCTGGCGCAAGCGAGGATTCTTAGAGGCATCTATCAAGATCCTCTCAATAAATGATTTATCTATGACAATCATACTTGGTTATTATTTGTTCTTTAACCGTAAGGAGCTTAAATACTCCTCATGAAGGTGATAATACTTCTTCACAAACAAGATATAAGCCAATATGAAAATAATTGCTACACCTCCGAAGTAAATCCAATGAAATGCTATTGTATTCGGGCACAAATAAATGAAGCCCAAAGAAACCGTCAATTGCAATAGCATATAAAATAAGCTAACTTTCACATGCCCGATTTTCAGCTCATTCGCCATCAGTTGGTAAGCATGCTTGCGATGTGCCTCGCCTAGATTTTCGTGAAGCATGATGCGATGGCAAATGGTTAGAATACCATCTGCGCCATACACCAGAAGAAAGATCAGATAAGTCAGGTCACCCGTAGCAATTATCACCTTACCTATCGGGAACAGCATGATGAAAGCAATACCGATCGATCCCACATCACCTGCAAAGCACTTTGCCTTGCCCTTCGGACGGAAATTGAAAATACAGAATACCAATACAGAAAGAATGCTTACAGCAATGAGGCTTAAATCAGAAGCGTCGGACACCAAAGCCAGTGGCACCAGCACAGCCAATGCATATCCTCCAGTGATACCGTTGATACCATCCATGAAGTTGATCACATTCGTAGCCCCCACATAAACGATCAGTGCCAGCAAGATGAGCAATCCTCCCATCAGCAGTCCGTTCATATCGAACCATTCACAAGAAAGCATCCCCAACTGATAGAATGCTAATGCTGCAGCTGTAAACTGCACCACCAATCGCACCGAATCTGGTAAAGAATGAATATCATCGATGAAGCTCACTCCAGCCACCAGAGTCAGGCCGAGCAGAAACCAGGGATACTGAAAACCGAATGCGATACTCCATACCCATGCACCCAACAGGAAGATGATACCACCGCCACGGAGCACGATGGTCGAGTGACTACTCCTCTCATTCGGTTTATCGATGATATTAAACTTGTCCGCAATCTGGAAATAAGTTATCTCCAAGACAAATAGAATTACGAAGATAATTCCGTAAACTAAGTATGTATTCATACGCGTCAAATCTTATAATTGTCCAATACATCCATTGGCTCCCAGCCCAGTTCCGTTCTAGCTTTCTCATTCGAGAACGTCAAACTCTGCGTCATCTTCTCCAGCTTGTACGAGTTGATTGGAGCCTTCGAACCGAGCAGATCGCCTACCTTTGCCATGCACCACGCCATCCAGTATGGGATGTTCAGCGGCTTGCCCTTGCCCAACTGCTTCGCAACCGAAACCGACAGTTCACCAAACGAAGGCTGACGCGTGTCGCACACGTTGTACGTGCCACCCTTCTCAGCCACCAGCGGCAGCAGATGCGCAATGTCCTCGGCCATCAGGATGCTCTTCACCACCTTGCCACCGGCAATGTTCATGTAGAAGCCCTTCCTCACGCCGTTCACCATCGCGCCCAGGTTGCCCGGAGCATTCTTGCCAGCCAACAACGAAGGACGCAGGATGCCCAGCACCACACTATGTTCCTTGCACCAGTCCGTCAAGTACTCCTCCGCCATGCGCTTGCTCTTCGCATATGGAGTCTCACCTTCCAGTGCATGCTCCTCGGTAATCAGGTCACCGAACTCGCAACCATACACCGCCACCGTACTTATGAACACAAGAGCACGAGGCACACCCACCTTCTCCAAAGCATCGCATAAATGTATAGTACCAACATAATTGATATCGTAAAAAAGCTGCTTCTCAGCCTCTGTCTTAGGCACCACATGCGCCTTGCCCGCTGCATGTAGCACCACATCATAACGCTCAGGTAACGCTGGCACCTCCTTCGCCAGATTCGCGTTGATCATATCATCTGGAGTAATGCCGCATGTCGTCACCTCATACTTTTCCTTAAGTAAGGGCATCACATTGTGTCCCAGGAAACCCGTTCCACCGGTAAAAAGAAGTTTATCCATGTCTTATATTATGTTTTTATTAGAATTCATACGCCACTATCACAGCAGCATTAGCCGTGAAATGCCTACTTGGGCGGCTGAACACCGAACCTTCCAAGCCCACTCGTATACGGTCATACACACGCAAGTTTGCCAATAGCGCACCATATGCCTGAATCTTCTCGATCCAATATGGATCCCAGATTATACCGCCCTTTATTCCGATGGCTGGCTGCAGTTCGCATTTCTCAAATTTATATCGCAAATCCGCAAAAGTCAGACACATATCCTCCTTGTCCCTCTGGCTGTGGTGATACCCCATGCCCAGACCGCCGAACCAGCCACGGTACGTCACACCATGCGAAGTCTGCACCGCCCATAGCGTCTGCATATTCACCGTACTCACCGTCTGAGCCGTATTCAGGTTATAGGCAGCACCCACACCCAGTTCCACAAAACCCTTATATCTCACAGCCTTGCCCTCGTTATCCACGCCCTGTGCGCTGGCCGAACATACCATCAGCAAAGCCACCAAAACAGTCATCCAACTCTTCATCGCTTCTCGTATGAAATTACACGTTCATCTGTCAACTCACCTGGGTCATCATCCATACCGTCACGCGCCTGACCGCCCACCGTAATCAGCCGCACCTTCTTGTGGCGCTTGTCAATCACCACCACCTCAAAGTGCTGCTCCGTCAGCGTACCCGCCACACGCGGAACATTAATATCTCCATGATAAGGCGACACACGGTCACAACCCGATACGATATAAGGCACACCGCTCTCGCCCACATGCATCCTGTCGCGATGCGTATGTCCCAACAGCACGCACGTAATCTCGCCCTTGCCGTTATACGCATCAATAGCCTGCACGAATCTGTCCGCCCCCGAAGGCGCCGTCCTGAGCTTATCCGTGCCCTCGTCCATCACATACATCGTATGCGCAAACACCACGATCGACCACCCCTCGCTCACGTTCAATGCCACATCCTTGAACCATGCCAGCTGCTCCGCATTCAGAGCCGAACCGCAGCCGCCATTCTTATATACATCAAACACCGAGAGACCGATATACCTCATCCTCCGAGCCGAATCGTCAAAGTAGAAATAGCTCCTGTCCGCATCGCCATACACCAGGTCACGGCAATGCCCCCTCAGCGAACTGTCCACCCTTCTGAACGGCCGCTCATACTTACTGGCATCCGTAATCTCATGATTACCCGTCACCGTATAGACCCTGTCCGACCCGATGGCATCACGCAGTCGGCTGATGGCGTTATCCACCACCACATCCGCATTACCCGTATCGCCACCATTCAGAATCTTGTCAATCCCCGTCCGCTCAGCCATATACTTGATCATCGCAGGCGCATTGCGCGTATTCAAGTCCGGCTCCCAGTGAATATCCGTAATCCAGAAGAAGCACTCATAGTCCCCCTCCGTCTCCGCGATAGCCGCCTTCACCGCCTCAATCCTCTTATCCAGATAGTCATTATACATCGCAGGCAAGTCCTTCACACTCCCCGCATCCGGCAACTGCTCACAAGCCGAAAACAGCACCCCAAGCAGCACCAACAAATAACCGAAACAACCTCGTAACATATTCATCATCTATAACTTTAATCTTCAAACTCTAATCTCTAAGCTAAGCTCTCTCAGCTCTAAGCTTATTTCCTAAACCCTCTCACCCTCTTCCACATGAAGTGGTAAGTGCGCCATAGCGGACTCCAGAACCAAGCCCAATGGTCGAACCTCCAGTATCGGAACGCATTCACATTCACCACCCAGGCCCTCTTCCACAGGCTTGTAGTCACGCCATTCATCTTCTCGTTGGCGCTACCAAAGTTACCACTGCACAAAATCTCCTGTAGCAGGAACTTACCATCGCGCTCATTCGGAATCCATGGCACATGTATCATACCCATTCCGAAGATATGGTTCAGCACCCACATCAGTCCGCAGGCGAACCTCGTGAGCCCGATATCCTCCACGCCCTTCTTCACCACCGCATAATCGTAGGCAGTAGGCACCGACTGCATCAGGAAGTAGAAGTCCATAATCTGACGCAATCCCACACCTCGGCTGATAAAGTGCCCATACACATGCTCCAGCTGATAAACCACATCATATTCAAAGACAGGGCAAGGCGCAGCCACACCCACCGCAAGTTGCCTATAGTTAGTATAATTCGCCTCAATCCACGACTCCAGATAAGCCCTCAGCTTCCTGTTGCGGAACGGATGCCTCATCTTCGGGAGCGTGTAATGCATATCCACATTAGCATCCTCAAAGCACCTATACTCCAACTCAATCTCATTGATCGTGCTCGTCGGTGCGGTCCGCTTCACGAACTCCAACACCTTCTCCCTGCCCCCATCCACATAAATATCAATATCTCCGCTTTGGCGGAGTTTTGAGAGCTGAGAGTACAACGCCGCATTACACTGCCCCTTCATTAGAAACGCCCTGAATCCAGCTTTGTTAACTATCTCCAGAATATCCTTGCATCTCTTCGATACAATCTCATTCTTCTGTTGAATCTTAGCCGCCATACCCATCCACTGCAGGTACAGCATCTCAGGAGGGCATTGCTCCTGAGCCTGCAACTTCTGAACGCCCGCAAAGCAAACTCCCACCAGCGATTGCTTTTTAGAAAGCACATATATTTGTTGCCACTCCCCAGCCGATGGCGTCCGTGAAAGGCTTCCTGCATTGCCAATGGCAACGCGTATTAGTTCAAAAAAATAAAATTTCAATGTTATTCATTTTCTTTTGTTTTTAGTTCCGACCAGCGGACTCGAACCGCCACATGTACCATAGTCAGATATATAGCCAAAACACAAAGCCATTGGTTACCCCAGAGGATAACCAATGGTCAGTGATGTAGAGAAATAATTCGTGAAATTAGTGTAATTCGTGTTCCGAAGCCCCCCCCCAATTCGAGGTCACCCTTCTGCAGCTTGATTGATTTACCTGCGCGCACAGCGTTCAGAATGTCGAGAATCTGAGCGATGACGCCAAACATAAGTAGAAGCCCTACTGCGGTTAGTACGCTCCCATCAATGATTCCGACAGATGGAACAAAGAAGCCACTAATGATGAGCGCAAGGCTGACGAAGAGGTTCAAATAAAACACACGCATACGCTCAGAGGTTTAATTCTCACGCAGAGCCGCAGAGTTTAAAAGAATATCCGTTAGATTCGTGAAATCCGTGTTCGAATATAAAACTCTCAGCTTTCTCCGCATCTCTGCGTGAGGTTACTTAATCGAGAGGAGTAGTATCCTCGATTCCACCTGTTCTGCCACCTGATCGGTAGTGCCGCCTCCAAAAGACTGTACCTTCTCGAAGGTTGCGGTGAGGGACTTGTCCTCGGTTGCGTCAAAGGTGCGGGTGGCGTTGGTGTTGCCGTCGCTCCACTTGACGAACTTGTAGCCGCTAGCTGGGGTTGCCTTGATGGTTACCTCGTCGCCCTCGTTGAAGTTGCCGCCGCCGGTTACAGTACCGCCCTCAGTAGGGCTTGCAGTGAGGCTGATAGTGTAGTCCTTCTCGTCGTCCTCCACATCGCCATCGTCGCTTGAGTTGACGCGCTTGACGGACTTTGAGCGGAGGCCGAAGCGCATAGTGCCCACACCCGGAACGGCTACTGAGTGGACCTCGGTCTTGTATGAACCAGGAGCAAACCGACCTCCAGTTCATCATGCTCCTCATCCACCTACTATCGTCCTACCGCAAACACCTGCACCTCTAAACTTCTATCATCACCCTCACGCCACCCCAAAAGGAGACGTGAGGGTTTTTGTAAAGCATGTAAAGCGTAAAGTGTAAAGTTACAGCCAAAACCCTTTACCCCATTACCCAGGTTATCTCGGTTTATCGCATGCCTTATACTATACTCTAAGCTCTCAGCTCTAACCTTTCCTTCTCCTACCTCCCGTATGTATCGTCAAGTCCCTCATCTGCTCAATCTCCTCAAACATCTCACGCTTCCAATCCTCCAGCGTTCCCGCCTTAATCTTCTTACGAGTGTATTTGATTTTGTGACTCATTCGGCAATGCTTGTCTGGAAATAGATGATGCTCCTCACCATACGCTCTAAGCTCAGTACAGAAAGCTATGAAGTTTTCATCATTCTTAGACATTTGAAATTTCTCTTTGCACGGGATGGAGGTAACGCTCCTCAGCCGAAGCCCACTTGTGCATCCCGAAATCCTTTACTATTTTGTCTTAAGCATCTCCTTCAACTCCTTAAGCACAGTCTCTGTTGCATTACCACCAGCCTCAATATACTTTGCTCTGAAAGCTGCATACTTATCAGCATCAGCACCATTCATAACATCCTTGATTCGTTGAATGACCTCTTCTTCAGTATGCTTGACACCTCCAGGATAGCCTTCATTCAAATCATAATAGAATCCTCTTTCCTGATTGTAACGTTCGTAATCAAAACCGAAACAGATAAATGGAATGCCTGCTACTGCACTATCATATACAATAGTCGAATAGTCGGTGATCAATACATCTGTTATTGCAAGAATATGATTAAGGTTGTCATAGGTAGTTGTATCACGTGCAAAATCATCGTACTCCATATTAAAGATGGTAGTAAAAGGATGCATTCTGAAAAGCATGACATACTCATCTGCAAAGGCTTCCTTCCACGTTGAGAGCTCGATAGGAGGTTCAACCTTGTATGACAAGCCGCCATCCTTGCTATCTCTCCATGTAGGGGCATACAAAATTACCTTTTTACCTTCAGGGATATTAAAGAGCTTTCTCATTTCCTGACGCTTCTCGTCTGTAACATGGAAAAGTTCGTCATTACGAGGGAAACCTGTGATACGGATAGCATCTCTACGACACTGAAAATCGCGCTCAAAGATTTCCTGCTCAAATCTGCTTTGCACGAGCATCATATCAACTGTAGAAAGGTCATAATCTTTTCGTTTTGCACAAGCGTTTCCGATTTTCTTTGTACCTGCACCATGCCATGTATTCACATAGATTGTACCCTTAGGCTTAAAGGTCAAGCCTCTTTCTATATTAACAGAACAAATCCATGTCTTAGCTTTGATGGCAGTTTTGAAATATGCCCAAGTATCTAATTTGACTTTTTCAGAACCTTTAATATCAAACTTCTCTGGCTCGACAAAAGCCCATACAAACTTGTAGTCCTTATAGAAAGGATCGTCTCGCATAATCTCAAAAAGGACTTTAGGACTATCGTTGTAGCGTTTACCGACAAAAGAACTGAACAAAATAAGTTTATCATCTCTTTTGATGAAAAGTCCTAAAATCCTGAAGAAACGGCTCAGGATGTAACGATAGGTTTTCTGGATCCACAGATAGTGCTGTAAAATATATACGATTCTATCTCTCATATTCGAGTTACTTAACAATAGTCTGATACAATCCTCTAATAGTCTCGACATCCAAGCCTACTGGATTATTCTTGAGGCGGACAGGATTGACAGAGGCACTTAATGTTTCCAATTCTTTTTCAAGATCTGTAGCTACAGGATTCTTGAGTTCCATATCAGTCATCAACTGACGGAATGTTGCGATAGCCTCCTGTGGCTTATCGCATCCCATTGACTTTGCTATCTTATTGAAAATCTCGCAGAGATAGTTTGTGCCACGAGCATCAATACATTTGTCCATGTTTCCAATCATGTATTGCCATATCTCCGGGAGACATACTGCAACAGCATGACCATGAGGAAGTTTATACAAAGACGTAATCTTGTAGCTCATGGCATGTGCAGCCGTTGTAGCTGTGATGTTGATGGCACGACCGCCATAGTTTGCAGCAAGGGCAATCTGTGCAGCAGCTTCATCATCATTGTCGAAGATGTAGGAACGCCAGTTTTGCATGATGAGTTCGATGGTCTTTCGACTATACTCATAGCTTTCTTCAGTTGAGTTGACTGACCACCAAGATTCGATTCCCTGGCAGAGGGCATCCATCATGGTGCACTTCTTCTGGTAGAGAGGAAGAGTCTTCAATACGGATGGTACGAGCAGGGCATAATCTGGGAGTACGCCATCGTTGGTAACAGTCTGTTTAGAGCCCTCATAATACATAACTGCATTGTGGGTGCTTTCGCTACCTGTTCCTGCTGTAGTTGGGATGGCAATAAAAGGAAGCTTTGTACCATCGCATGCCACACGAGTATTTACGAGTGGTGGGATGATAGCATCATTACCTTCAGCAGCCAATACTGCCAACTTGATGCACTTGGCAACATCAATGGCACTACCGCCACCAACAGCCAAAATGCTGTCACATTTCTCTGCCTTCAGAAGGTCAATACCCTTGCAAACATCCTCGTTAAGAGGGTTTGGAGTGAAGTCTGAGAACATCACCTTTTCCACCTCCAATGTCTCAATGGCATCCTTGATGTTGAGGAATGGGTATGAGGAGTCAACAACAAGAAAACACTTCTTGCTGTTGATCTCCTTCAATATCTCTGGAAGGCTATTTATTCCAGTTATTATTTTCTGCATTTTCTAATATCAAGAATTTGAGAATTTTAGATTTTATTTGCTTAAGAACGCCATAAGTGCCTCCTTATTCTGAATAGGAGTTGTGGTCGGTCTACCAAGGTCTTTTCTATTACCTTTCTTGACGCATACCTGAAGGAGGATAGGCCCTTCAACTAACTTGATGTTGGCAAGAGTAGCTTCCAATGCTTCCATTGTCTCAACAGAATATGTAGCAACATAACCAACTGCCTTGGCAACAGCACAAAGGTCAATCTTAAGACCAACGGTTGGCTGACCACCTACCGAATCGTGAGCACCATTGTTGAACACCACATGAACATAGTTCTTGCACTTCATGCTGGCGGTAATTGCCATATTGCCCATGTGCATAATGCTTGCGCCATCACCATCGAAGCAATAGACCTTGCGCTCTGGCTTCTGGAGTGCAATACCAAGGGCAATCTGAGAAGCATGTCCCATAGAACCTACTGTCAGGAAGTCGCGCTCATGTCCCTGGTTCCAAGCTGTACGAGCCTCAAAAAGCTCACGCGAGATCATGCCAGTTGTTGATACGATACAAGCGGTATCTTCGATGGATGCTACCACCTTCTGGATAGCCTCCTCTCGCGTGAGAGTTAAGATGTGGTTCGAGAGTTCTGAACCGTTCGAACCATTCAAACCATTCGAACCTTCTCCTAACTTATAGGAGTCAAAGGTATCCTTCTCGATAACGAGCGCATAGCACTCATTGGTAGCCTTCATGAAGTCAGCTGCAATCTTGATCTGCTTTGCAGCACCCTCCTCATCCTTAGGCAGGATGGCATAGTTGATACCCATGGTGTTGAGGAGGCCAGTTGTAACCTTACCTTGCTTAACGTGCTGAGGTTCATCATGTACACCTGGTCGACCTCTCCAACCGATAACGAGAAGTACAGGAATATTGTAAACCTCCTTGTCTGTGAGTGAAGCAAGAGGGTTGATGATGTTGCCCTCACCAGAGTTCTGCATATAAACTGCAGGAATCTTACCTGTAGCCAGATGATAACCAGCAGCAATACCCATTGCACCACCTTCGTTAGCTGCGATGATGTTTTGTTCTGCAGGAAGATTATCTGTGATGTATGCACAGATGTTCTTGAGCAATGAGTCTGGAACACCTGCAAAAAAGTCAATATCGTATGACTTGAGTGTATCAATAAAAAACTTTGGACTTACCATATTTACTCTTCCGGAATAAGGGTGATAATTTCTTTGATTGACATACACATATCGTCACACTCCTTGGCGCGATGGTTCTCAAGGATGGTACGAGCAGCCTTCTGCATTGCAGGGAAGCCAGTACGAGTCAGCTGGTTAGCATAGATAACCACATTCACACCACGTGCCTTGAACTCCTCCTCGGTTACGGTATTGAATGAGGTAGGAACTACAACTACAGGAGTGTTGGCATTCTTCTCGCGGAACTTCTCAACGAACTCGAAGATCTCCGAAGGATCCTTCTTGCGCGAGTGAATCATGATGGCATCGGCACCAGCCTCTGAGAACGCAAATGCACGAGTAAGGGCATCTTCCATACCCTGCTCCAGGATGAGTGACTCGATACGTGCACAGATCATGAAGTCGCCAGTCTTCTGGGCCTTCTTACCTGCCTGAATCTTTGCACAGAAGTTCTCGATGCTGTCCTGAGTCTGCTTCACCTCAGTACCGAAGAGCGAGTTCTTCTTGAGACCGGTCTTGTCCTCGATGATTACCATCGAAACGCCCATACGTTCCAGGGTCTTGACTGTATAAACAAAGTGCTCTGTGAGACCACCTGTATCACCATCAAAGATGATAGGCTTGGTGGTTACCTCCATGATGTCATCGATGGTGCGGAAACGTGAAGTCATATCCACCAACTCGATATCTGGCTTACCCTTACTGGTTGAATCGCAAAGGGAAGAAACCCACATGGCATCGAACTGATAGGTCTTGCCATCCTGCAGGACAGTTGTCTTCTCAGCAATCAGACCTGTGATGCCTGAATGAGCCTCGATAGCAGTCACAAGTCCCTTCATGTTGATGAGTTTCTTGAGGCGTGAACGTCTCATGTCAGGCATTGCAAGTTCAGCACGCGAGAGTGCCTCCAGTTCCTTGTATTTAGGATCGTTGCTATAAGGGAACTCAACCAACTGACCACCATACTCAGCAAGTACCTCCTGTACCTCCTGACGGACAGGCTTCTGGAAGCCCTCTTTCCAATCATCACCATGGATGACGAAATCAGGACGAAGAGCACGAAGATTCTCTGCATAAGAGAGCTCCTTCTGCTCTACCACCTTCTCCACGCCAGCCACATTGCTGAAGATAGCAAGACGCTCTTCAAATGGCACGAGTGGGAAACGCTTGTAGCTTGCGATAGCGTGATCTGAAAGGACACCGATTGTAAGCTTGCCATATTTCTGAGCCTTCTTGATTATTGCGATATGTGCGCTATTTAGGTACTCAGCCGAGAAGCACATGTAAACGGTACGGTTGTTTACCTCCTTGAGTTTTGCCGATACGATAGCTAAATCCTCTGGAGTGTCAATCTCAGCACAAAGTCCGTTCTTCACGTCCAATGGATAGATATTGCAGGCATCTGAAACCTCATTAAAGGCATTCTCGGCATAGCACTTGCGGTTGTCGCTCTCGCAGAACTTGATGATATTGTCGAGCCATACTTTCCAGTCCTCCTTGTTTATTTTATAAAGAGGCTGAGCAGCCATCGCGTCATTGAAGAACTCGATATCCACCTTTACAATCTTACCATCCTTGATTACTGCCTTGAAATCCTTCTCTGGCAGGTCGATAGTAGAGCTGACGGTCATCACGCTCTTTTCGCTATTAACCACCTCATCAAAGATGATGTTCTCGAACACAAGGTCACCATGCATCAGCACGATGTCATCATCCTGCAGGCACTCCTTAGCGCAATAGATGCTATAGATGTAGTTTGTCTTATCGTAAAGAGGGTTATTCACGAAAGTAAATTTGACAGGCAGATTCAGGAAGTTGCAATACTCGATCAGCACCTGGTCATAATAACCGGTTGTCATCACCACCTCCTTGATTCCCGCATCAGCAATCTGTCTGAGCTGACGGCTCAGGATAGTATTCTTGTGCGAAATCTCTGTCATACACTTAGGGTGCTCACTTGTAAGCACACCCATTCTGTGGCCAAGGCCACTGTTAAGAATTAATGCTTTCATATTTCTTAATTTATGATTTCTCAATTTCTTTTACGCACGCATCCGCCAGCTTCTTCAGGTTCATACCTCTTGAGAAGTTGGCAATGCTATAATCAAAGCCCGTCATACCCATCGCTTCGAGTTGTGACTTTTCTGTATTCACAACCTCTATGAACTTCTGGGTGAGAAGGCTCACATTCTCAGGTTCGATAGTCCAACCGGCACCAGCTTCATTGATACAAGCCACCGTATCACTGTCCAGATCGGCACAACAGAGGATAGGCTTGGCACTAAACATATAGGCAGGCAGCTTGCTTGGGATGCTGGTTGATGCGAAGCCCTTCTTGATAGGCAGACACATCACATCGGCCTTATCCTGTGTGGCTGGCACCTGTCCGAAAGGCACTTCCCAGAACTCGATATTCGCCTTCATCTTCTTGGCCTGTTCCTGCAGACTTGCCTTGGCAGAACCAGAACCGGCTATCACCAGTCGGGCATCTTGCAGATTAGCAGCTTCGAATGCTTCGAGCAAAAGATCCACACCAGCCACAGGTCCGATATTGCCCATATACATAAAGGTGAATGGAGCATCCACCTCCTTTGGCTGCTTGTTGCCGTTGCGATAATCCACAAAGTCCTGCTCATTCTGCCAGTTGCGCACCACCACGAACTTATCCTTACTCACGCCACGGGTCTCAGACAGATAGTCGCGCATACCATTGGATATGGTGTGTACCAACTGCGCCTGCTGGAGCAACTTGTCATCCAACGGCTTCAGAATACCCTTGACGATGCCTTGCACTATACCTACCTTAGGCAGCTTGGAGAGCAGAGACTCGGGATACACATCCTGCACAGGTGTGATGTAGGGTATGCCGTACTTATTGCAAGCCTTGCGAATGATGTCGCGACCAAACACATGCCATGAGCCATTATACACCAGTCGGATCTCATCCTTGTGTGCATCGATATACGCCTTGCACGCCTTGCCCATGCTGTAACTCTCACGGAAACGACCCACGAAGCTCGATTCTGGGCATGTGAAGTTGTCCAACTCCACCACCTCGTATGGCTTGTCGCTCAGGTCGTATGGCGGCACCTTAAAGCCCTTAGGCCTTGTTGGATGTGGTCGCAATACGGTCACATCATATCTCTCTGAGAGCCGTTCTGCCAGATCGGACATCAAGCCAGCCGACACGATAGGCTCAGGAAGAAACACGCCTGTTATGATTACAACTTTGTTTTTTATCATGATCAGATTCTGATTTTAATCACATTTGTTTTACAATCTTAGCCGGATTGCCAGCAATGATGCAGTTATCAGGGAACGTTCCGTGAACTACACTACCTGCACCCACGATTACATTATTGCCCAGCTTAGTACCCTTGAGGATGATGGAGTTCATGCCGATGAAGCAGTCATCACCAATCTCGATAGGCGCTCTGCGTGCATGCTGCTCATTGAGTGCTTTGTGACGGTATTCCAACTCCACAGGATGGAAGTCGTTATCGATGATCTTGCAGTTGGCACCTACACGTGTATAGTTGCCTATCTTGATGGAATCCCATGCATAGATAGTACTGCCGCTGATGCCGCAATGCTCACCAATCTCGATTTTGCCACCATAGCGCGCCACGATGATGCATCGCTGGTACAATCCGAGCATGTTACTGCTGAAGCTGGAAAAGATATTAGTCCCCCCCCAATGGCTATTTTGCAGCCTGGGAAAGCATGTACTACACACCAACCTTTGAAGTTAATATCACGCCTTGTAAGCCATGTCTTGATAAACAACAGCCTTAATAATAAGCCTCTTAGCATAGTCCTTTGCTTTTACATATTTCTACAAGTGTATCCAGATTATCGCCTTTAAGAGGTTTCTGGAACAGATGGATGTTCTGCTTCAATGTTTCGTCATCAAGTGACCACCACTTTGAGGCCTCCAGCTTTTGTATGACATCTTCAGGGAATCGGTACTTGATGACACGGGCAGGCACGCCACCCACTATAGCATATGGAGGCACATCCTTAGTCACCACGGCTCCAGCAGCCACTACAGCACCATTGCCGATGGTAGCACCGCCCATCACCATCACACGCATTCCGATCCACACATCATTACCAATGTGTATCTCCTTGTATTCCTCGAACGAAGGCTTGTCTGTCCACCGAGTGCGAGTGCCATTACGGCTTGAAGTGAATAGCGAGGAAGTGCTGATATAGTCCAACGAGTGGCTACCCATGCCGTATGCTCCACCGCCAGCCAGCGAGCAGAACTTGCCCACATGCGCATGTATCAATCGGGCATCCTGTCCAATGTATGAATAATCACCAACAGAGGAATGGAACAGTTTACATCTATCCCAAACCTTTGCCTTTCTGCTTACCTCTGAGTATTCTACTTGAGCACTAAAGGCAATAGAGCGAAGGAAGATGCTTTGGACTTTCGTCTTTACTAATAATAATACTCTTTTAATCATGCTTCTGCTATATAGAGTGATTCATTTATAACAAATGGGTATGCATCAATCAAACTACCCTTTGTGGAATTAATTATTTCGACCCCATGCTTTCGAGCGTATTTTGCGAGATTCTCGTGTCCCCAGGCAACAAGCGAGTATCGGTATAGTTCATACCAAAGTTCAATCTGCCTAGTATAATTTGCTTCTGCATAACAATGATTACTAACAGGAGACGCAAAGGAACTAAAGTCACAACCCAAGAGAACTACTTTTTTATACCCCATCCCCATCGCTAATCCGATGGAAACACCTACTACATTTGCGAAAGCAGGCATCACCTTGTCAATTCTGTATTTTTGACCAACAAATGTACCTTTAAATGCAGAATAATAGAAAATTTTATCGTTTTGTAGAAGATCTATTTTGCCGAAACGCGAATTGAGTATAAATTTGGTTCCTTGCGATAAGTACTTGTTTAAAGCGAAATCCATTTCATCCTTATATTTTGTGCCAAATGCAGCGTCTGCTAACACATAATATGTTGGAACAAAATTAGGAAATTTTTCGCCAATCCGATGAAAGCGGTTTACAACAATAGTATCTCCTTCAATCTTGTCCAAATCCACTTTTTTTAGAGATGGGCCAAGTGCACATATATAGCAAGTATCTGATTTTCTACTGGAAGATAGTTCTTTATTCCTCCTTACTATTGTGAATTTGTAATGGTCGGTGAAGAAATAGACCCAATACTTTAATAAAGCAGCCAGATAAACAGCCGCCACATTTAATTTAAATAAAAACTTGAAACTCATTTGTTATACTTTTTTCTTGATTATTTTTTTCGAACTAGAATACAATGTCACAAGATCATTCTTGTTTAAAAGAAGTATTGCAACAAAAATAGCTATTGATATTATTCCCATTGGCTCTATTGAGCAAAATGTTATAATTACAGCCCATATAGACATTATACTATATGTAATGAACTGATTTATTCTCCCCAATTTAAAGCCCATGTATTTTTGAGAGTCAAAATATAAGTATATATAGATACAAAAGTTTGATATCAAAGTTGAAATTGCAGCACCTATAGCACCGATAAAAGGCACAATAGCAAGATTGGCAACAATCGTAATAATTGCCCCTAATAGAGTGCTTATGAAAAGCTTATTAGTCTTCTTGTGGGCGAGATATGTTGGTGAATAGAATGCAACCATGGAACTAAATAAAATTGCAACTATCAGGAGAGGTGTAAATTTCCATGCTTCAAAGAAAGCCTTAGAATACAACACGTGTGCTATAATTTTTGTAGCAAGCAAAAGACTAGAACAGAACAAAACGAGAAATACATAATACATTCGATACACAGAAATGAAGAATTTTTTTGAATCTTCATTTTCATATTCTGTAATAGTTGATAACTGCCAGGCTTGAACAAAAATGCCTCTAAATGTATCGATGATTGTTGGGATCTTTGATGCTGCAGAATATAAACCGACTTCACCTACTCCGCAAAAATAATTTAACACATATCTATTTGCAGAATGTTGTATCCACCAGCTTAGCGTATTTGGAATCATTGGTATTGAATAGCAAAGCATTTCTTTCTCTAATGTTTTGTGCGTGCTGGTAGTGACATAGTTGTACATTTTACATGCGATAAAGAGATATGAAGAAAATACTACATTTGAAATGATTATAGAAGCAAGGTATCCTTCAACACCAAATCTAAAAACAAACAAAAAGAGAATGTTACAACCGACAACTACAAACGAACTTATAACTCCCGCAATACCAACTTGCTTCATTCTATTGAGTCCTCGGGCGAATAAACCTGTGAGAGAATGAAATACATGAGTAACATACAATAAAAGGAAAAACCATATAAAGTCATTAACAATCGGAACGTACTTAATAATTGGATAGGCTAATATGAGAATTAGTGAGCCTAGAATCGTTACTTTCATTCCGAAAGAAAACACTTCTCGGATGTCCTGTTTCTTGTCTAATGCAAATCTCATGACACCATTAGCTATACTCAAGGAGAAGATTGGCGCAAGAAAAGACACTACAGTATTGATTAAGTCAGAGGTACCAAACTCTTCTTTTGTCAACATCGTAGTATAAAAAGGCAACATTATAAATACTAATAACTTTGAAGTAAAGTTACATATTCCAAATATTGCCGTATTGAGTGCTAAAGTTTTGTACTTTCCCATCTTACTATTTGCTTTTATTCTGTCCTATGGCGTTATATGATAATTTCGTATTTCGATTAGTTGAAATATATATGTTATAACATAGGAGACAAATTGCTATGTCATTCCAGAAAAACTTTTCATAGAAAACAGTTTCTCCAACCCCATTAAAAATTGCAGCGAAAAACATTAATACAAATGGTAGTATAATCATGTTTGATCGTGTGATTAAGTATATACGCTTAAAAATTGGAAATAGAAAAGCTGCAAAACAACCAAAGACGAACAGGCCCATTTGTGATAAAGGATCAAACAGAATGTTGTGACATACATTATGAAAATGATACGAGTTTTGAAGGGCCTTCATGTTAGCACCACCTAATCCCGAACCAAATAAAAAATGATCAGGAAAAACCTCCGTCATAATAATCCGTATATTGTCTTCGCGTCCTGCACCACCATTTTCAGTTATTGCTTCTATAGAGAATCTGTCAATTACCTTGGAATCGATACTGCCTAAATATTCTGTTACATAAAATCCAATGAGCAAAAGAACGACAAGAGGAATAATTATTTTTTTCGGCGAACTTCCTCCTATGATAAATAATCCAACTAGAGGCGCTACCAAAACTGCAATCATTGCACTTCTAGAACCCGTTGCAACGATGACAAACAATGCGATAAGGAAACAACTTACAGACAGTATTCTTGATATAATGTTTTTATAAAGAAAAAAGAAACCAAAAAAGAATGCGCCACATTGTTCCATCATCATTGCAAGTCTGTTAGAGTTTATCTCATCATCCTCTGAACCTCCATATCTTGCTTCAAACATAAACATGGAGTTCGTTGATGCCTCATAAGCGACAAATAAAGCAACAATCAGGAATGATACAAATATCATTTTTTGAAGTTTTTCTATGTCAAAACTTATACTTTGTTGGACATAAAACAATGTTAATAAATTCATAAGGATTAGAAAGAATGAATTTAACGTTCCATCGTATCCTAAACTGGTAGAAAAAAAAGATATTACAATTAACCCTATTGTCGGAGCAAAATACTTGTTTTTATATACACCAGTTCTTTTGAAAGCATAAATAGCAAAGGAAAATAATATCAACAATGACAAGAATCTCCCTGCAGATAGGCCTTGTGTTATAGCAAAATATTCTGTAGATAAAGAACTGGTTATAAATGATGGTAAGATGTAAAAAGGATTTTTTACTAAACAAATACACAATCCTATTGTGACGTATAGAAAAATAGTCTGATGAGTATGTGTCATCATCATAAGAGATAGTACTGACAGAATAGCCAATACCATCTCATAATTTATTTCAAATTTTAAAAACTTCATTTTATGTTGTCATAAATAGAAACATATTTCTCTGCAAGAGCTTGCCAAGCTAAATGAGCAACAGATCCGGAAACAACCTTTTTCCCATAATGCTTTGAAAAATCAATTGTTCTCAGTGTTCTATATATTTCCATCGCAGACTCATCCTTAGTCAAAAGCGCATTCTCTTTCGATACAACTCCTTTCTCCTTTACAATAGGCAAATGAGCGGGCAAAATAAACGGAATACCTGCTGCAGCACTCTCTATATAAGTCTTGCCGAACCCCTCCGATGCACTTGGTTGGATAAACCACTTGGATGCCCACAAAAGTTCATTCAGCTTATCTTGTGCACAATACTCCATAAACTCAACTTTCAAATCGTTTGCTACGGCATATTGTTTAATAGAATCAACATATTCCTTGTTGCCAGAGCCAACCACAAGATAGGAGAGATTTATTCCTTCGTCTTTCAACATCTTCATAGCCTCTATTACTCGACCTTGACCCTTACGATCTTGTACACCAGAGATAGTAATCAAATCATATTTCTTTTCTACAGGTTTGTTTGCCATATAGAATACTCCCTTATTATAACCATTTATTATTGGAGTCATAGAGCATTCAAAAGAGCCATACTTCACCTTCCAATCTTCGCAAACGTCAGTTGTCACAAACGTTACAGCAGCATATTTATTCTTGTGAATATCCTTTTCCAACTTACGATAATCTTCATATCCGGGAATGGTTGAATCGAAACCATTCATGCCATGCAAACGCAATACGACAGGACGTTTGTTTTTCCAAAGAGCTTCATAATACAATGCTCCTATAGCTCCATGCAAATGAATGATGTCTGGCTTACATTCTTCTATAGAGTAATCCAGAAAAACAAGTTTCACAAATGTGTCTATAAATGGTACTATAGAAGGATATCTATTATGAAAAGATAAGGCTTTAGTCAAGAAAAACGGCAATCTGTAAATTCGCTTTATCATGTACCAAAACAATATACCTTTTGTCCAGCCAAGTATAGGAGTGTGAGCAGACTTAAAATGCTTCTTGAATACATCGGTAGCTGCAATCGTCACCTCGTATTCATCAGAGACTTCGTTAACTGCATCATGCAAATCAAATAGTCCTGTTGCAAGACCTGTCGATTGGCGACCGCCTCTCCACTTTGGTATATAACCTAAAGCTAAAACTTTTTTCATTATATTTATTACTTTTATTTCATTAATTCGTATGGTTCCCATGCTCCGTCTTTTGCTTCAAAGAGTATGGTACCTGTTTTTAAACTCTCAAGATTGTGCCATCTGCCTTTTTCTATTTGGACAGCTCTAATATCACCTTCTGAATCCAAAACAACGGACTCTGTGAGATTAGCGTGGTCATCATAGAAGTTTTGCTTGATAGCACCTCTTATTATCACAACAGTTGTTGATGTATTTGGATGCCTGTGAATAGGCATGTGGGTTTCTGGTTCTACTGCATTTAGCATCCGTTGGCTATTGTCATCTTCTGTATTGCGCAGATCATAATTTTGACGAAGTCGTGAATCGCATTTTGCAGAAGTTGTTAGTTCGTCTAAAAACGTTTTGTCAACAATCATATATAAATCGCTTGTATATTTCTCTTCCTTCCGTGCAGTTTTTTGAGACGAGAATATCGTCAGACTCTAAGGATGAGTATCTTCGCCTAAGTATTTTTTCTATCTCCATAGCACGCAAAGATTTTAATTGATTATCTAAGACTGTATATCTCGGATTGTTTAATGAGAATTGAACAATTACCCCCCCATTGAGGTTGGCATTTCTGATACATGTAAGACGTTCGTCAAAACTCGTAAATCCGACAAGATGTAATCTTTGAACTTCTTATCTCTTATCAAACAACAGAATGTATTTCCGCTTTCTATCAACCACTGTTGAATGTCGTTATACCCTTTTAGTACATCGTTTATGAAATTGGAGCTCAATTTCTTCCTGAAGTACCAATCTATATTATGAGCATAATTAGAAAGACGTTTTACCATTCTGACATTAATATCTTCAATCTTGAAATAAAGGTTAGTACCCATTCGATGGTTACCGTCTATCAATCGGCAATCTCGATCGACTAAGATTGTTGAAGATGGATCATATCCTTTTTCTTTATAAGATTCAATAAGTGTTTTAAAGTGCATATTGCCAATTTCTTCCTTATGATGCACTCCCCAACACGCTCGTGCGATGGTGTTTCTGTTATTAAATGTTGCATCATCATTCTCTACATACCGTTTTGCATCCAACATTCGGGACGACAATAGGAACTGACAATGATCTATAGAATCTCTGCTAAGAATTATATCTCCTACCGAAATGGTAATTGTCTTTTGCGTTATTTTGTCATAGAGCTTTAAGTACGTACCGTGCAATTTGCTTAAAGGTCTTTTAAGTAATCTCTTAATGTCCATATATTGATGAATTACAAATGTTTAACCAAATCTTTTGCCTTTGCATACTCCTGTGGAGTGCCTATGTCTATCCATGTGCCGTTGAGGGGATAACGGATGACCTTCTTGCCTTGGGAGATGAGTTTCTCTATCAAGTGGGTGGCATGGAAGAAGGTGTCTTCTGGGATCTCTGCCAGGGCACGCTTCTTGATGAGGTAGATGCCGGCATTGGCATAGTAGTTATACTTTGGCTTCTCTATCAAGCCTTTGATGTCACGTCCATCGAGATCAAGGATACCGAACTCTATGCTGACATTATAAGGGATGGCGGCAACTGACATTTCAGCATCATGGAGCTGGAAGTGGAGGAAAAAGTCCTCATAGTCGATGTTGGTGAAGAGATCGGAGTTCATCACCAGTACAGTATCATTATAGATATTCTCCACGAACTTGATGCTGCCGATGGTACCCAGGAACTTTGGTTCACGATAACAATTTACCTTCACGCCATTACGAAGTTCTGCAAAGTGTTCTTCAATTTGCTCGCCAAGGTAGTTTACAGTAACGTTCAGATGCTTTACACCATATGAAATAAGGCGATCGATATTATGGTCGATGATGCACTTGTTACCTACAGGAAGAAGCGGCTTTGGAGTCTTTTCTGTCAGTGGGCGAAGACGTTCTCCCTTGCCACCTGCCATCAGAACGGCATCAATAGGAAGATGAGATTTGTACTTCTGCAAGTTTACCACCTCCACAATGTGGTTATCCTCATCTAAGATAGGGATGAAGAGGATTCTGCGGTCACGGAAGCTCTTGAGGTGAGCCACATCAAACTCTGACTGCTTGATGTACTTGAAGTCACGATGCATGATGGTGCTAACCTCATCTGTGAGTTGCGCACCAGAAATAAGGCCTCTACGAATGTCACCATCGGTAAGGGAACCTACCATCTGGTTATCTGCATTCACCACAAGGAGTGACAATGTGTCGTGCGCTATGTTGTTGAGCGACACAAGTGCATCCTTGATGGTTGCAGTATCATTTATTATATACCGTTGCATATTATCTGTTTTTTAGAATTGATTCAACTTGATAGAAATCGTATATATCGTCAATGTCAACAGAATGTTCTTTTGACATCACATACTTTACTCGTTTGGTAAAAGCACCCATTCCTTTTTCCAAAAGTGACTGGACGTTCATCACATAGACAGCACCATTAAACTCGTACATTTCGGGAACATGTTGGCGGCCTAATCCTTTTTTGTTGTATACAATTTGTACGAACCCATTCTCATCTTCATTGCAAAGTACAGCTGGTGCGTGTGACTTCATCACAGAAACGACCATATCAATGTCGTCTCTGTAAAGTGCCATGGCTCCTTCAACATCTTCTACCGCACGTAAAGGTGATGTAGGCTGAAGGAGGCAAAGTTTCTTATATTCGCGTCCCTGTTCCTTGAAGAAGTTCACGGCATGAACAAGAACGTCATTAGAGGTAGCTGTATCAGTAGCGAGATAGTCAGGACGAAGGAAGGGCACCTTCAATCCGTACTTTTCGACTACCTGCTTGATCTCTTCAGAATCGGTACTTACACAGATATTCTCGTCATCCGTAAATGCACGCGCCACATCGATGCTGTAAGCTATCAATGGTTTTCCACACAAGTCCTTGATATTCTTGCCCGGAAGCCCTTTACTACCACCACGTGCTGTGATAACAAAGAGTGTATCTGTAAGTTTCATAATTTACAAATTATAACACTAGTGTCCAATTAAAATTTTAACATTAGCTGAAGCCCCTCTATGTCGGGATCGTCAGTAGCAAATTGCCACTTCCGGCCCGCTTCGAAGAAATCCCTTAGAGGAATCTTCTCATAGAGTGAACCTTGCAGGACGCGTAACACTTCGTACATGTCTCTTCCTAGGTTCAGCCTATGTTCGGCGATGGCCACAATACAGTATGCTGAGATTGCAGTATAGATCTGTATCTGTATGGCATTTTCATTGTGACCGAAGAATTCCTTGATGTGCAGATGCTGTTTCATCCATTTGAAGAAAAGCTCTACTCTCCAGCGGTACCGATACAGAAGCGCGACTAGTTCGGCGGACACGTCCGGATTGTTCGTATAGAAAACGAAATCATTTCCACTTTCTGCATCATGATAAGTAACCCTTCGAAGATCCTCGGGATACTGATACTTTGTCTTAGTGCCATCCAGACGGATAATCTGGTCGGTCATAACACCTGAGTTTGAGTCTACTTTTCGATTCTCAATCACTTTGAATCGCATGTGGCTCTTTTCCCGGACAACAAAGTATGCGTGATATATATTATGTATAGAATAGAGCATCGGTGTTACCATGTACGCTCTATCAAAAACATAATAGGAACCAGCTACATATGGAATTTCTTCCATCACTTTTGAGTCATGAAGACTCGCTTCGGTGTAGATGAAGAAAGCAGGGATGTCGGTCTTGACATCGAACAAGGTATGGACCTTGACTCCGGCTTTCTCATGATGTAGCTTCAACCAAGGGAACCGGTTCAGACATAGAGAAAGAGTTGTAGAGTCGAATGCATACACATCGCCATCGATGAACTCATCGAGTTCGGCACATCGTCCAACTCTCAAGTCTCTGGCTATGTTGACCAGTTTCAATGCCATCACTCGGAAGATCTCCGGATCTCTGTTCATATTAGCATAGGCCAAGGTGCTCTTGGCAACAGTGCGGCCCATGCCCATATGATGAAGACACGATTGATGGTGCATCAAGACGGATTCCAAGTCCCTCAGACTTTCCCTCTCTGCCAGTTGCGCGTATACCATTACGCAGAACTGATTCCAACAGGTAAAAGACTTGACGTACTTATTTCCGTCATATTTCTTGACGATTCGGTCGAACACATCCTTCGGAACATAGCCGAGGAGTTGACTGAAGATGTAACTGCCTTGGTTCATTTTGCTGACATTTTGCTATTAGACCAAAATTTCAGCAGAAAAATTAAATTTCAAAACCACCGCGGCAAATTTTCACTCTTCAAGAATATTAATTGTCAACTATTTACATAATTAATATTTGTCCGTTTATTGGACAGCAGTG
>JAZUEP010000132.1:0-4292 GCA_045640225.1 Bacteroidales bacterium | reverse complement strand
AATGCCGGTAGAAGGAGCAGGATTTACCTGAATCAAAGCGTGACGACCCCAGGTATTGGTAGCATCGACAAGCAGAGAAATCTGGTCGTTGACATAGCTAACGGTAACCGTGCCAGCCACACAGAGCCACATCGGAAGGAGTGCATTTCCATCCGCATCGTAGGCAATATAAAGCGTAGGATAAGCCTGTGTTCCATCAATCATACCTGCCTGAACGGTACCTGGTGCATAAGAACTATTGATCTCGTACACACCTTCCTCGAGGCCAAGACCATCGAAATAGATGAGCGTGTTGAACGACTCGCCTTGCTCGTTCTGGGCGCTCAGGACTGCATACCCGTATTGTGGCATTTCGTCGAAGCGAGTAATGTCATCGAGCGAGAAGGTAAGCTCCAGGTCGTTATAAGCATCGTCGTAAGGATCGCCCAGAGGTTCTTCCTCTTCGAAACTGCCCGTGACGTTGATCGTATAGTCGATCGTTCCGGCCTGGCAATTACCGGTAAGCGTAAATGACTTACCTTCGACCGTAAGATCGAGGTAACAGGTATAAAGGGGCAGAATCTCCTGATCAGGTTGACCCATATTACGGATAATCTGACAGAAGTCGCGATTGACTGAGCTCAGGGCAGAATAATGTGACGTATGGACATAGAAATCGTCGAGAACAAGCGAGAGGTAGTCACTGCCATTCACATCGGTTGCTACAATCTGGAAGGCACCGTAGTCGACGGTAAGATCACGCAACATGCCGTCGACCGAAGTGAAGGTAGCCGAACCTGTGACATCGGGCACATAGAAGTCCATATAGAGCGTGTAGTCGACCATATCGTCACCCAGGAACTGAGCCTCGAGCGTGAAGTTGCCGTCAAGATCTTCGGTAACAATGGCTTGTTTTACAGCGAGTGACGAAGTGGTCATACCATTCGTTGACTCGAGCACAATTACCATCGAATTGGTATAATCGCCAGCCGTGAGATCCAATGAGGTCGATGCCTGAACACGAGAGTATTCGTCGTTACTGCCAATCATATAATTGATCAAGCCGTAGAGGTTCGAGACGGTCATGTTATGAACCTCGACCGATTTCTGGCCAACGACATCGAGTGCATAGCTGGCATTGAATACATAGCAGATTGAATCCTTGAAAGTAAGTTCGGCGGCAATGTTGACGTTATTGTCTGAATCTACGCCCACATTGATCTGTCCATGATCAATGTCGAACGTCTCGCCTGTAGCAAGATCCGCGCAGTTGGTAAACATGATGTCGAACTCGTTGTAGGCACCCTTTACGCCATCATAAGCAACGTTGAACTGCTTCTGACCGTCGAGCGTCGTTGCCTGGAAGGTGGTGTGACGCAAGGCCTTAGGATCGAGGAAGCGGAAAGTATCGACAATGACCTCGACGTTGCGAACCTCGATCGGATCGATAGGAGGAGTCTTGAGATAATGGAAGAAGACTTTGACGGTATTGTCGAGCGTACCGGAACCGTTAATCTCGATGTCGTGCTCAAGATCATTTCCCGTGATGTCGATCTGAAGGTCTGTGAACTGATGCTCAATGCCTGTCTGCATGTCGTGCAACATACAGAAGGGCAGATAGCAGTCCTCAGTTGTATACGAGCCTTCGAGCTTACCCGCGTTCTTATGATTGGTGAAGTCGAGGCTGACGCGATACTTGTCGAAGTCCTCGACGGTAATGTACCAGTCAGGATTATAGAAGAACGAGCTGACCAGCAACTTTGCTTCGACAAAGATATCGTCCATCGATGGAGCCTGAGGTGTGATGACGATGTGTAGCGTCTCGTCGAGCGAGGTAGTAACCAAAGCGTCGACATTGTAGAGACCTTCAGCAGCTCCCTCAGTTATCGTGATGTCGGCTGTCGTAAATGAAAATTCATCATTGTTCTTACGTCCCCACGTATAGAAGGAATCAAGATCGGCCTCGGTGTAATGTCCAATGAGTTCCGAGCTATAGAGATCGAGATGGAAATCGTAGACGTCGGCACCATTTGTTGCCATGAACGTGCAGTACCAGTCGCCTGTGAAGTCGAAATATTCCCAGTTGGTGTTATACTCGGTTAGCTGGAGTTCAATAACTTCACTCGTAGCCGCGACAATAGGCGAAACCTTGAGAACATCGTGGGCGCTACGATGCTGAATGGCTTTCGATGTTCCTTGGCGAAGTGAAGATAGTGCAGGTCGAATAGTGACCTGATCGGCAGCCGATGCAGAAAAGAGGACTGCCGTGAATAGGAGAGTAGAAAGAGTCTTCATTATTTATATATGAGAAAGAGGATTGATGCGGAAGAGGAAAGATGGAGACAGCTAAACGGACGGAATAAAGCCGGAAACACTGGCTTTACTCGGCGCTACTTTCAGCCTTGGGGATTACAAGCATACGGCCGTGGGTGGTTACGTGCTCGATGAGCTTGCGGTAGAAAGGGGTGTGCGAAAGGGTAGAGGTGTCGCCAAGGATAATCAGCTTCATACGGGCACGGGTAATGGCTACATTCATGCGACGAAGGTCACCGAGGAAACCGATACGGCCCTCATCGTTGCCACGAACCATGGAGATGAGTATCACATCACGTTCCTGACCTTGGAATCCATCGACAGTGTTGACAGTGATGTAGGGCAAAAGCGGACGAAGCGATTTATCCTGCTTTACCAGACGGCGTAACAATTGAACCTGGCTCTTATAAGGCGAAATGATGCCAAAGTCGACACGCTCGTTGAGTAGACGATCCATGCCTAACTGATTGACGTAGATCTTGAGTGTCTCGACAAGCAAGATGCCTTCGTTGGCATTCAGTCGCGATTGCGAGAGGCCGTTCTGCTCCTCCTCGTAACCGAGGTTGGCCGTGTCGATCCAGATCAATGGCGGATCGATAGGTACAATGGTACGATGCGCACATTCGGGAGCCGCGACCAGACGACCATGGTAGAACCATTGGCTGGAGAACTGCATGATGTCGGTATGCATGCGGTATTGCGTTGTCAGCAGCTCGACGCTCGCAGGCTTGTTTTGGGCAACTACTTCCATCAACGTGCGACCGAGACCTGCACGTTCTGCTTCGCGACACTTGATGGTAGGAGGTAACTGCTTGTGATCGCCTGCAAACACTACACGGTCGGCATGACGGATTGCCGCCCAGCAGGCAGCTTCGAAAGCCTGAGCGGCTTCGTCGATGAAAAGCGTGGGGAAATGACGACGTTCGAGCACGCGTGAAGCCGTACTTATCAATGTACAAGCAATGACGCGGCTCGAAGCAAAGAGATCTTCGTTGATACGGATTTCGAACTCAGCACAACGACCGCGAAGTTTATTCAGGTAGTTCTGTGCAGATGCACGCTCGCTACCGGACAAACGGTTGCCTGACAGACGAGCAATGGTTTCGCGAATGGCCTTACGGATGGACCAAAGCTCAGTATAATCGGGATGTGATTCGTAACGACGTTCATAGCTGGCAGCCAGAAGATTATCGCTAATACGCATGGGGTTGCCGACACGCAGAACCGAAATACCGCGAGCCATGAGCTGTTCGCTGATCCAATCAACGGCCGCATTACTCTGGGCGCAAACCATCACCTGTGCTTCGCGTCGTAACGTTTCGCCGATTGCTTCGACCAAGGTGGTTGTCTTGCCGGTACCCGGAGGACCATGAACGATGGCTACTTCGCGTGCACAAAGCACCTTCTGAACGGCTTTTTGTTGCGAAGTATTGAGCCAAGGGAAGGTAACGGGTTGTTCTGTGCGGAACGATGGTTGCTCATCGCCTATCAGCACAGCACGAAGATGCTGTAGCTTGCGATCTTCTGTCTCGCGAAGGTCATGAATGGCCTCACGCATCACACGGTAGGTCGTTGCGTCGAACGAAAGCTGCACACCCAGCAATCCTTGCATGGCATACTCGCGTAAGGTCTGTGCTGCCTGAACGTTGTTGAAGGTTACCTGTAGGCGTTGACCATCGTATCGCGAAACCTGACACTGGTAGGGGAAGAAGATGGTCTTCTGCTGATCTTCGCGCGATGCGATGCGGAAGAAGCTGACGGGTCGACCGGGTTCGAATTCAAACTCGATTTCCTTGGTCGTTACCACGCTTGCAGCAACGTCTGTCTCCACAGATGATGATTTTGATTTTGAGGCCGACTTTGAGGTTGCAGCTTTTGCAGATGAGCTTGTAGCCTTCTCGGCCGGACGATAACCGTTCAGGCAATCGTCGGTAGTCGTAAGCTCGAGACAGAACTGGTCGAGCGCATTATAGAAGGTACGGACAATCTGAACCGGATAC
>JAZUEP010000131.1:0-2428 GCA_045640225.1 Bacteroidales bacterium | reverse complement strand
CCGACGGCCAGATGAAGACCGGTCGCGACGCCATGATCATGGCTCTGCTGGGTGCCGAGGAGTATGCCTTCGCTACGGCTGTGCTGATCGTACTGGGTTGCGTCATGATGCGTAAGTGCCACCTCAATACCTGCCCGGTAGGTGTGGCAACGCAGGATCCGAAGCTTCGTGCACGCTTCCGTGGCCGCTCGCAGTACGTAATCAACTACATGCGCTTCATCGCCGAGGAGATGCGCGAGTACCTGTCAGAGATGGGCATGAAGACGATGGACGACGTCATCGGACGTACTGACCTCATCGTGACACGTAACTTCGACACCAACTCGAAGACCAAGAAGATCAACGTATCGAAGCTGCTCTACATCCCAGAGGAGGCTAAGATTACGGCCATCCATAACGTCAAGCCACAGCATCATAACCTCGAGGAGGTGCTCGACCAGAGCATCCTGAAGGTAGCCGCTCCGGCCATCCAGGCCAAGATGCCAATCCAGCTGTCGTACCCAATCAAGAATACCGATCGTGCCGTTGGTGCCATGCTGTCGGGCACAATCGCTACGAAGTACCGTGCTGATGGCCTGCCACAGGATACCATCACGATCAACTTCAAGGGCTCGGCTGGCCAGTCGTTCGGCGCCTTCCTGGTTCCGGGCGTACACTTCAAGCTGCAGGGCGATGCCAACGACTACCTCGGAAAGGGTCTGTCGGGCGGTAAGATCTCAGTCGTACCAGCTGCAGGCACCACCTTCGCTGCCGAGGACAACATCATCTGCGGTAACACGCTGATGTATGGCGCTACGAGCGGTGAGGTCTACATCAATGGCCGTGTAGGCGAACGCTTCGCTGTACGTAACTCGGGCGCAACAGCCGTCATCGAAGGCGCTGGCGACCACTGCTGCGAGTACATGACCGGTGGTGCAGTAGTCGTGCTGGGTACCGTAGGACGTAACTTCGGTGCAGGTATGTCGGCCGGTGTAGCCTACATCTACGACGAGAACCACGACTTCGACTACTTCTGTAACATGGAGATGGTAGAGCTGACCCTCGTCGAGGATCTGTACGATCTGAAGGAGCTGCGTGGCCTCATCGAGCGCCATTACGCCGAGACAGGTTCGGCCAAGGCCAAGCGCATCCTCGACAACTGGATGGAGGAGGTCAACAACTTCATCAAGGTCACACCAATCGAGTATAAGAAGGTGCTGCTCGAGAAGCGTCTGCGCGAGCTGGAGGCTAAGCAGAAGCATCTGACACATCAGGAATAAAATTTGAAATTATGGGAAATCCAAGAGCATTTTTAACGATAGATAGAAAAGAGGCAGGCTATCGTCCGATGGACGAACGAGTTCGCGACTATGGCGAGGTCGAGCAGACGCTTGCCATCGAGGAACGTATGGCGCAGGCCAGCCGCTGCATGGATTGCGGCGTGCCATTCTGCCACTGGGCTTGTCCGCTGGGCAACCGCATGCCTGAGTACCAGGACCTGGTGTCGAAAGGCAAGTGGAAGGAGGCCTACAAGGTGCTGAACCGTACGCATCCTTTCCCCGAGTTCACCGGCCGTGTGTGCCCAGCCCTGTGCGAGAAGTCGTGTGTACAGGCCCTCGAGCATCAGGCTGTAACCATCCGCGAGAACGAGGCTGCAACGGCCGAGCGTGCCTACAACGAAGGCTTCGTACAGCCACGCGTCCCTAAGATGCGTCTGGGCAAGAAGGTAGCCGTCGTGGGCGGTGGTCCTTCAGGCCTCGGTGCTGCCGACAAGCTCAACCAGATGGGCTACGACGTGACCGTGTTCGAGAAGAACGAGTCGATCGGTGGTCTGTTGCGTTTCGGTATCCCTGACTTCAAGCTCAACAAGCACGTCATCGACCGTCGCCTGGAGATCCTCGAACAGGAGGGTATCACCTTCAAGACCAATACGATGGTAGGTGAAGATGTGAAGGTGGGAAAATGTGAAGATGGCAAGTCCACCGGCAACAACTTAACTAGCGAAGCGCCTTCACACCTTAACATCGTCACCCCAGCACAGCTCGAGAAGGAATTCGACGCTATCGTACTGACTATGGGCGCTGAGACTCCACGCGACCTGCGTGTTGAGAACCGCGACGTGAAGGGTGTATACTTCGCACTGCAGCTGCTGCAACAGCAGAACCGTGTGAATGCCGGCGTAGAGTTCACGAAGGCTGAGCGCATCTCGGCCAAGGGCAAGAACGTACTGGTGATCGGTGGCGGTGACACGGGCAGTGACTGTGTGGGTACCAGCAACCGTCAGGGCGCCAAGAGTGTGACCCAGATCGAGGTGATGCCTAAGCCTTTCGAGAACGAGGATCCTACCAACCCATGGCCAGCTTATCCACGCCTGCTGCTCAAGACCACATCGAGCCACAAGGAAGGTTGCGAGCGCGAGTGGAACCTCAATACGCTGCGCTTCGTGCTC
>JAZUEP010000130.1:0-2124 GCA_045640225.1 Bacteroidales bacterium | reverse complement strand
TTGTCGACCGTTTCCGACGTACTCTGCTTCTTCATCTGCACACAGAACAGGTGGATCTTCGACCACAGGTCGTAGTAGACGCTCCATTCGACGAATTCGCTGATCTCGCGAGTCCAGTTGTAGCCCTCGGCGATGTAGCAGAGGCAACCCTTCAGCCAGCCTATCTCGAGCGAGCGATGCTCAAGGCTGGTGAGCACCTTGTCGTCGACCAGTTCGCAGTATCCGTCCAGCTCATCTATCAGGCGTTTCATCAGATTGAACGCCTTCGGCACCTTTATCTCGCCCTGACCCGAGGCCGTGCGGATGCGGTTCAGGTAGACGTTCAGCTTCTCGCGGTAGGCATCGTCGTAGTTGCCCTGTCGCGTGAAGCCTCGCTTACGGGCGGACACGGGCTTGAATGCAAAGCTGATGCCCACACGGCCCAGGGTACCGTCAGTCAGTGCTCGCCCCTTGAAGAACTCGTAGACCGCCTCGGGCGTGGCCGAAAAGTTGAACTTCCACCGTAGGTGCGCCTTACCCGTCACGCCGCTTGCCGTGGCACGCTGTGCACCCAGGAAGTCGGTATCATAGTTCAGGCGCATTATCTTGGTCACACGCTTGTGCGAGGCACAGCACTGGTCCAGCAGGTCAAGCTCGGGCAGCAGGGTATAGATCGAGCGGTTACCCTCGCGCTCGGCGTCCTTCAGCAACGTCAGCATTGAGGCAGGCGTCATGTCCGGCTCGGGCGTCAGCAGGGCGGCATCCTTCGGACGTTCGGGCTTGTCCTTGTTCGAGCCCTTGGTGTTGCATTCCGTGCTCCACTGTTCCAGCTTGCGCTCGCTTTCGAGGTCATGTTCGCGCAACGGGCGGATAATTTCCTCGATCATGGGTTTCAGATAACCCTTTCCGACGCCCGAATCGGCCACACAACCCTCCATACAGCAGACGGGTTCGTGCAAAACGTTGTCATTGTAGCGAAACGTCACATCGTAAATCTGGGCAGCGACGGGCGGAAATAGGGCCTGTGCAGCAGCCGGACGCATGTAATCGGGCACCTGCGAGATGGCGTGACGGACGAATCCCGGCAGCCTTTGAGGCATTGGCGGTGGTGTAGGTGATAGTAAATCGTAGTACATAACTTATTGATGTTAAGTTAATTGAATGGGCTTTGTAGAGAATATTTGAAAGATGATTTGGACAATTGGACAGTTGGACAGTTAAAAAAAGGGATGTACCTATTTTTAACAAAGTATCATATATATAATATATAATTATTTAATATATAGATAGTTATAAAATGAATATTCCCCAGTTTCGTCGAAATGGCATATACATTTTTCGAACTGTCCAATTGTCCAATTGTCCAATTGTCCTCGGTAGTCCTCCCCCTTGGGTGCCGCGAAGCAAATGCCCTTGGGGCAGGGGACCGAGGGGGTCTGTTACTTCATTCTCTCCGCAGCCTGCTGAATCTCGAGTGCGATACGCGTGGCTACCACACCGATGTCTTCGCCCTTCTTAGGGTCGAGGCTACGCAGATGCATACGGTAGCGACCATCCTTCTGGTGTACCAGGCTCACGTATTCGCCGGCGAAGATCTTCGGGTTACGCTGCTCGCGGCTGATAGGTGCAGCCTGCTCGAAGCGCAACTGCTTCTGCTCGGGGTTGAACGACAGGCAGCCTTTGTAGCACTGCTCTGGGTTGTACTCACGGTCCTGCATCACAAGCAGAACGTCTTTCGATTCGAATAGATACTTTTTCATAACTTTTCGGAATTCATAATTGATAATTCATAATTCATAGAAGAGAATTCATAATTGGCTTCGCGTTCGTCGCCATAAAAACTCCCGGGTCAGTTGATTCATTTCTCTCGCAGAGTGTAAGGAGTTGAAGGGAGTTAGAAACAAGAGGAATAACTTGCCGGTATCGGGCGGAGAGATACCTTTTCAGCTCTTTACCTTTTCAGCGTGGTCGTAGGACCATATCTCTTTACCTATTTTTGGGGGAGAGAGTCCGTATCTCTGATACCGTCACATCCTGAAACCAACGGCCTTCTTTGTCCTGACGGGCATCGAAGCGTGCAGCCACTGCGACTACATCGTTGGGATAGAACATACAGAGGGCGAGGTTGCCGAAGGCGGTAGCCAC
>JAZUEP010000129.1:0-6984 GCA_045640225.1 Bacteroidales bacterium | reverse complement strand
TAATGTGGACTTTGTTTTCATGTATAATTCTTTGCAAATATAGTAATAAAATTTAGAAAGACATACTGATTCGCATAAACTTATGTTATTATTTCACAAAATTTATTATATTTGCCACAGAAATATATTTCAACCCACACTTGAAAAGCAATAAATGAAGCAATATATTATTGATGCGTTCACCGACAAACCTTTCAGCGGGAATCCTGCTGCTGTTTGTGTAATGGAAGAATGGCCGGAAGAATCGCTGATGATGAAGATTGCGATGGAAAACAATCTTTCAGAGACAGCATTCATCGTAAAAGAAGGTAAAGAATATCGTTTGAGATGGTTCACTCCAACTTGTGAGGTTGGACTTTGCGGACATGCGACATTGGCATCTGGCTATACCCTGCTGAATTATTACGAAACCGAAGCCGAAAGTGTAATATTCAATACGCTTGGTGGAAAGTTAACCGTTGTTCGCAAAGATAATGGCTACGAGATGATATTCCCAAATATTCCGATCGAACGTGTTACGGTAACAAACGAAATGATTGAGTATCTCGGTGTAACTCCTACCGATGCATGGATGGGGAAAGATCTTGACCTCATCTGTGTTCTCCAAGAAGAAACCCTGGTAATGGAATTCACGCCCGACGCAGAATCCTTGAAGAAATTGCCTGGCAGAATGGTACACATCACAGCTCCTGGCAGCAACGGTTATGATTGTTGCTCTCGTTGCTTCGGGCCAAAGATTGGTATTCTCGAAGATCCTGTATGTGGAAGCGCACATTGTCAGATTATTCCATATTGGGCAAAACGACTTGGAAAGAATACGATCCGTGCCTGGGAAGCATCAAGCCGAGGCGGAGATCTAACCGGTGAAATCATCGACAACAACATAATTAAGATTATTGGCAAGGCTTGTACTTTTGCTGTTTCAGAACTTTCACTATAAAATAATCTAATCATACTATGGCCGATGTATCAAAAATGCTTTTTTCGAAAATCTATCCGCTCCTTATCAATAAAGTTGAGCGTAAAGGCAGAACCCGTCAGGATGCGATTGATGTGACCTGTTGGCTCACTGGATATACAGAAGATCAGATCTCCTCTTTGGAAAATAGTGATGCGACATATGGAGATTTTATCAATAATGCTCCATCCTGGAATCCAGAAAGCGACTCTATAAAAGGTAGTATCTGCGGAATCAAGGTAGAAAGCATAGAAGATCCTTTCATGAAAAAGGTACGCCAACTGGATAAACTTATCGACGATTTAGCCAAAGGGAAAAAAAGATGAATATTCGAAAATCCACGATAGAAGATATTCCTCGTATGCAAGAAATCTTTGCCATAGCTCGAAAGTTCATGGTAGAGACAGGCAATCCGAACCAATGGGATGAAAACTATCCGAGTGGTGAACTGCTGATGAGTGACATCGAAAACAAGGATAGTTACGTTTGTCTTGTGGATGGAAAAATTGTCGCTACTTTTGTACTGCGCGGCGGTAACGATCCTACATACGATGAAATATTTGAAGGAGCATGGAAGAACGACAATCCGTATGCCACTATTCACCGAATAGCAAGCTGCGGTGAAGTCAAAGGAATCTTCTCCTCTGTTTTACATTTTGCACTTCAATATTATAGCACTATCCGCATAGATACACATCCTGATAACGTCGTGATGCAACACCTTGTCGGGAAAACCGGATTTCAATACTGCGGCATCATCTACTGCTGGCCAGGTGCCAAGAGATTAGCATACCAATATAACTAATTCTGTAACCACTAAATAAAGATAAAACAATGAAAACAAAAAACGCTTTTGCGACTTTGGCATTGATGGTGATGTGCCTGATGCCAGCTTTTGCTCAGAACAATTCTGCTGCAGGGGATCAAGCAAACGAGGGATTCGTCATACCTGTAACAAATATCAATAAAGATTATCCGCGTATTCTGTCAGACAACAGCGTAGAGTTTAAGGTTTTCGCATACGATGCAAGCGGATGGACACTATCTCTCGACCGAGATGCGAAGTTTGTGAGACAGCAAGATGGAGCATGGGTGGCATGCACTAAGCCTCTTGTTGAAGGATTCCACTACTATTGGTTTACTGTCAACGGTATCGATTTCTCTGATCCTCAAAGCCGCAGTTATTTCGGATGCGGACGTATGACGAGTGCTATCGACATTCCTGAAAAAGGATGTGATTTCTACGATTGTAAGGATGTAGCACATGGAGAAGTGCACCAACTTGAATACTATTCTCCTGTTCGTCAGAAGAACATCAACGTGTGGGTATATACTCCTGCCGGATATACTCAAGACAAAGAGAAATACCCTGTACTCTATCTGCAGCATGGTGGCGGTGAAGATGAGACTGGATGGATAAACCAAGGAAAGTCGAACTATATCCTTGACAACCTCATCAGCGAAGGAAAAGCGAAGAAGATGATTATCGTAATGACCAATGGTACATTCAGCATCCCTGGCGCTCCATTTGGATATTCAATCGAAGGAATGAAGCCTTTCGAGAAAGAAATGATTGAAACACTTATTCCATTCATCGAAAAGAACTTCCGCGTAAAGCCAGGCAAGAATAACCGAGCTATGGCAGGTCTTTCTATGGGTGGCGGACAGACATTCTTTATCGGTCTTCAACACACAGAACTCTTCGCACATCTGGGTATATTCAGTACTGGTGTCTATGGAGGAATCCGTGAAGCATCAGCTTTTGATCCAGAGAAGGCAGTACCAGGTCTCATCAGCAACAAGAATATGTATAATAAGGAATTAAAGACTTTCTATATCTCGGTTGGTACAGATGATCCTCGCATCACACCTACAACCAAAGCAGTTGAGACAATGCGCTCTGAAGGTCTTAATATCGTATTTAACACTTTCCCTGGTGATCATGAATGGCAAGTATGGCGCAAGTCGCTGCATGACTTTGTACAGAAAATTTTCTAAGTTTCCAACTACGAAATAATAGAAATAATAAAACAATGACAAAAAGATCTTTTCTCATAATCCTTCAGATTGTCATGACCGTCATGCTCATGGCTAATGGTAAGCGCGTACTGTTTATTGGCGATTCAATCACAGACGGTGCTTGGGGTAATAGTAATGTGTGGAATGCAACTTCTGACCAACGCGATCAGAATGACATGAACCACATCTACGGACATGGTTACATGATGATTGTGGCTTCCCGCTTCCAGACATTATACCCAGAAGAGGAATGGCAGTTCTGGAATCGTGGCATAAGTGGTAATACACTCGACGATCTTGCAGGCCGATGGCAGAAAGACGTGTTGGACCTTAGTCCTGACGTCGTTTCTATACTCATCGGTACAAACGATGTAGAACAGGCATTGAATGACGGCATAGATATTGATACAGAGTCTTGGGGCAATAAGCTTCGGATGCTTCTCGACGAAACGCTGAAATCAAAACCTAAGACACAGTTTGTACTCTGCACTCCATTTGTAGCTAAAGCCGGATGGCGAGGCGACAGCGAGAACTACGGCAAAAGGCTCCAAATGATCACCGAGTTAGTCAAGGTTATTGAAAAGATAAGCAATGACTATCACGCTACGCTTGTACCATTCGATACCCTCGTAAACGAAGCTATCAGTTCGACACCTAATCGTCCTGTCTCCTACTGGATTTGGGACGGCATACATCCTACTCCGGCTATGCACTACAGAATGGCAGAGATGTGGATTGAGAAAACCGATATGAATGCTCAGGTTAAGTCTTTGGATCCAGTAATAGTCAATGCTCTTGCGCAAGTAAGTGAAGATAGTATAGAGAATCATATAAACGATTTGGTTTCGTTCCATACACGTCATAATCTCAGTACTCAGACAGATCCGAAGATCGGATTGGGTGCAGCTGTACTTTACCTCGAAAAGCGTTGTAAAGCATGGGCAAAAGAAGCAGGTAATAAACAAATCGGTGTTGAGATTCACAGATACGATGTTGGTGGAGAGAACACTCGTCTCGGAAGGCTTGTAAACCTTCCTGAGCTGATGGTAACTATCCCAGGGACTAACCCTGAGTATGAGATCATCATGATGGCTCATGTCGATACCCGTGTCAACGACAATAATGACGGAACGACATTCGCTCCAGGAGCTAACGATGACGGGAGTGGCGTTGCATGTCTTATGGAAGCCGTTCGCATACTTTCCAAGCTCCAGCTTCGTCATACAGTAAAGTGCTTGTTTGTCTCAGGCGAGGAACATGGACTTTTCGGAGCCGCTTCTTTCGCCGATAGAGCAGAAAAGGAACATTGGCCGATACTTGGTGTTTTGAACAACGATATGATTGGCAATGCTGAAGCGAGTGAGACAGGACTTACAACAGATCGTGTCGTACGAATCTTCTCAGAAAGTAAGCAAGGTGAAGATAGCGATGCTCGTCAGTGGGCACGGTACATTAAGGAAATGGGCGAAATGTATGTTCCCGGACATGAGGTTAAGCTCATTTACAGAAACGACCGATATGGCAGAGGTGGTGATCATACGCCATTCCTTCGTAAAGGGTTCAGAGCTGTGCGTATGTCAGAATACTTTGAGAACTACGATCGCACACATCAGGTAGTACGCGAAGAGAACGGCATCAAATATGGAGATGTTCTTTCCGGTGTATGTTTGCCATACGTTGCACGAAATACCAGAGTCAATTTCGCATCTGTGATGAATCTCGCTCAGGCGCCACTTGCTCCAACCAATGCAAAGATTGCCAATGCTGCAGCTTTGAGCAACTATACCATTCTCTCTTGGGATCCAGTTCTGACAAAAGAAGGTACAACTGACAAAAGTGTTACCTACGAGATTCTGTATCGCGAAACAGATCAGTCAACCTGGAAAATATACCAGACATGTAAGACTGAAAGCGATGGCACGCAAACCGTAAAGATGCCTATCAGCAAAGATAACTATTTCTTTGCAGTAAGAAGCATCGATTCTGCAGGGCACCCAAGCCTTCCGATGGTCTGTAGATAATCGGGGAAATAATGATATTCTACTTGAATATTATTGTAAATACAGTACTCTCCTGATCACTTTTTGTAAGATTCAACATACCGTTGTGGGCGCGCATTATCTGTCTTGAAAGGCTTAGGCCAATGCCTGAGCCTTCGCTTTTTGTAGTAAAGAAAGGAATAAATATCTGCTCCTGACTCTCTGGCGAAATCGGCTCACCATCGTTCGAAACGCTGATTAAAGTCTGTTCGTCATTGTCTATCTCAGCTGCGATACTGATGTGCTTTGCCCCTGCTTGGATCGCGTTCTTAATGAGGTTGATTAGGATTCGGCTTATCTGCGATTCATCGGCATAGATCAGGATGTCGTCGGTTTGAGGAGTGTAAATACATCTTGCACCTGCAGCCGTACATTGTTCACTTGTGAGGTCAATGACCTTATTTACCAATGGATTTAGCATCAAAGCTTTGAGCACTGGCTTAGCCACACCGGCAAGTTCGCGGTACGATTCCACAAAGCGAATCAAATCCTTTGAAGACGAAGAAATTGTCTCAAGACCTGCCTTCAGATCCATTTCCCTTTCCTGTTCAGGTTGGTCAACATAATGGCTCATTGCCTCACTCAGCGATGCGATAGGACTTACAGTATTCATGATCTCGTGAGTAAGCACTCGTATGAGCTTTGTCCACGATTCCTGTTCGTATTGCTGTCTGCGTCGTTCCACAATCCACTTGATTCGGTTCAGTGTCTTGTTGAATTTCGAATCCTCCCTGAATCTGAAATTAAACTCCTCATCCTCGAAGGCATCGAGCATATACTCCAGTTTCCTGCGGTCTTTCTCGCGAACGTACACAGCCGTCACTACCGCAGTAACCACCACAGTAACCACTATTATAAGTATAGTCAGCCAAAGATCCATCAGATATCGTATTTCTTCAGTTTACTATAAAGCGTTGGTCGGCTTATGCCAAGTTGCTTAGCCACCATACTGAGATTGCCGTTGCATCTGGCCATCGTGTCTCTTATGGTTTTCTCCTCGGCATCCTCAAGTGTCTGGTTGGCCAATGGCATGCTTTTGGTCGAAGCACTTAAAGAAAGATCCGCAGATTTAAGAGTCTTTCCCTCAGACAGAATCACAGCTTTTTCTATCACATTCTGTAGTTCACGTATATTGCCACCCCATGAGTGCGAAACAAGTTGCTGTGCTGCATCTGTCGCAATTGCCTCTACCTCTCGACGATATTTCACTGCATATTTCTTCAAGAACATCTCGGCCAAAGGGAGTATGTCGCTTGCACGATCTCTCAAAGCAGGCAGATGCATCTGAACGGTGTTGATGCGATAATAAAGGTCTTCACGGAAACGCCCTTCGCTCACCATCTTCTCCAGATCCATATTAGTAGCACAGATCAGGCGAATGTCTATCTCTATCTGTTTCTCCGAACCGACTCTTGTCACTGTTCTATTCTGAAGCACACGGAGCAGCTTTGCCTGAAGATGCAATGGGATGTTGCCAATCTCATCGAGGAAAAGTGTACCGCCATTGGCTTGTTCAAACTTTCCGACATGATCGGTGTGAGCATCGGTGAATGCTCCTTTTACATGTCCGAACAACTCACTCTCGAAAAGTGTTTCTGTAATGGCTCCAGCATCCACACACACCATAGGCCTATGCTTACGACTGCTTGCTGCATGTATCTCTCGTGCCAGCACATCCTTACCTGTACCGTTCTCGCCGGTTATGAGCACAGTGGCATCGGTTGGAGCAATTCTTTCCATACTATGACGTATTGCCATCATTGCCTCACTATTGCCCCAATACATAATATTATCGTTGGTATTTGCTGCGACAGGCTTTGCGACCTTCGGAGATGCTTCGTAAGCCGAACGTAGAGTTGCAATAAGCTTCTCATTGTCCCAAGGCTTTACTATGAAGTCGAACGCTCCTCTCTTCATTCCTTCTACGGCCAATGCAATATCTGCGTAGGCAGTAAACAGCACAATCTG
>JAZUEP010000128.1:0-35931 GCA_045640225.1 Bacteroidales bacterium | reverse complement strand
TTGTCCTTGTAGCGCTGGAGCTGACCGCCCCAGAGGCCTCCGAAGTAAACGTAAACCTCGTCGTCGGCATCATCGCGGAATGCACACATATCGATGCTGTAGGAGCCAGGGATTGGAGCTGCCTGTGGAATGAATGGACCGGCAGGATTATCGGCAATGGCAGCGCCCCAATGGAAGACGTCGTTGCGGTCCTTCAGTGGGAAGTACATGATGTATTTCTTGACCTTCTTGCTGTAGCCCATGCCTGCAGCCTGCTCCTCAGCATTGGTAGGAACCTCGACCTCATACTCCTGTACGTCGCAGTCCCACAGCTGACGGCCAGCCCAAGGGATGTCCTCCTGACGGAGCACACAGCCATGATCGACGACCTCGCCGGTCATCGGATCGCCTTCGATTGAGAGAACGTGATAATCCTTCATGATGTACTGGTCGCCATTGTCGTTCTCGACATTCGAGGCCTCCCAATCATGACTTGGATAGATGTAGATCTTTCCGTTAAAAACGTGAACGGATGGGTCAGCCATATAATCGGCTGGGAAAAGATACCTTTTCATGTTAGGTAATGTGTTTGGGTTTATAATTTGATGTTATGTTGTTGTGTCTTCAGGTCATCGCACGTGAGAAATACGCACGATAAACCGCGACAAATATATAAAGAAAAAAATACAAATACAAACAAAAGCGACTTTTTTCGAACAAAAAAACGCTTTTTTTCGATTTTTTCAAAGTATTGTTACACCAATATGCAAAAAAAATCGTATATTTGCGTCCAGAAACTTATCTTAAACATCCTATGAAAGCAACGACAAAAACTACACTGTTACTATTACTATCGGGTCTGACGGCAACCGCTCTCAACGCCGAAGTACGGACCCCACGCTTCATCTCGGACGGCATGGTGCTGCAACGTGGCGGCACGGCCAACGTATGGGGCACAGCAGAGCCTGGCGAGACGGTATGCGTCACCTTCATGAAGAAGAGATACAACACCATCGCCACCGAGGACGGCCGTTGGACGATCAGCATTCCCACAACCAAACTGAAGAAGGGCGGAGGTCCCTACACGCTACAGATCAACGACCGTGTTCTGCAGGATGTATGGGTAGGCGACGTGTGGCTGTGTTCCGGACAGTCGAATATGGATCTGCATTGCGCTCGTCTGGTGGACCTTTATAAGCAGGAATTCGATACCTACACCAACCCGGCCATCCATCTGGTGCAGATGGGCCGCAATCCCGCCATCGGCGAGCTGAAGGACGACGTAGATGCCAACGGCTTCTACGCCTGGGAATCGCTGGCACCTGAACGCGTAGGCCACTGGTCGGGCATCGGCTACTTCTTTGCCCGCCAGATGTACGAGCGCTCGGGTGGGGTGCCACAAGGCATCATCTCGGCCTCGATGGGCGGTTCGGACATTGCCGCCTGGTGCTCGGAAGAAGTTCTGACCAAGCAGGCTCCCTACAAGATCGAGGAGATGCAATACTTCCTGGAAGAAGGTTACCGCCAGCGTGCCGGCGAATTGAGCCGTGCCATCGGACCTACCTACAGCCGCCTTCGCGACGAGCAGGATCCAGGCTTGAAAGGCCAATGGATGGCAGCAGACCTGGATGTGAGCGAGTGGGAGGACATCGACCAGTTTGCGCCTCGTCTGGGCGACAAGTACGGGCGTCCCTGGACCGGAACCCTCTGGCTACGACGCGAATTCGACGTTCCGGCCGACATGATTGGCCGCGACTCGCTGTTGCGTCTGGGATGCATGGTCGATGCCGATGTGACCTATGTAAATGGCGTAAAGGTAGGCGAGACAGGCTACCAGTATCCGCCACGCAAGTATACCATCCCGGAAGGCGTACTGAAGGCTGGACACAACGTGGTGACCGTACGTCTGATGAGTGCCGGTGCTCCGATGTCGTTCGTGCCCGAGAAGCCATATAAGCTGATCTTCCACGGCGGACAAGAAATCAGCCTTGAAGGCCAGTGGAAGATGCATCGTGGCGTGATGATGCCCGGACAGCCCGGTGTGCGTGGCGTCAGCAATGCAACGGGCACTTCGCTCTATTCGAACGTAATCCATCCACTACTGCCCTATCGCGTGGCCGGTATCCTGTGGTACCAAGGCGAGAGTAATGCAGGACGCGACGAGGAGTATCACCGACTGCTGCCCGCCATGATCACTGACTGGCGCCAGAGCTATGGCGAGGTTCCCGCCATCATCTTCGGACTGGCCAACCACATGGAACGCCATGCCGATGCCAACTATCGTCGTAGCAGCTGGGCACCGATGCGTGAAGCACAGCGCCTCAGTGCCGAAGAGCTCGACAAGGCAGCCTTTGTGACGATGATCGACCTGGGCGAATGGAATGACATCCACCCATTGAACAAACACGAAGCCGCACGTCGAGCCGCCCTGCAGATGCAGCGCCTGTACCTGGGCAACAGCAAGGAAGTGACCGAGGGTCCTGCCTACCAGAGTGTACGCTTTGCTGACGGGAAAGCCCACATTGCCTTCCGTCCGGGCACAGCCGTTGGCCTTGAACTTCGTCCTGCCAATCCTCACAGCATCAAGGATCCGCTGCTGGTATCAAAGGGATTCAGCATTGCCGGTACTGACGGCCTATTCCATTGGGCTGAAGTGGAGATCGATGGCGAGGAAGTCGTGGTATGGAGTCCTGAAGTGAAGGATCCCGTAGCCGTACGTTATGCCTGGGATGACGACCCAATCGTGACGCTCTACAATTCGGCCGGACTTCCGGCAGCATCGTTTGCGACGAAATGATAGTTTTTGACAAATTCCGTTGTCAAAAATAACGATTTGACAACGGATTTTTACATTTTTTGACACGTTTCTGCAAAAAAACACGTCGTTTCTTTTGCAAAAACGTGTTTTTTATGTATCTTTGCGCCATCTTTAAAAGTGTTATTTAAGGATACACGCAGGGTTATTAATTTTTATACGCGTAATATGCACATGAGCAGCAAGCTTTCGTTGCGCGGAAGCATCTCAATCGTAGTACTCATTGTCATACTGTTCGGCATTCTGTTCGGCATCAACCAGCAGAGCGTGTCGAACGAGATTGACGTTATCTGCGAGGCCAAATCGACACAGGACCTTGATTATATGATGACCTACATCGACAAGGAGCTGAGCCAGGCCGAACAGGCAACGAAGACGTTGGCAGCCTCGGTCTTCAAGGGTGGAGACTATGTCCCCAGCACGGAGGAGATCTTCGAGTTCCAGGAACTGTTTCTCAAGGCCAATCCCAACCTGTCGAGTGTGATGGTGGGCTTCGAGCCACGCGTAATCGAGGAATCGAAGGGCAAGAACATCAGCGGACAGCTGGTTGTGAACAACGAGGGAGGCGGCATGCTGCATTATCAGCTTGACTCGATGCCTGGCATTAGCGACTTCCGCACGCTCGATTGGTACAATATCGCCATACATCGTGAGCTGCGTCGATGGTGCAAGCCATTCCTGTCGCCAATCGGACGCTACGCCATCAGTTCGTACAGTGTTCCCCTTTACAACCGTCACAAGCATCTGGTAGGCGTTGTGGGTGTCAACATGCGCATTTCGCGTTTCGATTCGATCCTGACCAGTCTGAAGCCCTACCCCAATGCCATACCAGCCGTGGTGCTGAATCAGGACCTGACCTACATCCTTCACCCTATCAAGGATTTTGTGCTGAACATGACCCTCAAGTCTGAGCTCGAGTCTATCGGCGAGGAGGCAAGCGATGAGTTCCTGACCCAACTGGCCGCACGCAAGACAGGCAAGGAAACCGTAACCTGGAGCGGACGCAAGCAAACCATCTACTATGCACCGGTCGAGAAGGCCGAATGCTCGGTGATGCTGACCATCGACGACAAAACCGCACGCCAGGCAATAGATCCTGAGGCAGGCTACCGCAAGAAGATCTCGCTCGGAGGGCTGGCAATTCTGACCCTTTATCTGTGCTTCCTCTACATCCGTGGCCGCCGCAAGCAAAATAAGGAAGAAGAAGCCCAGGCAAGGTCTGCAGAATAAAAGGATAGAAGCTCTTTGATGTTGAATTCAATTTCGAATTATATAGATAGTGTTTAATAATTAATGTATCATTTCAATCAAAAAGAAACTATGAGGAAACTGTTTTCTCTCATCACGATGCTCATGCTGAGCATTACGATGCTGATGGCGCAGAACCGTGTTGTCACGGGTACCGTCATCTCAGCCGAAGATGGAGAACCTGTAGTTGGTGCTACTGTCATCGTTCCTGGCACAAACACCGGCACAGTAACCGACATTGACGGTAACTTCTCACTCCGAGTTCCAAGTGATTCAAAGCTGCTCAACATCTCGTATGTGGGTATGGAGAGCCAGCAGGTAACCATTGGCAAGTCGAACAAGGTGAACGTGACTCTTCAGTCTGACAACGCCCTGCTGGACGAAGTAATGGTCGTGGCTTTCGGCCAGGCCAAGAAGTCGGCCTTTACCGGATCGGCTGCCGTTGTAGGTAGCGACGAGCTGGGCAAGGCACAGGTAACCAGCGTAACCAACGCCCTGGCTGGTGCAGTACCAGGCGTACAGCTCACCTCGGCCAATGGCGCACCAGGTGCAACGAGCACCATCCGTATCCGTGGTATCAGCTCGATCAACGCCGGCAAGGATCCATTGATCATCGTTGACGGTGCCACCTATTCAGGCGACATCAGCAACATCAACCCAGCTGACGTCGAGTCGATGACCGTACTGAAAGATGCTGCTTCGGCTGCTCTTTATGGTGCCCGTGGTGCCAATGGTGTCATCATCATTACCACCAAGAATGCCAAGAAGGGCCAGGACGCCAAGGTATCCGTCGACGCCAAGTGGGGCGGCAACACCCGCGCCATCCAGCACTATGACGTTATCAAGAACCCAGCCCAGTACTACGAGATGCAGTATCTGGCACTGAACAACTATTTCCAGAATGCCGTAGGTCAGGATCCTATGCAGGCATGGCAGTCGGCCAACAGCGCATTGATCGGCCGCGTCGATGCCGGTGGTCTCGGCTACAACATCTGGACCGTACCTAACGGACAGCTGCTCATCGGCCAGAACGGCAAGCTCAATCCTAATGCTACCCTGGGCCGTTCGGACGGCACCTATTACTACACTCCAGACGACTGGGAGGAGATTGCAACCCGCACCGGTATCCGTCAGGAGTACAACGTATCGATCAACGGTTCGACCGACAAGTCGAACACCTACATCTCACTGGGCTACCTGAAGAACGAGGGTATCTCGTACAAGTCGGACATCGAGCGTCTGTCCGCTCGTCTGCGCAGCGAGTATCAGGTTAAGAATTGGCTGAAGGTTGGCGCCAGCGCTGCATACACCAACTTCGAGGGCAACTCATTGCGCGAGAACGACAACGAGACTTCGACCGCCAACGTATGGGCATTCACCGCACAGATGGCTCCTATCTATCCTGCCTATGTGCGCAATCCTGATGGCTCAATTTTGATTGACGGCAATGGTATCAAAGTCATGGACTATGGTAACGGCGAACATGGTGGCGACCGTCCTTTCATCCAGGACGCCAACCCAATCCAGGACGTACGTCTCAACACCGATAACTACGAAGGCAACAGCCTCAGCGCAAATGTCTATGCTGACGCTACCATCCTTCCAGGCCTCGTGCTGACGGTCAATGCGGCCATCAACCTCGACGAGACCCGCGGTACCTATTACTACAACCCATACTACGGCCAGTTCGACTCGACGGGCGGTACCCTCCAGAAGTACAACTCACGTACCAACGACTTCACCACCCAACAGCTGTTGAACTACACTACTACCTTCAACGATAAGCACAACCTGAACGTAATGCTCGGTCACGAGTACTACAAGTACATCTACAAGTACCTCACTGCTTCGAAGGCAATGATGTTCTCTGACCAGAACCTCGAGCTTGGTGGTGCCGTAGTTGATACCCAGAATGCCTATTCATATGTAAGCGAGTACAACGTCGAAGGTTATCTGGCCCGCGTACAGTACGATTATGCCGACAAGTACTTCACCAGCGCTTCGTTCCGCCGCGATGCATCTAGCCGCTTTGCTGTCGAGAACCGTTGGGGTTCGTTCTGGTCAATCGGTGGTGCATGGATGGTTTCGAAGGAGGATTGGTTCGAGAACCTCAACCTCAATTGGATCAACCAGCTCAAGCTCAAGGCCTCTTATGGTTCGCAGGGTAACGACGCCATCGGTAACTATCGCTACACTGACCAGTTCAACATCCAGAACTCAGGCGGCAACGTAGGCGTATCATTCAACCAGAAGGGTAACAAGAACATCACCTGGGAGACCAACAACAATGCCAACATCGGTCTGGAGACCACGCTGTGGAAGAAGCTCGACATCAGCGCCGAGTACTTCTACAAGAAGACCACCGACATGCTCCTCTACTTCTCGGTAGCTCCATCTCTGGGCTACGACGGTGTATACGAGAACGTGGGTGACCTTACGAACAAGGGCTTCGAGGTTGACCTGAGTTACAACATCATCCGCCGCAAGAACTTCCAGTGGGATGCTCGCTTCAACATCTCGTACATCAAGAACCAGATCACCAAGCTGCACGACGACAACAAGACCGCTACCTACTACGACCTGGACGGTAACGCCTACGAGGGCTTCGTATCTGGCAGCTTCTTCCGTGCCGAGGGCCTGAGCGTCTACGACTGGCGTCGTAAGGAGTATGCAGGCGTTGATCAGGAGACGGGTCTGCCAATGTGGTACAAGAACATCTGGGAGACCGATGCCAATGGCGACCTGCCTAAGGACGAGAAGGGCAATGAAGTGAAGAAGTGGATCGGTACCGAGACAACTACTGCCTACAACGATGCAGATTACTACGTCAACAACAAGTCGACCATGCCTCACTGGTTTGGCGGTATCGGTACGACCATCGCTGCCTATGGCTTCGACCTGAGCGTCAACTGCTCGTTCGCACTGGGCGGCACTCAGTACGATGCTACCTATGCTTACTTCATGGAGAGCCCAACCAGCAACCATGGCGGTTACAACTACCACAAGGACCTGCTGAAGGCCTGGACCAAGGAGAACCCTTCGAAGGATATCCCACGTTTCCAGTATGCCGACCAGTACAACGGATCAGCTTCGAGCCGCTACTTCACCTCGGCTTCATATCTCAACATCGAGAACCTCAACCTGGGCTACACCCTGCCACGCAATGTACTCCGCTCGATGCAGATCGACAACCTGCGCATCTACCTTGCAGCCGAGAACCTTGGCTACATCAGCGCACGTAAGGGCTTCGATCCACGACAGGGCTTCAGCGGTGCCTCGTATGGTTCGCGCTATGCTCCAATGCGTACCATCTCGGGTGGCATCTCGCTCACATTCTAATATTAATAATGTATAAAGAAGAAATAGCAATATGAAGACTTTATCATATCTTTCGCTGATGGGTGTGGCTCTGCTGGGACTTAGCGCCTGCATCGAGGAGACCTTCCCAGAAGACAGCTTTGCTACCACCGAGCAGGTTGCCTCTTCGCCATCAGCCATCAAGGCTTCGGCTCTTGGCATGCCTTCAGCCATGGCTCAGGGCTACTTTGTGTACGAGGATCAGGTTCACGAGACCGACATGTCGTATCCTCAGTTCATGATTGCCCAGACCGAGCTTCTCGGCGACATGTATCCTGAGGGTTCGAACTCTGGCTACGACTGGTATCGCAACTACAATACCTTCGACCGCACTTTCGGCGCTGATTCTTACTTCGCTTATTTGCCTTGGTTCACCTGCTACAAGCTCATCAAGACCAATAACGATATCCTCGCCGCTGTCGACGTCACAAATCCAGATCTTACCGATGAGGCTAAGTTCTATGGCGCTCTGGCCCACACCTGCCGCGCCTTCAACTACTACATGCTGACCGTCTTCTATCAGCCAGTCGATAACATCTACACCGACTGCTCGAAGCTCCTCGATCTCACCGTACCTAAGGTAACCGAGAATACAACCCGCGAGGAAGCCAAGCAGAACCCACGTATGACCCGTGCCGAGATGAAGGAGTTCCTCCTCTCTGACCTCAACAAGGCCGACTCGGTATTCAACGCTATCGGTGCTGCTGACATCAAGGCCATGAGCCTCGGCAAGACGCTGCCTTCGCTCGCAGTAATCTACGGTCTGAAGGCTAAGGTCTATATGTGGTTCGAGGATTATGCCAACGCTGCAGAGTGGGCAAAGAAAGCCGTCAAAGAGGCCACAGACAATGGTGCTTCGCCTGTAACCGCCAGCCAGTGGGAAGATCCTAACACCGGCTTTGCACAGGCCAACCAGGCATGGCTTTGGTACATCCACTACGATGCCGAGAACATGGGCAACCTCTGCAACTTCACCGGCTGGATGTCGGGCGAGGCTGACTGGGGCTACTCATCGCTCACCTTCCCATCGATGGACAAGTCGCTGTATGACAAGATCGGTGCCAACGACTTCCGCCACACCACCTTCCTCAACCCAGACAAGTTCGACTATTACGACTACAAGACTTGCCGCGACGAGAAGTTCATCAAGGATGCTCCTGCATACCTCTCGCTCAAGTTCCGCTGCCTCAGCGGCGACTGGCAGAACTACACCGTAGGTGGCGTAGTCGACGTTCCTGTAATGCGTATTGAGGAGATGATGCTGCTGGCTATCGAGGCAGAGACCATGGCCAGCAAGGACTACGCTTCTGGCGCAGCCCAGCTTCAGGCTTGGGTCAACACTTGGCGTGATCCAGACTACGTAACCCGTGCCAACGACGAGCGCTCGTTCGAGCTTGCTATTCTCGATCAGCTCCGCATCGAATTCTGGGGCGAGGGCAATGCCTTCCCATCGGCCAAGCGTATCAAGCCAGACGTAATCCAGAACTACGAGGGCACCAACGCTCCTGCCGACATCTTCAAGTTCAACTGCAAGGGCATTAAGCCTAACTGGAACTTCGTAATTCCTGTCAAGGAGACTCAGTCGAACCAGATTCTGGAGATGACCAACAATCCTGACCCATCGCCATGTGTTCCAGTGTCATCACGTCCAACTCCAATTGGCGAATTTGCCGCTAACTAATAGCTAATCCTTTGAAAGAAAAAGATTATGAAATTCGATAAGATTTTAGCAATCAGCATGGCTGCCACCATGAGCGTAGCTTTCACCGCCTGCGATAGCGACGATGACGACTACGTAGCAGCCACCCCTGAACAGGGTGCTAAGGTATATTTCCTGTCCGAGAATGCCAAGTCTGTCTCTTTGCTCGACCATGCTTCGACCATCGACGTCTTGCTCAGCCGTGCCGACAATGCCTCTGCCATCTCAGTGCCAGTGCAGTTCTCTGCCTCGAAGGACGGCGTCTTCACCTGTCCTTCGTCTGTTGACTTCGCTGCTGGCAGCAACGATGCCACCCTTACCATTGCCTACGACGGCACCAAGCTCGACTACGAGGAGGAGGTAAGCTTCAGCATCACGGTCGACAATGCCGCTTCGTCGCTCTACGGCATCTCGTCTTACACCTGCACGGCCATGATCCCAGCTCCTTGGGTATCGCTTGGCGTAGGCACCATTGTTGACGACTATATCACCGGCTTCTTCGGTGTCGAGAACGTTACTTGGGCAGTCGAGATCGAGGCCAACCAGATTGTTCCTGGCTACTACCGCCTTGTCAATCCTTACGGTGCTGGCTATCCTTACAATGAGCCAGGTGACTTCGATGTCTCGAAGGACTACTACCTCGAAATCCATGCCGAGGATCCTGCCAAGGTCTGGATTCCTACTACCACCTATGGTATGGACTGGGGTTACGGCAACTTCATCTTCGGCTCATTGGCCGGATATTACATGGCTAAGGGCGACGAGGATTCAGCTGCCGAATATTTCGGTTCGCTCCAGGACGGCATCATCTCGTTCCCTGCTGACGCACTGCTCATCGGCATGAGCGACTACAACGATGGTGGTCTGTACACTTGCAACGGTTCAGGTGCCTTCAAGATTGTGATGCCAGGTACCGTTCTGGCAGACTACAGCGTCACTGTCGCCTATACCGGCAAGTTCTACGACGTTGAAGACAACCTCTATATCGCTGCCGAGCTCACTTCCATGGGTGCTGACGTCGAGTCAGTACGTCTGGCTGTCACTTCGACCAGCAATGCCGATGCCATGATCCAGGCCATCGCTACCGATGCTACCGACGCATACGTAACACTGACAGCTCCTGGCACCGTTAATCTGCCAATGGCTGCCGATGCAGAAAGCGGAAAGTACTGCATCGTAGCTGTATCGTATGCCAATGGCGAGGCTCAGGAAGCTGCTACCACCACCTTCAAGTACACTTCGCTCAATGGCGAGCCAGAAGAGAGCTGGACTGCGATGGCTGTGGGTAGCTACACCTACTACCAGTGCTTCGAAGGTACCGACGATGACATTGTAATCTCGTACAGCGACGATAACTACGTACGCTGCAAGCTCGAGCCATGGGGCAACGGCACAGCCTTCCACTTCAACTGGGACGATGACGACAACGTCTGGGTCGATGCCGATCAGGACATGGAGTTCAGCCAGAGTCCATACGGTGACTTCTACGTAACCGACATGGCCGCAGAATGCGTATTTGTTCCAGGCGCCGACTGGGCTACCGTCGTTCAGGCCTACTATGCAGAGGACTGCACTGGCACCGAGGGCAACCCAAGCTACATGGACTACGATACCAACACCTTCTACTTCAACGTGGCATACTACACCTCCGAGGGCTACATCATCGGTTGGGGCTACGAGGAGTTCAAGCTCACAGGCAGCGTATCGGCTCCACGTCGTGCTGCTATGCGTGGCATGAATGTGCTCAACACCCTGCCACAGGCTTCGCACAACAGCCACATCAACTGGCAGAAGCAGCCACGTCTGATCAGAATGCCAAAGCGCACCGACGCTCAGCCAATCGTACGATAACAACACATTCCTGTTGAACAAGCAAAATAAAGCCGCTCCCCCTATTTTGAGGAGCGGCTTTATTTTGCTTGTCGCTATAACCTATTAAACTACTTCAGAACAAGCGTCCAGTGAAGCGTAAGGTAATCTGTGGATACCACTGTAGGCGAACGACGGTCTTTACTACTTCGTCAATGAGTTTATCGCGATAGAAGGCGCCACCGAAAGTAGGGTTTTCCTGTGGACTCTCCAGAATAGGCTTGCCCTGATAGTAAGCACCGACTTCCATCTGGCATCCTACACGACGCTTGGTGGGCACTGAACTGCCGAAGCCCACGCCGATGTACGGCTTAACCTTCTTGACCTTGAGGGCGATGTCGAGCTGGCCATTCGATGTCTTGTCCAGCACAAACAGCTGACCATTGAGGCTGATGGCAGCCGCATCGTCGACCGGTGGCTGCTCGCCTACATTCGGCAGGTTAGGCACATGGTTGAGAGGTGTGACGCCAGGAATCTGGTTGTACTGGTCGATCTTGGCATTGTACCCATCAATCTTGGCATTGTTATCCGCCAGGTTGGCATTGTAGGTCTGTACCGTATTAGCGGCCTGTTCACTGGCCGAAAGTGCCTGTAGGTAGGTTCCCCAGGTATGCTGGTCGACAGCGGCCGAGATGTTCATCCAATCGCCATTACCTACCATGACGCCCAGGGTGAAGTGGAAGTAACTCTTCTGGGTAGGATAGATCTCGAGCATGGCCTTGAAATTACCGAAGTTCAGCTTGGCATTGAGGTCAGCATTCATAGACTGCAACGGCTCGATAGGATCGATAAGCTGCATCTCGCTGACGTTGAGTCCCAATTCGGTCATCGAGCCAATGTTCTGATTGAATGATGAAGCACGGTTGTTGAAGTCGGCAATCATTGAGTTGACCTGGCCTACCTTTCCGTTGACATAACCCGTCGAGAGTTCGGCGGTCTTTTTTATTGTGTAAACAGGGAAGTTATAGCCAAGGGTGAGGACAATATGGTCGGTAAGCAATGGATAGCTGAGGTTGACACCCAGACCTGTAGTTCCGGCCTCGACGCTGAGTCCTACGTGCTTGAATGCCTCCTGTCCGAAGGCTGCACTACTGGCTACGACGGCAGCAGATAATAAGGTAAGGATTTTTTTCATAGTAATTATCCGAAAAAGGTAGAAAGCCTTGCAACGGACACAAGCCGCGGCCCATTGCAAGGCTAAAGAATATAAGGTTGAATGTGACGTATGCGAATCAGAGAGCCGATACGATCTCCTCGGTATCGGTGGCGATCATGAGCTCCTCGTCGGTTGGAACGACAGCGACGGTAACCTTCGAGTCAGCAGCAGAGATGATGCATTCCTCACCACGCAGCTTATTCTTCTCCGTATCGAGCTTGATGCCGAGGAACTCCATAACGCTGAGCACCATGCTACGGATGAGCACGTGGTTCTCGCCGACACCGCCAGTGAAGGCAATGGCATCGACGCCACCCATGGCAGCTGCATAGGCACCGATGTACTTCTTCAGACGATAAGCATAGACCTCGAGAGCAATCTTTGCGTCCTCGTTGCCAGCCTCCATCTGTGCCTGAGCATCGCGCATATCAGGGCAACCGCACATACCGAGCATACCAGACTTCTTGTTGAGCATGGTATCCATCTGTGCTGGGGTCATGCCCTCTTTCTCCATCATGAAGGTAACGGCAGCGGCATCAATATCGCCTGAACGGGTACCCATCACGAGACCCTCGAGTGGAGTCAGGCCCATGGTGGTATCGACGCACTTACCATTTACTACGGCCGACATCGAGGCACCATTGCCTACGTGAGCCACGATGAGCTTCGAATTGTTAGGATCGAGGCCGAGGTACTCGATGGCACGCTTGCTGACAAAGCGATGCGAGGTACCGTGGAAGCCATAACGACGAACGCCCCACTTCTCGAACATCTCCTTAGGAATAGCGTACATGTAGGCCTTTGGAGGCATGGTCTGATGGAAAGCAGTATCGAATACAGCTACCTGAGGAACGTTTGGCATGAGAGCCTTCACAGCCATGATGCCCTTGAGGTTGGCAGGATTATGCAGAGGGCCGAGAACTGAGCACTCCTTGACGATCTCGATGAGTTCGTCAGTAACGAGGCTCGACTTGGTAACCTTCATGGCTCCATGAAGCACACGGTGGCCAACAGCCTGAATCTCGTCGGCCGACTTGATCACGCCATACTTAGGATTGAGCAGGTGCTCTGAGAACACGAATTCTACAGCAGCCGTATGCTCTGGCATGTTGTGTGCTACGACGACCTTCTCACCATCAGGAGCGGTGAGCTTGAGGAATGAATCAGCGAGGCCGATCTTCTCGACGCCACCCTGTGCGATGACTTCCTTGCCATCGAATACTTTATATTTGAGCGACGATGAGCCGCAGTTAAGAACGAGGATTTTCATAAAAATACAAAGCCCCTATCCCCAACCCTTCCTCCGAACGGTGGAAGGGGGTGGTTTGATTCGTGGGGCAAAAATTATTATTGTGTATAATTTCTCTGTCAACATTTCGGAAGGCCGCACCCCCTATAGGTATATACTCCCCTCCACCGTTCGGGGGAGGGGCAGGGGGTAGAGGCATTACTTCTGAGCACGCTCCTTGGCACCGATGGCCTGGTTGCAGGTTACAACGATGGTCTGATAAACCTCGTCGATAGAGCAGCCACGGCTGAGGTCGTTGACAGGAGCAGCAATACCCTGAAGGATTGGACCTACTGCAGTACCGCCTGTGAGACGCTGAACGAGCTTGTAGCAGATGTTACCGACCTCGAGGCTTGGGAAGACGAGGGTATTGCAGTGACCGGCAACGGTCGAGCCCTTGGCCTTGCTGGCACCTACTGAAGGAACGATGGCAGCATCGGCCTGCAGCTCACCGTCGATCTGAAGTTCTGGACGAAGTTCCTTTGCCACAGCGGTAGCAGCTACTACCTTGTCGACCATCTCGTGCTTGGCAGAGCCCTTAGTCGAGAATGAAAGCATGCCTACGACTGGAGTCTCGATACCAGCGATGTCGTGAGCGGTGTCGGCAGCACAAACTGCAATCTGACCAAGCTGTTCTGCAGTTGGGTTAGGAGTAACGGCACAGTCGGCGAAGACCATGATGCCATCCTTGCCGTAAGCCTTGGCAGCCTCGTTCTCCATAATCATGATGAAGGCGCCGCTGACACAAGAGATACCAGGAGCTGTCTTGATGATCTGCAGGGCTGGACGCAGGACGTCACCTGTGGTGTTGCGAGCACCGGCTACCTGACCGTCTGCCTCACCGCTCTTGATGATGAGGGTACCGAGGTAGAGAGGATCCTTAACGAGTTCAGCAGCCTTTTCAGGGGTCATGCCCTTCTTCTCGCGAAGCTTGAAGAGGAGGTCGGCATACTGCTGTGCCTTAGGGTTGTTGAGAGGTTCGACGATGGTGGCCTTGTCGATATTCTTGAGGCCATACTCGGCTACAAGTGCGTCGATTTCGGTCTTAGCGCCGATCAGAACGATGTCAGCTACGCCGTCAGCAAGTATGCGGTCGGCGGCCTGGATGGTACGAGGTTCGGTGCCCTCAGCGAGGACAATACGCTGCTTCGAGGCTTTTGCCTTAGCAACGAGCTGTTCCATTAATGCCATAGTGTGATGATAGATTTATGAGTTAGTGTTTATACATTATTTTCCGCGCAAAGATAATGATGTTTGTGCAAAGATGCAAGAAATGGGACGTTTTTTTGTGTTTTGGCGTGCGTTTTTTTATTCTATCGACAGAAAAGGCGCAAAAATCATGTCCAAAAAAGGACAGAAAAAAGTCCCGAACTCAACGGAACGGGACTTGATATAGGATTAGAGGCTGGCTTCGAGGGCACGCCAGAGCACATCGTCCGGAACGGGGGCCACAAGGGTGATGTCCTGTTTCGACACCGGGTGTACGAATTCGGCCTTTCGCGAGTGAAGCGAGATGCCACCATCGGGATTCGACCGAGGGGCGCCATATTTCAGGTCGCCTTTGATCGGCAGGCCGATGTGCGACAGCTGGCAACGAATCTGATGATGCCTGCCCGTGAATAGACGAACCTCGACGAGGGCATAACGCTCGGTCGTAGCTATCACCTGATAGTGCAAACGTGCCTCCTTGACGTCGCGGGATGCACGGCCTGCACGAAGGGCTTCCTCGCGAGTATCGTAAGCATACGAACGGTTCTGCTGTTCGTTGCGGACGAGGTAGTGCGTCAGGTCAGCCGCCTGAGCCGGACCCTTGCCCGATACCCACACATTCGGTACAATGGCCCAATAGGTCTTATGCACCTCGCCTTCGGCAAACATGCGGTTCAAACGTTCGAGGGCCTTCGATGTCTTGGCAAAAAGGACCACTCCAGTCGTGGGGCGGTCCAATCGGTGCGTCACACCCAGGAAGACATTGCCGGGCTTCTGGTCGCGTTCCTTGATCAGGCGTTTCAGAGTCTCGGGCAATGGCTCATCGCCTGTCTTGTCGCCTTGCACTATCTCGTGACAGGTCTTCGAGACGGCCAGAATGTGATTGTCCTCGTAAATTATAGTCATAATTTTCGAAATTACGAATTACGAATTACAAATTACGAATTTCCGCCAAGGCTTGTTCCTGCCCGAGCACGTAATTTGTAATTCGTAATTCGTAATTAATTTCAAAGTTCGCTTTGAAATTACATATTCATGCCGCCATCGATCTGGATAACCTGACCGGTGACATAGCTCGACATGTCTGAGCCAAGGAATACGCATACGTTAGCGATATCCTCGACCTGACCGCCACGACGCAGAGGAATCTTGGCCATCCAGCCCTTACGAACCTCCTCAGGAAGCTGAGCGGTCATGACGGTCTCGATGAAGCCAGGAGCAACAGCATTGGCGCGGATACCCTTAGGACCCATCTCCTGAGCGATTGACTTGGCCAGACCGATCATACCTGCCTTCGAAGCTGAGTAGTTGCACTGGCCGGCATTGCCGTGAACACCTACGACAGATGACATGTTGATGATCGAACCACCCTTCTGGCGCATCATGATTGGGGTGCAGGCATGGATGAAGTTGAAGGCAGACTTGAGGTTGACGTTGATGACAGCATCCCACTGAGCCTCGGTCATACGCAGCATCAGGCCGTCCTTGGTAATACCAGCATTGTTGACAAGGATGTCGATGCGGCCGAACTCTTCCTTGATCTTGGCAACGACCTGCTCGGTCTCGTTGAAGTCGGCAGCATTCGAAGCGTAGCCTACGCACTTCACGCCATGAGCAGCGATCTCCTCGGCTGCACGGTTGATGTTGGCGAGGTGCTCCTCGTTCAGGGCGAGGTCGGTGAATGCTACGTTACAGCCCTCCTGGGCAAACTTGTGGGCAATGGCGTTACCAATGCCGCGGGCAGCGCCAGTGATGAGCGCTACTTTTCCTTCGAGAAGTTTCATGTTCTTGTTGATTTTTTGTTATGTTATATCTTTATTATCGTTCTGTCTGCCACTAGCCGACACATATAATTAATAATGAGTGTCCATGTGGCACGAATCAATACTGCGAGTAGCCTCGAGTGCGAGGCTGTACGATGCCGTAGAAAACCATCTTGAAGATACACTCGCGCAACTTGGCTGTAGGCACGCCCAGGGCCGTAAACTGGCCACGGATGTTGGGCAGGTCGAGGCCACGCAGGGCATAGTGTATGGTCACGGCTACGACCGAGGCATTATCGATGCAGAAGGTCCCCTCCTCGATTCCTTGCTGCAGGATGCTGCGCAGGATGCTGAGTTCGCGGACGTCAAGACGACGACGGGCATGTTCGAGCTGGATGACGTCGCGGAAGAAATCGGCCTTCAGCGAGCCGTTGCGTATCACCGTGTTGCGCACCTGATCCAGGCGGCACAGGATGTAGCGCTTCAGTTTCTCGTCGGCCGGCAACTGCAGGGGCGGGATCTCCTCGATGGCATCAAAGATGTGGCTCATCTCGCTGTCGACAACGGCCAGGAAGATCTCGGGTTTCGACTTGAAATAGGTGTACAAAGTACGACGACCTTTGCCCGACTGCACGGCGATCTCATTCATCGTCGTGTTGTCGAATCCTTTGGTCGCAAACAACTGTCGTGCCACCTCTATGAGTTCCAATCGAGTATTGCTCATTTTCGTAATTTGTGTGCAAAAATACACATTATATCAATACGTTGGTCAAAGCTGTCAGTTTTTTCTTTCAAAAGCCCGTTTTTTTATGCTCAAAAACATAAAATTGACAAATATGGTGTAAAAAACAGCACTATTTTATCGAAAAATTTGGACAAATGAAATCTTTCGCGTATATTTGCCACGACAAAAAGTCAGTTTTTCAGACTTACTGTCCCCTTGAATCATTAATATACACCCGATAATCTAATCTGTATGAGCTATTTGAAGTTTGACAAGACTCTGCTCACCAACCTTGAGCAATCTCTTGACATCGAGTACCTCCGTACCAACAAGAGTGGCGCCTACTCAAGCACTTCGGTCACCGGCTGCAACACCCGCAAGTATCATGGCTTGCTGGTCATTCCTGTGCCCGAACTTGATCAGGACAACCACGTACTGCTTTCGTCGCTCGACGAGACGGTCATCCAGCATGGTGCAGAGTTCAACCTTGGCATCCACAAATATGCGGGCGACACCTTTGCTCCTCGTGGACACAAGTACATCCGTGAATTCAACTGCGAGACTATCTCGACCAACACCTATCGTGTAGGTGGTGTGATCCTGACCCGCGAGAGCCTTCTGGTGCTCAACGAGCCACGCGTCATTATCCGCTACACCCTGGTCGATGCACACAGCGAGACGACCCTACGCCTGCGCCCACAGCTGGCATTCCGCAACGTCAACGCGCTGACCCAGCGCAACAATCAGGTCAACTACAGCTACACCGAAGTCGAGAACGGTATCGGTTCGTGCCTGTATCAGGGCTATCCTACCCTTTACATGCAGGTTTCGAAGGAGAACCTCTGGCACAGTCAGCCTGACTGGAACATCGGCGTGGAATATCCTCGCGAGCAGGTCCGCGGCTATGGCTACAAGGAGGACCTCTACATGCCTGGCTACTTCGAGTTCCAGATCAAGAAGGGCGAGAGCATCATCTTCTCGGCCGGCATCTCTCCGGTCAAAACCAATGGTTTGAAGGCCCTCTTTACCCGCGAGCAGAAGCTCCGCACCACCCGCGACAGTTTCTTCAACTGCCTGAAGATCTCGGCTACCAGCAACTTCATCGAGCGCAACGGAAAGGACTATATCATCGCCGGTTATCCTTGGTTCAAGGTTCGTGCACGTGACCTCTTCATCGCTGCTCCTGGTTCGACCCTCATGATCGACGACGAGGCTCAGTTCCACAAGATCATGGCTTCGGGCATCGAGGCCCTGCGTGCCTACATGACCGAGGGCAAGAACGACGAGGTTATCCAGGAAATCGAGTATCCCGACATTCCACTCTGGGCTGTCTGGGCCGTACAGCAGTACGCTCAGCAGATGGGCATGGACAAGGCTGCCAAGAAGTACGGCGCCTTCGTCGAGGAAGTGCTCAACTACATCATCGATGGCAATTCGAGCCTCGAGTTGCGCGAGAACGGTCTGGTCTATGCCGACGCCAACGGCAGGGCTATCACCTGGATGAACGCCACGGAGTTCGGCCGTCCTATCACCTATCGTACCGGCTACATTGTCGAGTTCAACGCCCTCTGGTACAATGCCGTGAAGCTGATGCTCGAGATGCTGCAGCTCGATGCTGACAAGAACAAGACCAAGATCGAAGCCTTCGATCTGTTGGCCGAGAAGTACGAGGCTAACTTCAAGCCTATGTTCACCACTCCTTCGGGCTACCTCTATGACTATGTCAGCGACGACTTCAAGTGCGCCGACGTACGTCCTAACCAGCTGTTCGCCATCGGTCTGCACTATACGCCAATGACCAAGCCTGAGCGCAAGGCTGCCCTCGATATGGTAACCAAGGAGCTGCTCACTCCTAAGGGCATCCGTTCGCTCACTCCTACCGCCGGCTTGTATCGTCCTTATTACTGGGGTAACGTCAGCCAGCGCAATGCTGCCTATCACAACGGCGCCTGCTGGCCATGGCTGCTCGGCATCTACACCGAGGCCTATCTGTCGGTATTCACCCGTTCGGGCGTTACCTTCATCAAGCGTCGTCTTTATGCCTACGAGGAGGAGATGAACCGTCATTGCATCGGCACCGTAGCCGAGGTCTACGACGGCAACCCACCATTCTATGGCCACGGTGCCCAGTCGCTGTCGATCAACCAGGCCGAGATTCTCCGCGCCATCAAGGTCATCGATCAGTACGTACCCGAGGCTGACCTCCGCAAGTAATCTGTAATTCGTAAATCGTAATTTATCTCTAAAGATATGAAAGCTCTCTATTTTTCGTGGGAGTTTCCGCCTCACGCTTTAGGTGGATTGGCGCCAGCGACCTTTGGTATCGTACGTGGCGTTCACAACACGGGTGAGTGCCAGATCGACCTTGTCCTGCCTCGTCCACAGGGCGACGAGACCCAGGAGTACTGCCACATCATCAGTGCCACTAACACTCCCGTCGTCTGGAAGGACGTTAACCTGGAGACAGTACAGCAGCGCTGCGGCTACTGCATGAAGGATCCTCAGGAATTCTTCGATATGCGCAACCACATCTATGCCGACTTCTCGCATCTGAATACCAACGACCTCGGCTGTATCGAGTTCTCGGGCAAGTACCCCAAGAACCTGCTTGAGGAGATCAACAACTACTCGATCGTAGCCGGCGTCATTGCCCGCACACAGATGGACAAGGGTGGTTTCGACGTCATCCATGCTCACGACTGGCTCACCTTCCCTGCCGGCATCCATGCCAAGCAGGTAACCGGCAAACCTCTCGACATCCACGTGCATGCTACTGAGTACGACCGCTGCCGTGGCGTTGTTGATCCTAACGATCCTACCTACCTCATCGAGCTCGACGGCATGAACCATGCCGACCAGATCCAGTGCGTATCCGAGCTGACCCGCCAGATTGTCATCAACTTCTATCATCAGGATCCAGCCAAGTGCGTAGCTATGTACAACGCTGTCGAGCCTATGTCCGAGGAGGTGCTCAACATGGAGGCTAAGCGTGGTACCGACGAGAAGGTCATCACCTACCTGGGCCGTATCACCGCACAGAAGGGCTGCGAGTTCTTCGTCGAGGCTGCTGCCAAGTGTCTGGCCAAGGCTCCAAACGCCCGTGTGGTCATGGCTGGTAGCGGTGACCTGCTCGAGTCGATGATCCATCTCGTTGCACAGAAGGGTCTCAGCGACCGCTTCCACTTCACCGGCTTCCTTCGCGGCAAGCAGGTTTACGAGATGTTCAAGGTCAGCGACGTTTACGTCATGCCTTCGGTTTCCGAGCCATTCGGCATCTCGCCTCTCGAGGCTATGCAGTGTGGTGTACCTACCATCATTTCTAAGCAGTCGGGCTGCGGTGCCATCATGGACTACTGCTTTAAGTACGACTACTGGGACATCGACGGCATGGCCGATGCCATGTACGCCCTCATCACCTACCCTGAGCTCCACAAGTTCATGAAGGAGAAGGGCCGCGACGAGGTCAACCAGATTACCTGGGAGAAGGTAGGCGAGCGCGTCGTTGCAGCCTATAAGAAAGTTCTCGGCTGGGAGTAAAAAAAATGAAAAATTAAAAATGAAAAATTAAAAATTATAGATATGAAAACCGTATGCTTACTGTTTGAGATCCATCAGCCATTTCGTCTGAAGAAGTATCGTTTCTATGACATCGGCGCTGATCACTACTACTACGACGATTATGCCAACGAGGAAATCCTGAAGCGCCTCGCCTACCAGAGTTATATCCCTGCTTCGAAGATGTTGCTCGAGATGATCGAGGCTTCGGACAAGCAATTCAAGGTTGCCCTGTCAATCTCGGGCGTTGCTATGGAGCAGTTCGAGATGTACTGCCCTGAGTTCCTCGATTGCGTTCGCGACCTCGTTGCTACCGGTTGCTGTGAGCTCTGCTGCGAGACCTATTCTCACTCGCTGTCATCGCTCATGGATCCTGAGGACTTCCGCCTCCAGGCCGAGCTTCAGAAGAAGATCATCTACGAGACCTTCCAGTACGATCCTAAGACCTTCGTCAACACGGGCCTCATCTACAACGACGAGATTGGTGCCGAGATCGCCTCAATGGGTTACAAGGGCATCATCACCGAAGGCACCCGTCACGTCCTTGGCTGGCGTTCGCCTCACTTCGTATACAGCACTGCTGCCAAGCAGGACGTTGGCCTGATGTTCCGCGACACCAAGCTCTCTGAGGATATCTGCCTCAACTTCCAGTATGGTCTCGATGCCGACCACTACATGCAGGAGATTGCCAACCTCTCTGACGATCGTCAGGTAGTAATGGTTGCCATGAACTTCGACGTCATCGGTGGCATGAACCCAGAGTCGAGCGGTATCTTCGACTTCTTCAAGGCTCTGCCTTACTTCGCTAAGGAGAAGGGTGTACGCTTCGCTACTCCTGTCGAGGTATGGGAAAACATCTCGCCTGTATCGGTTGCCAACGTCGGCCACCCAATCTCTTGGGACGGCTTTGACAAGGACGTCAGCGCATGGATGGGCAACGACCTCCAGAATGAGGCTCTGCGCGCTATCTACTCTATCTCTGAGCGTCTGCACATGTCGCAGAACGAGATCCTCCGTCAGGACTTCGCTTACCTCCTCTCTGCCGACCACTTCAAGTTCATGTCTACCAAGATGGGCGCCTACGTTCCATTCTCGCCATACGACTCAAGCTTCGATGCCTTCACCAACTACATGAACATCGTCAGCGATATTCAGATCCGTCTGAAGCAGGAGTTCCCAGAGGAAGTCGAGAACGAAGAGCTCAACCCACTGCTCAAGCAGATCAACGAGCAGGGCAAACTCATCGAGAAGTTGCAGGACAAACTTGCCAAGGCCGAGGCCAAGCTCGAGGTCAAGAAGCCTGCCGAGAAGAAGCCAGCTGAGAAGAAAGCTGCTGCGCCTAAGAAGCCAGCTGCCAAGAAGACCAAGAAGAGCGAAGAGTAATATCCTGACGCTCAGACTCTATAATACTTTAAATGGGATGTATCACGACGGTACATCCCATTTAGGGTATCTTTGGGCACAAATCTTTCCACACTATATTCTCCACTCAAAACTAAACCTCCCGTGTCCCGTCGGCCCGTCCTTCCGCCATACCTGCGACGCAGCCTCCTCGTTCTCATCATCTTCCTGATGGGCATCAGCGTTGCGCGACTTTTGGTCCAGATGCACCAGCAATCCGAACGCATTGCCATCCTCGAAGCCCAGGTCGACCAACTTCTGTCCGACACTACACGTTTGCGGATTGTTTCATCCAATCCCACCTACACCCAGCATCGCGATAATCGCGACTATTACACGAATCACCGCACCTATAAACAAGGCAGCAAGGCCAACGCCATCACCTCCTCGCAAAGTAGTGATACTGCCGCCTTCACGCCTTCACAAGGTGGAACTGCCTCCGTACACGCATCCACTCAAAACAGCGAAACTGTTACCAAATTCACCACTCCGCACCTCTTCGACCTCAACACCATCGACAGCCTCACGCTGATACGCATCCCCGGCATTGCCGCCCGTACAGCCTCAACCATCCTCCGTCAGCGTCAACGCTATGGCGGTTTCTATTCGGCCCAGCAGCTACGCGACTTCATGACTTGGCCCGCTGCTACCGATTACCTCGACACCTGGTGCAACGAGTGGTTCACGGCCGACGCTGCTCGCCTCCTGCCCATTGCCGTCAATCAGGCCAGCATCAGCCAGCTGCAACGCCATCCCTACATTGATCACGATCAAGCCGTCGAAATCTCACGCTATCGTACACGCCACAAGCGCATCGCCTCGGCTACCGAGCTCCAGCAGCTCACTACCTTCACCCCCGAACAGCTACAACGTCTGTTACCCTATCTATCGTTCGAATAAGACTACTACCCTGCGCCTATGCATCGTCACACCATAATACGTTCATTCTTCACCTTCTGCCTCGGCCTTGCCTTACTCGTGTTGTCGGGTTGCCAGCAGCGTACCTATCGCATTGCCGTCTCGCAGTGTTTCCACAACGACTGGAACATGCAAGTGGTACGCGACCTTGAGCGCGAAGCCCGTTCCAACCCCGAAATCGAACTTCACATCCAGCTCTGCACCAGCGGTGTCGAGGGACAGAATGCCGATATCCGTCGCTTCATTGCCGAGCAGTACGATCTCATCATCATCGCCCCCGATCAGGCCGAGGGCCTCAGCCCCGTGGTCAACGAGGCTGCCGAAGCCGGCATACCCGTCATCCTGATCGACAGCGAGACCTCCAGCAGCAACTACACGGCCCGTGTCTGCGGCGACAACCACAACATAGGCCAGCGAGCCGGACAGTTTGCCGTCTACAGCCTCAACGGCCATGGCAAGATCCTTGAGCTACGCGGTGTCGAAGGCTCGTCGGCTTCGATCAAGCGCCACGAAGGCTTCATCGACGTCCTCCAGTATTACCCCGACATACAGATTGTCGACTCGTGCCACTGCGACTGGTCGTACGAGATGGCCTTCCCTCTCATCGATAGCCTCCTGACGCTACACCCCGACGTCGACCTCATTGCGGCTCAGTGCGACCCTATGGCCCTGGCTGCCTACGATGCCTGCATCCTGCACGACTTCGAGCAGATACCCTACATCATCGGCGTCGATGGACTGATGGGCGAAAACAACGGCATCAACAACGTGCTCGAAGGCAAGCTCTCGGCCACCTGTACCAACCCTACCGGAGCCCTCGAGACCATCAAGCTTGCACTCGACATCCTCGAAGGCCGACCCTATCAGCGCATCACCATGCTGCCCACACAGCTCATCGACCAGAACAGCGTATCTATCTTCCTCAGCCAGCAGGAACGCGTGGACAAGCTCAACCATCACATCGAGGAGGTCAACGGCCTGTTGGGTCATTACTTCGAGCGTGCCAACCTACTGCAGGTCCTCTCCATGCTGCTGGTGCTCATACTGCTGCTCGGCATCGGATTCATCATCTACATCCGTCGCGCTACCATGCAGCGCAACCTCCTGCGCCAGAAGGTGGCCGATGCCACTCAGGACAAGCTCAACTTCTTTACCTCCGTTAGCCATAGTTTCCGCACTCCTATCACCCTCATTGCCGACCCTATCCGCACGTTGCAGAACGAAGGCGGACTGAACGAACGCCAGCAACAGATGGTCGACCTCATGGCCAACCAGGCCGACGAGCTACTCAAGCTGGTCGACAAGGTGCTCAACGTACTGCAGAGCGACCTCATCAAGGACGGCACACGCCTCGACGCCATTGCCCAACAGGCTACCCTGCCAGCCACCATCACGGCGGCCGATATCCGCAACCGACAGATTCAGGTTGTCGACGAGCCCACCAATGCTGCTTCGCGTAAGACCCTGCTTATCATCGATGATAATCCCGATATCCGCCATTACCTGGGCCTGGTACTCGAAGCCCGCAACTACCTTGTCCTCACGGCGCCCAATGGCGAGGAGGGACTACTTGTAGCTCGTCACAATATTCCCGACTTGATTATCTGCGACGTCATGATGCCCATCATGGACGGCCTCGAATGCTGTCGTCTGCTGAAGGCCGACCAGGCCACCAGCCACATCCCCGTACTGATGCTCACCGCCTATGGTCTCGACGATCAGCGCATCCAGGGCTATCAAGTCGGAGCCGATGCCTACATCACCAAACCATTCAATACAGACGTCCTCTGTGCGCGTGTGGTCAACCTGATCAACAACCGCCGCCTCATCGACGCTACCAAGGACCGTCACGAGGAGCTAATCAAGGGCGAATTCAGCAATGTCGACGCCCAGTTCGTCAACCACTTCCACACCTTCGTCACCGACAATCTGAACAATATTGACCTTGACATCCAGCAGCTCTGCGACGAATTCGGCATGAGCCGCGTACAGCTCTATCGCAAGTGTAAGTCCATCACCGGGCAATCGCCTGTCGAGCTGATCCGCATCATTCGTCTCAAGGCGGCCACACGCCTGCTCCAGACCACAGACATGACTGTCTCCGAAGTTGCTTACGACACCGGCTTCTCCTCTCCTAGCTACTTTGCCAAGTGCTACAAGGATCAGTACCACGAATCGCCTACCGACGTTCAGCGCCGCGCTCGCGAACAGTAAGCAGATGTTCATTTTGGCAGTGATGCGACGTATAGCGACATCACTGCTTACGGGCAACGGCCTTGGCGGCACCGACTTCCTGCGGGAGCCACACCGTCATCGTGCCTCGGCCACGATGGGCCCAGGCATAGTAGGGAATCAGAGTGAGATGGACGTGACGCGTGGCGAGCATGCCGTTGCGGTCGTACGAGAGTTCCTGGGCATCGGTTACCAGCTGTGTGACGTAGAAACGACGCTCGCGAGGCTGATAGTCGCCCGGCTGAGGCACAGTAGTGAGGGTAGCGTCGCGCAACTCAAAACGAGGATTCTGACGCAACAGCACGCAATTGAGGTCGAAGCCCGTATTGTCGGGCCACTCGGCACAATAGACCAGCGGACCACGCTCGACGGCTACACGGCCACGATTGGCCTCGACGGCCTCGTGAGCCTTGACGACGCGAGGTTTCATGTCGAGATGGAGCTTCACGCGGTCGCCCGACTTCCATTTACGTTCCAGCACGGCATAGCCGGCCTCGTTGACGGGACACTCGACGGTCTGGCCATTGACCATCACGCGATAACCTAACTGCTGGCCATCGGTGTAGGTATAGAGGTCGCTGGGCACTACCTGTCCGCGTACCCAACCGGGGACACGCAGGTTCATGGCAAACTTACCACCGCCCTTACGCACAGTAATCTCGATCTCGCCTTCGTATGGATAGCGACTCTCCTGCTCGAGGGTGACGCTGCTGCTGCCTACGTTGACTTTGGCCGTAGTGCACATGTAGAGGTTGACGTAGAGCTGGCGATCACGCACGGCATAGATGTAGCCGGGCAACGAGGGGATGAAGCGGGCGATGTTGGACGGACAGCAGGCACAGCCAAACCAAGGCTGACGCTGATGCTGGCCTTCGCTGGCAAGAGGATTGGGATAGTAGAAGCCGCCACCATCGAGCGACACGCCTGCCAGCACGCCATTGTAGAGCGTACGTTCGAGGACGTCGTAGTACTTGGCCTCGCCATGCAATAGGAAGAGGCGATGATTGACATAGACGTTGCCGATGGCGGCACACGTCTCGCAATAAGCGGTCATGTTAGGCAACTCGTAGTTGGCACCGAAGGCCTCACCCTGATTGGTGGCACCGATGCCGCCCGTGATGTAATACTTCTTGCCCACGATGTTCTGCCAGATGCGGTCTATAGCCCCGATATAGGCAGTATCGCCGGTCAGTGCTGCCACATCGGCCATACCGGCATACATATAGGTAGCACGTACGGCATGGCCTACGGCTTCGTCCTGCTTGACGACAGGAAGATGGGCCTGTGAGTAGGCATCAGTACGCGAAGTGAGGCCGCGACGATCGAGGAAGAACTTGGCCTGGTCGAGGTACTTGCGATCGCCCGTCACAAGGTAGAGTTTGGCCAGTGCCATCTCGGCAATCTGATGACCGGGCACACGGACCACCTTACCCGATTCTGGACCTATCTCGCGGCAGACGCAGTCGGCATAGGCCCGGGCGATGTCGAGGAAGGTACGCTTACCGGTAGCCTGATAGTGAGCTATGGCGCCCTCGATCATGTGGCCAAGATTGTATAGTTCGTGGCTGGCATGCTCCTCGAGCTCCCACCGACGCTGGCCGGCCCACTCGTGTGGATGGCTCGGATTCATAGTACGGGCGGTGTAGAGATAGCCATCGGGTTCCTGTGCTGCCTTGACAATGCGCAGCACGCTATCCATATATTGTTGCGCGGGCACTACACGCATGCGTCCGTTACGCTCGATGTTGAGCTTCAGGTCGGGATAGGTCTGCAGCAAGTACGAGCAGCCTTCGATGGTCTTGTAGACGTCGGTATCGTCAAACGAAAGACCTCCGACGTGGACGGTATCGGTGTTCTGGCCCTGAAGGTGACGGGCAGCGATTTCGAAGTTGCGGTAGCGACCGGTCTCTTCACACTTCGAGAAGGCCAGCGGAACGGTGACGTTACGGCTGGCATCCATTCGCTGAGCCCAGAAGGTATAGGGTGTAACCTTGACCGACGTGAACGGAACAGGGGTTATAGGATAGCCGCCCGACTTAGAACGGCTCTGTGCCATGAGCGGCTGTAATACGGCCATAACTAAGGCTACGAGGATGGCATGATGTATCTTTCTCATCTGTCAGATTCGTTTGTTTGAGTTGATAAAGTTGTATACGAGACGATTGCTCTAAAACGAAAACAAGTCTCGGTAATTAAACCAAGACTTGCAACGTTGAGTGGTAGCGCCTACGGGACTCGAACCCGTGTACCCGGCGTGAGAGGCCGGTATCCTAACCGCTAGATGAAAGCGCCGTCAGGTTATTATTTCTAATAACTCATAGTCGGGTGCCTGGTGGGATTCGAACCCACGACATTCAGAACCACAATCTGACGCTCTAACCGACTGAACTACAGGCACCATGTTCGCCATGTTTCGTTTAGCGGGTGCAAAGATAGCGCAAAAAATCGGTTTCTCCAATTTTTCGTGCAAAAAAAGTTGATTTTTCGTGCAAAAAAGAGAATTTCGCGCTATTTTACCCCCTTTTTGCATCTTTTAGGTTACAAAATTTGCACATCAGAACTTTTTTTCGTACCTTTGCAGCGCTATCGAAAACATAATAAATAGAAGACATGGATTTATTCGAAAAGATCAGTGAGGACATCAAGGAGGCCATGAAGGCCCGCGATGCCGTGCGCCGTGACACGTTGCGCAATGTGAAGAAGGAGTTCATCGAGGCAAAGACCGCTGGCGGTGCCAACGGAGAGCTGAGCGATGCAGATGCGCTGAAGATCATTGCCAAGATGGTCAAGAAGGGTCGCGATGCTGCCGATCAGTTCGTGGCCGGCGGTCGTCAGGATCTGGCCGACGAGGAGATGGCACAGGTGCGCGTAATGGAGGAGTATCTGCCCAAGGCTCTCACCCCAGACGAGCTGATGGCCCGCATCAAGGCTATCGTGGCCGAGGTTGGCGCTGCCGGACCTAAGGACATGGGCAAGGTGATGAAGGCTGCCAACGGCGCCCTAGCCGGTCTGGCCGACGGCAAAGCCATCTCGACCGCCGTCAAGGAAGTGCTGGCTAGCCTCTAATCGCACGATAATTATATAATGAGAACCGTAACACAACGCGTCAGGCACGCATCAGTGACCATCGACGGCCGGCTGAAGTCTGAGATAGGACAAGGTCTGCTGGTGCTGGTGGGCTTCGAGGCGGCCGACACCCTCGAGGACGTACAATGGACGACCCGCAAGCTGCTGGGGCTACGCATCTTCGACGACGAGAATCACGTGATGAATCGCTCGGTGATGGATGTCGGTGGCGAGGTACTGATCGTCTCGCAGTTCACGCTCCATGCGCTGACGGCCAAAGGTAACCGTCCGAGCTACATCCGTGCTGCCGGCCACGACATTGCCGTGCCGCTGTACGAGCAGTTCATTGCCGCCATGCAGCAAGGTCTGGGCCGCGAGGTCGGAACCGGCGAATTCGGCGCCGATATGAAGGTCGAACTGCTGAACGACGGTCCGGTGACCATCTGCATGGACTCGAAGAACAAGGAATAAAACGTAACCGTAAAACCGTAAACAATGGACAAATATCTTGATACCCTGAGCAAATTCGACGTAAACCTCAACGACGAGGAGATCGCTCAGGAGGCACAGCAGATCATTGCGGACAACTACGAGGCCAACAACACCCCCGAGGTGCTGAAGTTCAGCCTGAGCTGCATCGACCTGACCAGCCTGAACCCAACCGATAACGAAGACCGCATCACCGAGTTCACCCAGCGCGTGAACCGCTTCGAGGAGGAATACCCCGAACTGGATAACGTGGCCTCGATCTGTGTATACCCCAACTTTGCCGAGGTGGTATCGACCAATCTGGACGTCAGTGAGGTACACACTACCGTCGTTGCTGCCGGATTCCCTTCGAGCCAGACCTTCGACGAGATTAAGGTGGCCGAATGTTCGCTGGCTGTTGCCAGTGGCGCTGACGAGGTCGACATCGTGATCAACGTAGGCCAGATGCTGGCCGGACAGTACGAGGAGATGTGCGACACGATCCAGGAGTGCAAGGCCGCCTGTCGCGACGCCATCTTCAAGGTGATACTCGAGACGGGAGCCCTGAAGTCGGTCGCCACCATCGCCCGTGCCTCAGTACTGGCCATGTATGCCGGAGCAGACTTCATCAAGACCTCGACCGGTAAGATCAGCGTGGCTGCTACCCCCGAAGCCGTGTTGGTGATGTGCAAGATGGCAAAGCAGTACTTCGAACAGACTGGCACACGTGTGGGCATCAAGGTAGCCGGTGGCGTCAAGACACCCGAGGATGCAGTGAAGTACTACAGCATCGTCAAGGCTGTGCTGGGCGACGAATGGCTTACCTCAGACCTATACCGTATCGGAGCATCGAGTGCAGCCAACAACTTGCTATCGGCCATCGTAGGCAAGGAGGTCAAGCACTTCCTTTAATCAGGTAGTACACGGTCAGATACAAGCCGCGCACCAGGAGGTAGAGCAGGAAGGCCAGCCACAAGGCATCGTTGGCATCGTCCATAAGCCCGACAAGCCACCATCGCGCGACGAAGAAGACGACAGCGCCGACAAACAGCGAGTAGAACATCTGCCGCGTAGCCGTGAGTCCGATAAAGACGCCATCCATCAGGAAGGCTGCCATGCCACACACCGGAATGGCAGCGGCCCACGGCAAGTAAGGCAAGGAAGCCTCGACGACAAGGGCATCGTTGGTCAACAGGCCAAGGATGCCCTTGCCGCCTATCATATACAATAAGGTAAAGAGCGCCATCACGCCCATACACCACCGGAACAACAGGCGCACGACACGACGCACCATATCGGGCACACCGGCACGGACAGCCGCACCATCAGGCAAGAGCGTACGCTGGCCATAGTACTTACCTACCAAGGCCTCGCCAGCCAATGCAAAGCCGTCGCTGAAGTAGCTGAACAACGTGAACAGCTGCAGCAACAGCGTATTGACGGCCAGCAGCATGTCGCCCATCCGGGCTGCATAAGCCGTAAAGGCGGTGGTTACCGCAATCAGACAGATCATACGCAGGAAGATATCCCCATTGACCGTAAAGAACTGTTGATAAGTCAGTGTATAGGGGGCAGAGTTATCAACATTGTGTGGTGGATTAGCCTCTGTGTGGGCTTTATCAACGGCATTTGTGAATAACGGTGTTGATAACTTCAGTTCGTATCGACATAGGACGAACGCCACAATCAGGCCCACATATTGCGACACGACCGTACCCAGAGCCACACCTTCGACACCCATCCCGACATGCATGACCAGCAGATAGCTGACCACGATGTTGATGAGGTTCTGCCCCACGGCAATGTAGAGCGGGAAGCGCGAGTTCTGCATCCCCACAAGCCACCCGTTCATGGCAAAGAGCGACAGCACGGCCGGAGCCGCCCAGATGCGCACACGGAAGTAATCCAATGCCAGCGACCAGACCTCGGGCGTAGGCGCAATGATCCAATGCGCCATCCACTCCATTGGCCGCTGGATGGCTACAATAAGTAAGCCGCACACCAAGGCTACCAGAAGGCCCATGCGGCGAACCCGGACGACGGACGACAGATCGCGTCGGCCATAGGCCTGAGCCGTAAGACCGCTGGCTCCCATGCGCAGGAAGTTGAAGAGCCAGTAGACCATGTTGAAGATCAGGCCACCGACGGCAATGGCCCCGATAGCTGCCACCTGGCGCAGATGACCTACGATGGCGAGGTCCACGATGCCGAGCAAGGGCACGGTGATATTGGTCACGATCGAGGGAAGCGCTATCCGTAGCACCTCACGATTGAGCGAGTTGGAAGTTGACGTTCTGGTCACGATAGTTCGAGTATTACGAGGTCAGGTTTTGCCTTTGCCAAACCCGGATACATACAATGAAAAACACGCCGCAAAGATACAACTTTTTCTCGAAACGGCCAAAAAAGAGGCCCACACTTTCACAAGTATGAGCCCTAATACCTCTAATAAACACACAAATTACATGAAAAGCCAAACTTTATGACCTAAAAATCTTAAATTACAGAAATTAATAATTAAATCAAATGATTGTGTTTTGACGATGCAAAGATACGACCTTTTTTCGACCTATGCAATAGCATGTAGTACAAATATAAAGGCCAAGTCCGGAATCACGTTTGACCCACAGCTGATTACACGTTTTTCCACTCTGCTAAAATATAAGATTTAAGGAATGCGACAAGCTTGCCGAAAGCCTGTTTTCACACCCGTTCTATGCTCCCCTTCACTCATGCTTCGATGCCCAGAAAAACGTGGCTGGCACATCGGAAATACGTTACAGAAAGGCAATGGAACAAAACCCCACTTTGCAAAACATAGGGTTTTCAGGGCCGACGATGTGTTTTTTGTCGCGAAATGAACGATAGTTGCAAAAAAATATGTATATTTGCGCCGCTAAGAGTGAATTTCAAAATAAAATAATACAAAATAAAAAGCAAAGATGAAAGTAGCAATCGTTGGTGCCAGTGGCGCCGTTGGTCAGGAGTTCCTGCGCGTACTCGATGAACGTAATTTCCCTATCGACGAACTCCTCCTGTTCGGTTCGAGCCGTTCGGCTGGACGTACCTATACGTTCCGCGGCAAGGAAATCGTAGTCAAGGAGCTTACGCATAACCCCGAGGACTTCAAGGGCGTAGACATCGCCTTCACTTCGGCCGGTGGTGGCACTTCAAAGGAATATGCCGCTGACATTACGAAATATGGTGCAGTGATGATCGACAACTCGTCGGCCTTCCGCATGGATCCTGACGTTCCGTTGGTAGTACCCGAATGCAACGCCAAGGATGCACTGGTTCGTCCTCGTGGCATCATTGCCAACCCTAACTGCACCACGATCATGATGGTTGTTGTACTGCAGTGCCTCGAGCAAATCAGCCACATCAAGCGCATCCACATCGCCTCGTACCAGGCCGCTTCAGGTGCCGGTGCCGTGGCTATGCAGGAACTCGAGACCCAGTATCGTCAGGTACTGAATAACGAGCCTGTCACCGTCGACAAGTTTGCCTATCAGCTGGCTTACAATGTCATTCCACAGATCGACGTCTTCACTGACAATGGTTACACCAAGGAGGAAATGAAGATGTTCAACGAGACCCGCAAGATCATGCACACCGATGCTGCCTGCTCTGCCATGTGCGTCCGCGTTCCATCGCTCCGCAGCCACTCGGAGGCCGTCTGGGTCGAGACCGAGGAGCCTGTCAGCGTCGAGGCCTTCAAGGAGGCTATCCAGAAGGGCGAAGGCGTACAGCTGATGGACGATCCTGCCAATAAGGTCTATCCAATGCCACTGTTCCTGGCTGGCAAGGATGACGTCTATGTAGGCCGTATACGTAAGGACCTGGCCAACGAGAACGGCCTGACCTTCTGGCTCGTAGGTGACCAGATCAAGAAGGGTGCCGCCCTCAATGCCGTACAGATTGCCGAGTGGCTTATTGCCAACAACGGCCTGAAGTAATTAATCCACCTCTCCTGTAGCGACCAATTTCATACAACCGCATAAAAACAGATTCATGATTCGCAGATTTTTCTCACTGATAATGACAGCGTTGCTCTGCACCCCATTGTGGGCAGCTCTGGGCTTCCAGGTGGGCGACCTGTCGTACGAAGTGCTCGATGCTTCGCAGAACACGTGCGAAGTAGTCGACATCGATGCCTTCTGCAACTCGATCAATGTACCATCGTCCGTCGAGTATAACGGTAAGACCTACTCAGTAGTACGCATCGGCGACGATGCCTTCCACTGGCGTTCGCTTCGTAGCATTACGCTGCCCAACTCGATCAAGTCTATCGGATCGTCGGCCTTCGGCGAATGCACCTACCTGACCGAGATGACGTTGCCAAATTCAGTGACCGAAATCGATGAGAACGCTTTCATGGGTTGTACCCGCCTGAAAAAGATCACGCTACCTAACACGCTGACGTACATTCCTCGCCAGATGCTGTCGAGCTGTGACGAGCTGTCGAGCATCACCATTCCCAGCAGCGTCACGACAATCGGTAGTAGCGCGTTCAGCAACTGCATCAGTCTGAAGTCGATCGCTCTACCTGAAGGTCTGAAGAAGATTGAGGAGTGGGCATTCTGTAACTGCTCGGGCATTAGCAGCATCGAAATCTCGGCCAGTGTGACCGAGATTGGCAACTTTGCCTTCCTCGACTGCTCGAGCCTGAAGACCATCACCAACTACGCCACCACGCCCCAAGCAATCAGCGACGAAACCTTCTACGGCACAGCCAATCCTACCGTGCACGTCATCGTCGGCTGCAAGGCCGCTTATCAGGCTGCCGATTACTGGAAGACGATGACCATCTTCGACGACATTCTGGTGCCACACATCCTCAATGTCTCGAAGGCTGGCTATGCTACCCTTTATCTGGCATACAATGTCACGATTCCGGCAGGCGTAAAGGTTTACGTCGGTACCGATGTTACGAATGGGTTCCTGAACCTGAAGCAGCTGAGTGGCACCGTACCAGCCAATACCGGTGTCCTGGTGCAGGCCTCTGAAGGCAAATACACATTCGGCGTTGCCAATTCGGCTACTCCTGCCACCTCGGTACTCCAAGGCGTGCTGGTCGATACTCCAGTAACAGCCGGCACCACCCTGGTACTGAATGTACACGAAGGCGAGGTCGGATTCTACAGCTACAGCGGCACGACCCTCCACGCCAACCGTGCCTACCTTCCTGCCTCGATCGCCAATGGCGCCAAGGTCCGTTTCGACGATTCGGCTACGGGTATTAGCACTCTGACCGACGAGCCAGCCGAGTTCTTCATCATGGACATCGAAGGCCGTCGACAGGCATCGGACGCCAAGGGTCTGAAAGTTATGAACGGCAAAATTGTATACCTCAAATAATTCATTAATAGATGAAACACTATACAAAACCCTACGCCAAGTTCCATACGGTCGTGACGCGCGAGATTGTGACCACCTCGGTCAACGTCAACAACTCCATCTCGACCGACGAGCAGCTGGCTCCATCACGCGGAAGTGACTGGAACGACTACCACGGAAATTGAACACGAAGTAACCGATAGACAAGCAAGATACGCTATCTGGCCCATCGAAAATCCCAATGGTATTTCTGGCCAGATAGCGTATCTTGCATTTCGAGGAGACGATAGAAAGCCGGAAAAACATTGCGCACATTCCTTCGTTTTGTGCATAGATTGGATGGCAAAGATAGCGAAAACGCCCCTTTTGGGACATAACTGACTGATTTTCGCCCAAATCATTTTGCCGTATCAGAAAAAATCCATACCTTTGCAGCAGTAAAGTCTGCCTTTTTCGCAAGGCTTTACGACAATGATAGACCAAATCCATTTCGCAAGAAATTATTAAACTATACATTATTTATTATAAATATGGCATTAAAGATTATCGTACTTGCAAAGCAGGTACCTGACACACGCAATGTGGGTCCCGACGCCATGACACCCGAAGGCACCGTCAACCGTGCTGCCCTTCCTGCTGTCTTCAACCCCGAGGACCTCAATGCCCTCGAGCAGGCTCTCCGTCTGAAGGAGCAGTTCCCTGGCTCGACCATCTCTGTTGTAACCATGGGTCTGCCTAAGTCGGCCGAAGTTATCCGCGAATCTCTGTACCGCGGTGCTGACGCTGGTTATGTTGTGACCGACCGCTGCCTCGGTGGCGCCGACACACTGGCTACCTCATATACCCTCAGCCAGGCCATCCGCAAGATTGGCGACTACGACATCATCCTTGGCGGCCGTCAGGCTATCGACGGCGATACCGCACAGGTAGGCCCACAGATCGCCGAGAAGCTCGGTCTTACCCAGGTAACCTATGCCGAGGAGATCATCTCGCTCTGCGAGGAGTGCCGCAAGGTGACCATCAAGCGTCACATCGACGGTGGCGTCGAGACCGTCGAGGCTCCTCTCCCACTCGTTGTTACTGTCAATGGTTCTGCCGCTCCATGCCGTCCACGCAATGCCAAGCGCGTCATGAAGTATAAGAACGCTACCGTTCCTGCCGAGCGTCCAGCTGATCAGGCTGAGGCAATGGCAGCTCTCGTTGCCGCTAAGCCATACCTCAACATCACCCAGTGGGGTGCTGCCGACATCGAGGCTGATCTCAAGCAGGTAGGTAAGGCTGGTTCTCCAACCAACGTAAAGACCGTGAAGAACATCGTCTTCAAGGCTAAGGAGAGCCGCACCATGACTGGCAGCGATGCCGAGATCGAGAACCTGATGGTTGAACTCTTGAATGATAAGATTATCGGTTAAACCGAAATTACGAATTACAAATTACAAATTACAGCTTCGCGCTGACGAGTAATTCGTAATTAGTAATTTGTAATTTTCAAAATTGAACAATATGAATTCAGTATTTGTATATTGCGAAATCGAGGGTACAACCGTTAAGGACGTGAGCCTCGAGCTCCTTACCAAGGGCCGCAAGCTCGCCAATACTCTTGGCGTACAGTTGGAGTGCGTTATCGCAGGCGCTGGCCTCGATGGCGTAGAGAACCAGGTGATGAAGTATGGTGTAGACAAGGTGCATGTATTCGATGCTCCAGGTCTCTTCCCTTACACTTCTAATCCTCACACCGCAGTCCTCGTGAACCTCTTCAAGGAGGAGGATCCACAGATCTGCCTCATGGGTGCTACCGTTATCGGCCGTGACCTCGGTCCTCGTGTTTCTTCTGCTCTCTTCAGTGG
>JAZUEP010000127.1:0-56226 GCA_045640225.1 Bacteroidales bacterium | reverse complement strand
TCTTTGCAGCGTCAAAAAACAAAAATAGAGGCCCCCCTCAATCCCCCCAAGGGGGGAAGACAAGAAGTTACCAACGAGGGTCCACTTGTAAATGACACATATAATAATAAAATATAAAAACAAATTAAAACCTCGCAGGTGGTACAGGTGAACCTGCACAAACATTATGAAAAAGATTTTCGCACTCGCAATCGCACTCGTATCAATGGCAGCAGTAATGACCTCATGCAACAACGACGATAATGATTACATCATGCAGCCAGCACCTGCACCAGGAGCTGTGGCACAGCAGGAGCCTGTAACGGACATCGAGGCAACCGTAGACTTCATGCTCCCTGTCACCGACGTTCAGCTCGAGATGATGGATATCGAGCTCCGTTACACCATCTGCGGCAAGACCTACACCGTGACGGCCGACCAGATGGTAAAGAGCAGCTTCGCTAATCCGACTGACGACTTGAGAGGCGTCGGCAACGGCATGCTCCTGACCTACAGCATCCCATCAACCTTCACCACAGACGAACTGAAGGACGCTACCGTTGAGTGCATCTTCGAACGCAAGGAGGAAGGCATGGCCAAGTACCAGGATCAGCTGATCCACGTCTATGTAGGCTTCGTCTGCAACGTCAATACCATCCGCGGTGCACAGACCGCAGGCCATTACGATTTCCTAGGCGATGTGAACATCAGCGACCCCGAGAATGCCAACTACTTGTTCGAAACTTTCCAGATGATGGGCAGCAAGATCAACATCCTCCGTCACTAATCAAGGCGAAAATCAAACATCATATTAATCCCAGAGCGGGCAGGACTGAGACATGTCCTGCCCGCTCATCATGTAAGCACTAATAATTGGTGACTACTACAGCTCACCCAGCAGCTGGGTAACCTTCTGCAGATCGCCAGCCTTCAGGGCACGACGCACTTCGGACGAGGAGTAGTTGAGGCCTGAACCATCGTCGAACACGGGTTCCTGAAGCACTTCCATGCCGCACTCCTGGCCATAAAGGACGTAATCGTCGAAACCCTCGGCACGATTGTGACCAAAACGATGGTCGTAACCTATGAGCAGACGACGGATGTGCATCTGACGACTGAGCATATCGCAGATAAACTGATGAGCTGTGAGCTGACGTATCTGGTCGGTGAAGTCTATCACAAAGCAGGCATCGATACCCATTGCCTCCAGCTTGCGCATACGCTCGGCAAAGGTGTCGATCAGCACCAGGTCGAAATCGGGCTGAACCAGCTTGCGAGGATGGTTGGCAAAGGTCACAACGGCCGACTGCAGACCCGCCTGGGCAGCCGTGGCACAGAGGTGACGGAGCAGGAACTGATGTCCCCGATGCACACCATCAAAAAAACCGACGCATGCCGCAAATTCGCCCTCTATCGCATCAAAATTATGATAAATCTTCATTTTTTATCTAAAATATTTGCATTTCTCGAAAAAATGCGCTATCTTCGCGCCGCAGAAAATCCAAAAATGCAGTTTTTTGTGTGACTAAGCATGGTCCTATAGCTCAGTTGGTCAGAGCAGCGGACTCATAATCCGTTGGTCCTAGGTTCAAGCCCTAGTGGGACCACACATTAGATACTGGTTTGAAAATTTTCCGTTTGAAGGGGGTGAGACGAAGTGATTCGGCTCATCCTCGAATTTTTTTGGTCCATTACCTGAATGTATGAGGTAATAAACGTTGCAAAGGTAAATGATTTTTCCGATATTTCCAAAAAAACGGGTATAAAATGCCTTTTTTCGTTGCAAAACAGTACAACCTATCGAAAATATGTGTATCTTTGCACCATGATTGAAGTGCATAATATTCATAAGAGTTACGGAAGCCTGGAGGTTCTGCGAGGCATCGACCTGACCATAGATCGTGGTGAAGTGGTGAGCATCGTTGGCCGTTCAGGAGCCGGTAAATCGACGTTATTGCACATAATGGGAACCCTCGACAAGGCTGACCGTGGTGAGGTGATCATTGCCGGACAGCGTACTGACAGCCTGAACGACCGTCAGCTCAGCAGCTTCCGCAATCAGCACATCGGCTTCGTCTTCCAGTTCCACCAGCTGTTGCCCGAATTCACGGCCCTCGAGAATGTGATGCTTCCGGCCCTGATAGCCGATGCCTCCACGTCGAAGGCCCGTAGCCATGCCCTTGAACTGCTGGACTTCCTGGGCCTGAAGGATAGAGCTACGCATCGCCCTGGCGAACTGTCGGGTGGCGAGAAGCAGCGTGTAGCCGTGGCCCGAGCCCTGATGAACAAGCCAGACGTAATCTTTGCCGACGAGCCTTCAGGTTCGCTGGATTCGCAGAACAAGCAGGAGCTGCACCAGCTCTTCTTCGACCTGCGACGTGAGATGCAACAGACCTTTGTCATCGTAACCCACGACGAGGGTCTGGCCCAGATGTCCGACCGTATCATCCGTATGCAAGACGGATTGATTGTCAACCCATAAACCTCAGACTACCCAAAAAATGAAGCGAGTTGCCTGCCTTCTGATATTACTGTTGAACCTCGTCCTTCCGGCCTCAGCGCAAGAGGGGACGGCAATGAGCGTCGAGCAGGTACAGCAGCTGTTGCTTCAGTACGACAATGCTTCGTATACCCAGAAGCTGCAGATAGGCAATCAGCTGCTGGCCCAATACGAGGAACTGGCCGATACCTTATACCACTTCGAGGCCAAGGACAAGGTGACAGAGGATTTTCTCGACTTCCAGGTATGGTACTGGAGTGGCGAATATGCCTACGACAACGATCAGTTCCAGGTCTGCCTGGACATGGCCCGTCATGCCTTGGCCGGCAACCGTCAGGACATCCTCGATCAGGACCTGGCCGCCTGCCTGAACCTGGCAGCCATAGCCTGCCACCGTATGGCGGACTATGCACAGTCGATCGTCTATGCACAGGAGTGCCTGGAAGTGTCGCGTCGCACCAATAGTGACGAGGACATCAGCATGACGCTCAATACCCTGGCTGCCATCTATGTGGCAGCAGGTACACCGGCACAGGGTATTCCGTACATCCTCGAGGCTATCGAGATAGACCGCAGGATAAACAATCCGGCCCTATCCATCCACCTGGGTACAGCCAGCGACACCTATCTGGGCATGGGCGAAGCACAGAAGGCCTTACCCTATGCACAGGAGGCCCTCGATGCCGAGATTGAAACCAGTGGCCCCGATGCCCCCAAGGTAGCCATCCGCAAATCACAGCTGGCCGCCGTATATTCCAACCTGAAGGACTATGCCCATGCCGAACCCCTGCTGATCGAGGCCTGTGATGCCTTCCGTACCCAGGGCAGGCTGCATTCCCTCAGCGTCACCCTTGGCCAGCTGGGCCACCTGTACCTGCAGACCAACCGTAAGCTGAAGGCCCTGGACCCACTGAAGGAAGCCGTCAGCCTCTGCCAGCAGTTAGGCAACATCTACAACGAGGCAAAGAACCACAACCTGTTGTCGCAGGCCCTGGTGGACATACAGCCCCGACAGGCTTACGAAGAGCTGCTCAGCTGCAGCCAGCTTCGCGACTCGATCTACAAGGAACAGACGGCTGCCAAGCTGCAGGAATTCGATGCCAAATACGAGGCCTCGGAAAAACAGCACCAGCTGGACCTGAAGGAGGAGTACATCAAGCGTACCCACCTTATACTGGGTGCCGTCGTCATCATCGCCATCATTGCCCTCGTGCTGCTGGTCATTGCCTTCCGTCTGGCCTCGGTACGCAAACGTGCCAACCAGACACTGATCAAGGCCAGTCGTGCCAAGGACGAGCTGCTGGTACTGGCCAAGCAAGAGACCGAGGACCTGCGCCGACGCCAGTTGCTGCAGGTAGCACAGAACCTCGAACAGATGGGCGACCTGCCTGACGTGAGCCTCACCTCGCGCGAGAAGCAGATCGTTGCCCTCTATGCCCAGGGACTGCTGAGCAAGGAGATAGCCAACCAGCTGGGCATCTCGATCCGTACTGTCGAGACCCACAAGGTGCACATCTACCGCAAGCTGGGAATCAACAACAACATCGAACTGCTACGCTATGCACAGGCCAATGGTCTGGCACCCATCTGACCGAAAACTGTACGAAAATTGTCGCCAAATCGGCAAAAAACGGCCATTTATCTACCGAAATATACGTACGGAGCGTATTTTTGTACGATTTTCTACCTTTTTTTTAAAATAAATACCGATATTTGTCCCACGAATTTCGAACAATCAGGTTCTGCAGACGGACCAAAGAGTTCACGAACATTAATAATAAAACAGCTAAGCAGGTGGGCTGGATGTCACTTGCGACAAACTTGAGTCACTAATAACTACAAGCGAATGAAAAGATTTTCACTAAGCAAAAAGATCGGCTTCCTGGCCGCCTTGCTGGCTTTAGGACTGATGTGCCCAAACCAGGCATCAGCAGCCGAGAAACAAGTGAACGTGTGGTGTGCCAAGACTAACACGGGAAATTACTTTCCATTAGTGCGTGTAAGCATGATGGTAGTGCCTGACGGCAGCAATACCTTCGAGATCGTCCTGAAGGATGGCGAGGGTGAGGCCAACGTCAACAGCATCAGCTTCGAGAAGCACACGGAAACGCTCGACCTGGATAAGTATAAGGTTTCATCGAACGATGATTCGTACATCGACGTGTCGAAGAAGTGCTACATGTTCACCAACACTGGCCTGTACTTCTCGCTGGGAGCTGAGAAGCCAATGCTCGACGTTCAGGACGGTTCAAGCCTCTTCAACGTCACTGACCGCGATGGCAACGTACTGGCTACCGATGTAGCAACGGTCAAGTTCATGCGTACCAACGAGCCTGAGGAGCTGGACATCAAGAGCATCGCAGCCGATCAGGAGGAGAAGCTGCAGCTGCTGACCCCTATCAGCTCGCAGATGACCATTTCGGGCTGTGGTGAGGCCAAGGTTGCCCGTGTCTACTCGATGGGCGGCCAGGTGGTAGCCGAGTCACAGGTAGAATTGGGCGTAACTACCCTCGAGGTCTCTCACCTCTCAGCTGGCGTCTACATTGTCAAGGTTGGCAAGAAGAACCTCCAGTTCATCAAGAAGTAAACAAAACAGAACAGATAATCCACAAAAAAACAGAATAAGATATGAAAAAAATCTTTACTGCTTGCTTCATGGCCATCGCTGCCATGTCGTCATTTGCACAGGAACAGAACCAGCAGTACTTCAAGCTCGAGTTCACCGTACCTGTTTCGCTCGAGGGTAAGAACTACACCGGTTCGAACAACAGTGTATCGGCCACGATGAAGGACGACTACACCTACTGCAACCCAGAGCACGAGTACCTGGTCTTCCCAGCTACGGACAATCCTTGCTGGTTCGACAACAGCACTCACAACTACAGTGAGAACTCATCGTACTACTTCAAGACCATGCGTACCACACAGGCTGGCCTTGTAGAGAACAACAACAACTTCCTGTGCGACAAGATTTCGCAGATCACTGCCTTCTCGCTTCCTGTCGAGCAGTTCCAGCTCATTGACTCTACCGGTACCTTCCGTATCGAGGAGGGCGATCCACGCTTCCAGGGCGATTATCCTACCACTCCTTCACACAAGTACTACGACATCGAGGAGTTCACCTTCAACCGTATGCCACGCAACGTTGCCGAGCTGAAGACCCTGCTTGAGAACCCTGATGGTACCCGTGCCGAGATTTGCGACAACCCTCTCTTCATAGGTGCCGTATGCTACTTCATCTGGCCACGTCTGCTGGAGTGCAGCCAGGACTGCCGCGACATGTGGGACTACATGTATGGCAAGCAGTACTCGCAGCTCAACACCCATGGCATCGCTAACCAGACCTTCCAGAACGCTTGTATCGCACAGTATACCGGCAAGGACGAAGCTGGTGCCTACAAGCACTACAATGCCTATCAGTTCTTCGCTGGTGCTACCCCAGGCAACGGCTATAAGCCAAACGGCAAGGACTACAGCGAGGAAGGCCCATTCACCGTACGTATCGGTTGGGACGTGAAGGATCCTCTGACCTACGATGCTACCCGTCAGTGCAACGTTGCCAGCCTCCTGCTCTTCCCTAACCCACAGGAGGGTGCTACCCGCGACGACATCTCGTTCGAGTATCCTGTAGGCCACGTTATCAAGCTTCGTTCGACCAAGAAGAACGGCTGGTTCCTGAGCGATGGCGAGAAGTCATTCTACGCTCTTGGCAAGGCTCAGTACGATAACGACTTCTAATCCTAAAAAGGTCATTTCGGTTTCACAAATATAGTGAAATCAGATAAAATCTTCCAAAGTTAGCATTTTTGACACTACAAATTTGCTAACTTTGGATTTTTTTTGTAACTTTGCCGCCACATATATTATATATGTATAACGACAACGATTATCAAAAATAAGCTACTATGAAGCATTTATTTACACTTGCAGTTGCCTCAATGGTTACGATGTCGGCTTATGCTACAAGCCATACTTTCGTACAGAATCTGGTTGATATCAGTAAGGGCATCAGTCTCAAGGCTGCTCCGGCACAGTTCCACAAGTCACCCAAACACGCCAAGGCCGAGGACAGCGCCTTCGAGAGCTTCCTTGGCGACTTTGTACATTCGCAGTGGTGTCTGGATCCTGAATCGTACGAAGATTGGATCGGTTCGAACTGTGGTGTCAGCATCACAGACAATGGCGACGGCACGGTAAACATCAAAAACGTTCTGGGCTACGGCTGTATCCAGGCTACCTACGATGCTGACGAGGAGGCTCTTGTAGCTGCTCCTGGCCAGTTCCTTTTCGAGAGTACTTATGGCAACGTGGGCCTCTATCCATTCACCATCGATGACCTCGGCAATGTAGATTTCCCCGAGGATGATATCCTTTTCTACCTCGACGACGAGAATCGTTTTGAGATCCTGAACGATGGTATTGCCTTGATTCTGCTCGATGGCGAATATGAAGGTGCCATGCTCAACACGTTTTATATGTTCAACCAGTTCGACCGTGTCAACGCCACCATGACCTATCTGGATTACTACAAGAAGGAGGTATCGATCGGTGTAGCCATTGACGGAACTCCAGACGATGGTTATGTCGACGTATATGGCTTCGGCAACATCTCGTGCGTTGCTTTGGAAATCGATGGCGAGGATGTATACGTTCCTAAAGGCCAGGGTGTATTCTACTACAGTATATACGGTATGTTCTATGTCTATCCTCTCGACGAAGAAGGAACTGTAGTTGACGGTGAGATAACCGGAACCTACAATGCCGAGACGCAGAGCATTGCACTGGCCGACTTCAGCGTGAGCGAACTTGAAAACTCGAAAGTATACGACAAATATTATAATCCCGTCATCACCTGGCTCCAGGCTGACGAACCTGTAGGCATCGAGCAGGTCAATACCCAGCATTCAGCCCGTGTCTACGACCTTCAGGGCCGCCTTGTCAACACCCCTGTAAAGGGTCAGACCTATGTGAAGGGTGGTGCGAAGATGATGGTGAAATAATCCATTTTAGTTACATGCAAAAAATAACTTGGTATTTTTTCACTATTACTTAGTTAAGCATTATGATTACCCAGCAGTTATATATCTACAATACACTGGCTCGCATCAAGCAGCCATTCAAGTCAATTACCCCCGATCGTGTTGGCATGTACGTCTGTGGTCCTACCGTCTATGGCGATGGACACCTGGGCCATGCCCGTCCGGCTATTACCTTCGACATCCTGTTCCGCTACCTGCAGCACATAGGCTACAAGGTGCGCTATGTACGCAATATCACTGACGTAGGTCACCTCGAGCACGATGCTGACGAGGGCGAGGACAAGATTGCTAAGAAGGCACGCCTTGAGCAGAAGGAGCCTATGGAGGTGGTACAGTATTACCTGAACCGCTACCACAAGGCCATGGAGGCGCTCAACGTACTGCCACCATCCATCGAACCACATGCCTCGGGCCACATCATCGAGCAGATCGATTATGTACAGAAGATTCTCGATGCCGGATATGCCTACGTCAGCGAAGGTTCGGTTTACTTCGACGTGAAGAAGTATGCCGAGAAGTTCCACTATGGCATCCTGTCTGGCCGCAACATCAACGAGTTGCTCGATACCACACGCGAGCTCGATGGCCAGTCAGAGAAGCGCGAAGCCTGCGACTTTGCCCTCTGGAAGAAGGCAGCCCCCGAACACATCATGCACTGGCCAAGCCCCTGGAGCGAAGGTTTCCCAGGCTGGCATCTTGAGTGTTCGACCATGAGCGAGAAGTATCTGGGCGAGGAATTCGACATCCATGGTGGCGGCCTTGACCTGCTCTTCCCTCACCACGAGTGCGAGATTGCACAGTCGTGCGCCTGCAAGGGTCATCAGACCGTACATTACTGGATGCACAACAACATGATCACCATCGACGGAAAGAAGATGGGTAAGTCGTATGGCAACTTCATCACCCTCGACGAGTTCTTCCAGGGCACGCACCCTAAGCTCCAGCAGGCCTACTCGCCTATGACCATCCGCTTCTTTATCCTCATGGCACATTATCGCTCAACTGTCGACTTCAGCAACGAGGCACTTCAGTCGGCCGAGAAGGGTATGAAGCGTATGATGGAGGGTTATGCCAGCATTGCCCGTATGAAGGCATCGCCCGAAACGCCTGAAACCCTTGAAACACAGAAACTCGTTGAAGCCCTCGAACAGAAGATGTACGAGGCCATGAACGACGACCTCACTACCCCAATCGTCATCTCGAACCTCTACGAACTGGTTTCGCTGATCAACAAGGTCATCGACGGCCAGCTCAAGGTCAGCCAGGAAGGCATCGACAAGATTACTTCGGTCATGAAGACATTCCTGATCGACATCCTTGGCATGAAGGACGAGAACGGTGCCAATTCCAGCGACGACAAGACCGCTGCCTATAAGGGTGCTGTCGACCTGTTGCTCGAGGTACGTGCCAAGGCTAAGGCCAACAAGGATTGGGCCACCAGTGACCTGATCCGTAACCAGCTTGCTGCACTGGGTTTTGCCGTCAAGGATACCAAGGACGGTGCTACCTGGACGCTCTGATAACACTCCATTATTCCACTCCTTGTTCAACCAGCGAAACAAGGAGTGGGATTAGTCATTTTTATCCTCCATCATAGGAATTCAGAAGCCTGAAAAACACGATTACACTTGCTATACCGTATAACTAAAACTATCCTTGCACAATGAAAAAACTATTTGCCTTATTCTCCCTACTGCTCGGTTTCGGCACCATCAATGCCCAGCAGTTTACCTGTGTACTGACAGACAGTACCGAGGCCCGGTACATCGATCGGTACAACATCCGTTACACCCGTCACCGCCAGTTCCTGACCGATGATAATCAGATTGTCCATTGCGATACGCAATATGTAAGCAACGATTACAAGTTCATCGAGCCCTGGGAACCTCAATGCGAACTTCCTGTCCGGTCGGCCGTCTATACACTCATTGTGCCTATCGGCTACGAATACACCCTAGAACAACAGGGCGATTGTGGTATCAATAGCTACAAGCCTGATACGTTGGTAATAAATACAGCCAATGGTTCGCACTTCAAGGTCAGCAGCCGTAAGTTCGAGGCCCGCAATATCCAGCCATTTGTCAAGGATAAATACATCTATTCGGCCAGCGACTATCGATACAAGCTTTTCCCGATAATCAGTAGTATCGAAAACGTCAATGGCCGCATCGAAGAGATGAACATGACATGGGAGATCGTGGACCATAAGCTGCTCAACACTCCGTTGGTCGAACAGTTCTACAAGACCGATAATCCCATAGGCTTACGTGCAAGTGTACTCAAGAGCGAAGGCCAACTGGTCTATCCCGTAGTGCTTCGTCGACGTTCTTCGGGCAAGCTGTCGCTTGTCAAATACCCCAGTGCAGAAGCCTTCGATGCCATCATTCTGGCCATATACAACGGTAAGGACTATGATTTTATCGATCCTATGCAACCAGACAGCCTGCAGCATCTGTTGCCCGAAGAGTATAGGGTAACAAACGCACGTCTGCTCGAAGTCAAAGATAATGAAGTAGTCGGTCAATGGGTCAATCTATTCACTACGAGCGATTATCGTATCCTGACCAACAATAATATGACCATCGGTCCTGATGCCTTGCTACATAGTGAGAACAACACCTATTATCGCAACTTGGCAGGCATTGTCGAGGGACGTCAATTCGACCATATATCTACCGATATACAGCTACAGTTCGATGGAGATTCAATCAGTTTCTGTCCTTACATGAACATCCATCAGTACGAATGGCCTGATTCTACCCGCACACTTCCTATCGAATTTCCCTACTGTGTGAACGAGCGATATAACTTCGTCATCAAAATTGACGACAGCTTCCGCATTGACAGTTATCCTGAAAGCGGTGTCTATTATTCGGCAACAGGAGCCTATATGTGCCAGTTCAAGGTATTGGTCGAAGAACAGAAGATCAGCATCATCTATATATTGCAACGCAATGTGTTGGTACAGCTGCCTTCGGCTCACGAATATGCCATACAATTCTATCAGATGCTCGACGAGAAGTTCAAGGAGTGTATCGTGTTGCGTAGAAAGGATTAATTTACCTCACTCCACAGATCTTCTTGATTTCGGCCAGCTTCTGCAATGCCTCCATTGGCGTCATGTTGTTCGGGTCGATACCCTGAATCTCGTCGCGAATCTCGCTCAGCACAGGATCATCGAGCTGGAAGATTGACAGTTGATAGCCAGCCTGACCGTGAATAGCATTGCCTGCTGTCTGGATCTGATCGACCGGAACCTTCGTTGTACTTACCGACGAGGCATTCTGTTCCAACGACTTCAGCACCTGATCTGCACGATCTACAACCTCGGGTAACATACCGGCCAGCTTGGCCACATGGATGCCGAACGAGTGTTCCGAACCACCTTCCTTCAGCTTGCGCAGGAAGAGTACCTTACCTTTCTCTTCACGTACCGAAACATTGTAGTTACGGATTCGGCCGAACGACTTCTCCATCTCATTCAGCTCGTGATAGTGTGTCGCAAATAGCATCTTCGGATGGCCTATGGCACGTTCGTGCACATGCTCGACAATGGCCCATGCTATCGAGATGCCATCATAGGTCGATGTACCACGTCCCAGCTCGTCGAACAGTACCAACGAACGCTCTGAAAGGTTGTTCAGTATGTTCGAAGCCTCGGTCATCTCAACCATGAAGGTCGATTCGCCCAACGAGATGTTGTCCGATGCACCCACACGGGTAAAGATCTTGTCCACAATACCGATGTGTGCTGCCTCGGCCGGAACAAAGCTTCCGATGTGAGCCAACAGTACAATCAGGGCTGTCTGACGAAGCAGGGCAGACTTACCAGCCATATTCGGACCCGTAATCATCATGATCTGTGGCCATTGCTGATCGGCCGTCTTCTCTTCAGACGACAGATGCACATCATTCGGTACATACGATTCGCCTACTGGCATCTGACGTTCAATCACCGGATGTCGACCCTGACGGATATCTATTACCATCGAGTCGTCAACATCAGGACGCACGTAATGATAGCGGGCAGCCACACGGCTGAAGCTCAGCAGGCAATCCAGACGGGCCATCAGCTGGGCATTGAGCTGTATGATAGGAATGTATTCCTCAAGGGCCTTCATCAGGTCCTGATACAGCTGTTGTTCCAGCGATCCGATACGTTCCTCGGCTGTCAGAATCTTGTCTTCGTATTCCTTCAGCTCCTGCGTGATGTATCGTTCCTTATCGACTAGTGTCTGCTTGCGTACCCATCCTTCAGGAACTCTGTCCTTGTACGTATTCCTTACTTCGATATAGTAGCCGAATACATTGTTGAAGGCAACCTTCAGCGACGGAATGTTGTATTGTTCTGACAGCTGTTGCTGCAACTTCATCAGATAATCCTTGCCGCCATAGGCTATCGCGCGAAGTTCGTCAAGCTCGGCATTCACATTGGCACGGATCACCTGACTCTTGCCAAACTGGATAGGTGGTTCGGGCTCAATCTCGCGATAGATGCGTTGCGCAATGCTCTCGCAGGTATTGATCTGCTCACCGATGCGCTGCAATTGGGGCAGTTCGGCCTCTTCACAGGCCTTCTTGATTTCCTTCAGTGCCTCCAGAGCTACTCGTAGCTGCACTATCTCGCGAGGATTGGCGCGACCTACAGCTACCTTGCCAACAATACGTTCCATGTCGCCCAGACGATGCAGACCCTCGTCGACAACATCGGCAAGGTCAGGATCGCGGAAGAAGTATTCAACCACATTCAGACGTTCACGGATGCTCTGGGCATGAATCAGCGGGAAGAGTATCCAGCGATGCAGCAGACGGCTACCCATAGGCGTAGTGGTCTCGTCTATCACGTTGAGCAACGAACGTCCACCTTCGTTCATGGTCGAAATCAGCTCAAGGCTTCGCACCGTAAACTTATCCAGACGCATATAAGCCTCGTTGTCGATGCGACGGATGGTGGTAATATGTCGTGTCTGTGTATGCTGTGTAGCTTCGAGATAGCGCAGGATAGCACCGGCCGAGGTAGTGGCCAGATGCATCTCCTCGATGCCATAACCTTTCAGATTCTGCGTGTTGAACAGGTTGAGCAACTGACGACGGGCATTGTCGTAGCTGAAGTAGAAGTCCTCAAGCTCGTAGCAGTAGGGTTGGCTGGTGAACTTCTCCTGATAGTACGGACGCATGCCCTTCAGAAACAACATTTCCTTCGGTGCATAATTGTTGATAAGTTTGTCGATATAATCGTAACTGCCTTCAGTACAGAGAAATTCACCTGTTGATATGTCGAGCAAGGCTATGCCACAATGCGTCTTTTCGAACGATACGGCAGCCAGGAAGTTATTCTCGCGTGTGTTCAGCACATTGTCGCCCATCGTAAGGCCCGGAGTGATCAGTTCGGTAATTCCACGCTTCACCAGTTTCTTGGTCAGCTTTGGATCCTCGAGCTGTTCGCAGATGGCCACACGCTTACCGGCACGTACCAGTCGGGGCAGATACGTGTCCAATGCATGATAGGGGAAACCGGCCAAGGGTGAACCGGCACGGGCTGTCAGGGTGATGCCCAATATGTCGTGTGCCTCCTTGGCGTCGTCGCAGAAAGTCTCGTAGAAGTCTCCTACACGATACAGAATGATGGCATCATGGTACTTCTTTTTCAGTTCGAAGTACTGCTTCAACATGGGTGTATCCTTAGGATCGGCTGCTTTCATCTCGTTATATTATTTAAAATGTGGGCGCAAAGTTAATAATTTTTTCCGAAAAACAGAAAAATCATTTCCATTTTTTGCATCAAATAAAAAAATATCATTATATTTGCAGCCAGAAAACATAATAATTACTCTAAATAAGCTAACAACTATGAAGCATTTATTCATCTCATTCGTGGCTTTTGTATTGGTCTTATTTGCACAGACCGCCCCAGTACAGGCTCAATCGCTCTCACGACTCATCGACAAGGGTATCTCGGCTGCATCGTCGAAGATTAGCGAGAAGACTGTCAAGATAGATGCTATTCCTCAGTCGGTCGAGGAATTCGAGCAGCTGCAACAGCAGGTAGCTCAGGAACCAGAAGGTGCCGTCATGATGGTAATCGTTGCTATGGAGATGTATCACAAGGATCATGCCATGGGCGAGGAGTGCATCCGTCTGGCCAACGTGGACATCAACTTCGGTTCTATGTTCCGTCGTGTCAAGGAATTATACAATTCTGAGGACCAGTATTACGGACGTCCTTATCAGGCAGCTGCCTTCTTCAAGGGTGCCAAGCCCAGCAATGGCTATAATCCTACCAAGCCTTATACCATCCGAGTACGTCCTAATCCTACACGTAAGGACGAGCGTTCGTCTTCGCTGCGTGGATACGTCAAGCACATCGAGGTCTATAGCGATGGCTTCGATACCCACTGGCGCAATGTCGAGGTCGTAAAGCCGAAGGGTTGCGACGTATACAAGGTCAGCAACTGTCCTTCGATCTACACACAGTGCAAGGAGATTGACTTCGAGACCGACGATGAGTTCCAGGGACTCTGACAATGACTATCACACACTTTTTACAAATGTGATTTGTGATTTGTGATAAACGATTAGTAGGATTTGAAATTACTCAAATCCTACTTCCTTTTTATATACCTTGCAGAAATCCCAGATTACCAATCCGGTGGTGATCGATACGTTGAGCGAATGCTTCGTACCATATTGCGGAATCTCGAGGCAACCATCGCACATATCTACTACCGATTGTTGTACACCCTTCACCTCGTTGCCCATCACTACGGCATAACCCGCCACAGTGTCAAAGTCAGGCTTCCACGAGTCGAGCATGGTCGAGCCCTCGCATTGCTCGATGGCCATCACCTTATAGCCTCGTTGCTGCAAGGAGCGTACGGCCTCGTGCGTATCTTCGAAGTATGTCCAGTCAACCGAATCTTCGGCTCCCAGTGCCGTCTTGTGTATCTCGGGCGAAGGTGGCGTGGCCGATATTCCGCACAGATAGATACTCTCCACACGGAAGGCATCTGACGTACGGAACACCGATCCAATGTTGTTCAGCGAACGCACATTGTCCAATACAATTATCAGAGGCATCTTGTCTGCGGCCTTGAACGTAGCCGTGTTGATGCGACCCATTTCGAGGGTTGTCAGCTTTTTCATGGCGCAAAGATAAGGCATTTTTTTTATACCACCAAATAATGTGTCGAAAATGTGTTGATAATGTTGATAACTTATGAAGATAACCTATGTAAAAATTCTTGAAAAAAAAGTCCTGAAAAATTTGGATATCTCAAAAATTTCTGGCTTAATATGTTTTTCGGATTTGCCAAATTTTTTGTTCACAAAATATAAAAAAGTATTTAACCGAAAAAAGTGGACTTATCAAGACCGTCGTATTGAATTTTTTATTAACTTTGCCCCCGAAAACCCGAATGTTGATAAGTTGATAAACCACGGTTTTTGCCTCTGTCGTTGCTTCTGGCCACGATTGCAAGGTTTATAATTTGGGGCATAACATTTGATAACTCAACCCCCGTTTTCCACCCTCAGAGTTATCCACTTTATCAACAATCAATTATCATCATCATTTTGGAGTTTTTGAAAAAAAATATTTTTTACTCCGAAAAAAAGAATATAAATAATATTGAAAGTTGAAAACTATGAACCGTATCGAGTTGATTGAGCAGATCAAGGCCCTCAAGGAGCAGAAGAATGCCGTCATTCTGGCACATTACTATACGTTGGGCGAAATCCAGGACATTGCCGACTTTGTAGGCGACTCGCTGGCTTTGGCGCAGCAGGCTGCCAAGTCCGAAGCTGACATCATCGTGATGTGTGGCGTACACTTCATGGGCGAGACGTGCAAGATTCTGTGTCCGCAGAAGAAGGTGCTTGTGCCCGATCTGGCTGCTGGTTGTTCGTTGGCCGATTCGTGTCCGGCTGCCGACTTTGGTGCCTTTGTCAAGGATCATCCGGGTTATACCGTCCTGTCGTATGTCAACACCACGGCTGCCGTCAAGTACTATACCGATATTGTAGTCACTTCGGGCAATGCCTTGCGTATTGTCAACTCGCTGCCTGCCGACGAGAAGATCATCTTTGCTCCTGACCGCAACCTGGGCAGCTACATCAATGCCGTAACGGGTCGTCAGATGCTGTTGTGGGATGGTGCCTGTCATGTACACGAGCAGTTCTCGACCGAGGCTATCCTGAAGCTCAAGACCGAACATCCCGAGGCTCAGGTGCTGGTTCATCCCGAGTGCAAGCGTCCGGTCGTTCTGTTGGCCGATAAGGTAGGTTCGACTGCCGTATTGCTTCGCCATGCTGTCGAGAGCGACTGTCAGGAGTTCATCGTGGCTACCGAGAGTGGTATCCTGCACGAGATGCAGAAGCAGGCTCCACAGAAGACCTTCATCCCTGTACCGCCTGAGGTCAGCGAGGGTTCGGTTGGCTGTTCGTGCAACGAGTGTGCTTACATGCGCCTCAATACATTAGAGAAGTTATACGCATGCCTGCGCGATGAGACTCCTGTCATCGAGGTCGATCCTTCGATCATCGAACGTGCCAAGCTGCCTATCGACCGTATGCTCGAGATGAGTAAGTAATTTGTAATTCATAATTTGTAATTATTTTGGTAGAAATCATGGCCCCTGTGGGCTGCTACGAGTCGTTGGCAGCCGCCATACAGGCTGGTGCCGGCAGTGTGTACTTCGGTATTCAAGGACTGAATATGCGCTCGGCTTCGGCCAATAACTTCACGATCGACGATCTTCAGAAGATTGCCGACATCTGTAGCGAGCATGGCATGAAGTCGTACCTTACGGTCAATACCATCATCTATGGCGAGGACCTCGAGAAGATGCGTCAGATCATCGATGCGGCCAGTGCAGCCGGCATCTCGGCCATCATTGCCTCGGATGTAGCTGCCATGTCGTATGCCCGTGGTCTGGATCGTGGTGGTGAGGCTCGTATCGAGGTGCATCTGTCTACCCAGCTCAATATCTCGAACGTCGAAGCCCTTCGTTTCTATGCCCAGTTTGCCGATGTCGTAGTGCTGGCACGCGAGCTCAACATGGATCAGGTCAAGGCCATTCACGAGGCCATCGTACGCGATCAGATCAAGGGCCCTGGTGGTCAGCTGATCCGTATCGAGATGTTTGCCCATGGAGCCCTCTGCATGGCAGTCAGTGGCAAGTGCTACATGAGCCTGCACGAATACAACCGTTCGGCCAACCGTGGTGCCTGTGCTCAGGTATGTCGTCATGCCTACGATGCCTATGCCATGGATCCCGAGCAACGCTACATGCTGGTCGATCAGGACCACGACATACAGCTCACCGTCGACAACAAGTATCTGATGTCGCCTAAGGATCTGAAGACCATTCACTTCCTGAACAAGATGCAGGATGCCGGTGTCGAGGTGTATAAGATCGAAGGCCGTGCCCGTGGTCCTGAATACGTCAAGACCGTGGTGAGCTGTTATCGCGAGGCTTTCGAATCGATTGCCGAAGGCACCTATACCGAACAGAAGATTGCTGCCTGGGACGAGCGGCTCAAGACCGTCTTCAACCGTGGCTTCTGGAATGGCTATTACCTGGGTCAGCGTCTTGGCGAGTGGAGCTCGATCTATGGTTCGAAGGCTACCGAACGCAAGATCTATGCTGCCAAGACCGTAGGTTGGTTCAGCCGTATAGGCATTGGCGACTTCATGTGCGAAGCCGAAGAGCTGCACAAAGGCGACAAGGTACTGATCATCGGCCCTACGACAGGCGTTGTCGAAGTGATGCTCGACGAGATTCAGGTCGATTACAAGGTGGTCGATACCGTACACAAGGGCGAGCGTTTTACCATTCCTGTCTCGACAAAGATTCGTCCGAGCGATAAGTTGTTCGTAATCCGATACAGTGAGTAACCGACTGAAGAACATACTGCAGAGCCTGTTTCTGGCCATCTCGGTGGCACTGATAGCCATGTTTCTGTACTTCTCGGACCAGCTGGTCAAGTCGCTGGGTCAGGAGGAACGTGCCAAGATGGAAATATGGGCCAGTGCCTATCGTCAGCTGCTGTTGGCCGACGAGGATGCCGACATGACGCTCGAACTGAAGCTCATGGCCAGCAACACCACCATCCCTGTGTTCTATACCGATCAGGATGGCGAACTGCTTGGCTATGGCAACATCGAGATTCCGGTCGATACAGCTGCCTTCATTGCCCGCAAGATCGAGGAACTTACGGCCGAAGGACATTACTTCGACATCGATATTGTCGAAGGCCTTACCCAACGCTTGTATTACGAGGATTCGATACTCCTGCAGCAGCTACATTACTATCCGTACGTGCAGGTGATGGTCATCGTGGTCTTCCTGCTGTTGCTCTACTACATGCTTTACAGCCGTCGCGTCAGCGAGCAGAACCGTGTGTGGGTTGGCCTGTCGAAGGAGACGGCACATCAGCTGGGAACACCTATCCAGTCGCTCATGGGATGGACCGAATACCTGGGTCAGCTGACCGACGATGATCTGACTGTCGACGAGGTATCCGATGCCGTCACCGAGATGAACAAGGACGTTCAACGCCTGCGTACCGTGGCCGATCGCTTCTCGAAGATTGGTTCCGAACCTAAGCTCGAGCCTACCGACCTGAGCGAAGTCTGTGCCAACGTGGCGCAATACATGCAGAAGCGCATCTCGTCGCACATCACCATCAGCCTCGAGAAGCCCGAAGCACCGGTCATCGTTCAGGCATCGGGTCCATTGCTGTCGTGGGTGGTCGAGAATCTGTGTCGCAATGCCGTCGATGCACAGCCTACACAGGTCAGCATCCGTGTCTATCAAGGCGGCATCATCGAGGTCGAGGACAACGGCAAAGGTATCCCCAAGAACCGGCAGAAGAAGGTCTTCGAACCCGGATATACTACCAAGAAGCGTGGATGGGGTCTGGGCCTTGCCTTGGTTCGTCGCATCATTACACAATATCATCACGGACGCATCTACGTCAAGAATTCGGCTGTCGGAGTAGGTACTACATTCCGAATCGAACTGTGACTTATCAACACTCTTTTGGCCCATAAAAAGTGCTAAAAAAGCATCTTTAAACTGCAAAATAGGCATTTTTATCCAAAAAGTTTAAATTATTTCGTTCAAAAACATACAACTTAACGGAATAATTTGTATCTTTGCGCCCGAATAACGCATCAATGCATACTAATGATGGGTAAATTCGACGAATACAACATCCAGCTCAAGGCGATGGAAATCGGCGAGAGCGATATCGAGTACCGTCTGGGCAACGAATTTTTCGAGTCCATAGGCGAAGAAGCTATCCAGAAGGGCAATGTCACAGCAAGGGTTCACGTCGTGAAGAACCTTCGTGAGTCCGAGCTCTCGTTTGTGCTCGAAGGAAAGGTAGTGGTACCTTGCGACCGTTGTCTCGAGGAGATGGATCAACCCATCAAGGCCACAGGTCATCTCATCGTCCGTTTCGGCAAGGAGTTCAAGGACGATGGTGACGATATCGTCATTATTCCCGAGGATCAGGGCGTCATCAACGTTTCGTGGTTCCTCTACGAATTTGTCGAACTGGCAATCCCTATCAAGCATGTCCATCCTTTCGGACGTTGCAACAGCGGTATGTCGTCGAAGCTCAGTCAGCATCTGGTCGATTCCGATTCGTTCGAGGCCGACACGCTGCTGTCCGAAATAGAGGATGAAATGATGCCTACATCGGCTACCGGCGACGATACTGACAATATCGACCCACGCTGGGAAGCACTTAAAAAACTGAAAAAGGATTAATTTAATAATATAAAAAAATGGCACATCCTAAACGTAGACAATCAAACACCCGTACTGCCAAGCGCCGTACGCATGACAAGGCAGTTGTCCCTGCCGTAGTAGTATGCCCCAACTGTGGTGGCTGGCACCTTTCACACACCGTTTGCCCTGAGTGTGGTTACTATCGTGGCAAGCTGGCTATCGAGAAGGAGGCAGCTCTCTAATCTAATCAATTAGAGAATTACTAATTACGAATTACTAATTACACCCTTAAGTAGGCGTAGTTCGTAATTCGTAATTTGCTTTTTCAAAGCATAGTAATTCGTAATTTGTAATTTGTAATTCGTAATTGCTTTTCTAAAGCATAGTAATTCGTAATTTTTCGAAGAAACAATGATTACCGCAGCTATTACTGGTATCAGCCACTACCTTCCTGAGTACGTGCTGACCAATGATGAGATCGCTACGATGGTCGAAACTAACGACGAGTGGATTACTACCCGTACCGGTATCAAGTCGCGTCACGTGCTTCGCAACGAGCCTACGGGTTCAAGCCGTCTGGCTATCCCTGCCGTACGCGACGTGCTCGAGAAGACCGGCACCCGTCCTGACGAGGTTGAATGTCTGATCTGTGCTACTTCGATGCCAGATTACATCTTCCCTTCTACTGCCTGTGTCATCGCCGATGCGCTCGATATCCGCAATGCCATGTGCTACGACGTACTGTCGGCCTGTACCGGCTTCCTGTACTGTCTGCAGCAGGCTCAGGCCTTCATCAAGGCTGGCATGTACAAGAAGATCATCATCTGCTCGGCCGAGAACCTCACCTCGTTCGTCAACTATAAGGACCGTACCACCTGTGCCCTGTTCGGCGATGGCGGTGCTGCTGCCCTGATCGAGCCAAGCGAGGAAGGCTTTGGCGTACAGATTGCCAAGATCCATGCCGATGGCTATGGTCACGAGCACCTGATCCGTCGCGGTGGTGCTTCGGCCAACATCCCTACCCACGAGATGGTCGACGAGGGTCTGCACTACATCCTGCAGGATGGCAAGTTCGTCTTCAAGCAGGCCGTAACCTTCATGACCAGCGCTGTCAGCGAGGTAATGGAGGAAGGCAAGCTCACCATGGACGATATCGACTGGATCTGCACCCATCAGGCCAACAAGCGCATCATCGATGCCGTACGCGAGCACTGCAATGCGCCTGAGGAGAAGGTGATCTGCAACATCGACCATGTAGGCAACACTTCATCGGCTTCGATCCCCATCGCACTGCACGAGGCTGCCCTCGAGGGTAAGCTCAAGAAGGGCGACCGCCTGATGCTTGCTGCCTTCGGTTCCGGCTTCACCTGGGGTGCTATCTACCTCACCTGGGGCGACTGCAAGATCTGATAACCCCCTATTGGTTTATTGAGGTGCATCCTCAATAATAAAATACACACCCGTCACAGTTCATCGTGGCGGGTGTGCTTTTTTTATCATCAATTGTCAATCATCAATCTTTCTTCCCTTGCAAATAAGGCTTGAAGTACTTGCCCTGGGTCGAAAGCGTGAAGTCCCAGTCGTCGATCAACATAGGTGCCCAATGTGGGTCGAAGCACCAGATGGTGAACGAGATGCCACGAGCATCGAGGAACGAAGTAATGGCCGGACCATAATCGTCGGTCGAGATCACAGGGATGTGAGCACCATGATCCTCGGCATGGCAGTAACCCAGCTCGGTGCAGACCACCGGATACGTCTCGGCCACATAGCCGAAGTCGCGCTGCCAGTTGTTCTCCCAGTCGCTCTCGCGCTTCATAGGGTAAGGATGCGACACATAGCCCACGTTAGGACGCTGGATAGGATCGTCGGCCACTTGCGTCAGGTCGTAGGCCCAGTTGAAGCCTGCACACAGACAGACGGCATCGGGCTGAATGACGCGGATCGAGTCGATGATCTGTTCCTGCATCTGTCTCCATTCGCTCCAGGTGGTAGTGCCCAGCCCTGGCTGCTGGAAGGTTGGCTCGTTGAAGATCTCGTACAGAGCCACGGTTGGCTCGTCCTTGTAGCGACGGGCTGTTGTCTGCCAGAAGCGGATCGTCTCGTCCAGGTCGGTGTCGTACATTGGGTTGGTGAACTTGGCGTCGCGTAGATTGCCAATCGAGTGCCAGTCCATAATGACGTACATACCACGTTCCTTGGCCCATGCTACGCCCTGGTCGAACAGCTTGTAGGCCTCGTCCCAACCTATGCGGTTCAGGTTCGAAGGATGAATGGCAAAACGTACCACGTTGGCACCCCAGTCGGCCATCTCATCGAAGTAGCGCTCGTTCCACATGCTGTCGCCCAGCAGTTTGACTGGGTCCGAACAGCAGAGGCCTCGAAGCACGATGCTGTCGCCTTCGGCATTCACAAAATGATTTCCACAAACCGAGATACGGCTCATACCCGTCGTCTCGTCTTCATTGCTGGCCGTAGCCACTTTACTGGTGCACGATGCTGCCATCACGGCCATCGATGTTACCAGCAGGAGATTCAGATGTTTTTTCATTGGTTGAAACATATATTAGTAGTATGGTGTTTTCGGGTGCAAAGATACGCATTTAATTCTGTCTGCAATAATATTCTATCACTTAATATCGGTACTTTTTCTGCAAAATATTATCATCCTATATCCTGATATTCAACTGAAGCTGCTGAACTTGTAAAATCACAAATCACAAATCACATTTCTGAAAATAGTGTACCATGACCTTAATCGTACTGTACCACGACATCCAGAACTATCACATCGCATACCGGCAATGATTTCATATTCTCACATCTACCTGCAAAAAAGTCGGAAAAAAGAGGCAAAGTAGGAAAGAAAAGGCTATCTCACCGTCTCGTGAGCCACAGTGTAACGTTCCGATTTTGCATCTTTCCGGAGATAGAAACCAGTCGTAGGCCTGGTTTTGACGATGCGTCCCTGCAGGTCGTATACATTGCTGCTGTATGATGTGTTATCGTTCTGTACTTCGCCTATCGAGGCTATCGTGCTCCAGGCCACATCCTTCATGTCGTCGAGCGTCAGCACACGCGGATCGTTCATACAGCGTTGCCACTCCACGGTGCTCGTCTTGTCCACAAAACCTCCGTTCCACGACTGGTACCAGGGCATCCACCACGACCACATCGCACCTTCTTCGGCCTGACGTTCAATGTCGGGTATCGGACCGTTTTCGGACAGTGCCACCAGCTTATGTCCCTCGGTCAAGGCCTTCAGCTTGTCGAAGGTCACGTAGTTGCTCGAGTAGTCATAATTGTTATTGTAGATGTCGGCCGAAACGACGTCGTAATACTCGTCGCCAGGGTTCCAGTCGGCATCGCGAGGATCAGGATTCCACACCCAGATCACGTTGTGCACACCCTTCACGCTAACCATCTCGTCGTAGATCAGGCGATACAGGGCCTTGAATACGTCGGCACCCTCGCGTCCCCACCAGAACCAACCACCACTGGCTTCGTGCAGCGGACGGAAGATGCAGGCCATGCCCTCGCTCTGCAGTTCGAGCATGTAGTCGGCCACAACATCGATGTCGCCTATCAGCTGCTGGTAGAGCGTCGATTCGGTATTCCACGACCCGTCGGCATTCATTGCCTTCGAAGCCTTCATCGGTGTGTCGTTGCTGTAGAATTCGCCCGTCTGACGGCTGGGGTCACGCCAGTGCCATGTGAAGGCCGGAATACCACCCCGACGGTGCAGGTCCTTGGCCAGATCGATGGCCGAACGCGTATACTGCCTGAACCACGAATCGCCGGAATGCAGGCCGGTAGCATTCATGAAGTCGAAGCCTACCAATGCCGGATATTGTCCGCTCTTACGGTATACGGCCTGTACGTCGTAGTGTTGCGTCACGTCGCCATTGGCCGTCGCCATATCGCCGGTCATGATGCCCGAAATGGTGCGTTGGCCGAAGTTTTCGCACAGGAAGTCGTACATCTGGCACGTCGCTTCGGTAGCCTCGGCATCGACCGGATGTGTGGCCAGATCGAAGGCCAGCGTGTCCTGATAGCTCTCGATGCGCAGATAATCCACTACGAACCATGTCCATGCCGGTGTGATCGTCACGCTGTTCTTGCCCGTCTTCATGATGTAGGTACCTATCTCGACCTCGGTGTATTCGTCCAGCGCAAAGTTGCCCGTGCTGCCGTTTACGGTGCAGTTTACGATCTTCTGTCCACCAATGCCGTTACCGGCCACATACACGCGATATTTGCCGTCTTCGGGCAGTTCGATGGTGAAGTCGATGTGGGCCGAGGCTTCGATCAGGCGCAGGGCCTCATTGCCCGAGTATTGCGTATCCTCAATCAGGTCACACAGGGTATTGCTGGCAGCTTCAGCTTCGACCATGATGGCCGTTGTCTGCTGCTGTGCCATCGCAAGGCCTGCATAGCTCAGTGCCAATAGTGTTGTAATCTGTTTCATGTGTGTGTTGTTTAGTTTAGAGTGGAGAGTAGTTTGATAGTGAATAGTTGGAAAGTGACTTAGCATTATCGTGGCAAAGATAGCATCTTTCTTCGATAATACCAAATTCTCAGGCGTAAAACTCTGCCCTCGGTTTTCTGGTGCATAGCATCGGATAATAAATCATAAGAGTTTCTGAATCCTTCAACCGCAACTATCGTCCCTAATATCCCCAAAATCCCTAACATCCCTAATATCCTTTCAAAAGAGCAAAATCACAAATCACAAATCACATTTCGAAAAACAGTGTAGACCCATCTTTTTCCGGTTTCTGCTTCCTCAAAACGTGGAGGCATAGTTTTCGCCAAGATTCTTCCTTCTCAAAACTCGGAGGCATAGTTTTCGCCAAAAGTGCTCCTCTGCAAAACGAGAATTCAGAATCTTCGCCAAGATTCTTCCTTATCAAAACGAGGAAGCGCATTTTTCTTCCAGAATACTCTTCCACAAAACGAGAAGACAGAATCTTCGCCAAGATTCTTCCTTATCAAAATTCGGAGGCACACTTTTCGCCAAAAGTGCTCCTCTGCAAAACGGGAAGTCAGAATGTTCGCGAACATTCTGAATTATCATAATTTTTTGTATGTACTTTATATATTTATTATGTTCAAAACTAATAAAGTTTGTTTTTTTGTAAAAAAGTAAGGCAAAAATAATCAACTTATTGAAATATTCTTTATCTTTGCACCGCGTAATTGCCTAATAATGTGCAGAAGCCCACTTTCGGGTGGGAATGTCGTATATCTTTGGGTTATGGCGTAACTGTAACGGGCACGTGTGCCCACTGGCAGTTCTTTTTTATTGGAAAGGCGTCACTAACGTCTTGGTCTTGGCTTATCAAAACTTCCACCTTTGAATCACTCCAAGAGACAAGGCAATGTTATGACGTCCATGGGTTTGTTATAACCAGCACCAAGGTATGGGTGTAATGTATTCTGCCGCGAGGCAGGATCGTTCGCTTCGTATCTATGGCGTTTTTATAGCAAAGCGTGGGCCTCTGCATTGCTCGTTCTCAGGAGTACGGGCTGTGGAAGGCCTTGATAAGCGGGAGCGGGCAATAGTCAGCTACCCGCGCTTTTTCATTTAAATATATAATGTGACCGAATCAGGGGTAGCTATAGGAGATAGTTCGTATTACTCACTAAAAACATTCAAAAACTTATGAACAACATTAAGAAGACCTATGCAAAGCCTGAGATTGAGGCTGTAGAACTTGAGATGAACGACCTGATCTGCACCAGCGGAGACGGTGTACCTGGCGTCGACGTACCTCCTTTCCAAGGTGGTGACGAAGAATAATAACCCTTAACCAACTACCGATATGAAAAACTACATCTATCGCTTGAGCTGCTTGGCATTGATGGGCCTTGCCCTGACTGCCTGCAACGACGACGGCTTCGACTCGCCACGCCCCAGCAAGAACAACAAAAAGGGCATCAACTTCACGGTCGAAAGCTTCGTGCCTGAGAGCATCACCCGTATGGCTTACGACGAGACCGCAACCGGCGACCTGACCCCTACCCTCACTGCCAACGACGTAATAGCCGTATGGGGTATGCGCAATGGTCTGACAGAGAAGGTACAGTTCCTCCTCGAGGCCGACAACATCAACGCCGATGGTAGTGCCAACTTCGATGGCGGCCTCTGGCGTCTGCGTTCCGACGAGACACGTTACGCTGCTTTCTACCCTTACAACGGTCCTAATTGCGATGGTGAAATGAATTGGGATACGAATGAGTTTACATACTGCCAGTGGGTAAACTACGATGATCAATGGTACGACGCCTCGCTCGATGCCTATGCCTCGCTCGGTAACTACGACTATCTGTTCTGCGCTGCCCAGCAAGCCGACGAGGAGGGCAATGTGAACTTTGCGATGCAGCATGTGGGCGCTGTTGTCAGCGCACACCTTTACGGCCTGCCTGCAGGCGCTAACGTGCGTAGCCTGACCGTCAGCCTGCCTGGCGAAGACTTCGATAGTCAGGGAAAGATCCTGATGGAAGGCACGGACATCACCATTGCTGATCCGCAGAAGACCAAGTCGCTCACGATTAATTGCGGCAACCTGTACGTAGCCGAGGCGGGCGACGTATACGTATACTTCATGTGCCCACCCGTGGACCTGACCAACAAGGAAATTACCTTCCGCGTGAACGTAGGTGGCATGCTTTATAAGGGCACCAACATCTATACATCGAACAAGGACGTAGTGGCCGGCAGCTACAAGAAGCTCAGCTGTAAGAACCTGGCTATGTCGGGCACAGCAGTCACCTTGGGCGAGGATACCCCAGTGCAGGAAGGCGAATCGTACTACTTCATTCCTGCTGAGGAAGGCGTATACGCTTTGAATGCTGATGCAAATTGCTGGTTTGAGGCTCCGCAAATCTACGACCCACAGACAGGCGAATATTATCCTTATCTGCGCAAGGATCAAGTATATCCGGTAATGTACTACGATAACGAATGGGAAAGACCATCGTCGTTCGTGGTCACGCAGAAGGACTATGTTATCCTGCCATTAGGTGAGGAGTATACAGTCGAGGAAGGAAAGTGCTACCTCCTCAGCATCGTAGAGAATGACCTTTACGAGTTTACCAGCCCCGACGGAGCAGTAACCCACATGATGGGCAGTTGGGATTTCCCTCTTCCTTACTGCGAGTACTTCAGTGAAGGATTCGGTTTTGTTTATTTCGATGCAAGCGGCACGATCAAGATTTCCAAGCCACAGGTTACAGAACTGACACTGGACGAACCGGTTACGGTTACCGCAGGCGCCTTATACAAACTGTCTATCACGGAAGAGGGCCCGTATCAATTTGAATCGAAGAATGGCAACAACTATTGCCGCATCAAGCAATACACCGAGTTCTCGGCGCCACAGAGCATGAGCATGCCTATCGGCGACTGGTATGTCAGCTTCGATAATGACGATGTGGTGAAGATCAGCAAACTCTCCTATATCGACCTACCACTGAACAAAACAGTACAGATTGTCGCAGGCCAGATCTACAAGATAGACGTCACCGAGGAGGGCTATTATCAGTTTGAGGGCACTCCGGGCATGTACAATTGTTTCAACATAATAAATTGGGGTGGTACTAATATGCCTTACGGTTTGATGCTTTCTCCTCAGACATATTATGTAAAATTCGATAACGACGACGAGGTCAAGGTCAGCCAGTTGCAGATAGTCGACATCACGTTAGGCCAGGAAGTAGACGTAGTGCCTGGAACAGTTTACAAATGGTACACGAACGACTTCAGTGACTTTGTCAGATTGTCTGGCAGCGAAGGTGTAACACATTGCCTGGAACAGAACTTCTGGGGCCCAGTAGACCTCCCCTACGATGGTGGGGTTTGGTCTTGGAGTTATTACATCTTCACATTCGACCAGACGGGTAAATTCATGCTCTCTGAAGTGACTTACGAAAGTCTGCCAGCGACAGGCACCGTTACGGTCACTGCAGGAGAAACGTATACTTACCAATGCGACGAACCTGGCATGTATACTTTTGCTTCGGCAAAAGCCGGCAACAAAGTGAATGTTCTGAATTGGGGTGATTATGAGTATGATCTGCCATTCTACCAAATATTTAACCCCGGCGAAGTTAACCTCCTGAGATTTGTCGAATCGGACGAAATCACAATCACGAAGGTCGAATTCGAGCCGTTGCAGGTAGGCCAGAACAGTATAACCGACGGGGGATGGTATTCGTTCACTGCCTCTGAATATTTCGAGAGTTTTGTTACGATCGAAAACTGCATCTATGATTATGCAACGTTCTCCCCAGGAATGTGCGGCTTCAATGGTGGCCAGGCCTACTACATTCTCGTCACAGAAGTAACGGGCGATGCAGTAATTAACTTTACTCCGCTCGATGAATTCTATCAGAATGTAGCGTTATTGCTTGAGCCAGGTACTGAGTACGATGTAGTCGAAGGCCAGTGGTACTCGGTCTCGATCGAAGATTACCGGTATATCCAGTTAGATGGAACCATCGACGATGCTATCTGGGGCGTTAATATGTATAGCATATATGGTAATTGGTATATTTCGGCTGACCATGCAGAAAATTATTGGGCGTCTGTGACATGGTACTTCCAGGCACCTTCGTCGGGTAAGATCAAGTTCGACTACGTCGACTAAACCCCGTAATCAAGTTTTAAGCCCTAACTAATAGTACCATCCTCGCTACAAAGTGTGTATATACCATACACGTGTTAGCAAGTTAGGGTAACAAAAGATGAGGCTGTGCTTTTTCGGCACAGCCTCTTTTCTTGAATAGATATTCTTCTCGATATTTTTTTGTTAATTTCATCGATTTATTATTGGTTTGTGAGCTTTTAACACCTAATATAAAAAAAAATATCCAAATCCGAGTAACAGATTTGGATATTATATTATAAATGTGTATCTTTGCAGCACAAAAAGTGCAGCACAAAAAGTGCTGTAAAGATCTTGATGATAAAATAAATGATTATGAAGCCCGGAAATCCTTTCCTTATTTACGGTTATTATAGCCCTGAATACTTCTGCGATCGTGTGGATGAAACACAAAAGCTTATCTCGGCATTGCGTAACGGACGTAACGTTACGCTAATGAGTCCACGTCGTATGGGTAAGACAGGCCTTATAAAGAATGCTTTCTACCAGATTCAGCAAACCAATAAGGAGGTGGCCTGCTTCTATATGGATATTTACTCAACCAAAAATCTACAGGGATTTGTAACACTATTCGCAAATACTGTATTGGGTAAAATTGACAGCCTTACGGACAAGGTATCATCGGGCATAAGTACATTCTTCAAAACTCTCAGGCCAGTATTGTCATCAGATCCTATCAGTGGAGCCTTGACAGCATCGATAGAATTCAAACCACAGCAGGCACAAAGTACATTGGCCGAGATATTTGATTATCTGAGCAAATCGGACAAAGAGTGCTACGTAGCCATTGATGAGTTCCAACAGATAGCAGAATATCCCGAAGAGGAAGGTATGGAAGGTTTATTACGCTCGTATGTTCAATTCTGTCCTAATGTGCACTTCGTCTTCTCGGGTAGCCAGCAGCATCTGATGTCGGCAATCTTTGATAGCCCTCATCGTCCTTTCTTTCGCAGTACACAGAAGATGACACTTGACGTCATAGACGAAAAGAAGTATTATCAATTTGCGGCAGAATGGATGTCGAAAGCTGGAATTACTCTGCCTCAAGAGATATTCCATTATCTGTATGTCCGCTTTGAAGGTCATACATGGTATGTACAGTATTTGCTGAACCGCATCTACGAAACCGCAGTGCCACAAGTAAGCAAGGATGTGGTTGATGGCTGCTTGATGGAGATCATAAAGTCGGAATCTGAAGATTTTGCACATCTATACCGATTATTGACCAACAATCAGGCGCAATTGTTACGTGCCATAGCAGCCGAAGGGGCGGTAACGGCTATCAATTCCACAGCCTTCATTACTGCTCATCATCTGAAGGGTACCAGCAGTATCAACAAGGCATTGGAAGCACTTGTTGATAAAGAATATGTCTATGTGTCGAACCACGGATATATTGTCTATGACCGCTTTATGGGTCTTTGGTTACAGACCATAATTTGAAACAACCCAAACCAGTTTCAGGGCAAAATGAGTAAAAAAAGGGCGGTTTCGGACGATTTATGGGCCTAATATTTAGCTGTATAATAAAAAAAGGAGTATATTTGTAGCACTTTTTGTGCTGTAAGGATTATTTGCCGCATCGGAATAATACGCATCGTCTGTGTTAAAAGCCACAGCAAATAATAAATATTACTGAAATAGCAAACCCCGTTACAATGAACTGTAGCGGGGTTTGCCATAATATTTATGCTTTGATATTTACTATTTCGTGTCGAAAGACACGCTATTTTCGTACAATCTGTGAAATATCCTGCTCAGCACATGAAAAAAGCAGGGGTTTCACAGATTGTTCATTTGTTTTCATGCATTGCACGTCACGGGACGAAAAAAGGGAGTACCTTTGCAGCGTCAAAAAACAAGAGGCCCCCCTCGGTCCCCCTACCCCAAGGGCATTTGCTTCGCGGCACAAGGGGGAAGACAGAAAGTTACAAATGGTGGTCGCAAGGTTGAGACACATATAATAAATAATAATAAAAGACCTCGCAGGTGATACAGGTGAACCTGCACGAATAGTATGAAGAAGATTTTCGCAATTATCGCAGTAGCAACCGCAGCATTCTTCACCGCAAATGCTCAGAGCATACAGGACTTCAATGCCGAAGATTACGCCAAGGCAAAGTATGGTACCAAGTGGACTCAGACAGCCGTACGTGTAGCCGACGAACAGGAGCTCGATCAGGATGGCAACCTGACCTACACCAAGACGATCATGGCTCCGGGCATGAGTCAGCAGGACCTCTACTACGAAGTTGCAGAATGGTTTATCGACAACTATAGGAATTCAATACAGATGGCCGATAAGGAAGAGGGCATCATCGTTGCCCGCCCATACGTCAGCAATATGGCTACGGCTGCTTTCGGTTGGAACGAATACAAGATAGACATCTGCCCAACCGTACGTGTAAAGGTTACCGACGGTCAGGCCACCGTCACTTACACGCTGCAGGACTATGGCGTCGTCGAACATGCTGGCGCCGGTAATGTATCGACCGCTGTTGCCTGCGGTGTACTGGCTGCTGCAATCGTTGCCGATGTTACAAGTTCGAACACTCACCATCATCATCACGGTCATGGTTATGGCTACCACCACCATCATCACCACCATGTTATGCACCACGTCTATCGTTCGCACGATGTAGTCGATGACATCCTCCTCACCTGCATCCTCGTCGATCTGGCTACCGACAACCGTTACGACAAGTCGCACACCGTATGGTCTGTCAGCAACTGCTACCCATACGTCAGCAAGGACAGCCACAAGAAGGCTTCGGCCAAGGCATTCGTTGTAGCCACCACCTACTCGCAGATGGTAATGGACAACATCGAGGCCGCCATCAACCAGGGCCTGATGGCTTCGCGCGACTGATGCTGGACCGAAGGGATCAGTAGTCGAAATCGGCCACCAGTGGCAGGTGATCAGAGAAGGCGGCATCGGGTATCGCCACCGAGCGAAGGCTTAGCTTCTGTGCGGTATACAGGATGTGATCGAGGCGGAAGCATAAGCCTTTGGCCGTACTGGTAGCACCGTAGCCCAGGCCACCGTTCCACCATGCATCGCTGAGCTGTAGGCTGTGCTGCAACGTATTGAGCGTAGGCGAACCGCTCAGGTCGTTCAGGTCGCCACACACCATAAGCGGACCCTGACAGCCCTGTAAAGCCGTACAGATGGCTTCGGCCTGAACCAGACGTTGGTCGTAGCCTTGCTGCAGGTTGCCGAACAATCCCTCACCGCCACGAAGCGAACTGTGCCACTGATTGCTGTGCAGATGACAGGCTACGAGGCGAAGGTCAAGGTCGGAGGTCAAGGCCACGTCCATGGCGTAGACGTAATCGCCCAGCTGCCGAACGTCACGGATAGGATAGCGACTGAAGACGAAGGTCTCGACATAACGGGCCGTGAGATCGGTGGCCTGTGTGATGCAATAGGGGTATTGCGCTTCGAGCAACGTGAGGAAGTCGGGATAGAGCGTCAGACGCGATTCGGGCAATACAACGACGTCGGCATCCACATGGGCAAGGAAGCGTTCGATGCCCTGCAGCCCGTCAGTATTCTGCCGCAGATAGGCATTGTTCAGGCCTATGTTGTAGGTCAGAAGGCGTAGGGTACGAGGCGACGTCGTTCTTGGCTGTACGTCGCTGACCGTTGCGAAGGGATGCAAGGCAAACGTCTGGCTCCACTGATTGACCACCAAGGCCATAACCACCAGCACAGCGGCTATCCACCACTGCCGACGGACCATAAAAAAGATTCCAGCAATTATCAGCAATGCGATAATCACCGGAATCAGCAGGATATACATTTTCGATGTGTGTGTAAGTACGGTTTATTCTATCTCGCCACGCAGGAACTTACCGACGTAACGAGCCACATATTCGGGCTGCCAGTAGTCGTTCGAGTAGCGACCATCGGTCGTGGTATTGTAGGTTACGCCCAGACGATCCTTCGAGAAAGGCTTCGAGTAGTTAGGCATCGAATAGTCCCAGCACATCGATTCAGGCAGGCTCAGACGTACGGCCGTGTGACGCATCTTCTTCTTCGGGCCGATAGGTATCGAACAGTAAAAACCGATGGCCTGTTCCTTCTGGGCATAGGTACCGAAGAAGCCCACGGCATACTCGGCCAGACGTCGGGTGAAGTCGGCACGTACACCGGCATCGCCATAGACGAACTGTCCGGCATAGATGTTGAGCTGGCTGTTGATGCGAGGTTCGTAATACCCGATGCGACCCAGCACGTTGAGGCGATCCGGACGCTCGAAGTTCCAGCTCGATCCCTCAAGGCTGAAGCTGCCCGTATAGCCCACGTTGACGCCCAGATCGAGCTTCGAAGTGAGGTGTGAGGTGAGCTGCAGGTCAAGGCCCTGGCGTGTGTCGGCAAAGATGCTCTGGTTGGTATGGAAGATGCCGGCCGTCAGCGTACCTTCCAACCAGCGATTCACCGTCAGATGCTGGCTGAGGGTCATGATGCCCGGGCGAATCTTGTCGTAGGTAGGATCGGTATCGATGTTGTTGTACAGCGGAATGATGACCTGGGCCGTAAGCTTGGCACCCGGCCAGAGCGACATCTCGATGGCAGGTGCTACGTTCAGGGCAAAGCGGTGGTTGTTGTCGTGGAAGAGGCTGTCGAGCATCAGGTCGGGATGGATCACGAAGTCGACCTTGCCGAGCGACGAGCTGCTGTTGCGCTGGCGGCTGAGCTTGCGCATGGCCTTGCTGTCGGCACCGTATTGTGCGGTTACCTGCCATTGGTCGGCCTCGTTATGGATGGCACGGACGGTGAGCCTGGGCATCTGGTGCTGCAGTACTACGAGTACGATGGTATCGGCAGCAGGCGTAGGGCTGAGGGTACGACAGATGGTACCTATGCCGCGATAGAGGCCACGATAGACGTTGTCTTCGGCCGTCAGGTAGGTGGTATTGCCTTCCTGATGGAGCTTCAGATTCTCGAAGCCGAGATTGTCGAGCTGACGTAAGGCCTGGTCGCTGTTGATGGCGCTGGCCGATACTGACGTGAAGACGAAGCTGATGGCAAGCAGAAGCCAGAGAAGAGAGTTTTTCATCGTATCAGTACTTGATGGTGTATTCATAGCGGATACCGCAATTGAAGTTCGAGAATTCGCGGGTGAAGGCATACAGTCCGAGGTGACGGAACAGACGTGCCTCGAGACCCAGGTTGACACCTTGTGTGTCGTATTCGACCAGCAACGAGGCTTCGCGACAGAAGTCGGGCGTATACTTCAGGCCGGCAAAGACACCCTTGTACATCTGCGAATTGTTCAGGTTGTGAATGTAGCCTACGGTGAGCATGAACTCGCTGGCAATCGGAGCCACATGCAGGTGCTTGCTGGCTACTGCATAGGCCGAGGCATAGATGTTGTGTCCGGTGTCCTTCCAGGGATCGTTGGCACCGATGACGACCGAAGGCCAGTACTCGCCCTCGCAGAGCGGCTGTACACGGACCGAAATGGAACGGTCGGTACGCTGATACTCGTAATCGTCGAGCAGATCGCCCATCTGTGTATAGCGGCTACGCAACAGGGTCTGACGGAACGATACCTCGAGCCATGGGAAGACGGTGAAGTCGAGGTAATAGAGGCCGGTATTGTAGTTGAAGCTCCAGCAATCGTCGTAATGCGTGATGGCCTCGCCTACCAGCATACCTTCGCTGATGTAGTTGATGCCGCCTACGAAGGTGCCCGAGGGTTTCATCTCGGCCGTAGGGATGTTGAGGCCACCGGTAGTGCCTATCATCTGTTGCGATAGGGCAGACGTGGCCGACAGTGCAGCCAACGCGAAGGTGAGTGCAATTATTCGGATTGGTTTCATTGTAATATGATTTTTATGCGGCTTCCGTTAGGATTATTGCTTAATGCATAATAACTTGTTGCATCCATAGTTGACCAACCAAGCAAGGCCGAAGCTGGTACAGAAGACGACAAGGTAGATGACAAATGGATTGTGAAGCGCATAAACCTGATCGTGGAAAAGATAATAGCAGATCCAAGTGTGTATGAGCCAGATGTCCATGCTGAGACTACCAGCAGCTGTAAGCAAGCGTGTGGTCCATGCATGATGCGGCATGGTAAGAAGGAATAGCGCAATGAACAGGAATGCGTATGGTGCATTGACAAAGCTGGTGGTGACACAGCAACGTGCAACGAACAGCAGTACAAGCAGCAACCATACCACCCATCGTGGCCATCGCCACCAATGGCGAAGACGTTCGAACCATCGGCCTCGTGCTGCCATAGCTCCCAACATGAAGGCAAACAGGAAATTCAGACATCGTAGCAACACGAGGAGCCAAGTGTGGTCAACGAGGTACGTGTACTTATAATTGCTGATGATGTACGAAGCGGCCAATGTAGCAACAAAGCTGGCGATGACGACCCATCTGGCTTGTAGCTTATCTGTCCAACCGAACAGCCAGGGACAAACGAGCATCAGCACAATGTAGGGCAGAAGGAACCAGTACTCGTTGTTGTACTGCACGTCGTAACCCGTGAGGTTGAGCAACATCGTACCGAAGCTACCCGGATAGACATCGGGCCTGAGCCATGAGCTTAAAGTCAGGAATATGGCCAGTATCAGCCATAGGTGTACATAGAGCTTCAGGATACGCGTGTAGCGATGACGGTCGCCCTTACGATTGACAATATACATACCATACCCACCCAAAAGCACGAAGAAGGCTACCGGATTGCATGCACCCGAAAGCCACAGCAGCAGTGACTGATCGTTGAAACTTGGCAGATCGGCACACAACGCTACATTCTCGAGGCGATTGAAGAGGTGATGAAAGACCATCATCAGGATGGCCACACCCTTGAGTATGGTTGTCTCGTCGCGGTTCATTGCTGAGGCAATGGCCAGGGATTACGGATAAATTCGGGATGGCGGTTAGGTCCCAACAGACGGGCAGGATTGCCGGCATAGGTGCTGTCGGGCATCAGGTCCTTGGGTACGACACTGCCTGCACCCACGATGGTATTCGATCCGATATGGACTTCCTCCATGATGTTGACACTCGGACCGATGTAGACGTTGTTGCCGATACGGGCACCATGGTCGGTGTTCGATCCGATGGTCATGAAGTGGCTGAGGTTGACGTTGTTGCCAATGACGGCAAAGCCCGTGACACGGAAATATTCGTGGCTGAGGCAAAGACCATAACCTACACGGGTACAGGTGAGCGACATGCCATACTTTAGGCGGTAGTGGTTCTGCATCTCCTTGGCAATACCGTGCAACCAGCCGTGCTCGAGGGCTGATACTCGCATCCAGAAGGCCGCTGCTACGGTAGGGTAACGGAAGGTCTTCAGAAAGATCTTCCAGATAGGTTCTATGCGACCACATTTGCGGTAGTTGTCGCTTTGGATCAGGACAGCCACATCGTGGTAGTTCTCGGGGATAGGTATGGTGACGGTTTCGCCACCGGCAGTATCGTGAAGCGTATAGCTATAGTCTTTCATTTTCGTAATATTTTTGTCTTCAGGACCTGTAGAAGCTTAGTCCTGATCTGCCCAGACAATCCTAGAAACCAGACCGCTACCAGTGTGCATACAACGCAACAGCCGGCCATCGCCAGGAACTTGACAAAGCCGTCGGCAAACAGTATGTCCTGTATGAAGTAGGCATAGACCAAGGGGATGATGATGGCGGCAATCGTCACCTTGATACAAGGCAGATATACGTCGAAGATATCCTTCCATGTATACTTCACGATCTTGATTACGATGATAGGCTTGACGATCAATCCGATGATTGCACTGAGCAACATCTGCACGGCCGATAGCAAGACAGGCGAATATCCCATCTTGAACAGCACATAGGTGATAGGCAGGAATAGTATCGTGATGAGCGAACTGTAGATGGCATTCTCGCGGATGCGTCCGTTGGCATACAATGCGGTATAGAACGAGGCATTGAACGCCTGGAAGATACTTGTAATGACAATCAGCTGAAGGAAGGTATCGGCATATTCGGGCACAATACCTAACCACAGCTCCAGCAATTGATGTGCCGTCAGACAGATGGGAAGGCAGAGGCACAACATCAGATAATAGGTGTAACGGGTAGACGAAAGCAGCAGCTGCTTGCTGCTATCGTAGTCGCCAGCCGCATAGCGCTTTACTACCTGTGGTGTAAAAGCTTTGCGGAAGTTGTTCATGAACTGGTGCGTCGCCATATTGACCTGATTGGCTACGGCACGGGCAGCTACAACCGACGGATTGAAGAAGGCACCGAGCAACAGGGTAGCACCATGATTGTTGAGGGCAATAGACGAGTTGTCGAGCAGATTCCAGCCAGAATACGACAGCACCTCGCGTAAGATAGCCTTATCGGCCTGAGGCGAATAGTGAGTCTCCTCGAAATGCCTGATGCAGTAGAGTCGGTATCCGAGTGCTATCAATACATGCACACCACAATACAGCCAGGCATAGACCACGAGCTTGTCCCAGGGCGAAATGTACAGGAAATAGGCAATAGCCAGCTTGAGCGATACCTCGAGGATACTGATGTAGGCAAAGGCACCCATCTTCTCGTGCGAGATGATGCTGGCGTTATAGGGTATCTGGGTAAAGGTGAAGAATAGAGCCAGCACACTGACATGATAGGCCACGATGGCCGCATCCATACGCTCGGCAGGAATGTTGACCTTCTGATAGACATACCAAAGGCCTATGGTCTCGAGAACGGCAATGACAATCAGAGCCAGAATAATATGTGCCGTAAGTACGGTCGAGAAGGTCTTCTTCAGTTTGTCGAAGTTACCCGTTCCTAACTCGTAGGTCAGGAATCGTTCCGAACCCGTCGACAATGCACTGTTGAGGAAGGCAAACATCGAAACCGCACCGCCTACGATCGTGAAGATACCAAAATCCTCGACGCCAAGGGTATGCAGGACAACACGGCTGGTAAATAGGGCCACAACCATGTTGAACAACATGCCGATATAGAGCAGCGAAGTGTTCTTTGCTATAGTTTTATTGTTGGAATTAGCCATGAAAAATAATCAGGAATATTCTGAAGGTCTGAACGAATGTGCCGTGATCAACTGTTGAGACGTTGTTCGATGGCTTCGTAAACCTTCTGTGAGAAGTCCGAACGATGGGCAAACCACTGTTGTGCTGCCTGTTGCTTCTGGGCCTCGAGCACAAAACCATTCGTGGCATAGTGTTCGACCATCTGCATGGCTTCGTCGAGTGTGTCGACCGTATTGAAGAACTCCTTGCGTCGTTCGATGGCTGAGAGGACCTTGTTGCCATAACCCACGTCGTTCGGGTCGAGAGTCTTGTCGAAAAGATCCGGAATCCAGAGTATAACAGGTTTATCGATAAAGAGAAAATCGAAAATGACGCTCGAGAAATCGGTCAGGAAACCATCGGCATGCGTAATCCAGTACTTGATGTCATTCTGTCCGGCAATGACTACATTGGGGTGAGCCTGCAGATTAGGAACAGAACTGAGGAGCGAATGATGTAGAGCCATCACCACCTTGATATTCTGGCGACGGAATCGTTCGATATTCTCGTCGCTGATCAGCGCATTGATACCCTGCCAGAAGGTTGTCTGCTGAATAGCATCGAATGACATCCCTTTGGGGAAGTTGCGCCATGTAAACATGACGAACAACGTCTTCTGTGTCGAGTTAGCATCCGATTCGTTATGGAGAAACTCGAATCGTGGCAGTCCGGCAACGAAACAGGTATCGGGCTTGATACCGGGTATCGACTCGACAATTTCCTTCTCCTTCATGGACGATACATTGATATCGTTGAAGGGTAGTAGACCTTTGGTGAGTATGTTGGAAGTATGTGCCCCGATTATGCCATGCTGCAGCAGGACATAACGCATCCCGTGCAGATGCTTGAACCAATAATCGAGAGTATTGTTCAGCATGTTCCATTCGACGACAAAGGCCCGTGCATGGCGCCAAAGGTCAATGTGGTAGAGTATCTCGGACGAACTGGCATTGCTCGAGATCAGGATGATATCCTTGAATCCCTTGTCCTTGATGTTGTTCAGGTAGAAGTCAGCATCCTCGGCAATAATGTAACGCGAAGGCACATGATGCTCCTGAAGCCATCGGAAGAACGTCCACGAATCGATAGGATCAAGGCTCTTGAGATTGATCTGACCTGCTACAAGATAGATATCGTGTCGCGAAAAGAGATGCAACACCTCGATGATGCAGATAAAGAAAGCCTTGATGATAAAATCCTTTATGCGCTTGAACAGCATAACGTAATGCTTGCTATCGGATTAGAAAAATGAGAAAACGTGTCACTTGAGCCTGAGATCTACCCAATAGAGAGGGTGATCGCTCAACTTTAGATCGATGTTCTTGATCTTGCGATCCAAAGCATCGAAACCTTTGATAAAGACATGATCGATATTCCAATTCTTGCCGAAATCGACGTCTTCGAATCCGGCTTCGCTGAAGATTGTAGCCACGCCCTTGAGGTCTTCGCCATACCGTTGACGATTGCAGTTGAAGTCGCCAGCCACGATGACGTGGTCGTATTGCGATACCGTCTTCACGACATCGAGGGCCTGTAGATAGCGGATCGAGTCGATCTGTTGTTGGACATCGGGTGTTGCTGTCTTTGGGGTTCCTTCGAGATGGACAACAACGATGGCTACCTTGATACCATCGATATATTGTGTGGCAACACCGAAATGGCGGACATGCCGCCAGTAAATGCTGTTGTGGCGGTAGCTTTCGCGATCGACAATGACGTCCTTGGTCACAATCGTATTGGTAATACCGCTGCCACTGAAGGCATAGTGAACCTTGTCCTCGTCGTAACCACAGACAAGCTTGATGCCCGATGTGGCATCCGACTTCTGCTTACTCAGGTATTCTGGTACCTCGTTAGCTACATAGATATGCGGCTGATAACGGGCAATGAATTGCTTGACGCCTTTGCTTTCGACAAGCGAATCGACATGTTCTGGCTGATGATTGAACCCCCAGGCAAGTCCCTGAATATTCCAGGTCAGGAAGCGGAAGGTGGTACGTGCCGTATCAGCGGGTTGACCGGGTATCTCGTAGTCCTTTGTAACCTCGGGACAATCGGCAAAGGCATAATTGCCAATTCGGGCAACATCCTTCAGCGCAGACAGATTACCGGTAATACGTGTACATCCGGCAAAGGAATATGTGCCAATATACTTGAGTTGTTGCAACGAAAGCAGATTGAGCGACAGCTTGCGACAGTTGATGAATGCATAATCGCCGATATTGACCAGTCGGCCAGGAATATTGACCTTCAACAACTGCTTACAGCCCTGAAAGGCATTGTCGCCAATCGAATCTATACTCTCGGGCAACGTAATGGATGTGAGGCGAGTACAATTGTGAAACGCCCGGGCACCTACTTTGGTAATATCGGCATCGAACGTAATACAGCCACGGTCTTCTTCGTACTTATTGCTGACAATTCTGGCACCGAAAGCCTCGATGTTGTCCGGGCGAAGTATTCCGTCGTTGTTTGTGGTATAATAGATGACATTGTTCTGAGCCCATGATTGTGCCCATCCACCAATCATCATAAGGATTACTAAGGTTGAGGCCTTGGCCCATCGTGTATGTTGCAATAGCCCATAATACAGGGTACGGACAACAAGCAGAAAGGCAACAATGGTGGGCGTGAGGATAAAGTTTATGTATCCGCTACAATCGGTGATGTTATACATCTTCTGGAAGTATTGCAAGAAAGTAATGACCACGATATGGCCCAGATAGATCCACATCGTATACTGACCGAATTGTGCAAATGCTGCAAAAACCTCGAGACGAGAAAGACGAAGAAAGGCAAGACAGAAAACCGAGGCGTTGGCAACCTGCAGCAATCGTACTGATAATTCGCTGATCGAATGAAGCGTCATAGGTGCCCATAGACCAGGAAGCAGGATGGCAATCCATGACGAAAGTCCAAGCAGTACGATAGCTATCCAGAGCGGAAGTCGTGTTATCTGCTCGAGTAGATTATGCCGTCGGACAATGACACCGCTCACAAAAAACGGTAGGAAAAGAAAAGTGCGCTGGAAGGCAAAGGCGGTAGTGACAGGTACGAAGGCTGCAATGGCCAACAATACAAAGGACCCCACAAGGAGAGTGGTATCAGAAAGTTTTCTGCCCATCCACCAGTACAGGCTTCGCCAATACAGCAATGACAGCAGATACCAAAGTGCCAGCAACGGACGGGTCAGATAGTTCCAATAAAAATGATCGAGACAGGTGTGTACAGCAATTAGCAGTGCCTGCATGACCAGAAAACTGATAAGCGTATGCTTCTGCCAACGACGATGTTTCGCTGTATCCTGGCTGAGAGACGTGAAATATCCGGACAGGAAGACAAACAGCGGCATGTGGAAGGCATAGACCCATCGGGCCACGTCGGCACAGAAATCCGAAGATGTGAAGGACGGCAGATGTCCGAACACCACCAGCAGGATGAGAAAGAACTTCAATCCGTCAATATGTCCGTCGCGTGTCATTGCTATAGGCCAAGGATTCGAAGGATTTTCAGCAATCGGGTAGTGCGGCAGAAGTTGAGCAAGTCGATCGACCAACCTCGTTTCAGCAGCTTGGCATAGGTTTTTGTGTCTGGCGCAAGGAAGCGTTGGCGCATGATAACCTCGTCGTCGATGTCGGTCAGGAGACGATGAATCAAGTCGTAATACTCCCGACAATCGGCAGGAGTCATGTCCGGACATTCGATCTTCCGTTGCTTCAGTCGCCATTGCAACTCGTACATCATCAGATACTGTATGTATCGAGGAATGGTGCCGTCAGCGTTTCTGGATTTATTGGCCAGATAGAGCAAACCATTCTGTAGTGTAGGAATATACCAGACACGACGACTATCCTTGCCCTGAATGGCAGATTGTTGTCCGGTAGAGCGTCGGCGATAGAGGTATTGCGTCTCGCTGATCACACCAAGACGATGGGTACGCAACAGAATCTCCTGCACGAACTTGAGATCCTCGGATAAAGGCATGCGCTGGTCGAACAGTAGACCCTGTAGAGCTTCGGTGCGAACAAAGATGCTGTTGACAAAGTTTTGTGTATAGTACCACTCGTGATCTAAATCGATGATGCGTGTTCCGGCCTCGAATTTATCGTTCAGGGGATGTGCTCCATTGTCGGCATCGAAAAAGACAATGGGAAAGACCACGACATCGATTGAATCATCTCTGTGTTGATCGAAGAACTGTCCTATTTTCTCGCAGACATTGGGAGCCAGCTTATCGTCCGAATCCATGAAGTTGACATATCGGCCCACAACGTGTTGCATACCGGCATTACGAGCAGCCGAAACGCCTTGGTTCGATGGCTGGTCGACAACGGTAATGTGTCCGGGATACTGCTGCTCCCATCTGCGACAGAGTTCAAGGCTGTTGTCGGTCGAGGCATCGTTGACCAGAATAAGCTGAATACGGTCAATGCCGACCGTTTGGCTTACGACGCTCTGTATGGCTTCGTCGATGAACTCGGCCGTGTTGTAGACGGCTGTAACAATCGAGAAATCTATCATCTTGTCTTGGCCTTATTTTGAACGAAACCGACAGAGTATATCGATACACCAATGCAGGAGTTTGCGGCAAGGACCATGGTGTTCGAGCAGCGAGTAGGCCTTCTGTAAATCCTGATGCATCTCGTAGATGAATGCATGGTCAAGACTTTCGCTCAGGCATTGTGGCAGTAATTCGTTACAGATAGCCTGGCGTTCGGCCTCCCACTTCTCGATATTCGTGGTACTATAGCCACAATAATCGTAACGCGCTACGACAAGCGGCAGATGTTCGAAGGTGAAGCCGGCAAGCATACTCTGCATCCAGAACTTTCGATCGGCCAGAATACGATACGCAGGGTCGAACTGCAGTTTGTCGAAAATAGTACGACGAGTGAACGAAGACTGGTGATTGATAGTAAAATGTCGTAACCAATTGAAGGTAATAGTATCGGTATATCGCTTTATCTCTTCGGTGTTTTCCTTGACGAAGAGTGTATCGCCATACAATATGTCACCTTTGCGTGGAGAGTCAAAAACCTTCTGTAAGGTATCGGCTTCGAAATAACAGTCACCGGCATTCATGAAGCTTACGTATTCGCCATGAGCAAACGTGACACCTTTGTTGAGGGCACGATAGATACCGCCATCATGCTCGCTGCACCAATAGGCAAAGTGAGACTGATGTTGCTCGATGAACTCTCGGCTACCATCGGTGCTTCCGCCATCGATTACGATCCATTCGAAGTCGGTAAACGTCTGTGACACGATGCTTGCATAGGTCTGTTGTAAGCCACCGAGGTTATTATAATTGATGGTAACGATTGAGAGTTTCATGATTTTCTGAGATGGAAGTATTCACCGATGGCAGCAGGAATCTTCGTGACGAAAGCCTTTGGATGGCGGAGTCGGAAACCATAGACAGCCATGTAACGGATATATTGGCCTAACGAAATAGGATGTAACTTTTCGAGAAAGAAACGAGCCTTGCCATCGAAACGGTTGAAGATTTCTGGGCGGTTGTGCTGGCGTCCGAATTCGGCCAGACGTACGCATACCATAAGGCGGGTAATACACCAGGAAGCATCGACTTTACGCCAAAGTGATCCTTCGCGTGTAATCCAGCGGTAGGCTACAATTGGGAAGACATCGACCTCTTTGGCATAATATCCACAAAGAACAGAGAAACGTGTATCATTGCTGCAAGGAACTTCTTCGAAGCGGATGTCGTGCTGTTCAACGAGACTTCTGCGTACAGCCTTGCACCAGGGAACCTCCATGGCCGAGAAGCGTACCTGATTCTTATCTTCGGCATAAGCCTTGCGGATGATTTCGTTGAAGTGTTGCGCCTCGTCGGTTTCCTGATTCTTCTCGAGATTGAAAGCCTGAACATCGAAGTAGATCAGGTCGGCAGTGGTTGATTCAAGTCGCTGAAGGACATCATCGATAGTAGGGAAGAAGGTATCGTCAGAATCGGAAAAAAGCAACCATTCGCCTTTTGCGTGCTGCAGACCTATGTTACGGGCATAACCGGCACCACGTCCTTCTTTGGTCAGATAGACTTCTGTGTTAGGACGGTTCAAGCCAGGAAAGTTGTCGAAATCAACTTTGTCAGTATCACTGTTATCGTCCACAACAATAACCTGTATGTCATCGCGTTGGGGGATGGAATCCAGACAGCGTTGAAGCAGATCAGGAATGTTACGGTGTGGGATAATTATGGAGTATCGATACATGAATATCGGAAGTATATAAGATCAGAATTTGCCCCAAAGATACCGGATATAACGACGATCCATTATCCATCCGATAGCCAGTGCAAATGAAAGGGTAGAAAGGGCTATACAGACAACCGTAATGACGGAATCAATCGTATTGTTGGCCATCAGGATGTCGTAATTAATCTTGATGAGCTTTAGGAGCAGTACACCTTGCCACATATAAACCATCAGGCTATTCTGACCTAAGTATTCCAAAATGATGTTGCTCTTGAAGCAAGAACAGAGTCGTAGAAACAGAATTGAACCGGTGGCAGCCAATATGATGTGGAAGATGAAGTTCGAGGGAGCAGTGAAGAAATCGGCCGAAACATGAGGTAACGCGACGTTCAGCAGTAATAAAACAATTACTATCGGAATGTACGATAATCCCAGATAGAGTGTTCTTCGATCAGACAATCTCCCCTTGAGCCAATGGCCGAGATAGAGAAACAACAAAAGATCGAGTGATTGACGATGCCACCAATAGTTCGGCAGAAAGCCACTTTGGTTAAGAATGGTACCCAAGAGCGATAATCCGATAAGCAACAACAGAACGAACCATTGGTTATGGATGAATCGGTGTATATAGTAAAATGCAATCTTGCAGGTAAAGAGTGAAGTGAGGAACCAAAGACCTCCTCCTTTCTCGATAAAGGTGTTTGGAATAGACGCAAAATCGTGATGCATTGCTGCAACGATTGCTAGAAAAACGACATTAGGCAACAGGAGCGTCTTGATCTGTTTTGTCAGAAACGGTTTGGCTGCAGTATCGAAGTTGCTGCAATAACCCGTAATGACAAAGAAGCATTGCATGAAAAAACAAAGATACAACGGGTCGCGTACCCGTTGCATCATGCTAAGGACATCATTGCTGATGTGGTATGTGATGAAGGAATAATCGACAATATGATGCAAAACAAGCAATGTGATGAGTATGCCTTTTGCTATATCGATAGACTTGTTCCTTGCCATCGTATCAGAGTTTGATTTGCCAATACTTGAATGCCCAACCGAAAAGTGCGGTGATGGCGGCACACATTATTATATATAAATAAGGCGAAATCGAAATCAATGCACCCTGTCCGACCTGCGACAATATCAGCATCGGAATGCGTTGATAGATATAAAGCGGAAATAGATTGACACCAAGCCATACCAATACCTTATTACCGATCTTGACCTTCATACTGGCGATTACAACAATCATTGCAAAACATACGGCACAAAGATTGTTGCTTAGGCCGAACTGACCATAAGGTAGGTAGAAGAAGACCAGGAATCCGAGGATGACACAGGTCAACGATAACGGATAACGTGTTCGGATAAAACTTTCGATGGCGTCTTTCTTCCACGAATATAGCAATCCGGCAGCGAAAGCAAACATGGTGTTATACCACCACAACTCCTTGGATTGATAGAGAAGAATATAGGACAAAAGTAATAGAAGGCACGAAATCAGTACTCCTTGTCCCGATTTTCCATGTTTAGTTGTTCTGAATCCAAGGTAAACCGAAAGATAGCACAACAGGATAACAAAGATATACCAGTTGCTGTTGCCCACAGCGGTCCATCCGGTAAAGGCCAGAAGAATATCAGGCAAACTATAATGGATACCTAAGGCAAAGGTTACGATCAAGAAAAAGATGACTGCAATATCGAAATTCAGCAAGGTATTGAGCACCCTATGACGAGGCATGGAACAAACGTATTCCGAACCTTTATGCCTGATGCTTTCCATTACGCCGAATCCGGAATAGAATAAGAACATAACGACCAGCAATTGGCCAACCATCTTGTCGATACGGATAAAGGTAGGATCGCCAAAGCCTTGGAATTGGTAGCCGGCATTCTGAATGTATGGTATGATGTGCCGGATAAAAACCACCAGAATAAAGATTCCTTTAATCGCATTGCTCTGTTGACGACCAATATAATCGGCATTGAATCCCCGGGGCGTAATACGTATTTGCCAAAGGATCAGAAGCAGAATCAAAACGAAAAAGACAACCATATCTGGATATCTACTTTTTATGCCTTAGGTTTTTCAAGGAAAGCGCAGGGCTTGAGGCTCAGGTGGTAGTTGCGGTCAATCTGCTTACGTTCGTTGAACAGACGTACGGCATAATCCCACAATAGTTTTCGGCGACCCTTGATAGCCTTGACGATATTCTCGCGAATATAGGACCATACACTCCATTTACATAACGGATTGCTGGCCTTGACCAATGCCTGAGTGTAGCGTGTTACATAGAGCATTTTGTCCTGACTCCAGTTGCTGTCGCCACGGTCGTGTACGGCAATGGCTGATGTTACGATGCCGATCTTGAACTTCCAATAGCGGGTACGCATCAGATAATTATTGTCCTCGCCATAATGATAGAAGGTAGGCGAGAAGCCACCAACTGTCTCAAGACAACGTCGGGTAATAAACCAATGGGCAGCCATTACAAAGTTGGTGTCGTAAACTTCTGCCAGTCTGTCAAAATATAGATCTTCGAGCAAATAGGGACGAACATTCTGTTGTTCGCCTATGGCATACGTCACAAAACGATCGTCGAGGTGTTTGAGGTCGGCCTTCATCTGCATAGGGCTCAATACACCATATTCGGGATGCGATAGACTGGTTGCAATAAGTTTGGCAAAGGTATCGGTTTCGACCCAAGCATCCTGATTGAGCAGGTAGACGTATTCGTAACCCTTTTCCAGCGCTTTCTGTAGGCCGATGTTATTGGCACGACCAAAACCGAGGTTTTCGCCTTTCTCGGTCAGTTCCACCTCTGGGTAATGGGTGCGGATATAATCGGGCGTTCCATCGGTCGAACCATTATCAATGGTAATGACATCTACTGGAACCGACGATGTCCGCAGGCTGTTGTAGCATCGATCGGTCCATTGCATCGAATTATAGGCTACAATGACGACCAGGATCCTATTCTGCATACCAGACTTTGTATTGTGGATTATGTTCAGATAAATTAAGCCTGTAACTTTTTATCCTTCTTATGCCATTCACGGATGGCGTTCATGCCGAGCGTATAAGCCTCGGAGAATTTCTGCTCCATAATGGTGCTGGTGTAGTAGTTCTCGATGTCCTGATGTCCTTGCTCACCCAGTCGAGTGCGTTCATCCGGATTGTCGATAAGGTATTGAATCTTCTCGACAAAATCGTCGACCGTATCACATACGTATCCATTTTTATCATTCTGGATAACGTCATGGTTTCCAACCACGTTCGATACAACACAAGGCTTATGCAGATACATGGCCTCGAGCAGCGAGATGGGCATTCCTTCCCAAAGCGAAGTCATGATGTAGATGTCGCTCTTTGCAACATATTCGAGTGCTTCTTCGCGTGGACCCCATCCAACGACATGAATGTTGAACGACGTAAGCAGATGGCTCAAGGCTCCATCGCCAATCCATTCGAAGTGGACATGTGGCATACGTTGCGCAATCTCGTTGAACATTGCCGGATTCTTCTGCGGAAGGGCTCGGCCTACCATGCCCACGATTGGGACTTTATTCTCGGGTTTGATATGTTCGAAGGGAATAAGCGTCTTGTTCGATATACCGTTGGTGATGAGTATCGACTTGTTGGTCAGATGACGGGCGGCTTCGAATTCGGTGGCACTCGATGCTACCATCACACAGCTGAAACGGGCAAAAATTCTTTCGATGCTGGTAAAGATGGCACGTTTCCAGAACGAGACATCCTGACGGAGGAAAGAGAAACCGTGAGGCGAATAGGCCTTGTTACAACCATGTCCGATAGCTGCAATCTTACCGATGACACCCGCTTGCGACGAATGCATGTGGATGATATCCGGTTTGTAGAGACCTATGAGTTCGCGTATTTCGAAAATAGCCTTGATTACATAATAGAAGTTGATTTCCTGACGGAAATTCTTAGCCTTTACCAATTTGATACGCGGATCGAAAAAGTCCTTATAGTTGGCGTGAGTTTCGGGGCGTATACCATGTATGATTATTACATTATAGTGGTCGACCTGTTGGTTGGCAAGGTTAGCCAGAAATGTGACTATACCGCCGCCAAAGGCCTCGGCTATGTGCATGATTGTCTTCATATCGTGTGAAGCAGAAATCTTATTTGGTGTTTGCTTGAAGGTTCTTGAAGTATTCAATAGTCAACTCGATACCTTCCTCGAAGCTGTATCGTGGCTTGAATCCGGTATCGGCACAGAGTTCTGTGATATCGAGTATCTGATTGTCGATGGTTGCATTCTTGTATGGCATATCACCTATGCCAAGCGGCAGGGACGGATCGATCTTGTCGCGTAACAGTTCGACGTAACGGCACATCTGCTGATGTTCGCCACTGCCGATAGGATAGATTTTACCGTCTATGCCGTGTTCACCGATGGCCTGCAGCGCAGACATCAGGTCGTCGATGTATAGATAATCCCATTGCTGTTCGAGGCCGGTGAACGAAGGCTTCTGACCCTGAAGCAACGTGCGGATAGCGTAGGTAATGAGATTATTGTCATTGCGTCCAGGACCATAAATGCTGGTAATGGCAGTCCAGATAAACTCGATACCCAACTGGCGTGCATAAGTCTGGCATACCATTCGTGTGGCAACTTTCGATGCGCTATAGAGGTCGCTGGGTGCTGGGGCGTTGTGTCCGTCAATGACACCTTGGCCACAGGCATATTCCGAAGCCGAACCCGGTACGACAACACGACGGATATTATTCTCCTTGGCAAATTCAAGCACGGCAATGCCATATTGTATATTCTGGGCCTGCTTGAGTGCATCGTTCTTGTTGGTGGTGCAGACACCTGCCCATGCCAGATGATAAATCATCGAGGCACCGTCCAATGCCTGATGATGGGAGAGTGAAGAGAGTGTGTCGAAAGTAAACTCCAGACAGGTTACACCCTCGATGCCAAGCAGATGTTCGTACGAGAAGCCTTTGGCAACCAACGCTATTATCTGATAGCCTTGTGAGGCAAGGTGTTGGGTAAGATGGCTGCCGATAAAGCCGTCAGCACCTGTGATAATGACTTTTTTCATCCGTTCAGAAAGCTACAAAACGGTTGATTTCCTCAATGCAGAGGTCGTAGACATTCTCGGTGCGATAACGCTTGTACCAATCGGTAACAAGAGCCATACATTGCTGCATGTTCATGCGAGGCTTCCACCCGAGGCGGGTCTTGGCTTTTGTAATATCCAGCATCAGAAGCTTAGCTTCGTGTACGGCATTCGGATCCGAGCAGTCCTTCAGTTCTCCTTGTCCGTAGTTGCGGATCATCTCTGTTGCCACTTCCCATACGGTGCTGACTGATTCGGCTTCCGGACCGAAGTTCCAACCTTCGCAATAGGTAGTAGGATCGTTCCACATCTTCTTTGCCAGCAGCATATAGCCACTCAACGGCTCAAGCACATGTTCCCAGGGACGTACTGCCTTAGGCGAACGGATGTCGATAGGACGACTGGCTTCGAGTGCCTTGACGCAATCGGGAATGATACGGTCGAGAGCCCAGTCGCCACCACCAATCACATTGCCGGCACGTACCGAGGCAATACTCTTGCCATGTTTTTCGAACTGCTCGGGATTGAAGTAGCTGCGACGCCAGGACTGGATGACAATTTCGCAGGCACCCTTCGACGAAGAGTATGGATCGTATCCTCCGAACGGATCGTCCTCTTTGTAGCCTCGAAGCTGTTCCTTGTTGTCGTAGCACTTGTCGGTGGTGATCATCACGCCGACCTTCACACTCTGGGTTGCACGGATGGCTTCCAGAACATGAATCGTACCCATCACGTTGGCCTCGTAGGTTTCCACAGGCTTTTCGTAGCTCAGACGCACCAAAGGTTGTGCTGCGAGATGAAAGACGATTTCGGGCTGATAGTCAGCAAAGATCTGTTTCAGCTGCTCACCATTGCGAATGTCGGCTCGCAAGTCGGCCTTCATCTTCTGGCCAATACCAGACAGGACGTAATTGTCGCGTTCGGTAAAAGGGTCAAGGGCAACGCCTACGACCTCAGCGCCCAGTTCGTGCAGCCAGATGCTGAGCCACGAACCTTTGAATCCGGTATGACCGGTCACTAGTACGCGCTTGCCGCGATAAAAGCCATCAAATATATCGATCATGATAATAAGCTAATTTTACTTTACAAAGAGGAAACAATGTATCGGGTTACCACACCTTCCAAGGTGCAGAGCCATTGGCCCACATCTTCTCGAGATCCTGATTATCCTTGAGCATGTCCATTGGCTTCCAGAAACCACGATGCTTATAAGCGTGCATCTGGCCGGCATTGACAATGTTTACCAATGGCTCGCGTTCGAACATGACAGGATCGGCATCTTCTGGCAGATAGTCAAAGACGCTTGGTTCGCAAACGAAGAAACCTGCATTGATCCAGTCACCTTCGCCTTCTGGCTTCTCCTGGAAAGCCAGGACAGTACCCGATTCCTTGTCAATCTTGACGGCACCGAAACGGCCGGCTGGCTTATAGACCGTCATCGACAGGGCTTTGCCGCTCTCCTTGTGGGCACGCAAGGTATCGGTAATATCAAGGTCGGTAACACCGTCGCCATAAGTCAGGCAGAAAGCCTCGTCGCCTACATATTTGCGGATACGCTGCAGACGGCCGGCCGTCATGGTGTTGAGGCCTGTGTCAACGACGGTCACCTTCCAATGCTCGGAATGGACATCGTGGAGCTGCATCGAATTGTCGCTAAGGTCAAACGTCACGTCGGTATTGAGCAGGAAGTAGTTCATGAAATATTCCTTGATGACGTTCTGCTTGTAGCCGGCGCAGATGATGAAGTCGTTGATTCCATGGGCAGAATACGTCTTCATGATGTGCCAGAGGATGGGCTTTCCGCCAATCTCGATCATTGGCTTGGGCATATATTGTGTCTTCTCGCTGAATCGGGTGCCAAGACCACCAGCAAAGATTACGGCTTTCATACGATAGTTTTATTTGTTTTGGGTATAGAGCGTATAGAGATTTCTCACCATGGCACGGATTTCGAATCCGGCCTTGTTGAGTGTCGATGTCATGTCTTGACGTTCGACGCTTCCTACCTTCAGCAGAGCTTCAGCCCAAGCCGATGCCGGCTGTTCGAGCGAGAGGAACTGCATGTAAGGCGAGTATTGCGTCTCGGTTGTGGTCGTGTCGCTGGTGAAGACTGGCAGGCCGGAAGCCTGTGCTTCGATCAGCACTACGCTGAGGCCTTCGTAGAGCGATGGGAAGAGGAATGAATCCATAGCCTGCATAATACGATTGCGGTCGTCGCGGAAACCAACGAAACGTACTCGGTCAGCAATGCCAAGATCTGCGGCCTTCTGTTTCATAGCGTCCATCAGTTCGCCGATGCCGATCAGTACGAGTACAGCGTCGTCGCGACGCTTGGCTATTTCGGCAAAGATATCGAGCAGGAAGGTGTGGTTCTTCTGATTGACAAAACGTCCGACATGGCCGATGACGAACTTATCGTTGAGGTCCATTTCGTTGCGAACCTCCTGACGGACTTTTTCGTCGTAGATGAAGAGCGAGCTGTCAATGCCGTTCAATATCACCTTTGCCTCACCTCTCTCGACACAGCCTTGACCGAAAAGCCACTCGCAGGCCAACTTCGAACAGCCGACCCAATGGGTAGCGTAGCGACGCATCGGCTTCATCATGAGGTTGCCGAGAGCGATGGTCAGCGGATTGCGCGACTGAAAGCCGGTATTGTGGCTGTGTGCAACACGAACCTTGATACCCCATTTGGCTGCACATTTGAGGATGTAATAGTTCTTTGAGCTCGAGTGCATGTGTACGACGTCGTAGTCGTGGTGCTCGGCAAAGAACTTGTCGACAGACTTGAAGTAATGGGGAAAGTCGAGAGGAGTGCGCATCCAGGCTCCCTTAAGCACATGGATGCGTACACCCATATCTTGTAAAGTCTTGGTAAGCGGATATTCCTGTCCGTCATCGAGATTCAGGATTTCGATATCCATCTTCGACGGATCGTTGTGTTTCAGTATATCATACGCCAGCATCTGGATGCCGCCCAGACGAAGACGGTCAATGAAGAAGAGGACGCGAAGTGGTCGGTTCATGAGTTGCGAAGTTTTGTTTGGTGGACAATCAGCTACGCTAGAGCCAGCCACACGCATGCGGCCAGTTCCCTATATTATAGGGTGCAAGTATAATGATTTTTTTCCAAAAAACAAAGTTTTTATCTAAAAAACCGAAGGTTTACAGTGTTTTTGTTCAGATAGATTGGTTTTTATACTTCCGACAATGCAAAAATATCGGTTATTTATTGATTTTTGCAAGCTTTAGAAGGAAGTCCTTCCATTGCTCGCATACGTTCTGCTGACTGTATCTGCTGCAACTCTTGATGGCATTTCTGGCCATTGTCTGACGCTTCTGGTCATCATGCATCAGGGTCAGAACTTTGTCTGTATAAGCGGTAATATTTCCCTCGGGAACAATACCGCCATCTACATCATCGGTCACAACTTCATGCAGGGATCCGAACGAATCAAAGGCTATCGGAAGGCATCCCATCTGTTGAGCTTCGACCAACGTCATCGGGAACCCTTCGAAGGCCGAAGTCATGAAGAAGAGAGAGGCATGACGATAGTATTCAAGGGGATTCTGGCGTCCGGTAAAAGTACAACGCGTCAAGCCCAGGTTCTGTGCCAGATTCTTGAACGAAGGAAGGTCTGGTCCATCGCCTACAATCTCGAGATTCCACGAAGCGGCTTCTGGCCGCTGCTCGATCTGTTGCCACATCTTCAGCGCCAAGGTAATTCGCTTGGGATAGTCTACCATACGACCTACGATAAGGCAGGTTGGCTGCTTTTGATTCATCTCGCCATCGGTCATCGTATAGCTGAAGGGTACACTATTAGGAATGGCAAAGAGACGTGACGTTTCGTCGAGTTTGGCAAGACGTTGGTAGAGTGGAATGTAGGATTGCGAGAGGAGTACGACGGCATCGCCATGGGTATAGGCGCAACGATAGGCACGGACCGTGGCCTGATGTTCCCAGATATTGTAGAAGGGAGCGACTAGACTTTTGGCAAAATCCTTCGCGCTGAACCTGCCTTGCGTAAGTCCTTTCCAGAACTTGCGAGCATCGATGGGGAATTCGTCTGTGCCAGGTGTATAATGCAGCACCGAGATAACCTTTACCTTGTTGAGTCCTTCATCGTCGAGGGCCTTGCGTAGTTTTGCCACCACGTCCATTGACGTCTGTATGATAACCAGTTCGATCTGGTTTTCGCGAATGAAACGTGCAGCCTTGGGATAATTCTGGCGCAACGACCGTCGGATTCCCATACGGTCGTGCAAGCGAAGACGAATGGCACCATCGTTGGCCGTCCGTTTGCATTCGGCATTAGCCTCAAAGGCATAAATCGAATAGACTTTCCATCCGAAATGCTGGCGGAAATAATCGGTCAGTACGGTTGTGACACGACCTATTCCGCCCGTCATGCCGGACATGGTGAAGTCTGTATAGAAACAAATGTTCATCTGGGTCGGACGCTCGGATGGGTTAGGATTCAGACAGAAATTCGCGATATTGCGAAAGGATGTGATTGTTCATATCCTCGATATAGGCCTGAGCCTGTTGCTGGTCGTGCTGGTAATCGTGCTCCTCGCTCAGAATCTGGCATAGGACGTTGATCCATTCGTCGGCAGTCGATGCATTATAGAGTGGTGCCTTGTCCTTCTTGTATACACCGATTAGGCTATGTGGATGCACAATGGTTGTCTTGCCATACGAAAGGGCCTCGAATGTCTTGATCTTTAGGCCTGTTCCGTTGAAGACAGGGTTGATGACGATGTTACCCTTTTTATAGAAATCGGCCAGAGAATCAATGTGTCCGAGTAGTGTCAGATGTTCGTCCTGTGGTTGATCGATGGTTGTACAAACCGCACCTGCCATAATCAAGCGGGCATCGGGGACTCGCTTCACGACGGATGGCCATACTTCTGCCAGGAACCACTTGATGGCTTCGACGTTGAACTTCATCGTGCTGGCCACAAACAGCACGTTCCGACCCTCGGCTACCGGTTGCGGATGGAAGGTGTAAGGATTGTAAACCGTATAGACCTTGCTGCGAGGTGCAATGTATTGGTAATAGGTGGCTTCCTGCTCCTGAATGGCAAAGATGTTGGGACAACGCTGAAGGGCACGCGCTTCCTGATGGGCATTGCACGTCTCGTAGAAGAAGCCTCCGGTGCGCTGATCCTTGTATGCGAAGACATCGTGGGTAAAGATGGCCTTGCGAGGAATCTGCACCTTCGGCAGAAGCTTCGAGAGGCGCATGTACTGTATCACGATAGCGTCGAAGTGATACTGCTCGTCGAGCTTGTTGGTAAAACCGGAGAGGAATGTCGGATAGTGGTCGTCAGCTTTCCAATAGCCGTTACAACAGTAGTGACGGAAGAAGTCCTGAATATATCGGTACAGACGCATCAGCCATGGCATCTCGTACACATGGTAGCAGTCGCCCCAATACTCTTGCATCGGCCGTAGGTCCATATTGTGACGCAACGAAGTGTTGACAAACAGATAATGAACCTCGTATCCCAAAGCACGGTAGCTGTCGACTTGCGCCATGATGGCAGCACGATTACCGGCGTCGGTTGGATGCGACAGGTGCGTCGAAACAATCAGCATGCGGTTTGTAACCGGCCGCAGTTTGCGTCGGGGTTTAATCTTGTAGAAGCATTGCTGTACAAACGTGTATGCATCAGGGAACTGATTGCGCAGGCGATGCTTGAGGCTTGTGCTCGATTCGACCCAGCTTCCGTTGTAGAGGTGCAGGGCATACGAATCCTTGGTCATGGTCGATGTGCCCGCAAAGACATACGGACGGAAAATGGCCATGTTGCCGTCGAGGAACTGATCCTTGTTGAGAATATAACGATATCCGAACTTCTCGAGCAGTACGGCAATGAGGTTTACGATGACATAATCCTCCTTGTGGTCAACCTCGAAGTGTATCGTGTTGTAATAATCCAGACAATCTTTCAGGTAAGGACATTCCTTCTCGGCTCCCATGACGGCCGAACAGAGGCCAATGCCCTTTACGAATTTATATTCGGGATTACGCGTACCATCGGGTAACACGGCATCGGCCGGCATAATATCCGGATGGGATTCCTGACAGGTGAAGAACGAATATTTCAGGAATTCGTCGTACCGACGCATTACCTTCACATCGGTATCCATATAGATTCCACCCTCGTGATACATGGCATACAAGCGCACGTAATCGGCCATGAAGGCCCATTTGCGAGCTGCATGTGCCTCACGGACGAAGGGAACGGAATTGAGATCGAAATTGGTCTCATTCCATTCTTTGATTTCGTAATCAGGCATGACTTTGCGCCATGTCTCGATGCATTTCTGGATCAGAGGCGACTTCTCGGCGCCGCCGAACCAGCAATAATGTATTATCTTTGGAATCATTATCTACACGTGTATAACGTGGCAAATATAGTAATAATTAGGCAAAAGCCGAAATCTTTGGCCTTAAAAAGACCTAAAAAACATGCGGAGATAAGGGCTACGATGGCTTTTGACTGTTCTACAACGCAAAAATCAGTGCTATTTCCTGCGAGATAGCACTGATTTTTGTAGCGTACAATATTGGTTGAATACGATTCTGTTTCCGCAATTTTTGGGAGACTTCTTTGCGTTGTCGAGTCGCGTTTCCTCGTTTTTATAAAGAGTGTTTCGTTGCCGAAACGAGCTTCCTCGTTTTGTTGAGCATTATTTTTCTGGAAAATTGTTCTTCCTCGTTTTTATGAGACTCATTTTTCTGGCGAAATGCCCTTCCTCGTTTTTATAAAGAGCATTTTGCAGCCGAAATACTCTTCCCCGTTTTTATATGGTTCGTTTTGGTTCCAAAATGCTCTTCCTCGATTTGTGGAAGTGCAATTTTTTCGCTGGACGTCTTTGCTCGTTTTGTTATCGGCTGATCGTGAATCCGGAGTAATTTCGGGTAACAGGTTGTCCAAGGAGGTTGTACTTGATAGGCTTTCGATGGCTTTCAGAAGCCTTATGGTCAATACCGTCGCTGGCATTGTCCAAAGAGATGGCTTTGCGGGCGGTTGTGTTCATCAGATACGCATCCTCGAGTTCGATGCGCTCCGAGATCCACTGTCCGATGCGATCGCGGCTGTCGCTGTACGCGGTGCGGCAAGGGCTGTCCGGCCAAAGGAGCCATTCGGCATCGTAGTTCTCGTTTCCGACGCGGGCGTACCAGTCGTCGACGATGGATAGGATGTTTTCGGCCGAGAAGATTCCGTTGTTCCTCAGTTCGGCATATCTGTCGCAAAGCTCTGGCCAATAGTATGTCTTGACCCAAAGCATAGGACCGCTGGAGTCGACATTCTCCATACGGTAGTCATACTTCCTCGAGGATTGCGAAGCCGGCCACAGTTCGGCGGCATCCTCGTTGTAACCGAATGTCAGGTCGAGGTCGTATGGCGCCACGAACCATCGCTGTCCGTCGTAGGTGAACCACTGCCAGTTCTTCGAGAATCCGTCGTAGTTCGAGGTGACGAGCGAGAAGAGCATGTAGTCGATCATTCCCCGGATGTCGAACCTCTGCTCGATGGCCTTCCGGACGGAAGCGTCGTCCTGTCCGGCTTCACGCATGCCTTCAATCTCGTCGTAGTAGCCGGCCAACGCTGTGATCATCCTCTTCACCTCGGCCGTACGCACCTGCTTCTTCTTTCCGGCGAAAGCAGGCGACGTCTCGTCCATGATCTCGTCCGGCCTGTCACCGTCGTAATCCGAACCGTCCATGTAGTAGAGGTCCTTAGGATTTCGGATCTCGAACTTCTTCCAGTCGATGTCGCCACGGAACAGGCGCTTGTCGTTCAGCGTGCCGTCGAGGTGGATGTGCGAGGCCACGTTCTTCGTCTGGTTCATGTTTCGTCTCTGCTTCCTGAGCTGCCAAGCGAAGGTGCCGTAGTAGGTTCCGTTTACATATACGACGCAAGGGAAGGCATCGGGGAAGCAACG
>JAZUEP010000126.1:0-9315 GCA_045640225.1 Bacteroidales bacterium | reverse complement strand
GTGCCCATGGCCACCATGAAGGTGACGTAGGGGGTGGAGAGTGGCAGGTTCAGCGAGGTTCCTAACGCTACTAACAAGCCCGCAAGTACGAGGTTGATCGAAGCACGTACCATGTCGAAAGCGGCCCCTTCGGGCAAGACGACATCGGTGCGGTCGAAGCGCAAATTGATCCATCGCTTCAAGACGTTGGGGATGTGATTGACAATGGCTTCGGCCAACGAAGATGAGTTGCGAACCATCCATCGAGCCATGTGCGAGGAGCCGAACATCTCGTCGCCTTCGTCCTGACGGCTCAGATCGACCGAGGTTCTTACGACATTCTGCGCCTTCTTGCTTGTGGCCAATGACCACACCATGATCACGCCTGCGATGATGAGGAAATAGGTAGGAGTAGTGGCTGGACCGTTGAGCGAATCCATCAGCAAAGAATGATCTGGGGCTCCTGCAGCTTGCCAGTCGGTGAAGGAAGAGAAACCAGCCAAGGGTACACCGATAAAGTTGACAAGGTCGTTACCCGCAAAGGCGGTGGCGAGGGCGAAGGTTCCCATCAGGACGATGACCTTGAAGACATTCACGCGAAGCGAATAAAGCACCTGCATCAGGATTGAGAATAAGACGAAGCAACAACTAATAATCAGCCAGGTGTTCTCTTTGATAAACGCCTTGGCATCGGCTGTCATGAAGGTCAGATCCTTTACTCCTTTGATGAGCATGAAATAGATGATGGCTGTGGCGCAAAGACCTCCAAAGATGCCGATCTTATACTTTAGATTTTTCTGGAAATTGAAGCTGAAAAGCAGTCGGGTGAGATATTGTACCAACGCGCCGAATGTGAAGGCGATGGCCACACTCACGAAGATGCCGATGATGACCGAGAGTGCCTTCTCACCATTGACCAAGTCAGCAAGGACAAGCGTGCCGGTAGTGTCGTTGATGAGCTTGACGATGGCCATCATGAAGGTGCCACCGAGCAACTCGAAGACCATCGAGACGGTCGTCGATGTCGGCATTCCCAGCGAGTTGAAGATATCGAGCAACACGATGTCGGTGATCATCACACCGAGGAAGATCCACATCAGGTCTTCGAACAGGAACTGCTCAGGACGGAAGATGCCGTGACGTGCTATCTCCATCATGCCGTTGCTCATAGCCGCACCACAGAAAACACCGATGGCGGCAATGATGATGACTGTGCGGAATGGCGCCGCCTTGGCACCGATGGCCGAATTGAGAAAGTTGACGGCGTCGTTGCTCACACCTACCATCAGGTCGAAGATGGCCAGGGCGAACAGGAAAACAACGAAACAAAGAAAAATGGATTCCATCTTTTAATTACAAATTACGAATTACTTGCTCATGCAAGAGGCCAAGCCTCCAATGATTCCATCAGACAAACCGATGGTGGGGACAAGCACAGCTTCAGCTCCGATGGCATGAGCTATGGCGATGAAGATCTGTGCTGCTGGTACGATGACGTCGGCGCGATCAGGACGCAGGTCAAACTCTTGCATTCTCTCCTCGATGGTGAGCGATGAGAGCTGACCGAACAGCTTGACAAGTTGCGGCAAGGTGATGCGATCCTTGAGCTTCGCCTTCTTAGGGACAAGACGGTAGAGCTTATTGATGTTGCCGCCCGATCCGATAATATCCACTTCGGTTTTACCAGAAATCATGTTGCAAATCTGATCGCACATGTCATTGATTGACTCCAGGCTTACCGTGCCGCTCAACAGACGTAATGTTCCGACATTGAAGCTCTTGCTGGCTTTTAACTCTCCGTCAGTAATGAAACTTACTTCCGTCGAACCTCCGCCCACATCCACATAGAGGAAGGACTTACCGCCATCCTCCTCACTGGCCGACGAGACCAGCAGCTTCTCGATGTGATTGTCGTAGATTGTACGGGCTTCCTCTTCGCCGCTGATAATCTCGATGTCGATGCCTGTCACGTGCTTGATGCGACGAATGATCTTCTGGCCATTCTTAGCATCGCGCAAAGCAGAGGTAGCACAGGCGCGGAAATCCACCACATTATATATTATCATCAGTTGTCGAAAGGCCTTGATCATGCGCACGAATTGCATCTCGCGCTCCTTGCTGATCTTGCCTTGCGAGAAGACATCCAAACCTAATCTCAACGGAAAACGAACGAACTGTTGCTTCTGAAACTGCAGCGTGCCATCCTTCAGTTTGGTTACGCTCTTGATGAGCAGACGTGCAGCATTCGAACCGATGTCGATAGCGGCAAGATTGCATGTATTGGGGTTATATTGTTGTATCATGATTAACTATTAATTTTTCGTTTTGCACTTTTCATTTATGCGCATAGTGTTCAAAGAGCATCTGTTGCGATCTGAATCCATTTTTCTCGTCCTTCAACCCATACTCCACGATTAGTTTCGCCTCGCGCTTGATATCTGCGTCATACACAGGCGCATACACCTCAATGCGATGATCAAGATTTCGAGGCATCCAATCTGCTGAACCCACATATACCTTATAGTTTCTGTGCGACCCATCTTCCTCGATGATTTCCGGATGCTCCAGATCTGCGCCATTAGCAAAGACAAGGATACGCGAGTGCTCCAAGTAACGGTCGATGATGGCATTGACCTTCAGGTTGCCGTTCAGCTCTGGCAGGTTGGGTACGAGTGAGCAATTTCCGCGAACCAGCAGTTGTACCTTCACACCCGCAGCAGCCGCCTCATAGATCTTCTTGACGATGGCTTCGTCTGTCACATGATTGAGTTTGGCCAATATGCAGGCTGGCAATCCCTGGTTGTGACTCTTGATCTCCTGATTGATCAATGCCATCAGCTGACGTTTCATGTCGTTAGGCGACACCAGCAATTCTTTGAAGCGGACAGGAAGATAAGGGTGTTCGATGAACTCGAAGACACGCGCCACATCGTTGACAATCGGTTTACGTGCTGTCAGTTGCATGAAGTCGGTATAGACCCGCGCGTTTCCCTCGTGGAAGTTGCCTGTCGAGACGACTGCCACATCGCCACCTTTGGCCGTGATGAGCGTGATCTTCGAATGAATCTTCAAGCCCTCCACACCCGTGATGACGTTGATGCCGGCATCAGCCATCTTCTTGCTCCAGTCGATGTTCGATTCTTCGTCGAAGCGTGCCAGCAGCTCTATCACTACCGTCACCTTCTTGCCATTGCGAGCAGCCGCTATCAGGGCTCCGATGACTTTCGAATCCTTTGCCAAGCGGTACAAGGTGGTCTTGATCCCTTTCACCTCCGGATTGACAGCGGCTTCGCGCAGTAGGTTGATGTAGGCATCGAACGAATGAAACGGCACATGGATAAAGCGGTCGCACTCACGTATTTTGTTGAGCAAAGATCCTTGCTGACCGGCCACTTCTTGCACCCATGCAGGAGTGATGGCCGACCATTTGGGGTATTTCAAATCGATGCGTCCACAGTCGGGGAACTTCATTAGATCCTTATGATTCTGGTATCGGCCCGCTGGCAACAGCGTATCGAGCGACGAGAGATCGAGGTGTTCCATCAGTCGCTTCAGTACCTCCTTCGGCATCTGTTCGTCGTAGATCATGCGCACAGGCAGGCCGTTCTTGCGGCTCTTCACGCCCTTGGCAATCTTCTGGAGCATACCGCCACGGATATCCGATTCGATCTCCATTTCGGCATCCTTGGTGAACTTGAATGACCATGCCTCGAAGTGATTGAAGTCTGAGCCTGGGAACATGTAGGGCAAGGCGCAACGGATCACATCATCGAGGTACATGATGTAATGATGCGTGGTCTTGTGCTCAATGCCCTCGGCATCAAAATCCTCTTCTTCTGTCGATGGCAGCTGCACGAACCTTCCGTATCGTCCTACAGGTAATTCTATCAAAGCGAAGTCTTTAGATGGTTTCTTCTTGTCTTCGCTCCACTTCTGCAATCTTGCGACCAGATGGATGGTGTCGTCGGCTGAGAGGTCGATCTTCTTGACAGAAGATAGCCAGACGGGCGAGATGTTGCCGGCCAACTGCTGTAGGCAATATTGCTTCACAAATTCCTGCTGTTCGTCATTCAGTTCCTTCTCGTTGAGCAGATGAATGTTCTCTTTGAGCAAGGCCTCACGGACGTTACGCATGGTCTCAGCAAACTCCTTGACGTACTTAGCGTTCAGTTTGTTGATGATCTTGAGGGTCTTCTCGCTCTTCTCACGCATGCTTTTGTTCGCCTTGTCGGCATACTCTACGATGCGATTGAGCGTTGCCACTCGCACACGGAAGAACTCGTCCAGGTTGTTCGAGTAGATGCCCAGGAAGTTCAGACGTTCGAGCAACGGCACCTCTTCACGTTGCGCTTGTTCGAGTACACGATGATTGAATGCCATCCACGAAATGTCTCGCTCTATATAGTTTTTGTCGGTTAGTTTCACGGGTTGATTCTGACTATTTTTCTTATTGTTACTTGTTACGATGCCCCTGGTGAAGCCTGTATGTCTGTCTCAGCTTCTATTTCATGAGATCTTCAATCGTCTCTTTGCTGATCAGGCGGGTAGGGCCGAATGGCGAAACCGGATAATCAGGATAGCTCTTGCTTACTTGTTTGGGTTGCTCCTCGACCACCCAGAAGCTCGTGATATTCTCCGCCATCTTGCGGAATAGGGTTTGCATAAATGTGTTCATATCTAACGAATTGTGCTTTTTTGACGCCGCAAAGATAGCGTGATAATATTACAAGGTAGTTACACCCCGATTACAGTTTTGTGATATTATTGTTTCGGAAATGTTGCATAGGCTAAAACCTCACCATCAGCTCGGCCACCACCTTGTCGTGCTCTGAGGTCTTGATCTTGGCACCCTCGTCATAGAAATACTTCTCGTAGTTGAGGCGGAGGTCGGCGGTGAAGGCTTTCTGGCCGAAGCTGAGGGTAATGCCCGCGGTGAGACGCTTGCGGGCAGCGTCGTTGATGCGGAGGACGGCCTCAGGGGCAGAGGATTTGCTGCCATCCAGATAATGGAAGCCATCGGAATTATCGCCCATGTAGTCGAAACGAGCAAGATATGAGACTTTCTGCAACAGCTTGTCGGCAGCCGGACGGTCCTTGAGCCATTGGTCATAGCAGACAAATGCATCGAGGGCATTGACGCCATCGAAGGCACCGTGTGCATAGTTCTTATAGACGTATTCCGCCTCGCAGATCCACGAGCGGTTGTGCCATTGCAGCGCTCCGTCGTACATCATGATGGTCACGCCATCGGGTCGCACCTTCTGCATCGAGGCTTCGAGCAACCAGCCTTGGGGCATCAGCAGCTGCTCCTTGAGCGAGAAGTTGATCGATGATGTCCAGTAATCCTTCTGGCCCGTGAGGCCTGAGCCATTGAAGAGACCGCCTTGCACGATGTTGCCCCATCCAATTTCGTTGCGAGGCATGGTGTAGGTGACCGAGAGACCCACGTCGCGTATCGACCCCACCTGCTTGGCAATGAACGAACGGTTGGCAAAATACTGCTGATGGGGTGAGCGATGAGCGTCGATGGTAAACGGCACGCGATACTGGCCGATCTGGACATCCAGCTGTGGGGTGAGCTTCACACGGCCGTAAGCATCGAGCATCTTGATTGCACCTTCATCACACAGGTCAATCTCAGCCTTATAGCTAACATGCTCATTCAGCAGGCCATCCACCGAGATGCGTGCATTACGGACCTCAAAGCGCTGTGCATCGGTCGATGCAGCCTCCTCGTCATGATTGTCCGATGATGAGAACTGACGCTCGTACTTGCCACGGATAGTGCCGTGAATCGATGGTCGGTACTCCTGTGCCTGCGCCATTGTTAACCCAAGACACGATACCAATAGAAAGATAGTTTTCTTACACATTATATATATTTATTGATGATGATTTAACCACTCTATTTTTTTTGACGCCGCAAAGTTAGCGTGAATATGTTACAAGGCGATTACACGTCGATTACAGTTTTGTGATATGAATGTTACGGAAGTATTACTTTTTGGGATGTAATTATTTTGTATATCAATTGCAATCAATCTGTAATGTTTTACCCCTATCTTTGCGGCGTCAAAAACAAGAAAGTAATGAATTATGGCGAAAAGAGTGTTTATTTTAATGGTATCTTTATTAATATGTACAGTTCATGCCCTTGCAGGCATTATAGAAGGTAAAGTGACAGATGCAGAGACGGGCGAACCGCTATTAGGAGCTTCTGTCACATACGCTGAGGGCAAAGGTATATCTACGGATATTGATGGTTTTTTTAATTTGGCTATACCTAATGGAAAACACATTTTGACAATACGTTACATTGGTTATCAGACAACGACAAAGGAAGTCACGGTAACCAATAGTAAACAATATATAGAGATCGGCTTGACCCCGGACAATGCGACGTTGAATAATGTAACCGTGCTGGGAGAAGCGCGTCACAACACAGAGTTTGCGCTCGTACGCGAGCAGCAGCAATCTCATGTCACGATGATCAGCGTCTCTGAGCAACAGATCAAGCGCACGCAGGACAAGGATGCCAGTGAGGTGATTCGTCGTATTCCGGGTATCAGCATTATCGACGAGAAGTTTGTGATGGTGCGAGGCCTTGCACAACGTTATAATAATGTGTGGATGAATGGCTGTGCCGTACCTTCAAGCGAAGCTGACCAACGTGCTTTCTCTTTTGATATCATTCCTTCGTCGCAGATTGACAACCTGAAGGTAATGAAGTCTGCGGCTCCTGAATATCCTGCAGACTTCTCTGGAGGTTTTATCATGGTTAATACGAAAGATGTGCCAGTCAGCAATTCATGGAACCTCAATATAGGAGGCAGCTACAATGACCAGACACACTTCAAGGAGCAAGCATACTACCAAGGTGCTTCAACGGATTTTCTGGGTTTTGATAATGGCAAACGAAGCCTCCGTGATGGCATTCACACCACACTCAAAACACAAGGCAACGGCTTCTCACTACAGAATAATGGATTGAATAATGACTGGATGGTGAAGAGTCGAAAACCATGGGCAGATATGAATCTCTCAGGAAGTATAGCACAACGTTGGCACACGGCTGGCGGACAGACATTAGGATTGAACGGCAGCATCAACTATAGCAATTCTTACCGCACGCTGACCGATGTAGAGAATAACCTCTTCGGTGCCTATGATGTGACCCATGACCGTTCGAACTACTTGCGCAAGGCTACAGACAATCAATATAATAATAATGTACGCGTAGGAGCGATACTGGGTCTGGTGTGGCTTTCAAGCGACAACCGCCATCGCTTGGAACTGAAACAGATTTTCAATCAGTTGGGCAAAAGCCGATATACCTATCGCCGGGGCTTCGATGCTCAGAGCGATTATACGGAGCAGGCAGAATATTACTATCAAAGCCGTTCGACACTAAACGTCGGATTGCAGGGCAAGCACACAATCAATGACAGAAATGTCCTGGATTGGAATCTCGGCTATGCTAACCGAAACCTTCCTGATCGTCGCCGATACACAATTGTAAAGCAAGAAGATGGCAAGATGGAGGTCGAGAATCTCAACGACATCAACCGCGAGTTTTCTTATCTTGGCGAACATCTGTTTTCTGGTGGTGTGAACTGGAAACGTGATTTCTCTATCGGTAGCATCTCACCATCTTTGAAACTTGGCACATACGGAGAACACAAAAGCCGAAAGTACGACACGCGTTTCTTCACCTACGCTTGGCCTTCGGGACAGCTACCTCTGTCTTTACGCAATCTGGATGTTCCTTCTCAATTGCTTAGAGAAGAGAACTACGGAGAACAAGGTCTTTACCTGCTGGAACAAGTGGATTGGACGAATAATTACGAAGCACGTAACAATTTAGGCAGTGGTTATCTTTCTCTCCTGATTCCAACATTCGGAGGCAGATTGGAGGTGTATGGTGGCGTTCGCTTTGAGTCTTCGCACACAGAACTCATCTCTCACACTCGCCGTCAGGAGTACTCTCCCCTCTCAACAAAATATGACTACAACGACCTCTTCCCGTCGCTCAATCTGACGGGTCACCTCTCAGCAGAACAGCAGCTACGCGCCTCGTATGGACGTACCATCAACCGACCAGAGTTTCGCGAACTTTCGACGAGTGTCTATTACGACTTCGACCTTGCCTCGAATGTGCAAGGCAACCACAAGCTGAAGCCAGCGTATATAGATAATGTAGATCTCGGGTGGGAATGGTATCCGAATGCTGGTGAAGTCATTAGCCTCTCGCTCTTCTATAAGCATTTTAAGAATCCTATTGAGTGGACTTACACTGTGGCAGGTGGCACAGACCTCGTCTATTCATATCTGAATGCGGAGAGTGCCGATAACTATGGCGTTGAACTGGATATTCGCAAGCAACTTGATTTTATCCATCTGCCAGCGTTCTCCTTGTCGCTCAATGCTGCATGGATTCACTCGTCGGTAAATTTTCCTGAAGGTAGTCGTGAGAAGGATCGTCCGATGCAAGGCCAGTCGCCTTATCTGGTCAATGCTGGCATCTTCTACAACAGCGATCTCAGCAAGCCGTCGCTGGCTTGGCAGAAGGGATGGAAGGCTTCTTTGCTCTACAACACCATCGGTAAGCGTATCATCGGTGTAGGAAGAAGCATTGGCAGCGGAGAGACGGATGTACGTGTGCCAGACAGTTACGAGATGCCACGCCACCAGCTTGACCTGAATCTCGGCAAGAGCTTCGGAAGATTGGATTTCCGACTTTCAGTACGCGATATGCTGGCACAGAAGGTTGAGTTCAAACAGTTCGAGCAAACTCCTCATGGCGAAATTGAGCAGATAACTCGTGCATACCAGCCAGGACGCACATTCTCACTCACCATCGGACTTAAGTTAAATTAAAAATGAATAATTAATAATGAAAAATTGATACTTTTGCGGTCAACGATTTGTACCCAAAAGATGATCTTGATAATTCAAAACCAACTCTATTATTTTAACCAAATGAAGACAAAATGTTTTCTTTCGGCAGCACTCGCTGCCACCGCGCTCAGCATGACCTTTACGGCATGCAGCAATGATGACGACAAAAGCGACGTAATCGACACTCCTTCAATCTCCTACACTTGGGGAACAGACGGCAGTATCAATACCTGTGACCATCTGCTCTTCTCTGCCGACGGCAAGGAAGATGCCAATGGTATAGTGATCGGCAATGGCGACAAGTCACTATGTTTGCAGGCCTAAACCGGCAAACGGTTAGACAAAAAAGATACCGGACGCTCTTAGGGGCTTTGCGCCCCTGCCGCTTGGCAAACTCCGCAGTGTTTTTCATAGTGGAGTTTGCAGAAGCAGAAGAAT
>JAZUEP010000125.1:0-2264 GCA_045640225.1 Bacteroidales bacterium | reverse complement strand
AGCTGGGAACTGGCACAGCATCGAAAGGCTACTATCAGCAATCTCCGTTACTCGCTCTTCTTCGACATTCCGGCGGACAAGGATGCAGCAATCGAAGCCAGCGAGCGGCTGACTTTCGATCTTGCCGCCCGTCAGGATGTCATCCTTGACTTCAGCGGGCAGCCCTCGGCGGTACACACAATTATGGCCAATGGCAAGGAGTGCGAATGGCGTTACTGTAACGAGCATCTCGTCATTCCGTCACGTTTCATGCGGCAGGGAACGAATGAGGTCAGTATTGACTTCACGGCTGGCACCCAGTCGCTGAATAGACGCGACGAATACGTCTATACGCTCTTTGTGCCCGACCGAGCCCGTACCGTCTTCCCCTGTATTGAGCAACCCAACATGAAGGCTCGCTTCACGCTTTCGTTGCGTGTGCCTGAGTCGTGGAAGGCCGTAACCAATTCGCTGCTGGAATCGGACGTTGACGGGCTGCTCACCTTCGCCGAGACGGAGCCTCTGCCCACCTATCTCTTTGCCTTTGCTGCCGGCATCTTCGAGCATGAGACGTACGAGGAAGACGGACACCGCATCGGCATGTATCATAGGGAGACCGACGTGACGCGTCTGTCGCAGTTGCCGGAGATCGGACATCAGGTGGTCTTCGCGCTACAGTGGCAGGAGGCATTTACGGGCGTGGCCTATCCGTTCCAGAAGTACGACCTTGTGATACTGCCGGGCTTCCAGTTCGGCGGTATGGAGCATACGGGCGCCACGTTCTACAACGATAATACCATCTTCCTGTCTGCCCATCCGACACCTGACGAGGTGTTGCGTCGCACCGAACTCATCAGCCATGAGACCACGCACATGTGGTTCGGCGATGCCGTGACGATGAACTGGTTCGACGATGTATGGACCAAGGAGGTGTTTGCCAACTATTTCGCGGCAGAGATAACGGCCCCGCTGTTCCCCGGCCTCAATCATCGCCTGAACTGGATGAAGACGTATATGAATGCCGCCATGAGCGAGGACCGCACGACGGGAGGAACCTCCATACGCCAGCCGCTCGACAACCTGCGCAATGCCGGGCTGGTGTATAACCAGATCATTTACAACAAGGCACCGGTGATGTTGCGCAAGCTCGTCGAGCTGATGGGGGAGGAGTCCTTCCGTCGAGGCATCCAGCGCTATGTCCAGACCTACAAATATGGCAATGCCACGTGGGAGGATCTGGTGGAAATTCTGGATGCCGAGACGCCGGAGGACGTCCGCTACTTCTCGGATGTATGGGTAAACCAGAAGGGCGTCCCGACGCTGATGTGCGAGCTGGATGGCGACAGCGTGCGGGTTACCGAGAGCGACCCCTACGGCAGAGGCCTGCATTGGCCGCAGACGTGCGAGCATCGTGTGGTTGACGGGCAGATTCTGCCCAATTACGATGGCCGCGGCTATGGCTATTACACAATGTGCGATGCACAGTTGATGGGATTGCTCGAGTATTGGCCTAAGGTCGATGATGCCACCGCCCGACAGTCGTTGCTGATGACGCTGAACGAGAACTACCTGCATTGCCGTTTCGACGATGAGCAATGGGCGACGAGGCTCGTGGATTGGCTCGGAACGGAGCGCGATGTGCTTACGGCCAGCACGATCATCAATGACCTGTACGAACCTCTGCAGCTGTTGCCTGCAGCGATGGCAGCACCTGTCGAGGCGCAGCTGTTGGCCATGAGTCGCACGCATCAGCTTCCCTCGGTGCGTACACAGCTCCTTCGCCTGCTGTATTCATTGGGCAGAAGCGAGGCCACGGTCCGATACCTGTACACGATGTGGGCTGGACAGGAAGAGGCCTTGCTGTCGGAGCGTGACTATATGACTTTGGCCTGCGAGCTGGCATTTCGTCTGCCAGAGCAATACGACGAAATATACGAAGCACAGCTGGCCCGCATCACCAATACTGACAGGCGGCAGGAGTTCCGGTACGTCTTCCCTTCGGTCAGTCCTTCGGCCGCGGTGCGCGACAGTGTATTCCAGTCGCTGGCTATTGCTGAGAACCGGCGTATTGAGCCGTGGACGCTCAAAGTGCTGTATAACCTGAATCATCCAGTCCGGTCGGGCGAGTCGGTGAAATACATCCAGCCTGCCCTTGAACTCTTGCCCGACGTACAGCGTACCGGAGACATCTTCTTCCCCGGCAACTGGTGCCAGCGGTTATTGGCCGGGCATCGGAGTCCGGGGGCTTATCAAGAGGTCGAGACGTTCCTTTCCGAGCATGAGGA
>JAZUEP010000124.1:0-6055 GCA_045640225.1 Bacteroidales bacterium | reverse complement strand
ACACGTAATACTCTGGAAGCTCCGCGACGAGCTTACCGCTGCCGAGAAAGAAACCGTCAAGCAAGGCATCAAGCAGGGCCTCGAAGCCCTCGTGGGCCAGGTACCCGGTCTGGTCGAGGTTCATGTCCATGTCGATGGCCGCCTCGATTCATCCAATTGCGACGTCATGCTCGACAGCATTCTCGAGAGTCCCGAGGCGCTCAAGGGCTATGCCGTTCATCCGGCCCACGTGGCTGTTGCCGACGGCAAGGTTCGTCCTTATACCGCCCAGCGCACCTGCCTCGATTTCGAGTTCTGATTCCCTTCCCCTTCTGACCATCGAACGCAAATGACGCGGATCGAACGGATTTCACGGGTTACTTCTTCACTGCCCGCATCCGTCTGATCCGCGTCATTCTTCAATTATGAATTATCAATTATGAATTATCACCTTCCTTACGTCCTTACCTCTCACCATATTCACACCCTTGGTCAGTCCCTTGGTGCGGATGCCTTGTAGGGTGTAGACGCTCACCGTGCGACAGTCCTGACCCACGGTAGAGATCGTATTCGTGTGTACGGGACGTATCATCACGTCATCCAGCTTCATGATACCCAAACCCTTGCTGTCCAGGTGACGGAAGGCCACGCATACCGTCTTTCCGGCCCATTCCTCCAGGCCCACGTTTCGCTTCTGCCATCCCGTACGGCCTATCTCCTCGGCATAGACTTGTGTCATCGTCGTGCGATCCATCTCCTCGCCTACATACACTTCGTAATGGTGCTGGTAGCGATTCTCGTCCTCAGGGTCGACGCCCATCCACCATTCCAGTTCGTAGCTACCTTCGGCCGGAATCTCCACCATGGGCGAATAGGTCCATTCGTCCGGATCCACGTCCCCCATGTAGAAGTAGTAGCCGCTCGATCCCAGACCGTCCTCGCCGCTGTGGCAGTGGCCTAACGACATCGTCGAATAGATGTTGTACAGCGAGTTCCAGCTCTTGCCGTCGCCATCCGCATCGGTGCGGAACCATCGCATCTGGTCCTCGAAGTCCTCGGCCATCACGAATCCCGTCGGGTCTACGCCCACCGCACGGTACGGCACGTCTATCTGGCCGGCATTGGTCATGATCGATACCACGCCCTCGTACTCGCCTTCACCTATGGCGTCGAAGTACAGGTAGATCGAGGTCGTCATCTTGTACCCCAGGCCTTTCTGTGGCAGCAGGGCCAGACGTACCGGCAGGTCGCACTCCACGGTGTCAATCTCCAGCGTCTTGCCGCCCAGGCTCGTCAGGTCCACGGTCATCAGGTTCGAACGTCCTACCAGCGCCTGTCCGAAGTCAATCGTGTCCTTGTCCAGCTTGTAGCTGTAGTTGTCAAAGTCCATCAGCTCGATGCGAAGGTTGCTGATGCGCAACTCGTCCGTACCCTCGTAATACGAGTCACCGAAGTGCGACAGCGACCAGCGGATCCAGTTCTCGCCCGTCGTGTAGAATTCGGCAGTGGCCACGTCCACGTCATCCCATCGGCCATAGCAGCCCTCCGAACTCAGGTCACCCTGTCCGATGTCGATGATGCCGAACTGGCGCAACGGATGCGCGATGAACACCATGCCATAGTCATGATAGTAACCCTCGTCGTTGGCATCCTCGATGTCGAGCGATGCATCCCACGATACGATGCCTATCTTGCCTTCCGGAATGTCGAACGATGCCTCCATCCACGACGTGTTGGCCACCGTATCCAGCTCGCGGGCGTTCGAGTTCACGGCCTCCCTCGTCTCCTCGTCTATCACGAACGGATATTGCGTGCTGTACGTCCATCGCACCTCCACGTTCCGGTCCGTATCCTCGGCCATGATCTGGCTGTAGTCAGGAACCACGCGCACCAGGGCCGAACAGTGCAGGTCGAAGTCGCCTGCCGTGGTGTGCAAGGTCAGTATATCCTCGTAGCGTCCGGCCGATGGCAGGTCGAAGGTCACGTCTACATACATCGTGTCCAGCGTGCCTACGTTCTCGTCCTCTATCCAACGGGCCGCAAAGTGTTCGGTCTGTTCTATGCCGGTCACCTTCAGGGCGTTCTCGCCCAGGTTCTGCAGCCTGACGCTCAACGTCTGAGGCTTCTGCCCTTCCACAAAGTTGCCGAAGCCCACCTCCTGTCCGTACGGCACCCAGGCATTGTCCTCCACGATAGGCAGCAGCTCCAGGCCGATGCTTTCAATCTCCATCCGGTCATATTCCGTCATGAACTGCAGGTACTGAGCCGCATAACGGAAGGTCACCGTGTGATGACCCGGCAGGAAGCGACACTGTCCGTCTATGCGTTCCTGTCCCATGTACGATTCGAACAGGCGCTTGCCGTCGTCCATCGTCACCGTGGCCTTGCTGCCCATGTAGAAGTCGCTATACGTGCGTCCCGCCCATCGTACGATGCCTATCATTCCCTCTGGCACCTCCACGTTGGCCTCCAGCCACGATTCGCCCACTTCCGTGCGGGCCGTACTCTGTGCCACGAAGTCGCCTTCGCTCAACGCTATTACGAAGGGGAAGTCCACGCCCGTACGGAACGCTATGTCGCCCTCTTCTACAATCAGGTTATAGTCCGGATAGTCCTGACATTCAGCCTTTACCGTAGCCGTGGCGTCGCCTCCGTCCGAGGTCACCACCAGCCTTGCCTCGTGCTCGCCTTCCACGGTCGGATGGTAGGTCAGCTTCAGCTTGCGCATGATCATCGACCGCATCGTGCCTGTCGTTGGCGACAGTCCGAAGACGCCCGCCTCGGCATCCTCGCCTTCCAGCGTGGCCGTGTAGTTCAGGCTCTCGGTGCCTACGTTCACGATGTACAGGTCGCGCGTCAGCTGTTCGTCCGGGAACGAGGCGTGGCCGAAGCGCACCTCCTCGTCGTACATCGCCTCCAGTTTCGCGCCCTCGCACGGGCGAAACATCTTAATTTGTTTGATGCACGTATGGGTCGACAGCTCGTCGTTGTATTCCTCCAATATCAGGGCGTGTTGCAGGGTGCTGATGGACAGTCCGTCCTCGCTCACCTCCAGCTCGTAGGCATCCTGAGCATAGAAGGCCATCTGTGCGTCCACCGTTCCACCTAGCAGGTAACCGTCCAGCGCACCGTACAGCAGTCCTACCTGCACCAGATGGTCCATCGATGTCGGTATCACTATCCGTCGCGTCGATTCGTCATAGTATCCCCACAAGGTCTGCTCCTGGTCGCCGTCGCCATTGTGTGTGCGTAGGTTGAAGAGGTTGTCAAGCGCTACCGATCCGTCGTCGTACCATGTCACCGTGGTCTTGTAGGTCGTGAACGCTCCGCCTTCCATCTCGAACTTCGCCCCGTCGTAGAAGCTTATCTGGAACGATGTATATTGTTGCTGATCCGTCACCTCGGCCGTATGCTGGGGTGCGCGAAGGGTACGTTCCGTCGTGGCCTCGTTCCGATGCAGATCATGTTCCATCAGGTTGTGTACCTCGGCCGTCATCGGGCAACGCAGGTCGAAGGTCTGAGCCTGGCCCATCAGGGTTCCAAGGGCCATCAGCATAGCTGTTTTTATTCTGTTCATGGGGCAGTTTTTTGGTCTTTTATTGATGATTAGAGCCGCAAAGTTAACCCAAAACGGGTAAAAAAGCAAAAAATCTCGCACATTTCTATCCAAACATTTGCTTTTTTCTCCGAATATCCGTATTTTTGTGCCCAATTAGTCAACAAATCATTACATTTTATCACACTCTATGAAGAAGACTCTACTCTCTCTCGCCCTCTGCATGGGCACCATCCTTGCCGCCAATGCCGGCGATCAGGAAATCACCGTGGCCGACGCTCCTCTCTCTAATGGTCAGGTCAAGTTCTATTCGTCCGACTGGTGGCCATTCGATATGGAAAGCATCGATTTCGACCGTGCCTACAATGTCTACGACGAGGCTTCACAGCTCGTGGGCACCGTCCTGGCCGAGCGTAGCAACTATGCCGGCTATGGCGAAGTCTATTCCGCAGGCGCCTTCACCTGGACCATCAGCGAGCCAGGCACCTATACCATCGACATCCCAGAGGATTCGTTCTTCTTCCTCCTCGAGGACGGTTCCAGCCACGGCAACATCGCTACCCAGGCCAAGGTAACCATCGAGAAGATCATCACCTTCGACATCACCACCTCGCTCCATCCATCTGACGTCAATTACGTCACCGATCTTGAGGGCATCGTCCTCACCTTCGAAGGTGCCGAGACCGTCGAGGTAGGCGAGTATGGCTCGGTAGCATTCAAGGGCTTCTATGCCAACCTGGGCAAGCACTTCTCGATCGGCAGCTGGGCTGGCTATAGCGGCACCTGCGAGTGCAATGGCAATAGCGTCACCCTCTATGGCATCGAGTCGTGGGAGGACAATGAGGTATTCGACGTCCGTGGCACCGTCTATGGCACCTCACAGATCATGATCGATTACGGTTTCCATGGTTTCGTAGTCGATGGCATCGACATCACGGCCGACATCGAGTTCTCGCTCACCGAGGGCGAAGTCACCAGCGCTGGTCTCCCTGTCTACAAGGCCAATGTCTCTGACATCCTCGACCTCCAGGGCCGTCGCACCCAAGGCAAGGGTCTCCAGATCCGCAATGGCCGCGTCGAACTGGTCAAGTAAGCCCCTCTGGCAGAATCTCGTTTCTTCACATTCAATCACACAAAGGCATCCCTGCACAATTAGCTACGGGATGCCTTTTATTGTTACTGTTCTCATTTATTCGAAATGATCAGCGATGCCGGCAAGAAGAATGTAGCCCAAGCCATCAACAAACAGTTGAAGCCCTTCATTTTTTACGGTCAAAATACTTCCTCGCTCCGTGGAAGCGCATTTTGCATCCGGATTGCGCCTACTCGCAGCGAGGAAGACCATTTTTCTTCCGGATTACTCTTCCTCGGAACGGGGAAGAGTATTTTGCTTCCGAAGTGCTCCTCCGCGAAATACGTAGCGCAATTTTGCGCGAAAAACTGCGCTAACCGCCGCGAGGAAGAGCACTTTTGTTCCGGATAGCTCTTCCGCGGAATGCGTAGCGCAAATCTACGCGGAAAACTGCGCTACGCGGAGCGAGGAAGCAGAGAGAATGTGGGAGACGGTGGAAACATCACCGGCAAACCAGGCCTTAAAGCAGCGCATCAAACCGGGCTGTCGTTGTCAGCCTTGGCGTAGGGCACATTATGCTCGGCCATTATCTCTGCGCGGCTGTTTTCGAGGGAGGGGTCATGTTGCAAGAGTTATGGATGGACGAGCTATGGAATAGCGCTGGACGGAGAGGGGGAAGGTAGCGCAATGTATTGCGCTACACGGGACAAAGGGGCGGGCGCTATACGGAACAAAGGGAGCAGGGGCTATACGGGACAAAGGGGCGGGCGCTACATGGGGCGAAATGGCTATACGGGAGAAGTTTTTGCATGTGTGTCAATAAAGGTCGATGTACTCGTATTCGTTGCCGACTTCGGAGAGATAGCGCTCGAAGGCGTCGAGGGAGAGGACGACTGTGCCACGGCAGTCGTTGGGATGGAACGAGAGGGTCGTGGCCTGGCGGAGGTTACGGTCGAGGAAGAGGTGGACGTGGTGCTCCTCGTCGTTGATCAGACCGAAAGGCGACACGCTGCCTGGCTCGAGACCGAGGTAGCGCATCATGCGTTCGGGCGAGGCGAACGACAGCTTGCCGCACGAGGGAAGACCCTGGGCCTGGAGCGACGCCTTGAGGCGCTGTTCGAGGTCGTGGATGTCGAGGTCGTGGTCGCAATCGAAGCAGACCAGATAGTGCTTGTTGCCCTTATGGTTGCGAAAGAAGAGGTTCTTGCAATGGACGGAGCCATCGTCCTTCCACCATCGTTTGGCCTCGTCGATGGTCTTGCCTTCGGGGTGATTATAATTGGTATAGGGTATCTGATGGTCAGTCAGATAGGCGAGTACTTTGGCTTCGCGTGTCATAGTGGGATGATGATAGTTTGAAGGGTTACGGGGTGCAAAGATAATGCAAAATGGCGAGATGGCCAAATATTTGAGCCCAAAAATGTATTTTGGGGAACTTGGACGGGGTG
>JAZUEP010000123.1:0-11612 GCA_045640225.1 Bacteroidales bacterium | reverse complement strand
GCACGCATCACGCCGGAGCCTAAGCCTCGGTATTGGGTTGTGTACGTACAGAACTGACATAGCACATTATTCGCGTATTTCAAAATTTTTCCACAGAAAACTTACGAAAGGACGGATTTATTTCATTTGACCTTTTCCTTTTACTTATTTTTCATTACAATCTTCACACCGTCATGTAACATTGTCATTCAATCAACATCATTCGTGCTCTCATGACTAAAAAAAACTACACAGAATTACACAAAACGAAAGCTAACATCAAGTTTCTAAAGGTTTATTAATAATACAGGAAAGATTCATCCCTCATGAACTGGAATAAATCAAAGACCAGCTCATGGATCTTTCTCTTATATTCCTGATCGGAGGTGATCCACGCCAACTTATCACAGGTGGCGGTGGTGGCGGCAGCAGCGACAATGATCTTCGTTGGGACGGCAGACGTAAGGACGAAGATTTGCTTGACTATAGCAAACGTTGCTTCCTACACGCGCTCAGCCTTCACAAAGCCGGGTACAGGAGCAAGATTTCCATGAGCCGTGGCTTCAGGCGCTAATCGTAGGTCTTTCTAATTTTTGGAGGAGACTGCATCTATGTCTTAACTCAGGTAAGCCTTACTTGACTTGTTTAGTCCTGTTTTTATTTGACTTTGTCAAGCAGGGAGGTAATCAATTTTGCATATTTCTCTACTGAAAAATGGAGTGTTGAAAGCATTTTTGATGATTAAATGCGAAAAATGATAGTCAGAGTGCATATTTTGGCAGTTTTTTTGCTCATGTTTGAATAAAAATATGTATCTTTGCACCGTCCGACCACGCCGTTTCTAGTTCCTTTAGGACGGATCCGGATGGGAGGGCAGACATATTGGTAAAGCGTTTATTGACGCTTGGTTTTGGCTTTTGAAACTTCGAACACTTCAAACAGATTTCCAAAAACCTTGCAACGATAGATGCTCATGGGTATGATATATATCCGCAATACCTGACGACCTCATTGTATGGGGTTGATTTTCCGTTCTTGAAGAAGGGAGGTACTGTGTGTATTCCGTCGTACGGCGTGGGGTCTTCGTTGCTTGTTTCGGAAATCGGGCAAGTTCGAAGGCCTCAAAAGCGGAACAAGCAACAATGAGGGTTCCGCGCTTTTTCGTATGCCTATGTGCGTACATTATATTATTATATAGGTAGGCCAAATCTCATTCATGTAAAACATTCCGGTTGGAACCGTCGGGAGAAAAAAGTTAATATATGAAGGTTATCATTGCTATCTGTGCACCAGATGGTGTTAATCTGCAGCAATTGTTTGTATCACATCCTCGGGGACTTATTGGCCTTCTTATCTAAAGAGCGAAAGCATCTCATAATAATATAAAGAGAATGCCGAATCGCTTTGAAGGAAGTAGGTAATAGAGAAAGTCGAGTCGCTCGATAGGATGAAGACAAAACCCAAAAATACTTAATCAATATGAAGAAGTATCAGAAAGCGCAGATGATTGCAAAGAACCTTCCTACAGGTTCTTATGCTGCTGGTTGCCCTGCATATAGGGCAGGATGGGGCCATGATATTGACGCTGGCGCTGGCAACCCTCAAAGTGCATGCCGTTATTGTGAGGCAACCAAGTAATCATGTGTAAAAATTTGGAGGATTGGAGCAAATGCTCCGTCCTCCTTGTTGAATCCATTTAAATCAAAATAAAAATGCAAAAACTTAAAATTATAGCTCAAGTCAATTCATGCAGAATGATAATAGACGGAGATGCTAGTACTTATGACGATAGCCTATTTATATTAGATGGTGATATGATAAGGAAGTCCGTGTCATCAGAAGATGATCCATTGTATATTGAACTAATATCCTTGCAAGGGGAAACGTTAGATATTTATGTCCGAACTGAAGCTTCTGGGATAGAACCGAATAAAAATATAGAGACTGCCAGAATATGGAGAAAAGTGAAAAAATGATTATTCGACAAAGCAAAAACACGTTTATTCGTACAACAAAACGTTACGGATATATAACTAACCAATTGACTCGTCATGATAGGTGTTATGACGAGTTTGGTGCGGATATTCTTCGTGAGATAACACGTGAACCCCAAAGTATAAATGATATAGTTTCTCATTTACTGACCATCTACGATAATGTTGATTTCCAGACATTAAAGAAAGACTTTATGGAGTTTGCCAATAGTCTTGCAGGGGATAAATTCATAGTTATAGGCGAAACGCCAGAGGAACTGGACGCCAAAGATGATGATTTCACCTATGCGATAGACAATCCTAAAACCCTTACAGAAAGCTATTATCAACCCACAATAGAGAAAGTATCTGAGAATACTCAGGACTTCTTTCTTGAAGAAGTACAAGGACGACCGTTGATTTCTTCTCTTCAGTTTGAACTTTCCAGTCGTTGCAACGAGCGTTGCATTCATTGCTATATTCCAAATGACAAGAAGAATAAAGGTTTCGATATGCCGACAACAAAGGTCAAGAGCATTCTTGATGAGTTTGCCGCGATGGGTGGTATCCATGTTACCCTATCTGGGGGCGAGGCCTTCCTGCATAAAGACATTATTGAAATAGCAGAGTATTGTCGTGAGAAAGATTTGAAAATAACAATTCTATCAAACCTCATCTCGCTAAAAGACGAACAGATTGAGAGACTGAAGAAAGTTAATCTCTCGCTTATTCAGGTTTCTCTGTATTCTATGGATCCTGAGATTCATGACTTCATAACAACGGTAAAAGGCTCATTCGAGAAGTCGAAGGCGGCAATAGAGAAACTTGTTGCGGCAGATATTCCTGTGCAAATAAGCTGCCCTGTTATGAAGGCTAACCGTAAGGGGTATGACAAGGTATTGGAATATGCCAAGTCATTGAAGATTAAGGCTCAGACGGACTATATAATGATGGCTCGCTCGGATCTTGATACAGAAAATTTGGCGAACCGTTTGTCATTAGAAGAAACAGAAGAATTGCTTCGGGATATTATAGAGCATGATGTTCAGTACAGGGAAAGCACCCTTCAGCAGTTACCTATATCTGATGAAATCAAATTCGACCTTGAACGCTTTAAGAAACAGCCTGTATGTGGTGTAGGCTATGATAACTGCTGCATCACCGCTAATGGCGATGTTTATCCTTGTGCGGGATGGCAAGACTATGTACTGGGCAACGTATATAAGCAATCATTGCAGGATATTTGGGAGAATAGCGAGAGGGTAAAAGAACTACGTAAGGTAACACAAGCATCATTCCCTCAGTGCATTGAATGTGAGGCAAGGGATTATTGTGCTCGTTGCCTTGTTCGCAATTACAATGAGAGTGGTGGTGATATGTATGCGGTGAACCATCATTTCTGCGATGTTGCATTCTTGAACAAGAGACTTGTTGAAGAATACAGAGAGAAGGGGTTATTATAGTCTAATACAGAAATATCTTAAATCATCATATTATGGCGAAGAAAGAAACCTACGAAGAATGGACAGAAGCGGATATTCTTCAACAAATAAAGTGGCTCCAAGAATTAGAACCAATGTCCTTGCGTCACGAAGATAAAGCGCTTGAATTCCATACAAGAATAATCAGTATTGCCACACTTCAGGAAGACAAACAATGGTCGTATAAGAATTATTTGGCAGCTCCAGAACTCATACTTCCTGAACTTCCAGAGAAGGAGAGTAAATTTGTTCAGACGGGGCTACAGCCTAAAGGTATGATGCCTCCTCACATTCGAGTATCAAGAGAGGAAGTATATCACTTCTGCCTGGTTAATGAACCTATATTGGGTGCAGATTTGATACATAGGATTTCCCAGGGCGACGAGGAGGCTGCAGAAGAGCTTGCACTAGCTCGAGATCCAAAAGGATTTGAAGAATCATTAGGTTATCGGTTACGTCAAACAGGACGCTCAAATAGTATAAGTTTTGCAGAACTCTTTGATGAAGCAGATAGTCTCTATGAGACGGATGAATGGATGGAGTTCTTTCCTTATGCTGAGCAAAAGAAATATTGGCTTCCTAAGCAAGAGATAGATTATCTTTATTCCCTATTAGAGAAAAAGAAGAGCGAAAAGGAAATAGAAAAGCCAGGGTCTCGTTCAGAATCCCTATCGTCTCAACCCACTCAGTCAGCAGAAAAGGTGGAGAAGAAAGAGGATAATATGAATAAGGTCTCGGACAAGAATTATCTGATTGCAGCAATTCTGGCCATATTGTTGGGTTCTTTCGGTGCTCATAAATTCTATGTGGGCAAAATGAAATATGGTATCATCTATCTGATATTCTATTGGACATGGATCCCCGGTTTGCTTGGCATTATCGAAGGTGTCAAATACTTGATGGGCGGACAGGAAAAATTCATCGAAAGCATAACAGACAATTCTTGATCTCCATCTTGAGCAGACTGTATGTTGATAATATCAGAGATTTACGAGAAAGACAAAGAATAAAGAACGTATATACTTCTTCGTAAGATAGGAAATGGAACCAATGTGGACATTGAAGGAAAGGACAAAGACATTGGCTAACAATCATGTGTTTGAGCTATCAATTACCACCATTATTATTGTTAATTCGATTCTTATTGGCGTTGAAACATATATTGATAGCCCAATCATAAAGATGATACAGAGTGTAATCTTGGCTGTTTTTACAGCTGAGATTATCATTCGCTTCATCGCAGCAGACTCAATCAAATCATTCTTCACTGATGGCTGGAATCTGTTTGACCTTTCGCTTGTCATTATCGGGTACCTACCGGAAACCATGATAGCCAATGGTGCTGCCATGACTTCGCTTCGTGTGCTACGAGTATTCAGGGTATTACGATTGCTACGAGCCTCAAAGGAGATTAAACTCATTGTGACAGTATTGGTGAAATCAATGTCTGCCATGTTCTATAATGTGATTCTTTTCCTCGTATTTATCTATCTTTATGCCATCATCGGGGTTGGTATCTTCCGGTTGCCAAATCCTGATACATTAAATGGAGAGAGATTGGCTCAATATGAGCAATATGTCGAAACTGTTGGCTCTAGCAAAGACCCTTACGGAACTTTGGGCGAAGCCATGTTCTCCTTGTTCAGAGAATTGACTGGCGATGATTGGACAGACATTCGCTATAATCATATTACAGCGAGCGAATGTGGAGTATTAAAGTTGAACCCAACTGTAATAACCATTTATCATGTCTCTTGGTTCGTATTGTCGGCATTCCTGTTGCTCAATCTTGTGACTGGCGCCATTGTCAATAACTATCAAATTGCCATAGAGGAACAAAAAACGAGGATAGACAAAGAGGATACTAACAAATGATAATAGACAATCATGTTCATGTCGGATGGTTCAGCGATGGATTCCATTCTCCAAAGGAAGTCTGGAATTCCGAAATGGCAGCAGGAATCAATGGAATGGCTGTTGCCTCCACATCAACTTGCGCCGAAATCTACAAAAACGTATGTAGAGAATTGCGAGAAATGATTAGGTTTGGAGGTGACCGCGTTCATCCTTTGCTGTGGCTCACCCCAAGAATGTTGAAGAAACGATATCCCTTGCCCTATATGTTGCACAGCAAGATAGAATGGCAAGGGGTAAAACTGCATTTCGAAGCACACCCGGAATGGTCTCATAACAAGAAGTTGCTTGACAAAGCCATAAATGTGGCACGAAAACTGTCTGTACCAGTCTTGCTTCATACGGGGAATGACGATTCTTGCCATGCTGGATTGTTCAAGTCAATCATCCAAACGAATGGTGACCTGACTTTTGTTTTGGCACATGGACGCCCAATAGACGAAACTATTGACGTACTTCATTCTTGTCCGAACGTCTTTGCAGATATTGCGTTTATGCCCATCTCGGACATAGTAAAGCTCGTAGATTCTGGTTTGTCCGAAAGAATCCTTTTTGGCTCTGATGCTCCTATTAATCGAGTATTCTACCAGAATGTCAGCACGGAACAGTTTCTAACCGATATCATCAGTGCTATTAGATTGAATCTGGGCGAAGAAATAGCTGAAACAATATTTGAAAGAAGTATATATAGTCGTTAAAAAATGTGATTTATGTTGACATTCTTATTTGGTTTTATCGTTGCTGCTATTGCAGTATTAGTTTGTGGCGGATTGCTGTGGGTAGCTTTCACGTTGCTTATCACGGTGCTAGGTATGATTGCATCATTATTCGACAATGACAAAGATTAATGCCTCAAATCGATATTATCATTGGTTTCATTATCGTATGTTCATCTCTGTGTAGATCCCTTGCTACACACTGTCCGCATATGATGATTAATAGTTCCTGGTCGATCAATCACATAAAAAACTGCCAATTGCTTTAAAGAAGGTAGGCGGACAAGAAATTTTCAAAAATATGACCGTCCTTGATGTAAGCCTTGATTAATCATCTCAAGAATCTACTAAGGGGAGGGTGTTTCGCACTCCCCCCTTGATTTCGAATTGAGCATCAATAATACTAAACGAAATCGACACTATAACAGATTGGTCACACTCCGCAAATCATCATCCTCAATCTTACGATAGCGGTTGAAGGCTTGGCTACCCTCTACATGGCCGGTCATCTTGCCGATGAGATTTGGATCGTGAGTTAGACGATAAGCAACACCGATGAAGGTGCGTCGAGCCATGTGGCTGCTTACAATATCACAAATAGGACGGGATTCGTATTGGCCCGTGACAGAAAAATTTAGAAATTGTTGTAATTTCTGTCACATAATTGTAATTTCATGTAATTTCGATGCTATTTTGAAATTTCAGTTTAGATGCCGCAAAACGGCTAAACTGGTATTCCTCAGCATTATAACATTAAAAAGGTTTGCAATCGATTTTACTCGATTGCAGACCCTGTTGCCCCACCGAGACTCGGACTCAGTCAAACAGAACCAAAATCTGGTGTGCTACCATTACACCATGGGGCAAAAAAGTATTCTTTTGAATCATGGTGTAATGTAGCTAACCTACAATTGATCATTACACCATGGGGCAAAAAGCATTTCTCTACAATTGCGGGCGCAAAGATAGCGAAAATTATCTGATATTCCAAATTTTTGGGTGAAAATCTTTCAAAAAAGTGGAGTCAGGGGGTGTATGGTCGGTTTTTGGCGGGCAAGATGGGCGAACTGAGGGCGTTCAGGAGGGGTTGCCGTCGGTGTAATGGCTCTGCTCGTCGTGGGCTTCGAGGACGTTCATCACGTAGTCGCTGAGCTTCTCGCAGCCATTGATGAAGTCCATGTAGAGGATGCCGGCCTGATAGGTGTAATGGCCAGCCTGGACGCTGCCGATGTTCTGCTCGCGGTACTGGGCACGCAGGGCGTTGATGGCGTCCTCCTGGTTGTAGGCACGCTGCATGTCGACGTTGGCGAGCTCGGGTTTCTGTAGGGCGGCGACCATCTGACGGATGAACTGCTGGGTGAGGTCGAGCATACGGCCGATGTTCTGCTGCTGCATGGGGATAAGCTTGACCTTGTGCTCGTTCTTGCGGACGACGGAGCGTGCCATTTTGTAGCAGGCATCGCCGATCGATTCGAGTTCGTCGACCTCCTTGAGCAGGGCTCGGACTCGGGCAGCCATGTGGCCGGAGAGGGTCGACTTGTCGATGTTGTTGAGGTAACGCACGATTTCGACTTCGAGGCGGTCGGTGATCTTCTCGTACTTCTCGATGCGCGAGAAGGTGTGGCTGTAGTTGGGGTTCTCGGGTGCCATGTGGAGGAACTGGATGGTGAGCTCGAACATCTTCTGGCAGCGGATGCCGAAGTGGGCGGTCTCCTTGCGTGCCTCTTCGATCGAGAGCTCGGCGGTGCTGAGCATGCCGCCCTGAATGAAGTGGAGGTGGAACTCGTCTTCGTCGCCCTCACTGATAGGGATAACGCGCATCAGGAGGCGCTTGAACTGCGGCAGGAAGGGGAGGAGCAGCAGGGCCGAAACGAGGTTGAAGCAGGTATGGAACAGGGCGATGGCGACGGCCAGTGAGCCGGGGGTGGGGAGGCCCGTGCCGAGCGTGGTGATGAGCCAGAGCAGTTCGCTGATGGGGTAGATGAGGAGCGTGGAGAGAATGGCGCCGAAGAGGTTGAAAAAGAGGTGACTATAGGCTGCACGACGCGCTGCTACATTGGCCCGACGAGCTCCGAGCAGGGCGGTGAGCGTGGTGCCGAGGTTGTCGCCGATGACGAGGGCGGCGGCCATGGGCAGTTCGAGCCATTCGCCTACGAGGAGCCCCATGGCGATGAGGATCGTGGCGGCTGACGATCGGAAGAGGAAGGTGAGGCAGAGGCCGATGAGGACGAAGAGCAGGACGCTGCCGAAGCCCCATGAGGTGAGCAACCGGAGGGTGGCGGCGGCTTCGGGCAGGTCAGCGGCGGCGGGCATGAGCTCGACGAAGAGAGTGAAGCCGAGCACGAACATCGAGATGCCCATCAGGATCTCGCCCCACGACTTGAGCCTGAGGCGTCCGGCGTAGTAGAAGGGGAGGGCCAGGACGATGAGGGGGATGGCGAGATGCCTGACATCGATGACATAGCCGAAGAGGGCAAGCAGCCAGCCGGTGAGGGTCGTACCGACGTTGGCGCCCATGGTGAGGGCGATACTCTGGCTGAGGGTGATCATGCCGGTATTGGCGAGGCCGACAGCCATGAGGGTCATGGCCGATGATGACTGGATGATGGCGGTGATCCACGTGCCGGTCAGAAGGCTGTGGAGGCTATGGTTGGTGATGCCGCGGAGGCTGGCTCGCATCTGTGATCCGGCGAGCTTGAGTATGCCTTGACTCATGACCATCATGCCGTAGAGGCAGAGGGCGATGCAGCCGAGTAGGGTTAGAATTGATAATCCAGAATTCATAATTGATAATTCATAATTGATAATTAACAATTAACTGATAAAATCGGGCACAAAAATAAGGAAAAAAATTGAGAAATGAGCACCTCAGGGCAAAAAATGAGTGTTGGGATGCACTTTTTGGGGCAAAAGTGGCGATAGTATCTGAAAAATGCCTATCTTTGGCGAAGTTTTTTTACCTTTAATTACTACTCATTACTAATACTATCCCATGAACGAAGCTTACACACTGCATGACTTCTGCGCGATCGAAGAGAAACGCCTGCAGACTATCCCATACATCAACGAATACATCGAGGCGGGTCACGCTTCGGACCTCATCCTGGTAAGTGAGGCGGTACAGGAGCGACAGATTGCTGCTATTGCTGACGAGATTGCACAGCGTCCGGAGGTGAAGCTGGTGCTGCTGGCTGGCCCTTCGTCGAGCGGCAAGACATCGACGAGCAAGCGTCTGTGCATCCAGCTGATGGCCTGCCGCAGGCATCCGGTGGCGCTCTCGACCGACAACTGGTTCGTGGATCGCGACAAGACTCCGCTCGACGAGAACGGCAAGAAGGACTACGAGAGCATCTACTCGATGGACTTGGAGCAGTTCAATGCCGACCTGCAGAACCTCGTGGAGGGTCGGACGGTTCACCTGCCTTTCTATAACTTCGCGAGCGGCAAGCGCGAGTACCGCCCGGGCGAGGAGCTGACCTTGACTGACGACATGATACTGGTGATCGAGGGCATCCATGCGCTCAACCCCATGCTGACGCAGCAGGTGGCTGCTGAGCGTAAGTTCAAGATCTTTGCGGCTCCGATGACGCCTGTGTCGATGGACGGCGAGCACTGGATTCCGACCTCGGTGAACCGCCTGCTGCGCCGCATCAGCCGTGACTTCCAGACGCGTGGCCTCTCGGCTCAGCAGACGATCGGCCTGTGGGAGGGTGTGCGCAAGGGCGAGGAGAAGTGGATCCTGCCGTTCAAGAACGAGGCTGATGCCGTCTTCGACACGACGATGCTCTACGAGCTGGCTGCCCTGAAGACGAAGGCGCTGGAGGTGCTGAGTGAGGTACCTGAGGATTCGGCTGAGTATTCGACCGTCAAGCTGCTCAAGGAGTTCCTCTCGTGGTTCACTGCGATCGACCCGAACCAGATACCACGCACCTCGCTGCTGAGAGAGTTTATCGGCGGCTCGCTGTTCGACGTGGGATAATCGGACGTTGTCATCTTGTCATCTTGTCACGATTGTCATTAAGGTTTTCGGTTTACGAAAAGAAGAAAAGAATAATCCAATCAACTACGCTTGAGGCGGTTGATTGGATTATTTTTATTGACCGGAAAGGGTAATAGGGCAGGGGATCAGAGACCGCTGTTGGCCTGAGAGTACTGATCGATCATGGCCTGCGAGGCGAGGACATAAACCTCGACGCGGCGGTTCTGCTTGCGACCGGCGGCGGTGCCATTGTCAGCAATTGGCTCATTGTATGAGCAACCTACCTCGACGATACGCTGGGCAGCGATGTTCTTGCCCTTGAGCACGGTACCGACGGCCTCGGCACGCTGCAGGGAGAGCTTCTCGTTGACGGCAGCCGAACCGGTATTGTCGGTGTGGCCCTTGATCTGGATGTTGGTGTTGATCATATCTTCAGTCGACATCTGGGCGGCGAACTTAGCCAGGGCGGTCTTGGCGGTGCCCGAGAGGTTGGCCTTGCCGGTAGCGAAGGTCATGTCGGCATCGAAGGTGACCTTGATGGCGGTGAGACCGTTGGCGTCGGTGATGGTCTCGACGGCAGCCTGATTGGCGAGCTCAGCCTCGAGGGCAGCCTTCTTCTTGTCCATGTGACGGCCGATGAGTGCACCCGTGCCGGCACCTACAGCTCCACCGATGGCAGAGCCGATGGCAGCACCCTTACCCTTGCCGATGAGCGCACCGATACCTGCACCGAGGGCAGCACCGGCTCCGGTGCCGATGAGGGTACCGTTGGCAGTGTAGGTGACACAAGAATTCATTACGAACATCAAAGCGGCCATTGCGACCAGAACAAACTTCTTCATAGTTCTTCTACTTGTTTTGTATTAGTTATACTTGGTAATAAAAAAATCGAAAAAAGTTGCCGCAAAGATAATTATTATTTTTTAATATGGTGTAAAAATGTGGCGAAAATCTTTGCGATGTTTCTATTTTTGTCCTTTTTTCGGAAAAAATAACCCCAAAATGACCGACTTTCGAAAATAATGACTATCTTTGCACCATTATTCCATGCTCTGAATGAGCATATACGATCAACGCAAAACAATGAACAGGAAGTCGAATAAAGAAACGAAGGGGCAGCAGAACCCCAAGAGACTGCTCTACCTGGGCCTGCTGCTGCTGGCTGCCCTGGCATGGACCTGCCTGCAGGAACGCCCCAGCTCGGGCGAAGAACTGGCCTTGAAGAGCAACGAGGCACAGACATCGGCCCCTACCACTGAGGGCGGGGTCAGGACCTACGGCGTGGGCTTCTACAACGTAGAGAACCTCTATGATACGACCGATGACCCAAAGGTGAACGACGAGGATTTCCTCCCCGACGGACAGTATGCCTGGGATCAGAAGAAATACACCCTCAAGATAGCCAACATCAGCCGCGTGTTGAGCGAACTGGGCGCCGACGGCAGCAGTCGGCACGAGGCCTCGCTCATCGGCCTGGCCGAGGTGGAGAACCGTGGGGTAGTGGAGGATCTGCTGGCTCATCAGAACCTCAGGCAGAGCGGTTACCGCATCTTGCACTACGACAGCCCCG
>JAZUEP010000122.1:0-136743 GCA_045640225.1 Bacteroidales bacterium | reverse complement strand
ACGTTGCAAAAATACGCGGAAATTACGGAACTACCAAATCTCGTATGAGAAAGTGTTAAAATCTAATTCCTATTGAATATCAATACATTAACTCTCCTTATTCCTAATTATTTCTCGTTATTCTCGGCTTCTAAATACAGTAGTCGAAGGCATAGTCTCCAATGCTTGTGACACTATTGGGGATGGTGACGGTGGTAAGGCCGGAACAGTAGTCGAAGGCATAGTTTCCAATGTGAGTTAAACCAGTGGGGAGATCTAGGGTAAGGATATAATCTCGGGATTCATACCACGGCGATGGGGAATTGAATTTATAATCTGTCATTGCTCCGCTTCCCTCAATCTTCAACAAACCGCTCTCAGTATTGAGCGTGTAGGTGAGGCTCGATCCACATGAGCCAGTCAGAACCTCAGCACGAAGTAGTGTGCAGGCCATAAGCGCTACGATTGTAGCAAATAATCTGATAGATTTCATAATTGTATAATTAAATGTATTTATTATTCTAAACTAACTATTCGATTACCATACCCACACAACACCCCCATCCGGGAACAACGAAAAAACGTCGGCCTCGGTCAGAGAATTATCGCACGAAATGAAGGTAATTGTGCCCAACAGGCACAGAAAAAGGACGTAAGGGAGGCTGTTACAACGAGTTAACCTCGCCGCGATACCCCCCCCCTAATTCGTTGATTATTAGCGATATAATACGATTACAAATGGTAATCATGGCGCGAATAGGGATGTGTTGATGCTGCAAAGATAATGGCTTTCGCGGAGATATGCAAGTTTTTAGGCAAAAAAATTTAAGGCTCAGTTACAGATTTTGTTGAGATTCAGGAAATCATAGTTACAGCTTCCATCCCCTGACCTCAACCTCGGATATGGCCAGTGCGAGAAGTGCTGATAGTCATACCGCATTAACGAAGAACCGCAAGTTCCAATATGGAGCCTCCGGCTTTTGTCTTGTTTCCCTGCTATGTTAGGATGCCAATACTTATGTAAATGAAGGACCAAAGTTACTTTCTTTGTTCCAAGATTTGGATTGTACAAAAAGAACACCTATCTTTGCAGCGGAAAGTAAGGCGTAGCATCCTGATGCAATTCGTGACGTGCAAGAGTCCCCGCCCGCGAAGCATCACTCTTTGGAGTAAACATGGTCATACGTTTTTCTGGGGCAAGAACAAAAGCATTTCACTTTTTGTGAGGTGCTTTTTTCTTGCTTTCTGTGGCAGGTACGACAGTTTCGTTTTCGAGTATGGCAGTAATGCCATATTGAATTTTGTCTAAGGTACGGTTTCTTACGCCGACAGTAAGCTTTACTCTTCCGATTAGAGGATGGTCGTAGCTCATTAATATCATCCGAATAAGCTTCCTTTGGTTTTTATTGCCAGGTTTTGGAATATCTTCAGATATTTTAGTTGCCTCAGCCAAAACCTCATACAGTTGAATTTACTCCACAGCTTGTGGAGCAAATATGTAATGGAGCTGAAGAATCAGTAGGGACGGGTCGAGAAGTGCTGATTGTTACATCGCATCAACGTATTAACAATGAGAGGCTGTGTCTTCCGACACGATTACTGTTGTATATATAAAGCCCGGGGCATCTGGCTTGACGTCCCGGGCTATGTTGGTTAGTTGGCTAACGCCGTAGGCTTACTTCTTGAGCTGGCCGTATGCGTTGTACTCGTTGCCGTTGTTGCGGATAACAACTGAGTTCTGCTCGAAGAACTTGCCGTCCTTCAGAGCCTGGGTTGCAACGTTCTGGATGCCTACGAGGCCCATCTCGTTAACAACTACATGAACGTTTACACCGTTGGTGTTGACTGCGTCGCAGACGAGGACGATGTTGCCCTCGGCATCGTAGCTAATGGTAACAGTACCAGCCGAGCAGTACCACATTGGAACGTTGACGTAGCCTTCCTCGTCGAAGGTCAGGTAAATGGTTGGGTAGATGCTCCAGCCGTCGCAGAAGCCTGCCTGTACGCTACCTGCCTCATAGCTTTCGTTGATTGGGTATTCGCCAGCCTCGAGGGTTTCGCCCTCGGTAAAGATGTAGCAAGCCCAAGCGTCGCCACGCTCCATGTTCTCAACGTCGATGTAGAAGCCGTTGCCATCGTACTCAAGGTCAACAATTTCGTCAAGCTCGAAGGTTACGTCGATGTCGCCATTCTCAGCGGTTGCATCGTATGGATCGAGCTCAATGTACTCGACGCCTTCGATCTCAACATTGAAGAGGGTAGTGCCTGCCTGGCAGGTGCCGATAAGGCTGAATGTCTCGCCGTCCCACTCAAGGTCAAAGTCGGCAGAGTAGATGCGGTTGAACTCTTCACCGACCTGGATGTAGCAGAAGTTCTTGTAGAGCTGGTTTACTGATGAGTAGTGGCCGGAAACGACTTCGTTAGCATCGAGCACTACGGTAAGGTAGTCGCCGTTGGCATCCTCGGCCATGATCTGGAATACGCCGTAACCGCTTGTGAGGTCGTTGAGCAGACCATCGTTGCTGAGGTAGAGCGACTCGCCAGTGATCTCAGGAATCTGGAAGCAGAGGTCGAGGGTATACTCGGTATTGTTCCAGCAGAGAACGGTACCCTTGAGGGTGAACGCGTCGCCGTCCTTCTCGACAACAAGGTCGTTCGAGAACTTATTGATAATGTTCTCCTCGGCATCCATGAGGCTGAATGAGTAGAGGATGTGGTCGCCATCGTTGTACTGACCCTCGACGGTGCTGTAGCTCTGGAGGGTACCGCCCAGCTTGTACTCGCCGTTGCTGGCCGAGAAGTCAGCCATGCCATAGCCAAGGTACTCCATGTAGAAATCCCAGTCGGCAACGTCTATTTCGAGGTTGGTAGCAGTGATGGTTACCTTGTTGTCGGCTGTTGGTTCGATATAGTCGCCGCTGCCTACGTAGACGTTGCCGTCGTACGAGTAGAGCTTAACGTCGATGTGGTAGTTGTGAGCACCAAGCGAAACAACGTTCAGCTCAGCGTCGCAAAGCTTCTTCTCGACATAGCCACCGCCTGCACTGAGGTAGGTGTAGTAGTTGAGTTCGCCGTAGAGGTTTTCGGTGGTGTAGCTGCCCTCGATCTGGCCGTCAGACTCGATGCAGACAGCGAAGTTGTACTCCTCGTTCTCGCCGGTGAACTGGAATGCACCCTGAGTAGCGGTGAAGTCCTTGAGCAATGTGGTGAATTCGCCAAGCTCTACCTCGGTGAACTCGGCTGGACGCTCGAGTGGCTTGTAGAATACGTGATACTGCTGGCCATTCTCGTCGGTGCACTCGCAGTCGAATACCATCTTGCCATCCTCGGTGTAGCTGAGTACGAAAGCGGTCTCAGCCATGAAGCTGACGGTGTAGGGTGAAACTGTCTGTACGTAGGTGTAATCATACCACATCTCGTCAGCGGTGTACACATGGCCTATCTCGAGGTCGGACATTGGCGCCAGTGGGTTGAAGGCGAATTTGTAAACACCGTCAGAGGTGGTGCACTGGAACCAGGTATCGGTACCATAATCTTCGGCTGTGAATGCGTCGTAGCTGCACTCGAGGACCTGAGCCTTAGCACGACGGAGACCGTTGGCAGCAACCTTCCTGTCGGACTGCTTGGCAGCCTTCATTGGGGCTGCTGGCTTCTGTGGAGCACGGCCGGTGAGCAGGTGGTGAGCAGGCTTCAAATCGGCAGTCTTAGGACCCTTGACTAACTGTGGTGCTGCGTCAACGCTCATGAGCATTGCGAAAGCGGCACAAAGAGTAAAGAATTTCTTCATTGCACTAAATTTAAAAATGATTGATTAAAGAGTATTATAAGTAACATATTTCGGTTGCAAAGATACACATAATAAAAAACATGAGCAATTTTTATGGTCAAAAAGTTGCATTTTTTCTAATTTTTCTATAATTTTTGATTTTTTTGTATGCTCGAATCAGTAGGAACGGGTTCCGTGATTCGAAATCATAGCGACAGCTTCCATCGCCTACCCCCAACAGTCTTCGCTCCTTTGCTTCTTTGCGTGAGACAATATACAACGCAAAGCCGCAGATCCCCACTCGTCGGGAGCCTGCGGCTTGTCATTTTTCTGAAGTGATTCAAGCGATTCAAGGGATACAGGGGATACAAGTGACGAATGTTATGCTCGTCGAAAAAACTTTGATCTATTTTCTGGCAGGCAAAGGTATCGTCCCTTGTATCCCTTGATCCCCTGTATCCCTTGTTTCGTATTTGCGAAACTTCAGTTACTTCACGGCATCGATAGCCTGCTGGATCTTGGTGTAGATCTCGTCGATCGAGCCCATGCCTGGGATGGCAGCGTACTTGCCAGCCTCGACGTAGAAGTCCTTGAGAGGCAGGGTCTGCGAATAGTAGGTAGCCAGACGCTTGCGTGCAGTCTCCTCGTTGTCGTCAGCACGACCAGAAGTCTTGCCGCGGAGGATGATGCGCTTGATCAGTTCGTCGTCCTCGACTTCAAGGCCGATGACGGTGCTTACCTTCTGACCACGCTCGGCAAGCATCTGGTCGAGTGCCTCGGCCTGTGGGATGGTACGTGGGAAGCCATCGAAGATGACGCCCTTGATATCCTTGCCCTTGGCATCGAGCGTAGCAGCAAGCATGTCGATGATGAGCGAATCCGGAACGAGCTTGCCGTCGTTGATAAACTTGGCAGCGGTCTGGCCGAGCTCAGTATTGTTCTTGATCTCGCCACGAAGTACATCGCCCGTCGAGATGTGCTCGACACCGTACTGGGCAATGATCTTATCGCTCTGTGTGCCCTTGCCTGATCCAGGGGCACCGAAAATTACAATGTTCAACATTTTTGTTGGAATACCTTAAATATATAAAATGAGTGTTTGTTGATTAAGCTACCTTATTGAGACGCTTGAGGATGACGAAGATGAAGGCGGCAGCCAGCAGACAGATGCCCATCAGCGTTCCCCAGACGACAGGGAGTGGCATGTCCCACATGTGACCTGGGATCGAGACGAGCTTGTTGCCCAAGGCCGTTGCGACGAACCAGCCACCCATCATCATGCCCTTATACTTGGCAGGAGCTACCTTCGAGACAAACGAGATGCCGATAGGCGAAAGCAGCAGCTCGGCAAAGGTCAGGATGAGGTAGGTCGATACAAGGAGGTTTGGCGTAACGTCGGCTACGTGATTTGGATGATCGGTAGCAGGCAGGCCAACCGAATACATGGTCATGAGGAGATAAGCAGCAGCTGCGACGAGCATACCCAGACCGATCTTGAACGGAGCCTTAGGCTCCTTGCCCTTGCTGGCCAGCCAGCTGAAGATGGCAATGCTGACAGGAGTGAGAAGCACAACGAAGCAAGCGTTGAACTGCTGGAAGATTGGAGCGCTGATATCGAGCGATTCGCCCTCGCCGGGGACCATATTCATCAGGAACAGGACACCGCCCACGATCATCAGGCCAGCCAGATAGCGGATCATACCCTTCTGCTGGAACACACCGAACAGACCATAGACCACGAAGATTACGGCCAGGAGGTTGCGCACATCGAACATCATGCTCTCGACGCCCGAAGTCTTGGTAGCCGTAAACTCATCGGCGAACCAGGTAAGGGTAAGACCATTCTGGTGGAATGCCATCCAGAAGAAGATGACCACAGCGAAGACGAGGCAGAGGCAGATAATGCGCTCCTTGGTCTCCTTGGGATCCTCTTCGACCACGGCAGCCTGAGCTGCACCATCCTTCTTCTTGGCAACGGCCAGCACGTGCTTGAACGTAGGCTTGCCCAGGAAGTAGATGAGGATTGACACGATAACCGAAGCACAGGCTACGGCAAAGGCGAAGTGATACGAATCGGCCTTGGTATAACCGAGCGACTGCTGAGCCCAATCCATGACCATGATAGCTGCAGTAGGTGCGAAGAGGGCACCGACGTTGATGGCCATGTAGAAGAGCGAGAAGCCTGAGTCGCGCTTGTCGGCATAAGGAGCCTGGTTGTAGAGGTCGCCAACCATTACCTGGAGGTTACCCTTGAAGAGACCGGTACCTGCACTGACGAGGGCGAGGGCTGCAATCATGGCAGCAACGGCCATCGTATCGCCACCCAAGGGCAGCGAGAGCAGCAAGTAGCCGAAGAACATGATGACGATGCCGATGACCACCATCTTGCTGTAGCCGAACTTATCGGCCAGCATACCGCCGAACAGAGGCAGGAAGTAGACCATGGTCAGGAACCAGGTGTAGATCTCGGAAGCTGTTCCGGCCTCGAAGCCGAAGTTCTCGCCCAGGAAGAGGGCAAAGACAGCCAGCATGGTGTAGTAGCCAAAACGCTCGCCTGTATTGGCCAAAGCCAGTACCCAGAGACCCTTAGGCTGACCCTTATACGAGAGGATCAGGAAGCAGAGCCAGAGGACGAACATCACGGCAATCCATGGAGTAGAAATGATTTCCATTTAGTTGTTTAACGTTTTTACGGGTTATTTTTTAGTTCAAAACGCCGCAAATTTACGAAATTCTTTCGAAACGGCCAAATTTATGCGCACAAATCGCCATTTTTTGTTGCTTTTTGCTCCGATGTCGCAGGAAATGGAGACAGCGAACAACAAAATAATGGCGATTTGTGCGCAAAGCAGTATCAACGTACGTTGATGATGATGCGTCGATAGGCAACGAGATGGTAAGGTCCGTCGTCGTGCAACTCGAGTACGAAATGGAGCGTCTGACCTTGTGCATCGGCCGGCAGCACGATGGTAGGACAAGGCGACTGGGCATCGCGAATCTCGACAGGACGATTGTAGGTGCCGGCCGTAGTCTGCTGCCACCAGTTGAAGATAAGCGGATCGCCATCCGGATCGTACGACTGCGAAGCGTCGAGATAAGGCGACTGTCCGGCTTCGACGTCGATGGTGACAGGCAGATAGCCAGGAATGGCTACCGAATCGGCCTGCTGCAGGACGACAACCGGATTGACGTTACCTTCTCCCTCATTGGCCCATTGCATGCGGGCAGCAAAGTCATTGAACTCCTCGAAATAGAAGCGACGCTCGTAGCTGTCCGATACCGAGTGTTCGGGTTCCTGCCAGTTGGTCCACGCCATGGTAAGCGAGTCAGGCGACAGGCCATAGACGTGATAGCCACCCCATCCCACCTGGGTAGGATCTTCCGGATCGTTCAGGCCGTTAGGCATGACGTGCAGGAAGCTGGGTGTATCGCCCTCGACACCCCACTTGAAGGTGGGATAGACACGGCCCATCTGGCCATGATCCTGAATGTTGACAACATATTCCTCCCACGACTCCTTGCCCAGCTCGTTCTGGTTGAGCCAGGCCGACTCGTCCCAGATGAAGAGCAGATCGTCCGTGAGCTCGCGACGCATCCACTGGTGCGACGAGTAATCGCGCTGCATCCGCATGGAGTATTGCATGTCCTGATCGGTGATGGTGTAGATACGGAACTTGCGGACAAAGGCACGGAACTCGTCAGGCGTGAGCTTTTGCTGCATGCGGTAGAAGGTCTGGGCCAAGGTATTCGAACCTCCCCATGAGGTGACCCAGATGGGACGCGGATCGTCCTCGTTGGCCAGCTGCACCAGGAAGTCGCTGCCTGGCGAATCGTTGCCATCGCCCAGCACGGCAACACCGGCTCGCTCGCTACCATACATGGCACGACTACGAAGATAGTTGGCACTGGGCCAATAACCCAGTTGCTGCTGGCCCTGTTCCTGGTCGAGGGGGAGGAAACCGGTCTGGCCGGAACGCTTCATGAGGTTCTGCACGTCGACCTCGTAGGCATCGATCACACGATCGAGGTATTCCTTCCATTCGGCCGGATACGGATCGCAGTTCCAGCCAATCGTTGTACAGATAGCTTCAATCTCGAAGCGGTCGGCATAGGACAGAAGTCGAACAGCCGACTCGTTGTCATCAGGCTCGACGTTGGCCGGTCCGATGTCGGTCATCACGACCAGACGCGGCTTGAGCGTCAGCGGATCGACGGTCTGAGGTTCAGGTTCGTGAGTACAGGCCGAAAGGCATGCCACGGAAAGAGGAATAATAAATAGTTTACGCATATTCAGAATTTTACGGTAGTTTTCTGTCCACGATAGACGATGGTCTTCTCGCCCTTAGGTGTACGGACGATGACGGTGCGCTCGGATAGCATTCCGGCATATTGGCCCTGGCGTGGGCCAAGGGTCAGCTGCTGGCGGCGGTCGTCCCACTGGCAATCGACAGTAGCATAGGCGCCCTGTTCGAAGTTATAGTTGTCGCCCTCGTCATCGTAGAGCGTGAAGCTGGCGTCACGTCCCGGATAGATATTGAGCGTGAGCGGAAGGCCCACCTGTGCTGCCGTATACTCGGCCACTTCGATAGTAGGAATGATCGCACCGGCACGTACAAAGAGCGGCAATTGTGAGATAGGCGTAGGAGCCTCGATCCACTGCCCGCCCTGATAGGTACGGCCTGTCCAATAGTCAATCCATTCGGCACCCTTAGGCAGGTAGACACGACGGCTGGCAACTCCCGGGTCGGTGACCGGGCATACGAGGAAGCTGCCGAACATATATTGATCCTTGATATCGAAGACCTCTGGATCGGAAGCGAAGTCGAAGGCCAGCATACGGGCCATCGTGTAGCTGTGGAAAGTCTGCTGTGCGGCCATGCTGTAGATGTAAGGAACCAACTGATATCGAAGGTTGATCATCTGCACCAATGCATCATAATAAGGCGTACCTGGCTCGCCGAAACGCCATACCTCGCGCGGAGTATCGCTGCCATGGCTGCGAAGCACGGGCAGGAAGGTTGCCCACTGGAACATACGGGTATAATACTCGCGGAAGGCTTCACCCTCGACGCCTTCCGGGAAAGCACCGGTGTAGAACCAGCGACGGCCGTCGCCACGAGCGAAGAACGAACCAACGTCGACCGTCCAATAAGGATTACCCGTGACCATGTAGTTCAGGCCCGCAGGAATCTGCTGACGGAACGAAGCCCACGAAGCATGGGTATCGCCATTCCAGACGATGGTGCCATAACGCTGCTGACCGGCATAGGTGCTACGAGTAAGGTTGACGACACGCTTATCGAGCGAAGTGAGACGCTGGTTCTCGTAGATGCCACGCGAATGGTAAAGCGAATAAAGCGACGAGCGCTCAGCACCCAAAGCCTCGCTGAGGACGTCCTTATTGAGCTGCCAGCGACGCTCGTGATTGTCCCAGCCATAGGGACTTCCGTCGGCATTGGGCGCAGGCAGCTGATTCCAGTCGCCGTCGAGAGGCTCACTACTATCGCACCACCAGGCATCGAAGCCACGCGAGAAGAACTCGTTGTCGGCGTACGACCAATAATAGCTGCGCGCATCGGGGTTGAACACATCATATACATCATGCTCGCGCATGAAGCCACGTTCCTTGAAGTCATCGGCCTCAGGACACCACTGCGGATTAGGCCAGATGCTGACCATCAGCTTGGCATTGAGCTGGTGGATGGTATCGGCCAAGGCAGCAGGATCGGGATAATAGCGAGGATCCATCTTCATGTATCCCCATCCCTGTGGCCAATAGTTCCAATCCTGGACTATCATATCGATCGGGATATGGCGACGACGATACTCGCGCAAAGTGGCGATCAGCTCAGCCGACGAGGTGTAGCGTTCCTTCGACTGGGTGTAACCGAAGACGTAACGCGGCATGAGCGAGACGTTACCCGTCAGCTGATGGTAACCGGCAATGACCTCGTCGATCGAAGCACCACGAATCACATAATAGTCGAGCTCCTGAGCTGCCTCGAGCTGCATCTCGACCGTATCGCCTACCGAAGTGAACTTCATGGCACAGCCGGCATCGAACAATACGCCATAACCCTTAGGCGAGACGAAGAAAGGCACCATGGCCTTGAGGTTGTGCTGGGTGAGGTACAAGGTATGGCCACGAAGGTTCATATAATCCTCCATGTGCGAACCAAGGCCGTAGAGGGCAGGATCGTCGTTCAGCACAAAACGCACCTTGTAGCGGGTGCTGGTACCTATCGTATCGCGACGAAGTACCTCGCGTACGGTGACCTTGCCATTGGCCGTCTCCTCGACGTGGGCCGTGGTCTCATCGAAGGTAATACGCTCCTGTACGATAGGCTCAGCGAAATGAGGCGATACAGGATCCTCACTCAGCAGTATGCGACCCGTCACTACGTCGCGGAACGTCAGGGCACCGCTTACGGCATCAACTTCGACTTCAAGCTGTTGAGACGGATGCATCGATGTAGCACCAGTAACGGCATCGGCCGACGAAGCATATACACAGACACCCGTCTGATTATCGGCCACTCCCCCATCAGCACGCCATTGAACGCGTACGATATCGGGCGTAATGTAGGTCACCACGGGATTCGAGGCATTGGCCGCCATGGCCATCAGCATGCTACCCAAAAGGGACAAGAAACGTTTCATCGGTAGGGAATTAGTTCATCGTTGAGAAATATACCTCGCGCAAAGGCTTGGTTACGGCCTTTCCGGTCAGTTCGACTTCGTCTGACAGACGGATGTCGCGCGATGAAGCGCCGACCTTTACGACGTAGCGGCCAGGAGCGATGTTCCACTGGCGGTCGGCATAATAGCCGAACTGCTCGGTCGAGAGGCAGAAGCTGAGCTGACGCGACTCGCCAGGCTGCAGCGTGACACGACCGAAGCCCTGGAGCTGGATAGGACGCAGAGGCTGCGAAGCATCAGCGGGCGAGAGATAGAGCTGGGCAACCTCGTCGGCAGCGACCGAACCTGTATTGCGAACGATGAACGAGACGTTGACCGCAGCGGCGTCGGTGGATGCGCTGTTGTCGACCTTGAGGTCGGAATATTCAAATGTAGTGTACGAGAGGCCATAGCCGAACTCCCAGGCAATACGGGGATCGGCCTCAGCCAAATAATTGTAGCAGATAGGCTCCTTGATCTCCTGGTTAGGATAGCTGACAGAGAGCTTGCCCGATGGCGACACATTGCCATACAGAATATCAGCAACGGCATTGCCACCCTCCTCGCCCGGATACCAGGCCTGGATGACGGCTGCACAACGATCGGCAATCTTCGAAATGACCTGAGCACGACCGCCGAAGACAATCAGGACGACAGGCTTACCGGTAGCCAGCAGCTCCTCGACATAGGCCTCCTGGCTGCCTGGCAGACGTAAGGTCGGACGCTCGCGGTTCTCGCCACAGAGCAGGACGTTCTCGCCCATGGCGGCGATGATGACATCGCTCTGAGCAGCCATACGCAGGGCCTCGGCACGATTGGCTGGTTCGGGGTGCTTGACGGTACGGTCCAGGATGGCACGCATCCATTCGGCACGCGTATCGCCACCGTCCTCAATCCAGGTCTCGACCGTCTCGGTCCAGGTACAGCCACGGCTGTAGCTCAATCCGAAGCCGGCTGGCAGCTTCTGCTCGAGGCCTTCCTTCAGGCCTACGATTTTTGGATGCATGTCGTCCTCGGTCTTGATCTGCCAGAAGTAACGCATCGACTGGAAGGTATAGTCGCCCAGCATAGCCCACATCGAGTTGGCATTAGGGCCGGTAAGGAACAGTTTCGGAGCCGACAGATCTGGGTTCTGAACATTGAGAGGCAGGATGCCATTGTTCTTGAGCAATACGATGGACTGTGCAGCAAGCTGATAGGCAGTCTGACGCTCGGCTGGCGAATCGTAGGTGATCTGTCCCTTGTCATAAAGCACAGGATCGGCATCGAGCATACCGACACGGGCCTTATAGGTCAGCACACGCTTGACAGCACGTTCGATGGTCTCAGGCTTGACCAATCCCTCCTCGACGGCCTGAGGCAGATAGGCAAAGCACTCGCCACGAGGGAAGTCGACATCCATACCGGCATTGATGGCCGCCGCACCGCGATACATGTCGCTCGGAAGGTCAGGAATCTGGTTGATGGCAGTATAGTCGCTCACGACCATGCCGTCGAAACCAACATAGTCGCGCAGAATGCCCTGCAGTATCTCTTCGTTGGCCGCACAGTTTACACCATGAACGGCGTGGTAGCCCGGCATCACCACCTTGCTGCCAGAAAGGCGGATCATCGTCTCGTGAGGCAACAGGATTTCCTCCATCATCTCCTTCTCAGGGGCATCGCCGCCACCACCGTAACCCAGATAGTGCTTGCCGCAGGTACCAACACCCTTACGCAGGTCGCCTTGCTGCAGGCCACGTACAAAGGCGGTACCGAAGGCGGCCGAAAGGTAGCCATCCTCGCCGTACGATTCCTCCAGACGGTTGAACGATGGAGTACGCACTACGTCGACCATTGGCGACAACGAAAGCAGACCGCCAATCTGGCGCAGGGCCTTACCGGTCTGCAGAGCCTTGAGTTCGGCAAGTTCGGGATTGAACGAACAGGCATAGCCGATCTGCTGCGGATAGACAGTGGCCATGCTCGAGCAGACACCCGTCAGCACCTCCTCGTGGAAGAGGGCGGGAATTCCGCTCGGGGTATTGTGCATCAGCCAATCCTGCATGGCAGCAACACGGTCGCGAATCTCGTTTGGATCGCATGACATCTGGCTGGCGAACTGCGAGAAGTGGCCGATGCCCTCTGAAAGCTCCTGACGGCACTTCAGGGTATCGAGCTGGCCATCCTCGGTAAAATAATCATTCAGATAAGTAGCACGCAGCTGAGCGATACGTTCGCCCGGCGTCATGCGGGCGTAAAGCTGATCGACTTGCTGCTGCAAGGAATCGGTGGCCGAACGATCGGCACATGAAGTAATCATTGCTCCGGTAATAAAGGGAAGAATTATTGATCGTTTCATTGGTATATCAGTATTTATGGTAATATGTATCGGCGATTATTGCATCTGCCACCAGTCGAGGTCGAACATCTCCTCGTCGCAATCGCGGAAGATGATATAGACGTCGTGCTTGCCCTTGGCATCGCCCTTGATGTCGACGCTATGCTGTCCGTCGCCCTTGATATCGAAGTGGGCAAATGGCTTACCCCCGAGGCTGTCAAAATAGAACTCGACAACACCTTCGTGACGGAAGCCACGAACGGACACGGTACATTGCTTGGCAGCATTCGGACCGAAGTCCACCTCGCGCACACGGATCCAATCGCCATTATGTACCGATGTTACCCAATGCTCGTCGCCTGCCGTGCGGTCGAGCTTCAGGCCCCAACTCTGCGACATGGTCTCGGCCTCGACACGCTGGTAAGGATTGACCGTACCCACAGGCTTTACACCCTCGCGAGTGAAAGGAATGAACGGAATAGTGCCATCGGCATTGAAGCGGAACTCCTCGATACAGGTAGCACGACGGAAGCCACCGCCATTGGGCAGCTGACCGTTGTGATAGAACATGTAGTCGTGTCCCTTGTAGGTGATGTTGCCGCCATGAATGGTAAACGAGTTTTCGGCCTCGTCCATGATACGACCGCGGAATGTCCATGGACCGTGGATGGATGGTGCCGTCGAATAAGCCATATATTCAGGTACGCCGCCGGCAGGATAGCTACAGTAATAGGTATCGCCACGCTTCATGACCCAAGGACCCTCCTCGTACTGAGGCAACGAAACGTCGTGACCAACGGACCAGTCCATCTTCATCTGCAGCGGGCCGAAGCAAGCGGGATCGTGGAAGCCAGGAACCTCCTTGTATCCGTCGCGGAACGAGATCATATCCTGATTCAGCTCGCCATAATAGAACGACTTGTTACCCCAGAAGAGGTAGGGCGTGCCGTCATCGTCGATGAAGACGGTAGGATCGATAAAGCTGAAGCCAATGGCCAATGGTCCTCCGATGGCATCGGTATACGGGCCTTGCGGACGATCGGCCACAGCAACGCCCAGGGCATCCTTGCCATCGGCCGTATTGCAGCAAATGTACCAATACCACTTGCCATTGTGCTCGACACCCTGCGAAGCCCAGGCGCGATCGCCTTGCGCGGCCCAGGCAAAAGTGGCCGTAGTGACAGGCGTGCCCAGGTAGGTCCAGTTGACCATATCGTCGCTCGAGAACAGCACCCAATCCTTCATCTTGAAGTAGAGCGCGTCGTCCTCGTCATGATCGACAAACAGATAAACCTTATCGTCATGAACGTATGGTGCCGGATCGGGGGTAAACATGGCCGAGATGGCCGGATTCTGAGCCGAAGCCACACAAGCTGAGGCAGCAAAGGCAAGGAACAGAGATTTCTTCATTTCCACAAAATTTACTTTATCAAACGAACTTCATAGATCTCGCCGACCTGGCGATGAGGCTTGGCCACAAACTTGACGCGTACCTGCTGCTTACCTTCGAGGGCTGAGGCCGGAATGGCGTATGTCTCGTACTTCCACTGCGAAGAGCGCCACTTGCGCGAATTGTTGACCGACTGGACGAGAACATCATCGACGTAGAGGTCGTACTCGCATGTACGCCATTCGTCCTGTCCCCAGTAGCGGATTCGGACACTAAGGTCTGTCTCGCCACGGGTCTGCATCAAGTAGCTGAACGAAGCACCATCGCGGGCATCGCGGAAGGCCACACTGTTGGTCACACCCTTGTTCGACGAAGCATCAGCCTCCATGAAGTGATCGCTCTCGGGCTGCTGCTCGCCCGGCTGTACCTTATCCATGGTACGGGCATCGAGTTCCAGACGAGCCTGTTCCTCGCGGGCCAAATTGTCAATATATTCCTTATAACCATCGGCACTCAAAGCAAGCCAGTAGAGCATATAACGGCTGTCATGCAGTTCGAAGAATGGCTCGAGTTCGCCCTCGATACGGTTCTCCATACGGGTCTTGAGCGTGAAGTGCAGCGGACGACCTTCGACAGGCACAAGATCGTTGGCAATATCCTCGACCTGATTGGCAATGAGATACGGAGCCTGATCGACCGGCAACTTACGACCGCTGGCAATCTGACCGAAACGGCTGTCGTCGGCCAAAAGGCCTGCCAGATCCTCATCACCGGTGCGCATGGCCAGTACGATTGGGCCATACATAATAGAGACGTACTGGTCGACGTTGGGCATGTGCTCGACGGAACCATGCATCGGGAAGTTGACTTCCACGACGTCGCCCTTCTTCCAGGTACGATCGATGGCGATGAATGACTGAGGCTTCTGGGTAACGGCTACATACTTACCATTGACCGAAACCGTAAACTCTCCTTCGCGTACCCAACCTGGATAACGCACCAGCAGACGGAACTGGCCCTTGCCCTCGGCAATGGTGATACGACTCGACTCGCCATAAGGGAACTGAGTTTCCTGACGGAGCACGATGCCTCGCTGATGCCACTGGAGCTCGGAAGCGGCATAGAGATTGACGGTCAGCTCGGTGTTGTCGGCATTGTGGGTATAGATGAACTGGTTGTACTTGCCATGGTTCTCCATGCCGGTACCGACGCAGCACCACATGGCCTCGTTGGGCACAGAGTAATTGCGGTAATGACGAGGACGGGCCGAGGTGAAGTAGACATAGCCACCATGCTCGGGATGCTGGGTCGATAAGATGTGGTTGAACGTAGCACGCTCGAAGTAATCAGCGTAAGCAGCGTTCGAAGGATCCATGCGGTAGAGGTCCTCGGTAAGCTTGAGCATGTTGTTGGTATTGCACGACTCGAGGCCGTCGGCATCCTGCGTGAAGTCGATGCAAGCTTCCTTGCTGGGGAAATGTTCGCGACGGCTGTTGCCACCCAACGACAGCGAACGGTTGTTGACTACCTCGCTCCAGAAGAAGCGGGCAGCTTCCTTATAGTCCTCGTCGTTGGCCAGTTCACCCACGCGGGCAAAGCCTACGATCTTAGGCACCTGCGTATTGGCATGGATATTGTCCAGATGGGCTGCATTGTGCTCCTTCATCGGATTGAGAATCCATTTGTGCGAATAACGTCGAGCAGCGTCGAGATACTTCTGATCGCCCGTCAGCTGATAGGCATCGGCCAGTACCTCGTTGATACCGCCATGCTCCATACCGAGCATCCGCTCAACCTCGTCGTCGCTGAGATTAGCCGAGATGTCGATCATCCAGTCACAGGTACCGAGGAAGAGCTGCAAAGCATCCTCATTACCGCAATAGACGTAGGCGTCGCGCAGACCGGCCTGAATCTTGTGCGTGTTGTAGAAAGGAACCCACATGCCGTTGAAAGGACCCAGATTGCCTTTCTTGTATGCACTGAAGACACGATCGCTGCCAGGAACACCGCCAATATAGCCCTTGCCCCACTCAGGATAATTGCGAGCGCCGGCCTCGGCACACTTCTTGAGTTCGGCAATCATATAGAGCATACGCTCCTCGCATTCCTTATTGCCCTGAGCCGCATAGAATGCCATGGCTGTCAGATAATGACCGCCGACGTGGCCATCGAGTCCGGCCCAGTTAGGGAATAGCGGAGCAATCTCCTTCAGTCCGGCTTCCTTACGGAACGGAGCCAGAAGGCGGTCGACATCATAGCGCAACAGCGTGTGAGCGTTGAGGTCATAGGCGTGCTTCAGGGGACCATCGAGCAACGCCACATCACTCAAAGGGAATTCATTGGGATAGAGTTTATCCTGTGCCATACCGCTGACGGCAGCCGAGGCAAGGAGAAGAGAAAGAACGTAATGCTTCATTATCTTAGTGGTAATGTATTGTTTCAGAGATTAGTATTTGAACGACGAGCCGCCAACGAACTCGCGCATGATAGAAGTAGGAGGTATTTCCTTGTCGCTTACGGCCGAGAAGTAGTGGATGAACTTCAGCAGACGATGTGCCTCGCTATACTCCGGACAGTTACGGGGCACAGAGGCAAGGATGGGCTCGGCATGATTGCGCAACACGGCAAACTCGATGGTAAGAGCGGAATTGAACATGATGTCGGCCGTCTCCTGATAAGGATAGATCCAGCGCTCCTCGCCGGCACATACATCAGGCCAGAGCGAGATAGTCTCGCGAGCGGTGAAGGCTCCCTTGTTGAAGTCGCGGATGATACGGCGCAGGAGGCGATTGTCGCGCGTAGGAATCCAGTTATGATCGTCGAGCGAGATGCTGGTAAGTGGAGCAATGTAAATCTTATACTTCAGCTTGTCGTCGATCTGCGAGGTGAGCATCGGATTCAACGCGTGAATACCTTCGATGAGCAAAATGGAACTACGTCCTAGCTTCATGCGCTTGCCATTGTATTCGCGCTGACCGGTCTTGAAGTTGTACTCAGGTATCTCGACACGCTCGCCACGCAACAGGGCATTGAGGTCGCGCTCCATCGTAGCGGTATCGACGGCGGCAATGTTCTCGAAGTCGTAACGTCCGTCAGGGAACTTAGGGGTGTCGACACGATTGACGAAATAATCGTCGGTCGAGAAACTGATAGGACGCAAACCGCAAGCCATCAACTGGACGGACAAACGCTTGCAGAATGTGGTCTTTCCGCTCGACGAAGGGCCGGTAATCAGCACCAGGCGACAGGGATTCTCTGGATCGTTGAAGCGGGCGTGAATGGTTTCGGCCATCTTGACGATCTTCTTCTCCTGCAAGGCCTCGCCGACCTGTATCAGCTCGCTGGCACGGCCATCGCGGATGGCAAGGTTCAGGTCGCCTACGTTCGAAAGGCCAGTGATCACATTCCAGCGCACATACTCCGAGAAGACTTCGAACGTGCGTGGCTGCTCGATGCGCTCGGCCAGCTTCGATGTATCGGCAGCATCAGGGACGCGAAGCAGCAATCCGTCGTGATAGGCCTCGAGGCCCCATACCTTCAGATATCCGGCACTGGGCAGCAATGGACCATAATAGTAGTCGACGGTATCGCCCAACTGGTAATAGTCGGAATACAGACGTTCGCTGGTCTCGAGCAGCTTTACCTTGTCCTGCAGACCACGCTCACGGAAGATGCGGACGGTCTCGTCGGTCGGTGCCTCGTTACGACGGAATGGCATATCGAGGTCGATGATCTCCTGCATGCGCTGACGGATACGGGCAATGTCCTGCTCGGTGGCATGCTGGGCTCCGGTAGTATAGAAGTTGCAGTAATAGCCTTGTGAAATGCTATGCTCGATGTAGAGACGACAGTCAGGAAATACATCCTGGCAGGCCTTATATAAAACGAAACATAATGAACGCGTATATACGCGCATACCCGAAGGGTCAGAAAGCGGCACGAATTCGACGTCACGACTCTGATAGACGCGGAACTTCAAGCCTTGAGAGACGTTGTTCACCTTGGCCGAGACTATGGGCGAAGAGAATCTCAATTCTGACTCGAGTGACTGCAGAACCTCAAGCAGAGAACATCCTTCGGCAAAACTACGGGTTATATTAGTGTTTTTACACCTGATTTGGACCATAAGAGTAACGTTATTTGCAAAGTGAAGAATAAATTGCGGGGCAAAGATAGTGCTTTTCGTCAAAAAAAACAAAAAAATAGGCCAAATCTTATGCAAAATTTTGCCAATTCTATTTAAATATGTATCTTTGCACCCCGATTTACGAAATTAACGCGAGCTTCGGCTCGATAAAGTATAGCAACAGAGCAATGAATCTAGTCATCGTAGAGTCTCCGGCCAAGGCAAAGACAATTGAAAAGTTCCTTGGCGGCGACTTCAAGGTAACATCCAGTTACGGACACATACGCGACCTCAAGAAGCGCGACTTCAGCATCGATCTGGACGACCACTTCACCCCTATCTACGAGATTCCTGAAGACAAGGCTGAGCTTGTCAGCGAACTGCGAAAGGCAGCCAAGAAGGCCGATATGGTCTGGCTGGCATCCGATGAAGACCGCGAGGGAGAAGCTATCTCTTGGCACCTGTACGAGGTGCTCGGATTGCAGCCTGAGCGGACCAAACGAATCGTCTTCCACGAGATTACCAAGCCCGCCATCCTGGCAGCCATCGACAATCCTCGTCAGATCGACATGGATCTGGTCAACGCCCAGCAGGCCCGCCGTGTATTGGACCGCATTGTAGGTTTCCAGCTCTCGCCAATCCTGTGGCGTAAGGTAAAGCCAGCTCTCTCGGCCGGTCGAGTACAATCGGTAGCCGTCCGACTCATTGTAGAGCGTGAGCGCGAAATCGAGGAATTCACAGCCGAGGCTTCGTACCGTGTGGTAGGCACCTTCGCAACCCTCGACGCGCAAGGTCAGACTGTACTGTTCAACGCCGAGCTTTCGCAGCGCTTCAAGACCAAGGAAGAGGCCGAGGACTTCCTGCGTAAGGCATCGACCGCCATGTATAAGGTCAGCGACGTACAGCAGCGTCCTATCAAGCGACAGCCAGCTCCCCCATTCACTACTTCGACACTCCAGCAAGAGGCAGCACGCAAGCTTCACTTTACCGTCAGCCAAACCATGAGCATCGCTCAGCGCCTGTACGAAGCCGGTAAGATCACCTATATGCGTACCGACTCGGTAAACCTCTCAACGCTTTGCCTCGGTGCAGCCAAGAAGCAGATTCTGGCTACGATGGGCAAGGATTACCTCGAGACGCGCAACTACGTTACCCATTCGAAGGGTGCGCAGGAGGCACACGAGGCTATCCGTCCAACCTACATCGAGAACCAGACCATCGAAGGTACCGCCGCCGAACAGCACCTCTACGAACTGATCTGGAAACGCACCATCGCCAGCCAGATGTCTGACGCGCTGATCGAGAAGACAACGGCCGAGATCGAGATGTCGGGCGAGAAGGACGTGAAGTTCATCGCTACGGGCGAAGTCATCAAGTTCGATGGCTTCCTGAAGGTTTACATCGAAGACAGCGACGACGACCTCAACGAGGATACCAATGGCGATAGCCGTCTGCCTGAGCTCCGAGCCAACCAGAACCTCCTGCTCAAGGTAGCCGATGCTGCTGAGCGCTATACGATGCATCCGCAGCGCTATACCGAGGCCTCGCTGGTCAAGAAGATGGAAGAACTCGGCATCGGACGTCCTTCGACCTATGCTCCTACCATTTCGACCATTCAGCAGCGCGAGTACGTAGCCAAGAGCGATCGTCCGGCCGAGAAGCGTAGCATCACACGCCTCCACATCGACGCCCGCACCGGCAGACTTACCAGCCAGACGCACGAGGAGACCTATTGCAACGACAAGGGCAAGCTGATTCCTACTGACATCGGTGTCGTAGTCAACGACTTCCTTTCAGAGCACTTCCCTGAGATCATGTCGTACAACTTCACGGCTACCGTCGAGGGCGAGTTCGACCAGATTGCAGAAGGCAAGGAGACCTGGACGCAGTGTATTGCCTCGTTCTACGACCTGTTCCACCCGCTCGTAACCCAGACCATCGAGGAACGTCAGGACCACAAGGCCGGCGAACGCGTACTGGGCAAGGATCCGAAGACGGGACACACCGTGACGGTCAAGATAGGCCGCTTCGGCCCTGTTGTTCAGGTGGGAGCTGCCGACGAAGTAGATAAACCACAATTTGCACCTCTTCGCAAGGGCATGAGCCTTGCCACCATCACGCTCGAGGAAGCCGTCAAGCTGTTCGACCTTCCTCGCACGTTAGGCGATTTCGAAGGCCAGTCGGTTACAGTCGGTATCGGTAAGTTTGGCCCATACATCCGCCATGATGGCAAGTATATCTCGATTCCGAAGGATCAGGACCCACATACCATCACGCTCGACGATGCACAGCTGCTTATCCAGCAGAAGCGCGAAGAGGACCTCCGCCGTATCCTCCGCACCTTCGACGAGGATCCAGAGTTGCAGATGCTCAACGGACATTACGGTCCATATCTCAGCCACGCCGGCAAGAACTACAAGCTGCCTCGCAACAAGGACCTCGAGAAGATGACCTATGAAGAGTGCGTCGAGCTGATGAAGGCTGCCGATCAGGCCGAGTCTTCGGACGAAGCTACCGGCAAGCGTTCACGCCGCGGACGTCCGGCACGAAATGCCTGATCTACTCCTCTCCTACTTAGGTATACATGAACCTGACAAGACTCATCTATAAGATAGCGTTCGAGCGTCGTTACCGTCAGCTCGGACGCTATGCCACAAATACACCGTCGCTTCAGCTCGAACAGCTGCAGTGGCTGTTGCCTCGTGGTGCCAAGACAGCTTTCGGCAGCGACCACGGGCTGAAGCCAACGATGACCATCGATGACTTCCAGCAGGCCGTTCCCCTTATGACCTACGATGCACAGAAGCCTTACATCGAACGCATGCTGCAAGGCGAGCGCGATGTCCTCTGGCCGGGACTGTGCCGCTGGTTTGCCAAATCGTCAGGTACGACGAGCGACAAATCAAAATACATTCCCGTCACGGACGATGCCCTCCATCAGACCCACTATCGCGGAGCCACCGACTCAATGGTCATCTATCTGGCACTCAATCCGCAGTCGCGCATCATGTCCGGCAAGGGACTGATACTCGGCGGCTCGTTCAGCAACGAGAAACTGCCCCATGGCATACACGCCGGCGACTTGTCGGCCACGCTCATACAGAACGTCAACCCACTGGTCAACTATATCCGCACGCCCCAGAAGGAGGTAGCGCTGATGAACGAATGGGAAGCCAAGCTGCGCAAGCTCTGCAGCACCACAAAGGATGTCAATGTCACCAATATATCTGGCGTACCTTCCTGGATGATGGGTGTACTGAAGAACATCCTGGCCGAAACCGGCAAAAAAGATATTACCGAGGTCTGGCCAAATCTGGAGTGCTTCTTCCACGGAGGCATTGCCTTTACGCCCTATCGCGAGCAGTATCAGCAGCTGATTCCTTCGTCACGGATGCATTACCTCGAGACGTACAATGCATCGGAAGGCTTCTTCGGTGTTCAGTCGTCGTGGGACGATTCAGCGATGCAACTCGTCGTCGACAATCGTATCTTCTACGAATTTATCCCCATGGATCAATACGATGAGGGTAGTTCAACCATGCAAGCCGTCCCCCTCAGCCAAATTGAAGTAGGCCGCAACTATGCCATGGTCATCACTACACCTGGTTTGTGGCGTTACATCATTGGCGATACGGTACGCTTCACGCAGCGCGACCCATATAAATTTGTTATCACGGGTCGTACGAAGGCTTTCATCAACGCATTCGGCGAGGAACTGATGGTCAGCAATGCCGACGAGGCACTGACAATGACCTGCAAGGAAACCGGAGCACGCGTAGCCGAATATACGGCAGCGCCAACCTTCCTGAACGGTAATCGCAAGGCGCATCATTCGTGGATCATCGAGTTTACGACGATGCCGTCCGATCTCAATCTGTTTGCCGACATCCTTGACCGTAATTTGCAGAAAGTCAATTCGGATTACGAGGCCAAACGCTATAAGGACATCTTCCTCGATCGGTTGGACCTCATCCCCGCACGTCCGAACCTCTTCAACGATTGGCTGAAGCAGAAGAAAGGCAAGTTGGGTGGCCAAATCAAGATACCGCGCCTCAGCAACTCGCGAAAATATTACGAAGAACTTGTAGAAATGAATCAGGCTTGAGTAAAAACTCAAGCCTGATTCTGTTTTTCGTACAATTCTTGCACACGAGCTACTTTCTCAGATGGCGAAAGCTCGGCCGGAATCCAATGGATATGAATTCCTCTTCGCTCCATGCCTCTGAACCATGTCATTTGTCGTTTCGCAAATTGATGGATGGCAATCTCGAGCTGTCGGACCATTTCCGCATATGGCAATTGGCCGATTACGTATTGGGTCAGGTATTTATATTCCAATCCGTAATAGATCAGATCGTCAGGAGCGATATTTCGTTCTTCAATCAGACGCCTGACTTCGTCGACCATGCCCGCATCGAGTCGTTCGCGTAATCGACGCGAAATACGCTCTCTCCGCACTTCGCGATCAACTTCCGTACCCACCACAAGGCTTGGCACGGCCGGATATCCGGTAAGCTGTTCGGCATGCGTGCGATAATAATCCCGAATCTCAATCTCGCGGATAGCGCGTTTGGCCGTATCGGTGTCGGTCTGATTGTGCAACGTCTTGTAGGTCTTCAGAATTTCCGTCAGTTCTTCCAGCGATTTACCTTCGAGGCTCCGCCGAAGTTCGGGATTCTCCGGCACCTCATGCATCTCGTAGCCACGAAGGATAGACTCGACATAAAGTCCAGAACCACCGCACATCACCGGCAGGAGGTTACGGCCCAGCATGTCGCGATACACCCGATGAAAATCCTGCTGAAACTCGTAGATAGAATACTTGTACCCAGGTTCGCGAATGTCAATCAGATGGCACTTGACTTCGCGTACGATATTGCCGGCGTCATCGCGCACAATATAATCCTCGAGATCCTTGCCAGTTCCGAGCGTCATGTCACGATAGACCTGTCGCGAATCAGCCGAAATTACCTCCGTATCGTATGCCAGAGCTACGTCGACGGCCAATCGTGTCTTTCCACTTGCCGTAGGGCCTATGATGGTAATCATGAGGGTATTTGGAGTTTTTTTGAATTAGATGAAAAATACCATTCCATCGTAGGCGAGATAGATGGAAGAAAGGATTGAGGCAGGATAGGTCTCGCCCATCTCCTGGCGTAGTCGGGCTGGAAAGTCGCGATGCAGCCCCATATCGTGACTCATGTGCGTGAAGAAAGTCTGTCTCGGGTGCAGACGAGCGACAATCTCCATAGCCTGTTCAACCGAGTAATGGGTTGGATGAGGTTGCCATCGCAAGGCATCGATGATGAGGGTATCGATGCCTTCGAGCTTCGGCAGATCACGTTCCGAAATCGCTGTAGAGTCGGTTATATATCCAAGGTTTCCGATGCGATAGCCAAGGATGGGCAGTTTGCCATGGAAGCAACGTATTGGACAAATCTGTGTATTTCCTACCTGAAACACATCGCCTTGACTGGGATGCAAGGTGTGCAGTATCAGCTTCGGTACACCAGGGTATTTGTGCACAAAAATATAGTCCCAACGCGAGATCAGCGCATTGCTCATCCCTTCGTCCGCATAGGTTGGCAGAGGATGTTCGTAAGCCCAAGGACGTAGGTCGTCAATGCCATAACAATGATCGAAATGATTGTGCGTCAACAACAAGGCATCGAGTTTACGGATGTCAGCACGCAGCGACTGCATACGGAAATCTGGGCCGCAATCGATAAGTATCTGTTGTCCATCATCGGTTTCGACCAGCGCAGAACAACGCAGACGGTTGTCACGCGGATCGGCCGAACGGCACACTTCGCACTGGCACGTCGGCATCGGCACACCGATGCTGGTACCCGATCCAAGTATCGTTACTTTCATTTTCCTAGTCCTATTGTGTTTACACTTTACGTTCTATACATTCTTAATCTTCCTCACCCTTGATCTCGAGCAGGGACTTATACTCCTCGTTATTAGGATCCTGCTCGGCATAGATCTCGATAGGTAACTGAGGCAGTCCGCCCAGAGCCTCGTTCAGACGCTCCCCGAAAGCGGCAGTATTGCGGGTAATGAATATCCAGTCGCGCTTGCCCTGACCTGTATAAATACCCGTCAGGATGGCAAGCTTATCCTTCTCGAGCGCCTTGCGCAGCCGTTCTTCGACAGCTTCCATAATCTGCGCCTCCTTATCGTTGGCTGGCAAACCTTTTTCGTCTTTCTCGTAACGCCAAGTCACCTCAACACGTTCCTTGAGCTTGCCTGAGTTGATAAATTCCTCGATGTCCGAACGGCCTGAAATGAAAGTGTAGGTTCCGTCCTCGTTATCCGAGAGAGCGGTGAACCATTTGTCTGTAAGTTGCATACTTATATTGTTTTAGTAATAGTGAAAAAAATAACTTGGTATTTTTTTGCACGTGACTTATCTTATTTCTAAATAGTTTGTCAGATTAATTGCTCAATACAGAGCTGTCAGCTTAGCACCGGGATAATAATGCGACAAGATTGCATCGGCAGTGAATCCTTTAAAGGCCATCGCTGCTGCCCCAATCTGGCAAAGACCTACACCATGACCCCAGCCATGACCATGAAGTACAAACTCCAATGATTCGGATGCGTCAGCGTTGCCGATTGTTTCTACTTCGAACCATGAGCTGTAGAGATGTGTCGGAGCTAATGCCTTGCGTATCAACAATTCCTTACCGATAGTGACCGTACGTTGAGTACCAACAATCCGAAGCAGACAGATGCGACCTGAGGCACCTCGTTTTACCGGTTCGAGCGCTAAGATCTGGCCTAATCCAAGGCCTAATTTCTGCTCCACGAGATCCGATAGCTCTTGTTGCGAATAACGTATCTCCCAATCGTGATAATCCACCGTCTGTTGATCGTAATCGTTTAGCACGAGCTGCATCACGGCATCCTTGCCACCCGGAAGCTGCTCGATGAATTCCGGTGAACAATACGGATCCTCAACCGGCTGCAGATAAGGATAGTCACGGTCTTGCCAGCATGTCGAGAACAATTCGGTACGTCCTCCGCAACATTTACTGAAACGCGCGTCGCAAATCGATCCATCGTCATCGGTCAGCACTATGCCTCGGGTTGCATCAATGGCTGCTGTCACCAATGGACTCGTCTCGCGCACAATGCCTTGATAACGCTGACAATGATCGTCGGCACAGACGTCGTAAAGCGTATGATCGGTATGATCCCAGATCCGCAACATGGTATCGGGTTGTTCTTCGGACACAGTTTCAGACAGAGTAACAGGAGATTCTGCGGTCTGACGATGTGATTGTATCTGACGGAGAACCCAACTGCGCGAGATGATGGCATGAGCCTTGAGCAATTCCAAGTTGTTGGTGGCCGACATCTCGCTCGCAATTACGCTCTTCAGATATTCCTCAACCCTAATCAAGTTGATAGCATGCAGTTTGCCTTCTGCAGCGATGATATGCAACGAACCACGGAAGACCTGATCTTCTTGTTTCTGCCAATGGAATTGCTTACCGATGGTGACACCTTCGAGGGTAAAAGGTTCCATATGGCACCAATATTCATCCATCTCATGGAGTTCACTGCGATTGGTACTGTAGTCCATCACATCCTTCATCTTGCCATCGGATACGTAGTTCATGGCATGAACACGTTCTTCGGCCGAAAAACGTATTTGCTGGCCATCCATGATGCCCACGCGCAACATGGGTTCCAGACGCTGACATTGTCCAAGCATGTCGTCGAGTAATGAAGGATTCAGTTTCCGATAATCCTCCTCACGGCATAGCGGTATCAGACCACAGAACTCCAAGGCAGCCGGACTGAAGATTACTTTATCCGGATCTTCATCCGATAAGAAATATTGCGACGGACGATGAGCCTTACGGTCAATTACCAGCCAGAAAGCCTGAGTTCCTTCAGTCCATGTCAACACATTGCAATAGTCACTATCAGTTACGTTAGGCATATGCGTTGTTACACCCATGCGTAATCGTTCTTCTTCACTCCATCTCAATAAGGGTACGCTATCCTTCGGCACCGCCTGAAAATGCATGTGATCGGGAGCACTGGCACCAGAACAAGCTCCATTGAAGAACACGAGATAATCAGGCAAAAGATCGGCGAAGAAGGCCATATCCCAAAGACGTCCTTTCAGTTCCTGACGTGTATGGTCGCTACAGATAATCGTAAAGTGCCTATCTACAATAGGATATGGATTGACAGCCATCAGGTATTGATGGTGCAAGGGTAGTGTCTCGACTTCGACAACCAACTGCTCTGCCGGCAATGCATGTCGGCAAAGGAAGCAAGGACGCGCCTGTCCTGTCGTTGAATCAGCCGCCAAAGCCTTTCCGTCCACCACTTTTGCCTTGGCGCTACGAGCGCGTGCCGGATTGTAGCTGACTTCGTAAGTCCGACCGCCAATTTCCAAGATACGTTGCTCACATTGCTTCAGCTGCTCGTAGCGTTCACGACAAGCTGGCCATTGGTCGAGTTGCTGGATAAATAGTTGTTCTATATCAATCATCTCGTTTCTAAATGATTTGAATTGTTACACAGCATCTGCTGCCTTGCACGTAATTCGATGGTACGGATTCGATCCTTGTAGAGATTATTGCGATTGATCTTTTCTCTGCTCAATGCAGCATCGCTATTACCCGCCCAACGTCTACAATCGTAAAGAGGTTCATAGATTCGACCCAAACGATATTCGCGCGTGATACGCAACATAGCCGCATAGTCCTCTCCGTATGAGGTATTCGGCAACGGATGTTCAAGTAACAAGCTGCGCCGGAATGCTCTTGGTGCGCCCAATCCATTGATACGCAACGCATTGTTCATTCCGTTTTCGTCCGTCCATTCACGATGATCTATCACACCCGGAGGCAATTCATTGAGTTCGAAGTCCGTCAATCGGTAACTTCCTACTACGGCCATACAATCCTGCTCGACAAAAGCATTGACGATCAGCTGTAAAGTATCGCAACGAGAATAGACGTCATCGCTATCGAGCTGAACGACATAACGGCCACACTGCGAATTAGCAACTGCCTTATTCCAACATCCGCCTATCAGTAAAGAATTCTCTTCGGGTATGATGTGGATCAATCGTTCATCATCAGCCGCCAATTGAGCAAGGACCTCTGTCGTACCATCGTCACTGTGATTATCTACAACAATGACATTGAATGCAAAATCTGTCTGCTGCATCAGCGCCGATTTCACAGCATCAGCCACCGTACGAACACGATTATAAACAGGTATGATTACGCTGGCAATTATGGGTTCGTCAGATGACTCAGTACTGCAAGCGGACTTTAATTTCTTTGAGTCAATCAGCCAATGGTTTTCTTTCAGCCACCAAGTGAGCACCATTTCATATTCTTGCTGAACACTGCGATTGCGAGGATTGACATAATCGAATTGCGAGGCCTCATCCTGTGCTTTAGGGAGGAAGGTATAGAGGTATTCGTTTAGATGGTATGGCAAACTATCTTTCTTCCCACAACTATGCAGACGCAATGCATACCACGCCGCATAACTTACGTCGGCTAGGTCCTCAATTGAATTCAGACAATCGGCATGAAGCAAGACCAGTGGGCCGAAATCAAAGTCATCGCGTAACGATCCCTCTTGATAGTCTATGCATTCACATCGCTCGTCACCTTGTCTGAAATCGGTGAACAGCATACGCGAACCAGCATCATCTGCCACTGTGAGCATTCGGAGGAGTTCTTGCACTGTTATTTCGATATCTCCATCTTCGAGTTGAATCAACATCCATCTTGCTTGTTGATGTACAATTTGATCACGCAATTCGCGCAACATAGATGTCGAACAAACTTTAGGAAGCTGATAATGGACAACATGATGCTTTGCCAATGTATCACTGAGTTGTTCTGATAGTCTTAATGCCATACTAATTATCTATTTATAGGCGCAAATATAATCATTTTTTGCGAATTATACGTTATCCGGCCATCATTTTTTTAGAAATTGGGCATAAAGAATTAGATATCGACTATAAAAGAGTAAGAAAATACAGTTTTGAGAACAAAAATAAGCATCTAAGCTTGCAAGAAAATGACAAACAGAATCCTTCAAGGCATAAACTTGTTTTCGACTACATGATAATCTTTATCCTGGCAGAATATCAGTGAAGAAACTATAGAATTACAAAAAAACAGGCACCTTCTGAAAGATGCCTGCTTTATATCAGTATTAAAAGATTGTTGCTTAACGATAGGAACCTGCCCAACGACGAGTCTTGTTACCCTGATAGATTGTTGGGAACACGCTCCAACGAGTTGCCTTATACTTGCCTTGCGAACCTGCAGGAACGTACAGACGAGTATACTTCATATCATTGCCGAATACGTCGTCACCCAACACAGGAGGAACGCTGCCCAGCAACATACACTCTACCATTGAGCTGCGCTCGAAAGCGTGACTGCCAATGCTCTTCATGTTCTTGTGGAACAAAAGGAACTGGAGGATAGTACCATCGAAAGCATAAGCACCAATAGTCTCCAAAGACTCTGGGAACTGGATCTGCGAAAGACCCCAGCACTCATAGAATGCATAATCTGGAATATCCTTCACACCCTCAGCAATGGTAATCTGACGGAAATTCTTACAAGTTGCGAAAGCAGTTGGAGCAATAGTACGTACTGTAGCAGGCATCGTGTAGTTGCCACTCTTGCCTGAAGGACAGCAAACCACCTCAGTCATATCTGCATTGTAGAGAATACCATCTTCAACGCAGAAGTTTGGAGCTCCACTTGCAATCTCAAAAGCTGTAAGATTGAAGCAGTGGTTGACGATATCTCTACCGACCGACTTCAAATTCTGTGGAAGAACGATGGTCTCAATCAAATCGCAAGCCTTGAAAGCCGTATCTGCAAGAGCAACAACTGAATACGAAGCATCATCCTTTGGATTTACAACCTGTGAAGGAATCACAACACGACCCTTCAAGAAGATGGTATCCTCGTCATTGTAAGCAACACTAACCTCATGGCCCTGCAGTATCGTATAGCGCAGACCATCTTTATCAAAAGATTTTGCGGTCTGCGCCTGTGCCTGACCAAAGCCAAGCACAGCACAGAGCGAAATTATTATAGTTGAAATACGATTCATTTCGTAAATATATTTACAATGGTTATCGAATCTGTTTCTTAGTCAGTAACATGTATTAGAAAGCAGTACGTGTCTCCTGACTACCAGTCTGACGCAGACGACCAGACTCATGGCTGTTGAGCTTGATGTCCTTAGCCTTGTCCTGTACCGAAGGCTCAAAGCCTTCCTCATGAGGCTTGATGATAAAGACTACCGCACGGTTCCATTCGTTTACAATCTCGAATGGCTGCTCTTCGTCACCCTTATAATCCATACTCAAACGCTTTGGATCTACACCATATTCCTTGGTAAGTAAATCATAAACAGCCTGAGCACGCTTCTGAGAAAGCATCATGTTATACTTAGGATAAGCAGTCTGCACGTCAGCATAACCAGTTACAACAACATCGAGGTCTGGATGGTTCTCCATGAACTTAGCCACCGAACGAACATTACGCTTCTGAGCATCAGTTACGAAGGTCTTATCGATGTAGAACGATACGACGGTCTGAAGCATCTCATTGTATCCTACATTCTCCTCAAGACGTACAACAGCCTTCTGTGCCTGCTGCAAGCTATCCTGAGTCTCATAGAGCTGTCGATTCAGCACTGTAACCACATTCTGATCGGTATAGTGTGAATACTTCAGACGACGCTTACCCGAACGGTCCTGAATGTGATAGGTGATACCGGCCATAATATTGACGTACGAGTCATAGATACGACGATAACGCACACCATTGTAGGCATCATCAGTACCATTGAATGACATATCTACATTGATATCCCAGGCATCAGTAATCATGTAGTTTGCAATCAAGCCACCGTGACCAGCGAAGAACCACTGGCTAGAGCCGTCGACATAATAATGACCATGTGGAAGAGGTTCACGGTATTCATGTCCAGGTACATTGTGGCCATACCATGGATTTTCAAGATATGCCAACTTGTCTTTGTCATAACCAAAAGTATAGAAGGCACCCAAACCGAAATAACCAATCAAATTAAAACGACGGTCTTCTTTGTAACGCCAAAATACATTATGGAAATTAATCAAGCCATCCAGAAAGCCGCAGCCCAATGAAAAATCGTAATTACCATCAAATGCACCTACCTGCTCCAAGTAATCTGCAACTTCCCAATTAGCACGACCTTTCTGGTTCAAGTATTGAAGAGAGGCACGGATACCAAACTGAGGATAGAAGAACTTACCTACCGTGAACTGGAAACTTGGCAGACTCATATCGAAAAAGTTACCATAACGAGTATTCTCACCCATTGAAAGTGACATACCGATATTAGCACCAATGAAAAGATTCTGAATCTGGTCACTCAAATAATCGATAGTATCAACTTTTATGAAATCATTGGCCAAATTCTCGGTAAGTGTATCAGTCAGGTTCGTGATAAGATTGAGATCGTCAAGACCTTCAATGATATCATCATCCTGAGCATAAACATTGGACATCATGCCCATTACAGCGAGTCCGAAAGTAAAGAAAAACTTTTTCATATCTTGATGGGCAATTATTCTTCGTTAATAATAAATATAATGTAATGCTTACAATCCGGAATCTGAAGTTTCTGGATGTGACTTTCGTCAGCATCTACCCAAACGTTCTCCAGCGGAATCTGCCAACGCTGATTCAGCAACTTACTGATTGACCATGCACGGAGGTGGAACAAATTGTTGTCCTCCTTATTGCTGTTGGTGATAAAGATCTTGCTACCAGGATTGCGTCGATAAGCCTCAGCGGTCTGATATACATTGTTCTGCTGCAGACGTGGAACTTCCATAGCTTCCTCATCAAACGAAATCAAAGTATAGGTTACATTCTTTGTAACATCTACAACACGAACGGAATCAGGACGAGCTGCCAGAGCATCCTCAATCGCCTCACGGTTCTTGTAAATCTTCTCGGTATAATTCAAATATTTATCCTCAAATGGATTACGGTTCTGAATACGACCATCCTGATGTTTACCCTTTAGGAAGTAGGTAGCACCCAACAAGAGGTTCAAATGACCATCGTGCTTCTGATCTGAAATCAAACCATCGAAAGTATCATCCAGGAAATTCTCGGTAGCTTCGAAATTCACATGCCAGCGATGATTCAGAATGTATTCACATTGTGCGCCAAACTGCAACCCAACCATACTACGATGTACACTCTGACGAGCTGCTTCCGCCCAAAGGCTGACGACCGAAAGATGCTTGTTAGTATAGCCCCAGGTTCGATTCAGTGAAATGCCCATGATACCGCTTACCGTAAACTTGCGATCTGGATCATACCCCCAAATAAGATTCGTAAGGTTCGGCATGTAAGCTGCAGACAGAGACAAAACATTCCAATGATAGAGGGTTCCATCAGCAAATGCTTCTTCCGTCATCTTAGGGTCGTGAATGTGAGTCTTTCCATCAGGTTCTATAGGGCAATTATCAATGTGTTCTTGATCCTGATGATATGTATAAATACCTTCTCTCTCGTATTGATTATAAAAATCACTATAATCACCAACCCACTGATTTCTTTGCTCCCAGAAATCACAAGGATCCATGTAAGCATTATCCCATCCACGAACCGCGGTACCGCGGCCGTAGAACAACTGCAGACGAACATCATTGACCGGAGTCAAATACTTGCCGATTGAGAATGCTGCGCCGAAGTTAGTACGATTGAACCAATTGGCCTCGCTGTCATAGCTACCCCATGAGTTCATGAGGCCAGCATGGAAAATCAAGTGCCAGTTGTCGGTGATCGACGTAGGGAAGATGTAATCCTCACTCTGCAGTACGCGGGTGAGTTCCTCATCATCCTCCTCATTGTAGAGCGATTGCAGCAAGGCATCTTCTTCTGCCGAGCTACCACCTCCCAAATCACTGTCCGACTGCTGAGAGCTACTGCCCCAACCGTCAGCTACCTGAATGTCTTGCGCAAATGTCAGTGAGCCATTCATAGCCCAAAGCACTGCTGCAGCAGACAGGATAATGGTGGAATTCTTTTTCATTGTTAACCTGTAACTATTTGTTTTTGTTTATATCCAGTTTGTGTGTCACCTATAATTCAACTCCGTCCAATACTTGTGTACGATAGGCGGATTGGCATAATGATAACGATGTCGGCTATTCCTAATGTAGTAGACCATTCCCATTTGCAGAACCACGAAAGGATCCCACTTTCTGCTTGTTCCTACTACGCCATTGTAGACATTGTCTGTCACATGTATATCTATCTCGGCAACCAGATCCCAGCCACGGCTTACATGCCATGCTCCTTCGAATCCTACCTTTGCAGTCCAGAACCAATAGTTATTGGCGTCGACCGGATAGATATCCGTGTACCAGTATCGCACCTTCTCGTCAACGTTGAAGCGGTACAGACCACCTCCGCCAAGCACCAGATAGGCATCGAACCAGTTACGAGTATCGTAGCTGCGAAAACAGTTCGAAAGATCCAGCATTACATCGAAAGTTGTTATGGCAGCAAAGAAACGATAGTCAGAAAACATATCTGGCTTGTAATGCATAGCCACTTTCGATGGATGGCCCATCTGCGACGAAACCATCCCCGTTACCCTCATGTTCCATAAGGGTGATAATGTACGACCCAATTGTATTGAGCCGCTTGGAATTTCAGTGTGGAAAAAGTTATCGAACGTTACGTTCTCGTTCATAGCAAGGCTTGCGCCCATATTCACTCCGAAAAACCAATTGCCTGGACCTTCGTAACTACGCCCTAATGTCTGCGCTACTCCCGACAAAGGAGCAGACAGCAAACACAAAAGTAGGTTTAATACCCAACAAAAGCGCAGCATACGATTCATTTTAGCGTTGCAAAATTAATAAAAAAATGTGAAACTACGTTTTTCGAAAAAACAAAAAATGAAGCTTTTTAGTTTTTTACTTATTTAACAGCAATTTTGCTATCTATAGCAGTCATTTTTAACTCAGTTCTCCGGCGAGGTTTTGCTGCATCCTCTCTTCCACCTGAGCTTGTGAAAAACCTTGTCCCAAAAGGAACATCAGTTTCACGATAGTGGCTTCGGTTGTCATGTCGTGCGAACCTATTACACCCGCCTGGCACAGACGATTACCTGTCTCGTAAATACCCATTTCGACACTGCCTCCCAGGCATTGAGTTACGTTCACGACAACCACCCCTCGAGCTACCGCCTTGTGCAAGGCATCCAGGAACCAGTCGTAGGTCATGGCATTACCGGCGCCGTACGTTTCAAGTACCACACCGCGAATTGAAGGAATATTCAATATTGCTTCGACAGTAGTCTGATTGATTCCCGGGAATAGACGCAACACTGCCACATCGGTCGACATATTGTAGCATGGTCTCAGTTGCGATGAATGCGGAACATAGTTGATGTGATGATGGGCCCAATTGATGTGTACACCTACTCGAGCCAACGCTGCATAATTGGGCGAAGAGAAGGCATTGAACTCCTCGCTCGACAGTTTCTTACTGCGGTTGCCACGTAGCAGCAATCCCTGAAAATAAATGCAAACCTCAGGAACCATCGCTTGACCTATGCGATCCTTGGCGGCAGCAATCTCTATGCTGGTGATCAAGTTTTCCTTACCATCGGTACGAAGCACACCGATAGGCAACTGTGAACCCGTCAGTATCACCGGTTTCGCTAATCCTTGCAACATGTAGCTCAGGGCCGAAGCTGTGTACGCCATCGTGTCCGTTCCATGCAACACTACAAAGCCATCGTAACCTTCATAATTGTCGGATATCAGATGCACGATATGCCGCCAGAGGTCAGGATTCATGTTCGACGAATCCAAGGGCGGATCGAACTGCAATGTCTGGAAGTTGACCGGCACATTCTGCAGTTCCGGCACGTGTGCTACCAGATGACCGAAATCAAGTGGCTCGTGGGCTCCTGTCTGCGGATTTTGCACCATACCGATGGTACCACCGGTATAGATAATGAGAACACGAGGAAGATCAGCCTTATTTTTCGTCAACTCTGACACGTTGTGTACGAGGTTGGTTTGCATTACGTCGGTTTATCTGTGTGACTACTGATTGTGCCAAGCTGAGCAATGATTGTCCTACCATCGAATCATAGTTCAGCACGATAGGAGCGCCATCGTCTCCACGTTCGCAGATACTTTGTACAATCGGAATCTGCGCTAACAGAGGAATACCTGTTTCCTCGCTTAGTTTTCGGACACCTTCACGACCGAACAAGTAGTACTTATTCTGAGGCAATTCGGCAGGAGTGAACCACGCCATGTTTTCTACCAGACCCAGCACAGGTACGTTGATCTTATCGTTCTGGAACATGTCAATACCCTTACGGCAATCGGCCAAGGCAACCTGCTGCGGTGTACTTACTACCACCGCGCCCGTCAACGCCAATGTCTGCACAATTGTCAGATGGATATCGCTGGTTCCCGGAGGGAGGTCGATGAGGAAATAATCCAGTTCTCCCCAATCGGCATCCCCTATCAGCTGCTTCAACGCCGAGCCAGCCATCGAACCTCGCCAGATTGTAGCAGAATTAGGATCGATGAAGAATCCGACAGACAATACCTTGACACCGTACTTCTCGGCAGGAATCAGCAAGTCGCGGCCGTCTTTCTTGACTGCATAGGCCTGAAAATCCTCCAATCCGAACATCTTAGGCATTGAAGGACCGAATACATCAGCATCCAACAGACCGACCTTATAGCCCAACATAGCCAAACCTACGGCAAGATTCGCCGAGACTGTGCTCTTACCTACACCGCCTTTACCCGATGCAATGGCAATGATATTCTTTACATTGGGCAGTAACTTATCTGGTTCAGGACGCGGAGCCTGTCGGGTCTGCACCTTGATATCGAGTTCTACTTCTTCGCCAACCAGTTGGCAGGCATGACGTATATTGGCCTCAGCTGCACGTAGTACCGATTTCATGAAAGGATCGGTCTGCTTCTCGAAAACCAAGCTGAAGGTAACCTTCTTGCCATCGATGCGCATATCGTCAGCCACCATCTCGCTTTCCACGAGGTTTTTCTTCGTGCCAGGATAGACAACCTGTGCCAAGGCATCCGTAATGAGTTTGGGATATAGAGCCACGGGAGAATGAACAATTAAAAATGAACAATTAAAAATTATTACACATGCATCTCGAGCGAACTACGCTTGTCTCGTCCGTACGAGCGGTAGTCATCGAGTGGGATTTCTACTTCTGGTTCCGTCCATCCTTCATGGGCAGTCAGTCGCAGTTGCATATATTTGATTTCCTTGCCTCGAGCCAGCCATTGCTGTTCGTAAGCCGTGCGGATGCTTCGTAAGGCTTCAGCGTCAACCTCTGCAGGGAGCAGAACCGCCTCATCGTAGAGGTTGCGTGTGCTGGCAACAATCTCCAATTGGTTAGTCTTGGCCATCTCTTCGGTATAAGTGAAAAGGAAATTGGAGTCACATTTCAGATGTACCAGACCACCCTCTTGCATGATATGGGTATATCGGTTCATGAACATCGTGCAGGTGAGTCGTTTGTTGACTTTCTTCATCTGCGGATCACAGAAGGTAATCCAAATCTCGGCTACCTCACCTTGAGCGAAGAAGTATTCAATCAGTTCGATATGGGTACGCACAAAGGCTACATTGTGCAGGCCTTCTTCGAGAGCCTGAGTAGCGCCCGTCCACATTCGTGCACCTTTGATGTCAAAACCAATGAAATTCTTGTCCGGATAACGCCGAGCCAGGCCTACGGTGTATTCGCCTTTGCCACAACCCAATTCCAGTACGATGGGATTCCGGTTGCCGAAGTAGTCCTCATGCCAGCGTCCCCGCAGTGGAAATCCCGTCTCCTGCAGTTGCTCGAAGGTATACTGCAGGCAGTTGGGATAAGTGGCCATATCGGCAAATTTTGCAAGTTTATTCTTTGTTGCCATACTTAGCGAGATTTCAGGATTCAACCATTCTGACAATCAACTCCCAGAATTGTCTTACACTCTCGGTCTCGACGTTTTCCTGCGGAGAATGAGGGTGATGTATCGTCGGGCCTACCGATATGATCTGCATATCCGGATAGAGTTCTGTGATTACGCCACATTCCAGGCCACAATGTACTTTGTCAATATGCAACTTAGCGTCTGCTCCAAAGGCGTGTTGATAGGCTGCAACGGCTTTTAGTACCAGAGGTGAGCTATCCGAAATATTCCAGGCACCATAGTTAGCCTCAAATGCCACACCAAAGCCCGCCAGAAGGAAGGCCGACTGTATTGCACTGGCACAGGCACGTTTGCGTTCCTCATCCATACTGCGAACCATCAGCAACACTTCTGCCTCGCCTTCAGGATCAGTCTGCACACGAGCTAAGTTCGAACTGGTATCCACATACCCCTTCCCCATCGACCATACGCCATTATGACAAGCTTCAATGGCATTCAGAAGATCGTCCTGTATCTCCACCGGCAACAAAGCCTTAGGCAAGTCGACAGGCTCGGCATCGAAAACGAGTGTTGGTTCATCTGTGCCGAATTCGTCATGATACAACTCGTTGTAATAACGAACTTCGTCTATCACTTCGTCCACGATCTCACCAGGAACCGTAATGATGGCCTGTGCCTCTCGCGGAATGGCATTACGCAACGTTCCGCCATTAAAACTGCTCAGACGGGCTTCGAAGTTCACCACCACATGTTTCAGAAAGCGGTTCATCAGTTTACAGGCATTGGCTCGACGCAGATGTATATCCATACCACTGTGCCCACCCTGCAATCCTGACAGACTCAACCTCACTGCGCAATCACCTTCTGGTAGGACGTCATCCATCCTATACTTCAGCGTGGCCTTCATGTTGACGGCTCCGGCACAACCGGTCATCAGTACTCCCTCTTGTTCTGTGTCGAGGTTTATCAGCTGACGGGACTGTATCCAATCGGGCGAAAGGCGGCGAGCGCCCTGCATTCCGGTCTCTTCGTCAGCCGTAAACAAGAATTCCAATGGCGGCTGCTGTCCGTTGTCGGACGCTTCCAACAATGCAAGCATCGCTGCTACACCGATACCATTATCCGCACCCAGCGTAGTTCCTGTAGCCATCACTCTATCTGCGACGACACGCAATTGTAATGGATCTCTCTCGAAGTCGAAGTCTATCTCCTCGTCCTTCTGAGGTACCATATCATAATGAGCCTGCAGACATAGTTTGGGAGCCTCGCCCGTTCGAACCAGTATATTTCCGGCCTCGTCGGTCAAGGGTTGGTAGCCTAACTTTTCGGCTACATTTATTATATACGTGCGCAAAGCCTCAAGACACCCGCTCGGATGAGGGAGGGACGAAAGCGTTGCAAACTGCTTCCACAAGACTTGAGGTTCGAGTTCTGCTATTGTCATATTGTTCATTAATTCTGCTTTATGGTCTGATTGTTTTTTCTCTTCTGCAACGCCACGACTACCAGGGCATACAGTCCCATCAGCAATACGAAACTTTGTTCGAGGGTCCATGCCACCACTGAGAAGATGATTGCATGTTGGTTATCGATTCCATATTGTAGCAATGCAAAAATCACCATGGCCTGCCAGGCTCCAAGTCCTCCTTGAATAGGCAAGATCTGCGACAAGGTTCCCATCACAAATACCGAAAGGCATGCCAGCATTCCCAGATGTGAAGTGAAGTCGAAGAAATAGAATTGTGTCAGCGTGTTGATGAAGTAGCACCCCCAGATCAGCGCCGACCATCCGATATAGCTCCAGATGTTCGGAAGATCCTTCAGACTTCTAAAACCTACCCATACATTCTGCAGTACTTCGATACAGTAACGATAAGGACCCCAATTCTTCAACCGTGGGTGCAGCAGTTTCCAAGTCAGCAACAAAACAGCCACTACGATCAGCAGCCATCCCCACAATGGAATCATCGGCTCTGCAGCTTCGCGCATCTCTCCTCCTGCAGCTGCTATAGCCTCTGCCTTTCCGTCCTCCAGGAAGAACTTCAGCAACACCTTACCTTCCACAAGTAACGTCAACACCACGATTGCCATACTGCAGAGCACATCGCAGAGACGTTCTGACAAAATGGTACCTGCAATGGTCGAGAATGGCTTATGGTTACTATGGGCAATGTAGTTGCAGCGCCAAACCTCACCCAGACGGGGAAAGACCAAGTTCATACCATAATTACCGAAATACGAGATGCTCATATCGTGCAACGAAGGGTTGACACCGACGGTTCGCAACTGCTGACGCCAACGGATGCCTCGAAGCACATTGGCCAACAAGGCAAAGGCGAACGAAATGACCACCCAGCTCCAATCTATTCCTTGTCGCACTGTATCGACCAGCAACTGCATGTCCACCTTCTGGAGTATGAACCAGATGATGCCCACGCCGAAAGCCAACGGCAATAGCAGTTTGACAAGTTTCTGTATCTTTCTTCTCATTTCGTTATCTTATTCTTTGGGCATCTGTGCACAGAATGTGCTATAGGCCGCCGTCACTTCGTTGACATAATTGATGGTGAACGCTCCATTGAAGCGACCACTCTTCACCACCGACATCTTGTAGTACTGCGGATCGGACTTCAGCCGCAGGCAATGCTCCACATTATTGGCCCATACACAAGGGTCATACCCCAACGTCTCAGCCAACCGAATCGCATCATACACATGACCAAGACCGGCATTGTAACCTGCTAGAGCCAGACAGAGCATGTCATAATCCTTTACGCCAGGCACTCGGCTACGAATGCGGCCACATAGATTCGACATTAGCTGGGCTGCCAAATCGACGTTGACTTCTGCATCAAGCGCATCATCCGGCTCGTAGCCATAGCTTCTTACGGTCTGTGGCATCAGCTGCATCAGGCCAATCGGGCCTCGTCTCGAAACGATTTCGTGACGGAAGTTACTCTCTATGTAAGCGATGCCTGCCAGAAGGCGCCAGTCAAGGCCATATTCCTCGCCCTTACGACGGAACACATCGTCATAGGGAGACAATGCCCCTTCCTGCTTTACATAATGCGCAGCTTTACGCACATGATGGCGATGACGGCTGTCGCGGTTTCGTTTCGTTGTTACCGTATATAAGGGAGTCCCCGGCTCGAGTAATTCCGCTGCAACCGAGTCAATCAGGTGACGCAGTGTATCAGCACCTGCCGTAACCATCCAGGCCAATGAATCCTGACTCATTGGTATCGTATCGGATATCACGAGCGTCGGATAATAGTCGTGCATCAATCGCGCGATATTGCAACGCATCATCACGGCATCGGTCCTACCTGTCATTACCATTGTATCGGCCAGGTGCTCAATGGTCAGGCTGTCAGCCGGAATAGTATCTGGCAGATAGGGACGCAAGTCAAAATGAGCACGTACTGAGTCATTCTCATAAGTCATCCATTGGGCCGATCCTTCAACCATGGCAAGACGATATTTCGGCAATTCTGCCAACAAGCTATCCGTCAACAACGAATCAGCGTAGGCCGAAGTATCAAGACGTCGTGCAGACACGATACATTGGCTGTCTGCCCAGCGCACACCGGTTGGTCTCAGGAACCAATGACCTTCAACCAAACCGAATTCCATGGGTGTGATTGCCAGATCGGCAGCTCCGGTAAAAAGACTGTCTGCCATCGCCTTCTCGCTGTTTACCCACAGAATCTGCAGTTCCAGTCCTAAAGCTTCGGCTACCTGCACGGCATTTTCGTATTCATGGCCATACCATTTGTCCTTATATTCGAATACCGTATAGCTCGAGGCGATAGTCACGACTCGTAACGTGTCCGAGGCTACTATCTCCGACCAGCTACGAGGCTCAGGTGCACGCAGGGGTTCCTCATCTTCGTCAAGTTGTCTGATGCCCAGCGCCAACACACCCAGTAGGGCCACAACCAACAACGCGAACGTATAGCGTTTGCGGTGGAACATCATAATCAAGATGCGGACCAGACGATTATGTTTCTGAGTTGGGCGACTCATCAGGATGATTGAGGAATGGTGCGAAAAAGTGGATTTGTTAGTCCAACTTGTGCTGAATGAAATCCTTCAGCACAGTGATGGCCACCGAATTGGTTCCACCTTGCGGGACTATCAGGTCAGCATAGGCTTTAGTGGGTTCGATGTGCAGATTATGCATCGGTTTGATGATTGTCTGGTAACGATTCACCAGATCATCGAGTGTACGGCCACGCTCAACCATGTCACGGCGCAATACTCGGATCAGACGTTCATCGCTATCTGCATCTACAAAGACCTTCATGTCCAGAATGGCACGGATCGATGGATCGACCAAGGCCATGATACCCTCCAGGATAATCACCGGACGAGGTTCGATGCGGGTTGACTGGCCTTTCAGACGCGAACAGGTGGCATAATCGTAGACAGGTTCGTCCACAGCATTTCCTTCACGAAGCGCCAGCAAGTGTCGATACAGCAATTCCCAGTCAAAGGCCCGAGGCTCGTCGAAGTTCTGTGCACGACGCTCGTCCCAAGGCAAGTGTGAACTATCCTTGTAATAACTATCCTGTGACACTACAGCCACACTGCCTTTGGGCAAACTTGCAATAATCTTACGCACTACGGTGGTCTTGCCTGATCCCGTACCGCCAGCTATACCAATAATCATACGCGTGTCAATTTTTGGGGCAAATTTACGCATTTTTTACGAGAATGTCTTCTTTTTTGTCCGAAAAAATGCATCTTCGCTCCCGTTTCCTTGCATTATCGCTGTTTTTTCGCTATTTTTGCGGCGTAAAAAACATACATTTTTATGCTTTCACTTACCCGCAACATCATCAAGGAGATACGTTCATTAGAGCAGCGACGCAACCGACGCGAACTCCATGCCTGGCTTGCCGAAGGCAACAAACTGGTCGGAGATCTTCTCGCTGCATCCTCATTCACATGCAAGAGGCTGGTAGCTACCACTGACTGGTGGCAAGCACATCCTGAGTATGAAGCAGTAGCCGATGAATGTTTCGTGGTATCTCGTGCCGAAATGGAACGCGTCTCGTTGCTCCAGGCGCCACAGGAAGTGCTGGCGGTCTTTGCTCTGCCTTCCGAGGCTACAGGTAATGATGTCCGAGAAGATGGATTACCTATCGTTCCTCAAGGCCTCACTATCCTGCTCGACGAAGTCCAGGATCCTGGCAACCTCGGTACCATCATCCGTACTGCCGACTGGTTCGGCGTGCGCCACATCTTCTGCACGCCAGGTACGACCGATTGCTACAATCCTAAAGTGGTTCAGGCTACCATGAGTGCGCTGGCGCATGTACAGTTGCATTATTTCGAAAGCAAGGACGCCTGCTGCCAATGGCTACACTCATCGAAGACTCCTATCTACGGAACATTTCTCGATGGCAAAGACATCTACCGCACTGAACTCAAACCTGAAGGCATCCTCGTGATGGGGAACGAAGGTCGCGGCATTTCGGCTGAAGTGGCCTCCTCAGTCAGCCACCGCTTGCTGATTCCTCATTTTGCAGCGGATGGCTGTCATGTAGAATCGCTCAATGTCAGCGTGGCCACCGCCATCTGTCTTAGCGAACTCTGCCGCCGCAACTTTTAATTTTTAATTTATAATTTATAATTTTTAATTTCCTAAACGCCTAAATCTGAATACCGCTTCTTTCCTCGGCGATAATATTGCCACAAGATGCTGAACTGTTCCTGCAGGAACGGTTTGGCTTTACCGAAACCTACCAGCTCACTGGCCTCGTATTGCTCGGCTATCATCTTTGCGGCCTCTCGATGCGCTTTCCAGATAGCCCAACAATTTCGGAATTGACCATGTAGCACGAAATTGAGTGCTGCCACTCCGTCCAGTAGCTTGCGACGCAAAAGCATGCCTTGGCACTGATCGGCAGGCAAGTTTTTCCACATCATCACCAGGCTGTTACGGAAGTTCAGTTTCGTCTTGCGAGGATCGCCCTGAGCCAGACTGGCACCGCCCAGATGGTAGACACACGACTGCGGCAAGCAACCCAGACCATAGCCCATCCGACGCAGACGCCAACAAAGGTCAATCTCTTCCATGTGGGCGAAGAAGCGTCGATCCAGCCCCCCAGCCTTCCGATATAACTCCGTACGCACCATCAGACATGCGCCCGTAGCCCACATCACGGGCCATGCCTCTCCCTTCGGCAGGTCGTATTGGCCTCTATCCTCTTCTACTATATCAAAGATGCGACCACGGCAATACGGATAACACAGGCTATCAAGATAACCACCACAGGCACCGGCATACTCAAAGGTAGGACGTTCTGCACCATCTTTCAGCAACTTAGGCTGCAGGGCGGCGCAGTCCGGATGGGTCATCAGATAATTGCGCATCGGTTCGAGCCATCCTTCCGTCACACGCACGTCGTCGTTCAGCAACACTACAGCATCAGGGGCATCCGAAGTATGTACCTCGAAGCTGTATCCCTTAGGACTGCGCTGTGTAGTCTGCCGCAACTGGCACAACTGCTCGATGGCACGATTATATCCCTCGGCATAACCATAGTTCTGACCTAAGGCCAGGCTACGCACCGTGGGGAATTCGTCGGCCAGCAGTTTCAGGCTATCGTCATCCGACCCATTGTCGGCCACTACGACTTCGGCCCAGTCCTGCTTGGTATATTCTACAACCGACGGCAGATAGCGACGTAACAAGCCTTTACGTTCGCCATTCCAGTTCAGTATGATTACGGCAACTCGCATATCATTTTTCTCAGAAACTCATTCGCACGGCCACCTGGAATCCATGCTTCTGTATCTCGGGGTGGTCGAGGTACGTGAGGCGGCGTACATATTCTATACTCAGTACCCTGAACATATTCTCCAGTCCGAATGCCAACTCCATGTAAGGAGTCTTTGGATCCAGTCGATAAACCGTTCCGTTCGATGGCAACGCATACAGCGAAGGATTACGCAATGTCACACCATCGGCCAGCACCGCATCCGGATCATTGTGTTCGCTAAGCCGCCCATAGACACCGCGGAAGGTAACGACCTCGCGCCACTTCAGCTTGCGGATCAACGGCACGTTATTCAGAATCATTCCCATCAGACGCCATCGCAGGTGCCATTCGGCGTACTGATCATAGGCAAACTCCATTGATTGCAGCTGCGTAAAGGCCTTCTCCTGAATCGTAAAGCCTGTATTGGCGTTGGGCATGTATAGCAACGGGTAAGGAGTCTCTCCTGTCCAAACCTTACCCAGCTTCAGATTCATATCGGCAATACCCATCACGTTCAGCCAGAATCGCTTCTCGGCCATGAACTCCGTGCTCTGATAGTCGAAGTCCGAGCCTAGCACTCCTTGCTTGGCCATGCGATGTGTCAGTACGAAGATCGGATGACGACTGTCCACACGCAAGCGGTTGGTCTTCATCTGCGCGAACGACTCCTTCGGAGCCCATCGTAGCTCCATGGTTCCCAGGGCCAAGTCGTAATGATGTCGAAGCTGACCTGTGCCCACTTCGCGGAATACACCCAGACGAGATGACTCCTCGCTCCTCAATTCGGCCTTCAGTTTCAGGCTGAAATGATTCCACAGTTCCAAAGTATAGAGCAGCGAATTACTCTTCACATAGGTATACTTCGGATCGCTTGGTCGACGCAGCGAGGTCACGAAGTTATCGCGATTGGTCGAAAGCTCCAAGCCCAGTTCCTTGGTGTCGTACGAACTCTCGAGTTTCAGCGAATGGATAGGGAATTCGTTCGCATACAGTTTCTTGCGACGGAACGAGTATTCCAAAGCCGCATCGTACTTCCACCGATGGTCCTCCAGGCCATAGGCTGCATACCCCGAAGCAAAAAGATGCGGATTGAGGTTGGCGTTAGTGATACCGCCGGCCCTGAATCGTGTATGCTCCAAGGCATTCCACGAGGCCGTGGCATTGAGTGGTCCGTAAAGCCAGTGTGCTCGCTCTTCACGACGGTCGTCGACAGGGATGAAGCCCTGGAACAGCCACGTCAAGGCAATCTCGCCATATTTGTACAGCGGAACCTTGCGCATCTTTTCCATCATCGCAGCCACCGACTTCTCCGGATCGTACAATCCGACAGGCCGATAGGTATCCCAGAAAGTCAGGTCGGCCGATTGCTGTTTCAGGTTACGCGCATCGGTCTTGGGGGCAAGGCTGAAGATGTGTTCGTCTTCCGGAGCCTGACCAAAGTCAGAATATCTAATCGTACGATGTGCGTACATACCTGGGGTACCCGCTGTGACGTTCAGCTCGGAATAGAACGTCTTACCCAACACAATACGTGTGCTGTCGGCCATCCGTCCGTTGTCGAACTCAACATGCAAATTGCGCACAAAGTTCAGGTTGATATCCGGCGGAATGTTCAGTTCGGCACGCTTTACCCAATAAGTGCTGTCCAGACTCACGTACAGATGTCCGACAAAGCCGAAAGATTGCGGCAAGGCCGGAGCAAAACCCAGATCCACATAGCGCAAGCCATCGTCCAAGCGCAGTGTATCGAGAATATAATAATGATAGAATGTGGGTCCGAACGCCGAAAGTGGCGAGACAAACTTCTTACGATAAAGGTAGATGTTATCCTCGTTCAAATCCATTTCGGGGAAGACTTCGGTCTTCAGCAATGCCATCAATGCTTCAGGCATCATGTCGTCCATTCCGGCATGGTTCTCGGCCTCGGTCACGATACGCGACAGGTTGCCACGTTTCCTGTAATAATGACTTTCTATGCGTTCATCGGTCGTGACAGGCAACACTGGCAGACCTGAGACACGGGCCGTATCGATAAACTCGTCGATGAACTTGAACTGTTTCTTCAGCTGTCGTACCAGTCCGTCGTTCATGTTGTTCAGCGAATAGGTCATGTTGTCGTAACGCTTCTCGCTGAAGTATTCCAGTGACTGAGGCGAGTGATCGTTCTTGTGCTCAATGACGTTACGAATCAGAGCTACGGCAGGATTGTCCTTGCGACGATAATGCTGTCGTTTGGGTTTTACTACCACTTCGCTCAGCTCATAGTCCTGAGGAACCATCTTCACGGTGATGTTCATCCTTCGGCTGGCAGCCTTCACCACATAAGTATCATAACCCAAGTAGCTAAATTTGATGTCGCTGCCAGGCTTGACGACCATCGAGAAATGGCCTTCTCCGTCCGTAATAGTTCCGTTGGTAGTTCCTTGTTCGGCAATATTCACAAAGTCGATAGGCAGACCCGTAATACTGTCCACCACCTGTCCCTGCAACGTGATGCGCATTGCCACCTTCTCTTTCACCTTCGGTTGCGAAAGCAAAGTGAACGGCAACAAGCACCAGATGAGGATCAAGCCCGCAAGTAACCTGAATGAATTAGCAGAACGCATAACAACAACTGCCCGCTGATATCAGCAGGACGAGATTCTGAATCTAATCGGGGAATCTTGTTTTTATGGTATTAGATTTTAAGGTAGGAATAGTGTTTATTTTAAGGTATCGTGTCCTGGTTATGTTATTTAAGGTGGTGCAAAGATACGCGCTTTTTCAATGCCGTCCAAATTTTCGCATCATTTTTTTCTTGCGCAATCTATTGCACTTGCCATTATTTAACATTTCTTTTATTTTTCAAGAGGGCAAAACTATCCCCCTTTCGATCTTCCGAGCGAAAGGGGGCGTTTTGTCAGATGATTCAACGAGCGATCGACTTCTTGCCGTTCACTACGGTGATGTGGCCCTTGGTGTTGAGCACGCGACGACCCATCAGGTCAAATGCAGCAGCATTGTTGCGAACATTCTCTACGTTCTGGATGCCAGTAGTAGGACCAGCAGCAGGAATCTCACCGATGAAGGCGCTCTGCACATACACTGGCCATTCGCTATCCTCAACGGCAACCTCGGTCATGAACATACCGGTCACACAATTACCCGAGCGAGTAATATTGCTCAGACCTGAAGTAAGGGCCGAAGCGATTTCCTCCTGCTCTGGGAAGAGATCGGTAAGAGTCTTCATCTCGGTAGCCTCAGGATACCATACGATACCGGTCTCGAGCCAGTTCTCGTCAGCTACACGACCCACGGCGGTACCGTTGTTGGCAATGCCAAACAGACTGCACTCGGTTGGGAATACCTCGAGCTCCTGGGTCTTGAGGTTCAGGCGGGCAGCGAGAGTAAGTGGGGTGAAGTTCCAGTCAAATGGATCGAACTCCTCAACCACGCGGAGGGTTACCCATTCGCCGTTCTTGCTGATGTTGTTAGGCTCGAAGGTCATGTAAGGCTTGCCCAGACCGTAGTCGAACTCGAAGTACTTGTTGGCAGCCGATGCATCCACCTTGTACGAGCCGTCAGCCTGACGATTCCAGCAGATGAATACCCATGCGCCATAGTTGTTGTCCTGAGCATAACCCATGATTACGCTGCCATCAGCCGACATACCGCGAGCTGAAGCATAATCGACAACAAAACCGCACTCCTCCTCGGTTGGCCAAGGCAGGTCGGTACGAACGGTACCACCCTCGGTCCAGATACAGCCGTAAGTCGTCCAGCTGGCATCGAAGTGGAAACCTACGATGGTCGAACCGTCATCGCTGATGGCATAGGCAACGCTACCGGTATCCTCATCCTCCTCGTACAATACTACATAATCCTCAGGATCGTTCACGTCGCAGAGAATAGCATGCGAAACGGAGCTTGGAGCGCCGAAGCAACCTACGGCCAGGCCTTCGTCTGTAACATCGAGGAAGTAACCTGTCCAGTTCTCCTTATAGGTTTCACCGCTGTTCTCATCTACCAGCAGCTCTGACTCTGACAGCACGACAACGTCACCGGTCACCGTATTCCAGATCATTGGATTCTGCGAACTTTGATCCTCGCCTACTACATAGACCTGATTGTCCGAGATTGCCTCACCGAAAAGGCTTACCTCAGCGCCATCGAGCTCTACAGGGCTGATTACAAACTGATTCTGGGCATTCAAACCCATTGCTGCAACGAGGCAGCAGATCGAAGTAAATGTCTTCTTCATGTTGTTAGTTGTTAATTATAAAAAAGTATTGTTTCGATATTCTTGCAAGACACTAAAAACACGGGTTACAACTCGTTGTACAGGCGGGCCTGTGCATTCTTGCGGGCCTGACGCTGCTTCTCCTTACGGATCTGCTCGTTGGCCTTACGGGCAGCCTTATTACGGCGAGCTACTTCCTTGCTGCGCTCTGCACGACGCTTGGCAGTCTCCTTACGAGCCCTTTTGAGGCGTTTACGTTGCTGTTCCAGCACTTTCTGGCGATCCTTCTCGGTATAGCTTGGTTCCCAGCCATCGTGATCCTCGGTCGAAAGACGCACGTTCTTCATCGTACGATCGTAGAAGTGATAGACCAATCCGGTATGGAACTTCACAAATCCGCTCAGGGCAACACGACTGTCCACACCGTCATAGCGATCGTCGGTCACCGTATAGCTACCCTCCAGCACCCAGTCCCAATGGGGCGAGAAGCGATAGCTGGCCATCAGACCTGCATGGGCAGCCCAATATTTCTTGTCGAAGTAGTCAACGGGATAGTATTCCCAGTTCATCACCTTCAGGTCGAAGTCGAACGACTCGAGTCCACCACCGCCCACATACATCAGCATGTCAAAGGTCGGACGATACTTCTTGCGCGGCGTAAATAGCGTGGTCAGGTCGAGCAAAGCGTCGACGTAACCGGTCAGCACCTGATAACGGTAGTTGGTATAGGTTTCAGGATCACCCTCACGCTGAGCCCGACCCGGACGTCCCATCTGCTGGTTGAGAGCCATACTCAGTCGCATACCGAAACTGCGTGTGAAGAAGGTACCTACCTGTAAGTCGACACCCGGATAATTGTGAAACATGTCCTGGCTTGTCGCATTTTCAGACAGCGAGTGGGTCACACCTAACGAGGCGCCGACCCACCAGTCCAATCGTTTCTTGCCATTACCCCATTCATCCTGGCGTACAGTCTTTTGTGCCGACATGGGCAGTACGCACATCATCAGAAGCAGCATAAGTGCGTCAAGACGCTTGATATTCTTTGTCTCCATGCTCTGTGTCCTTTAATCCCGCATTTAGGCTCACGCCCAAAGGCTACGCTAGATCCTGTCCCAAGATAAGACAAGCTCTAACCGGATTCATACAATATATCGGTGCAAACTTACAAAAAATAATTGAGAATGCGAAATAAATTGCCGAAAAAATGCCGGTTAGAGTTCAAAAAAGGATACATTCCTTGTTTTTTAGCAAGGACGAAGTACAAAAAAGGCGTGTCAGATCAGCCCTTTCTCCTTGCTACCATCCAGTTCGAAATACGATTGTAGCCGATGCGGAACGGCAGCGGACGCACCTCAATGCTATCGTACAAAGCCTGCAGATCGCGCTGATAATCGTGATCGCCAAAAAGCTTGATCGGACGCTGATACTTGCCATAGAGTGTCACGTCAAAATCGTCCTTCAGGTAGCGGTAAGGCATACCCGAATCGTCGCCGATTATGGCATCGGTATAGAGCAGGACATTCTGGCGCATCTTACTGAAGGACGATTGGTGCAACAGATACGAGGCAGCCTTGAAGAAGGTGACCGTATAGTGCTGTGGCAATGTCTGCTGCATGTACAGGCCTACGCGCTCGTCGTACTTCGAGTCGCTAAGATCTCCCGAAAGATAATACAGCGTCTGCTCGTGACGCGGTGTTGATGGATGGAAGAAGCGAATTGCTGCCAGGTTGGTCAACGCTGTTGTATCGCGTAATGAACCCTCAGGCGTCAGTACTTTATAATCCACGCTTATCACCTCGTAGCCACGCAGGGCCATCAGCATCGAGATTACCGGAACGGTACCGTCAATGGCATCATTGTCCAGGTCCTTATCCATCGACTTGGTACGGAAGAAGCTGCTGCGCATGTATACATCGAGGGCCGAAGTGTAGCGATGAAAATAGTCGGAGTCCGAAACGATTTCGGTCAGCGGACTGCCAGTCCATTCCAAGCCTGCCAGAAAGTAGGTATCAGCGTTGGGAAACAGCGTGATGGGATACAGGAAATCCGGTCCGCTGAACGGATAGAACACGTAATCGCAACGTTCGCGCAGGTCGGTCATGTCGCGCGACATCAGCGTATCCATCGGATCGGTCGTCTTACGGCTCGAAGTCATGGCCGACTCCATCCGACGCGAATGGCTTTCCCACTGTCCTCGCTCGGCCACGCTCAGTTCGATGCCTTCGTGACTGATGCCGGCATAGAAGCGAGCCGCGCGATTCATCAAACTGTCGCCTACGAGCAACGGCAGTTCTGGTTCGGACATCGAAACAAGTGTATCAGCCGAAGTGTCCGCCGCATCGGTTGCGGCAGGCTTATCCGTGCCGGCACAAGCCGACAAGGTCAATAACAGAATAAGAAAAGAAATAAATAATTTCATAGCTACATTCGAATTGTTGCGACAAAGATAGGCAAAAAAAAGGAAACACAGACCGAATGCCCGCAATATTCGCCGAAAATAGTCCAAATGACAGCGCTTTTATCATTTTTTTGATAGATAGAGATTCCAAATCCGCCCTAAATCATCCTACATTCTAAGAATAATACGCGCGCATGAGGGCACTTTGTCCGAAAACAATTATATTTGTACCCGAAACCTTATCCATAACAATAAGAAATCAAATCTACAATACATGATCAAATGTCTTATCATCGGCAGCGGTCCTGCGGGTTATACTGCTGCCATCTATGCTTCGCGTAGCGGTCTGGAACCAGTTCTGTACGAAGGCAACCTGCCCGGCGGACAGCTGACCCAGACTACCGAGATTGAGAACTTCCCTGGCTATCCTGAAGGCACTACAGGTCCTCAGCTGATGGACGATCTGCGCCAGCAAGCGGTTCGCTTGGGTACTGATGTGCGTTTCGGTACCGTTACTCACGTCGACTTTGCCACCGAGCCTAAGCAGCCACACCATGTTGTGATCGACGATGGCACTGAGCTCGATGCTTTGACCGTCATCATTTCGACCGGTGCTTCGGCCAAGTATCTCGGTCTGTCCGACGAGCAGAAGTATGCCGGCATGGGCGTTTCGGCCTGTGCTACCTGCGATGGCTTCTTCTACCGCAAGAAGGTGGTAGCCGTCGTTGGCGGCGGCGATACGGCCTGCGAGGAGGCACAGTATCTGGCTCATCTGGCCAAGAAGGTCTACATGATTGTCCGCCGCGACGTTTTGCGTGCCAGCGATGCCATGCAGCAGAAGGTGAAGGAGATGGAGAATATCGAGATTCTCTGGAACACCCAGACCCTCGGACTCTTTGGCGAGGATGGTGTCGAAGGCGCTCATCTGGTCCGCTACAAGGGTACCGACCACGAGGAACTGTTCGACATTGCCATCGACGGCTTCTTCCTCGCCATCGGACACCACCCCAACACCGAGGTATTCCGCCCGGCTCTCGAATGCGATGCACAGGGCTACGTCATCACCAAGGCACCTACCACCGAGACCAATCTGCCTGGTGTCTTCGCAGCCGGCGACGTTGCCGACCCTATCTATCGTCAGGCCATCTCGGCTGCCGGCAGCGGTTGCCATGCAGCCATGGATGCCGAGCGTTACCTGAATAAGTGATCTCCTCTCCCATTGTTTTACCGATTAACCCATTAATACATTTATCGCTATGATTATCGCATTGATTGTACTCGTCGTTGTGGGCTTTTACGTCCTCACCACCTACAACTCGTTCATCCAGCTTCGCAATAAGGTCGACGAAGCCTTCTCGACCATGGACGTCTTCCTCAAGAAGCGTTTCGACCTGATTCCTAACCTCGTGGCTACCGTCAAGGGTTATGCCAAGCACGAGGCAGAGACCCTCGAGAAGGTTGTCGCCATGCGTAGCGGTGCCAAGACCCAGGACGAGATGGTCGAAGCCGAGAAGCAGATGACACAGGCTATCCGCCAGGTGATGGTCACCGTCGAGGCTTATCCCGACCTGAAGGCCAACACCAACTTCCAGGACCTCCAGCGCCAGCTCAGCGCCATCGAGGAGGATATCGCCAACTCGCGTCGCTACTACAATGGCTCGGTCCGTCAGTACAACGACAAGATTCAGATGGCTCCATCTAACCTCGTTGCCAATATCTTCGGCTTCACTGCCCGCAAGATGTTCGAGGTCGACAGTGCCGAGGAGCGCAAGAATGTAAAGGTCGAGTTCTAAACCTCTCCTACAGCTATGCGCAGAATTCTCCTTTTGCTCTGTGCCTGTATGCTCCAATCCGTAATAGCCATTGCCATCGACAATGGCTATTACTATCGTAGCTGGAAGTCGCAGGTCACCGTCTCGCCAGACAATACCTGGAGCGTGACTGAGGACTACGACGTCACCTACAACGAGCATCGGCACGGCATCTACCGCTATCTTCAGAACGAATTTGGCGCCAATCGCAATCTCAATCCCGATGGCGAGTCACTCAACGTACGTTATAAGGTCTATCGTCCGAAGATCAAGGTCCAGCGTGCCTATGGTGCAGAGATCGACATCAACGAGAGTGACGAGAACGATTGTACCGTGATCCGCTGGGGTAGCGCCGATGCCTACGTGACCGGCGATCAGTCGTATGGTGTCGAGTATACTTACCAGACGCCAGACGACCGCGTCGAAGCACGCGATTACATCTTCCACTCGCTGGTTCCTACCGGTGTTCCCACCACGATCCAGCGGTTCGACTTCGTGATCAATTTCCAGAAGCCGCTGCCGTCCGACATTGCCGATCGTCTCCACATCTACAATGGCCCTCAGGGGTCAGAACGCCTGGCCAAGGTGGAGAACCTCGTGGTAACCCCAACCAGCATCACTGGCACCATTCGCGACGTCGAGCCGTACTGTGCGGTGACCCTCTTTGCCGAACTTCCTGAAGGCTACTACGAAGGCACCTTCAGCACACCCACAAAGCCTGGACTCATCTGCCTCTATCTCGCCATAGGTCTGGCGTTGCTGCTGCTCTTTTACGAGTTCACCAGCCACAATCCTTCGTACACCAAGACCGTCGAGTTCTATGCACCGGCCGATGTCACACCTACATTGGTAGGCAAGATCATTGACGGCTCGACCGACGATATCGACATCGCGGCCCTCATCCCATGGCTGGCACAACATGGCTACCTCACCATCGAGGAGATTCCCAAGGAGGGTGGCATCTTCGGTAAGAAGGGCGATGTAGTACTACGCAAGGTACAGGATTTGCCGGCCGACGCTCCTGCCTACCAGCAGAAGATCATGAACCTGTTGTTCTGCAAGGATGACGAACTGTATATGAGCAAGATAGGCGATCGTCACAGCAAAGTCGAATCGGCAAAACTTGCCGTCGACAAGATCTTCACTGGCGACAAGCAGCTCACCGTTTCACACCATGGCGGACTCATGGTCCTGCTGCTATTGGCCAGCACCTTGACCATCTTCCTGTCTTCGCCTGTCAAGCTGTTCTACATCGACAACGTCATTCTCGGCGGCATCTGGCTCGTTTCCTTTGCCTTCGCCTGGCGCATGCGTTCCAAGCAGGCCGAACAGGCACTTTTTGCCAGCTTCTGGAAGAAATTCCGCAACCTCGTGGGTCGACTGCTGGCCTTCCTGGTCGTATTGATGATGTGCTATGTCATTCTTTTCGACGAGAGCGAGAACATCTTCACGCCTCTGCAGATGATCAGCATGGCCATCCTCTCCTATCTGGCCTGCGAATTCTCGAGCCGTAACGTCATCGACACACCTTATCGTGCCGAGATGGCCGGCAAGCTCAAGGGCTTCCGTGAGTTTATCGATACGGCCGAAAAGGACCGTCTGAAGATGTTGGTCGATCAGAATCCCGAATATTTCTACGAGGTCCTCCCCTACGCCATGATCTTCGGTCTGACCGACAAGTGGGCCAATCTCTTCCGCGACATCGAGATGCCTCAGGCCCGATGGTACGTCTCGCCCTATTCGACGTTCAACGGCCATCAGTTCTGTCAGAGCATGAATTCCGTCTCGTCACAAATCAGCAAAGCAATCGCCACCTCGGCCGTCGACCATACCAAGACGAGCTCCAGTGGCAGCTCGGGTGGTGGCTTCTCAGGCGGAGGTGGCGGTGGCGGCGGTGCCGGCAGCTGGTAATCTGCAGCTTATTCGAAGAGCACCGTGCTCAGGTAGCGTTCGCCGGTATCGGGCAACAGAACGACGATGTTGCGTCCCTCGAATTCCGGACGACGGGCCACTACCGAGGCGGCATAGGCTGCAGCTCCTGAGCTGATGCCTACCAGCAGGCCTTCTTCGCGTGCCAGAGCACGGCCGGTAGCGAGGGCATCCTCGTTGCTTACAGGCAGAATCTCGTCGATCGCCGAACGATCGAAGTTCCCAGGCACGAAGCCTGCACCTATTCCCTGAATCTTATGTGGGCCTGCTGCCTTGCCGCTCAATACGGCACTGGTGGCAGGCTCAACTGCTACCACATATACGTTGGGATTATGCTTACGCAAGGCGGCAGCCACACCGCTCACCGTACCACCGGTGCCTACACCGGCCACAAATACGTCCACCTGCTCGCCGGCTTCCTGAGCAGCGGCCCAGATCTCCTCGCCTGTCGTAGCGATATGAATGGCCGGGTTGGCAGGGTTTTCAAACTGCTGTAGGATCACGGCTCCTGGCGTTGCATCGCGCAAGGCTTCAGCCTTTGCAATAGCGCCCTTCATGCCCTCGCTACCGGGCGTCAGCACAATCTCGGTGCCATAGGCAGCAGCCAGTTTCCGACGCTCGATGCTCATCGTCTCGGGCATGGTCAGGATGACGTGATATCCCTTCACGGCACCCACCAGCGACAGGCCTACGCCTGTATTGCCCGAGGTAGGTTCGATGATGGTTCCGCCAGGCTTCAGAATGCCACGACGCTCGGCATCCTCGATCATCGCCAGACCCACACGGTCCTTTACCGATCCTCCAGGATTGAAGAATTCCACCTTCGCAATGATGTTGGCCTTAGCCTCACGATTCTTTGCAAACTTCTCGATCTTCACCAACGGAGTCTTTCCTATCAGCTCCGTAATCTTGTTATAGATAGCCATAGTTCTTTAGGTTTTATATTCCACAATTATAACGCATTTTTCCTCTATTTATTGCCTTGACCTATTAGTAAATTCGCAACCATTGTGACCAACAACCCTCCCCTCCCTACAGGGAGGGGCCGGGGGAGAGTCTATCATATCTGTGCCAATGCCTGATCCAGATCCGCAAGGATGTCATCGATGTGCTCTACACCGATCGACAGACGGACGGTCTGAGGCGTGATGTGCTGTTCGGCCAGCTCCTCTGGGCTACACTGGCTGTGTGTGGTGGTATAAGGATGGATCACCAGCGACTTGACGTCGGCCACGTTGGCCAGCAGCGAGAAGAGCTTCAGCGAGTCGATAAAGCGCCATGCATCCTCCTGCGTACCGTTCACCTCGAACGTAAAGATCGAGCCAGCTCCGTTCGGGAAGTACTTGCGGTACAGTGCATTATCCTTATGCGATGGCAACGATGGATGCGATACGCTCTTTACCTTGGGGTGCTTCGACAGGTATTCTACAACCTTCAGGGCATTCTCGACATGACGCTCGATGCGCAATGGCAGCGACTCGACACCCTGCAACAGAATCCAGGCATTGAAAGGCGAAATGGTAGCACCCGTATCACGAAGGATGACGGCACGGATACGCGTCACGAAAGCAGCAGCACCGGCCACATCGGCAAACACGGCACCATGGTAGCTTGGATCTGGCTTGGCCAAGGTTGGGTACTTGTCGGCATTGGCCTTGAAGTCGAACTTGCCGCCATCAACGATTACGCCGCCCAGGCTCGAGCCGTGACCACCGATGAACTTCGTAGCCGAGTGTACCACCACGTCTGCACCATGCTCCAAAGGACGAATCAGGATTGGAGTGCCGAAGGTATTGTCGACGATGAACAGCACGTTGTGGCGATGGGCCACCTCAGCAATGGCATCGAGGTTGGTGACGTCTGAATTAGGATTACCGAAAGTCTCGGCATACACGACCTTCGTATTGGGACGAATGGCTGCTTCGAGTGCCTCCAGATCGTTCACGTTCACGATCGTATAGCTTACGCCCTGGGTCGAGAGCGTGTGGGTAATCAGGTTGAACGAACCGCCATACAGATTATCGGCAGCCACTACATGATCGCCATTCTGCAGTACGTTCTGCAACGCATAGGTCACGGCAGCAGCACCGCTGGCTACGGCCAAGCCCGCTACACCGCCTTCCAGGGCAGCCACACGATCCTCGAACACAGCCTGGGTCGAGTTGGTCAGACGACCATAGATATTGCCGGCATCGCGAAGGCCGAAGCGATCGGCAGCATGCTGTGAGTTACGGAAGACGTACGAAGTAGTCTGATAGATAGGTACTGCACGCGAATCGGATGCGGGGTCTGGAGTTTCCTGTCCTACATGAAGTGCGAGGGTCTCGAGGTGAAGTTTGTTCTGTGCCATAGTTGTATTATTTTTTATTAGTTATTAATTGTTCGTTGTTAATTGCAAAGGCCGGATGCCATTTGCTTTGTTTCGCGGTGCAAAGATACGGCAATTATCAGATATCATCCAACAAATATTCCTATCTTTAGAAAATATTTCTATATTTGCACCACAAAATAGAACAATATTCTACACAACTATGAAAACTATCGAAATTCTCGACGATACCGACATCCGCATCCTTCGCGAATTGCAGGCCAATGCCCGTCTGCCCTACAAGGAACTTGGCGCCCTTGCCAACCTCAGCTCCACGGCAACCTTCGAACGTGTAAAGCGTCTCGAACGCGAAGGCTACATCCGTCGTTACGTTACGGTGCTCGATGCCGAAAAGCTCAACAAGGGCTTTGTCGTGTTCTGCAGCGTCAAGCTTTCACCACTCAACAAAAAGGTGGCACAGGAGTTCTGTGAGACCATCCGCGACATCCCTGAGGTCAGCGAGTGCTACAATATCTCAGGTCAGTACGATTACCTGCTCAAGGTCCATGCGCCCGATATGAAGTACTATCAGGAGTTTATCCTCAACGTCCTCGGCGAACTGCCCATGCTCGGCGCCCTCACCTCCACCTTCGTCATGGAGGAAGTGAAGAATCAGTTCGGTGTTACCTTATAACTGGAGCATCGTTGTCAGAAAACAAAACGAGTGGCGCTAAGGACCAACCTCTGCGCCACTCTGCACAAACTTACATTCTTGTTTAATTAAATAAACACTTTTACAATAGTTGCTCTGTCACAGAGGCTATTGCCAATAACACATTACCAATTCAAAATTAACACAACACATAGTTGCCGCTCCAAAACAGCGGCCAGATGATTTATAAATGAGTTTCTAACTTGTTTTGACGCTGCAAAGATATAGCAAATTTTGACAAGTTGTATCAAACATGCCCGAAAATATGTTATAAAACATGTTTTTCAGGGTTAGCTGACAAATATGAGTAGCAAATTGCTATTCGTTCTGGTCTTTTCCTTTCGTATGCCAACCCTTCAGTTCCTCCAGATAGGCAGCCGTAATGATGCCTGAAGGCAGTGCAATGATGGCCACACCCATAATGGCCGATATCATACTAATCAGACGTCCAACCCACGAAACCGGACAGATATCGCCATATCCCACCGTCGTAAGCGTACATGCGGCCCAGTACACGGCATCGAAAAAGTTAGCGAATACCGGTTCGCCCGTCACCGGATCGACCTCCACCTCGGCATTGAACATGATCAGCGCGGTCACGAAGATGTAGATAGCCGCAAACGACAGCACCGTCAATAGCGTCACTCGCTCCTTCTGCACTACCGCCAGCATGATCTGAATGGGTTTATAATAACGGAACACGCGCGCTACGCGTAAGATACGCAACAACCGGCCCAGTCGGAACAGCTTGAACGATGCGTTGATCAGGCTGAATGTAGGCAGGATCGTCAGCAGATCCATGATAGCCAGCAGCGTGAAGGGATAGGCAATGAAAGCCGAAGCCTTCTTCCCTTCGCTTCGAAAGTCAGCCGTGCACCAGCGCAACAGATAATCGATGCTGAATATCGCGCACGATGTCACATCCATCACCACCATCCACGGCTCCGTCCCCTTGAACATCAGCGGGATAATTCCCAACGTGATAGCCGCGAACATCAGGTAATCGTACAGCCTCGAAACGAGCGTTCCGTCCGGCTGCGCCTCCTCAACTATCTCAAAAATTTTCTTTCGCATACCAGTTGATACAAAGTATAGATAAAAAAGCTCACTTATACAAGCTCGCAACGAGAAAGACCTTTCCGCTACAAAACTGCTCTTCCACAAAACGAGGAAGTGCATTTCGCCAGAAAATTACTCTTCCGCAAAACGAGGAAGACCATTTCGCCAGAAAAATACCCTTCCACAAAACGAGGAAGCGCATTTTGCCCAAAAATTACTCTTCCGCAAAACGAGGAAGTGCATTTCGCCAGAAAATTACTCTTCCGCAAAACGAGGAAGCTAAATCGTTACTCTATGATGGTTCTCCCAACACCTCACGATAGAAATCGAACAGGCACTGCCGCACATAGCCCTGCTCCCATCGTTCTGCCACGATCTCACGCGCACGTTTTCCCATCGTCTCACGCTCTTCCTGATGATCCATCATCCACATCATTGCCTCATACAACGCATCCGCATCCTTCGACGGAATCACTACGCCATTCTCGCGAATGCTCATCCTCTCGCCAGGATTCAGCCTTTGGTTTAATGCAGACATACTATTCGTATTTCGTAATTCGGCATCCGTAGCTTCGGAACGATCTTCAGGCTTGTAATTCGTAATTCGTAATTCGTAATTTGCAGCAGGGAAATCATTTGGATTACAAATGATTTCCCTGCTGCCATTGATATCCGTCACAATACAAGGTACTTCCATCGCTCCCGCCTCGATCACCGTATTCGGATATCCCTCACGGTAGCTTGGGAAAACAAAACAGTCGCAAGCAGCGTACCATGCCAACAGATCATCACTGTATTGAGGCCCAACGGCCATAATCTCTGGCATCGAGTCAATCATTTGCCGTGTCTCTGTACTGATAGGATCCAGGTCATCCTCAAATCTACCTACCAGCACCAACCGGCACTTTTTAACTGTTTCACTATTTAACTTTTTCATTTGAGTTAGCAAGCGCTGAAAAGCGCTTACTAACTCATTGATTCCCTTATCTCCGACAATGCGCCCAACGAACAGGAAGGTAAAAGGAGATTCAGAATTCGGATTCGCAAGGCAACTCTTTAACTCTTTACCTCTTTCACTTTTTATCTTTTCTTTCGAATTTCTCCAATACGAAAGATCTATGCCTCGGACATTTCCATATCCCAGCACCCGCATCGGCTTCTTCGTGATGTGCTTCTGCAGATCCTCCATCACGCCATATCCTTCAGGAATCACATGCGTGGCACAAGCGCAAGTAATCCAGTCCGTCGCCATCAGGATTCGCCTCGTCATTCCCGTCGACGTTGGCCACACCAGTCCCGTAAACGTATGCACCCTCACCGGCACCCTCGCCATCCACGCCGCCATCATGCACAACAATCCCGCCTTCGGCGTCATCGAATGCACCATATCCGGCTTCTCTTTGCAAAATACCTTGACGAGCTTACAGAAGGACGCCAAATCTTTCAACGGAGAAATGTGGCGTTCCATGGAGACGCCTTCGACTCGTACGCCTTCACGTTTTTCAAGTTCATATAGGCCATCATCTGGAGCAGATACAGCTAAAACATTATATCCTCTATCCTTCAGTTCTGATAGAACACCTTTACAAAATGTATTCAAAGATAGAGATATTGTGGTTGAGCGTATTATCCTTTTCATCTAAGTGCTATCTTACTTATTACATGATCTTCTTTAGACTTCAGAGTTCCTTACCTTGCAAGGGGTTCCATAAGCTACGACTCCATCTGGAATATCCTTCACGACTACACTACCAGCACCCAACACACTCCACCGGCCAATGTTGATACATTGTTTTACACACGAACCGACTCCTATCAGCGTACCTTCGCCTACATGAACAATACCACAAAGTGTAGCATGAGGAGCGATGTGACAAAAATCTTCTACCACACAATCATGATCAATGCTCGCTCCAGTATTGATGATACAGTGTCGTCCTATCACGGCATCTGCATTTATTATGGCACCTGGCATGACTACAGTCCCTTCTCCAATTTTCGCTGACGGAGAAACAATGGCAGAAGGATGTATTGCGATACCAAAATCACTATGCAGCCGCTCTACTATCATTTGACGGACCTTATTCGATCCAATACTAACAATAATAGGACTTCTACCCTCAACATCATGATAGACTGGTAGAGCTCCGAGCTCATTGATTTTCTCATCATCATCGATAAAGCCCATGACCTCTGTCCTATTAGCCTCTAATATCTCTTTAATCACCTTACCGTGACCGCTTGCCCCATACAAATACATCTATTCAGTTATTTCCATTAAACACTTCCATCGTTGCCTGTCCCTCTTGCGAAATACCATCGCGCACCAAGACCTTCTTGATGGTAATCCAGATAACCTTCAGATCCGTCAAGAACGAACAATGATCCACATACCAGACGTCATGCTCAAACTTCTTTGTCCAAGTGATGGCATTACGTCCATGACATTGTGCCCAGCCCGTGATACCTGGACGGACTTCATGCCTACGAGCTTGTTCGGAAGAATATAAAGGAAGATACTGCACCAATAACGGGCGTGGCCCAATCAATGCCATATCCCCCACAAGCACATTCCATAACTGTGGCAACTCATCGATCGAAGTAGAACGAACGAACTTACCGACCTTAGTCAGTCGCTTTTCGTCTGGTAACAGATTACCATCCACATCCCGTTCATCCGTCATCGTCTTAAACTTGATGATCTTAAAGATCTTGCCATTCAAGCCTGGACGCTCCTGAAAGAAGAATGCACCAGCGCCCTTATTGCAAATGGTCAAAAGGATGGTTACGAGCAGAAGTATTGGCCAAATGACTAGAAGTGCGGTAAGAGAAATCAGAAAATCTAATATGCGCTTAAAATATCGTTTGTACATAAGTTCTACGATAGTAGTTTAGTGTGGACTATGTGGTATTAGTGGTATCAGAAGACCAAACTTTTTTATAGAGTACACGAAATTCCCGAGGCACTCCGAGTGGGTCGGGAATTTTTTGACACGCGTTGAAAAGTTTTCAAACAAAACACCACAACACCACTAATTCCACTGAGCAGGACATTGTCAATCAACATGAGTCAAATACACTCTATTGCCAAGAACTCGCTTTGTTGGCAAACCCATTTTGGTCAATTCAACACCTAACCGTCTGTTATTCAGCCGCGCACCTGGCTGATAGTACTGAATGCGTCCTGCAATTTCTGCTGCTGTATACCAACGGCTATCGCTATGAAGTTCACCAAAGGCATCATACTCCGGTGCATGCACATAAACACCACATAATTCGGCCTCGATACTCGATGCCAGAAAATTCTCGTTGTGGTGTTCCAGCTGTCGAATGTCGGACTGACTCATCACGAAGCGCTCCGGCTCATGTTGTGCCAGGTACAGTGCCTGAGCATAGATATGTTCGTAATCGGGACGATATTCGAAAGGATTGACCGTGAAGCGGCGCACAGCGAATGCCAGCCAGCGTCGATTGCCAGTCGGATCGGTCATGAAGTCCATACGGTTACCTGTAGCACAGAAGGTGGCAATACGCGGCATCGTCACAGGGGTCTTTCCGTATGGCAGACGCTCGCGAATCTCAGCCAACGTTGCCAAAGCCTTCAGCTGGTTGGCATCCGCCTCGCTCATGGCATCGATCTCCTCAAGGTTGATCAGTGCCGATTCCGCCAACTGTATTCGGTCGTCCTTCTCCAGATGATGGAACCGCATCTGCTCCTTGTAATACTCCTTGAGTTCAGGAGGCAATAGCATACGCATCCACGATGACTTGCCAATACCCTGCGGACCAATCAACGTCAGGATAGTACCGTGCGTACTCTTCATGTGTATCCAGCCATGCACCATTCCGACCATCCATCGGGTAAAGTAATCGTCAAGTAAGACACGGGTGTTTTCATCCCCCTCCACCTCGACCGTACGGGCCAAGTCGAGCAGATAATCATGATCGCCAGGCGCCCATTTGTCTTGCAAAGGCCTCAAGTAGTCCAAAATCGGATTGTAGGGCAGCGAGCAAGTCTTGCTCTGCAAAACATTGTACACTTCGTTGGGAGACGTCTTCAGACCTCTTTCCTCGAACAGCAGACGTACCAGCGTCGCAATATCCGAATCATGCAATTCAACAAAGCCACCTGCAGTTTCAGCCGACGAAGCATCGAGTGTAAAAGCCTCAAGATATCGTTGATGATATCGAGACATTAGTGAATCCTCATGCCACCGCACCTCCTGACGATGCGCTATGATGTTTGTATGATATTCGCCCTGACTCAAAAGGAAATCCTCGATATCGGCCGACGTAGCCTTTTTATTATCTGACTTCTGCCCGTTACGAGTCCGTCCAGGCAAACGTCGGGTATCGAACTCGTCCTCATGATTCCGATATACACTGCGCACGATGCTCGTGATGCCCCGTTGACCATCGCCATAATAGTAGTAGCGGTCCTTGGCTTCGGCCAGCGCCTCGTCCTGCGCGATGCCATAGCGATTCACCTCGCAAATCACCATGTTGACGAACTTGTTGAGCATACCATGCTTCAGTTCACAGCCCTTCGAACGAGCAAAAGCCTCTGCGGCATCGAAAGTACGGCTGACCTGCGACTTCGCAGGCCTACCTACCGGATTGCCCGTAGCCACATGAGGCTTACTGCCCTCATAATCGAACAATGCCTTGCTCAACACCACGGTGAACGGATGCGTCGATTCGACAAAGAGCTTAGCCTGCGGATCGTGGGCCAACGCACTGGGTCGAGCCACATCCTTACACTTCTCGTCAACGTGCAGCGTATAAGGCATCAAGGCATTTATGAATTCTTCGAACTGCCGGCGCACTTCCTCCCAAATGGCATTCCACAGGAGCTTCGACCGCTGGCTACGAGCCGGATTGGCGAAATCGAGTTCCGTGAGAGGCATCGGCTCCACATCGTGGTAATATACCTGATAGGACGTCAGAACATGTATCCCCTCACCACCCAGCGAACGATAGAAGCCCAGCACATTGGTACAGGCCGACAGTGCCTCGTCGAGCGCCCGCATCTGATCCTCGTTCAGATGATCATAGTCGAAATAGATCAAACCCGTCAGCGAATGGATATTCTCCTGCTTGCGTCCGCCCTCCATCAATGCCGACGGCACAAAGACAGGCACGCTCTGCTTCTGAGGCATACCAGCCCTATGCAGCTCCGTCTTAGTCTTCAGAGACTGGTCCTTCCATATCATCGCGAACACCTCCCGCAACGTCGTCGCCACCGGCACAGTCGAATGCAGATTGTCGAAGCGCGACATCTGCATGTTATAGTCTAGGTTTGCTATGGGGATCATTGGTATAAAACATTATATTTTTCTGCCATCGTTTCAATATCAAACATACGCGCACGCTCAACACATCGTTGCGCTACCTCTTGCGCATAAACGGGATCCGTTGCAAGTCGCTTGATAGCATCCGCCATAGCCTGTGGATCCTCATGCGGCACCAACACGCCATAACCATCTACGATCTCGTGCAATCCATCCACGTCGCTGGCGATGAAAGGACGGCCAGATGCCATGCCTTCGAGAGACGAAAGAGAAAGACCTTCATAATGAGAGCTTAGAACCACAATATCCGTAGACGAGAGCAAAGCTGGAACATCGCTACGCATTCCCATGAAATCCACTCTATCTGCCAGATTCTCTCGACAAACTAAATCTTTACATTTTGCTATTAGTGCAGAATCTCCGGTACCTACAAGTCGAAGTTTATAAATTGATGGCAATAGCGCAATGGCTCGTATCAATGTCATCTGGTCCTTCTGCTCACGGAAAGCGGCCACCATAGTTACTATAATACCAGTATTGTGTGATGTGCGTTCCAGTAGAGAATGCGCTTGATAGTTCTTGACTGATATGCCGTTATAGATAGTACAAATCTTATCTGTCAACTCTGGCAGATAGGCCTTAAGGTTTGCTTCTGCTTGATCAGAAATGCATATTATCTTATCGTATTGTTTGTACATCCATCGATCGACAGGCTTAAGCCATGACTTATTACGACGCCTATTAGTGGTATTATGCTCTGTAGTAATTAACTTAGCGCCCACTAATGTGTTGGCAATAGCTGCAAAAAGCTGAGGTGAGGTATTATGCGTATGCACTATATCTGCATGGCGCATAAGTTTCCAAAGTCTAAAGATATGTAATGGACTATACACGCTTTTATTTGTCGCAAAAGCACGAATCTTGAGGCTGGTATGTTCCAATGACGTAAAAAAAGATGTACGCTCGCCGTCGAACACAGCTAATTCCACCTCATCTCCGTGCTGTTGGAGAAGCGGAAGTAGGTCTACCATTAACTTCTCTGCACCGCCTGTTCTCAATGAAGTAATCACATGTAGGACATGGTTGTTCAATGGAGAATAAGACGTATTTCTTTTTTTGAGTATTAAACTTGAAAGTCCAATGTGGCATAATAAGAAGGCTACGATACTTCGAACCCGACATTTCCATATTGCCTTTTGACAGCTCCACCAATTATTCGAAGCGGAGTTTAGTTTTTGTACATAAATGCCTTTTTCCTGACGGAATAGATAGGTTTTAAGATCAAATCGTTGTGGATCACGGTAAAGAAGCAATGGTTCGCAAATTGAGTAAAATTGTGAAGTTTTTTGGCTTCGCAACCATAGGTCTTGATCTTCACATCCTTCACATGCGGGATTATAATAGTATTTACGAAACCATTCCGTTCGCCCCATCACTGTTGGATGCATGAAGCTTGATACTTCATGATAAGCGAGATCTCCACTTTTTCTACCTGCGCCTCTTTTCCATTCTGAGTTACGCCATCCAATCCACCTCCCGTCTTCATCGATAATGACAGCAGAAGAACCAACGACATCAGTTTCTGGGTGTTCCTCAACAAATGCCACTTGACGGTTCAAACGGTCTGGTAGCATTACATCATCTGCATCCATACGCACAAAGTATTTACCTTGTGCCATGGCTATCTGCTCATTCAGCCGAATAGCCAATCCTTTATGCTGCCCATCTGATACTATCTTAATACGAGGGTCTTCAAATGAACGAGCAATCTCCAAAGATTTATCAGTTGAACCATCATCAGTGATAATCAGCTCAAAATTTGAATACGTCTGTCCCAATACCGATTGAATGGACTGGCGAATATATTTTTCCCCATTATAAACAGGTATGGCTACAGTAAGAAACATTATAGAAAAAGCGAGAATAAATTAGTTACGTGAGATTCGTGGCAAAATATAGGGTTCAAAAATCAGACGACAACAAATCGAGGCATAAAAATAAAATATATAAGATGAGCAAATCATGCGCACACATAATGCTAACAATCCTCCAAATGGCAACGGAATCCAGCCAATCTCTTTCAGTTCTGTAATATAACTCATCCACATCCGCTTATCTAATTTTGCAGACAAGAATCTGCTGAAGAAGGCTGAAGTCCGGAAAAATCTACGATCAGACAGATAGGCAGCCAATTTTGGTTCCGAGGCACAACTTTGAATAATATCATTACAACACTTGAATTCGTGTATTAAATCAGGTAACATCAGTCTCATTTTATCAGGATTCCTTCTTGTTGTTGTCTGATCATCATTGACTGTATATCGATATACACATGATGTGCAGACCCGCACTGAGGGATTTGCCATATATACAAATAGGTTAAAGACTCTATCTTCATCCATTATCATATTGGGCAACATTAATCCGTGGTCGCGAAGAAAATTTTTCCTGTAGAAATGCGTATCGACCGAAGCAAAAAATGGATGTTGAAAGACATCTCTCCCCAGACCTTCATATTGAACCACACCTGTAAAGTCATTATCTTCTGTCCAATTTTTAAGAAGATACCGATCTAAAGTTTTGGGAATAAACCTAAGGACATCCAAAGAATCAGTCCAGAAGCTATTGATTAAGTATCTATATGAACCAGGAATCAGATAGTCATCACTATCGCAGAAAGTAACGATCTCACCCTTCGCTTCATCCAGCCCTCTATTACGCGCCGCAGAAACACCTTGATTGTTCTGTTTCAAAATACGTATTAGACTAGGATAATTAGCATGATAGTCCTCAAGAATTGATTCTGATCGATCCGTAGATCCATCATTAATGCACAGTATTTCATATTCATCTTCTTTCAACTCTTGGTTCAACAATGAATCCAGACATCGGCAGAGGTATTTCTCTGCATTATACACAGGTACTATTACTGTCAGCTTCATCCTGGAACAAATCAGAAAGGAGGGTCAGTATTACACTCTGAGGAGACAGATGCTGATTAAAATATTCTGCTGCACCTTGTTTGAGTTGAAATCGAAGAGTTGGATCCTCATGTAAACGGCAAATAGCCTGCTCCATCTCTATCTCATTGTTTACCTCTAAATGGGTCTCTCCTGCAATCCATCCTTGGGGCATAACATTATTGAGAGGTATGGATACTATTGCTTTTCCCAAAGCGAGATACTCCCCAAGCTTCCATCCATGACAACCTGAAACAGAAGGAACATTGAAGACCAATGCCGAACGACGAGTCTTTTTTAGATATTCCCTCATCCCTACTCGACGGGTTACCAGCATTCCCTTATAAATATCAAGGTACTCTTGATACTTAGGGAATTGAGTAAGCACACCAGAATCTGGGATATAGAAGAACCCTCCTTCAAATTGAACGAAAACTCTCTGACAGATTTTAGCGAATATTCCCCGGTATCGATTAGTCGTCGAATCGGTACGTTCATCGTACCACAATGTATTCAATGCAAAAACATACTCACTATCTTCTTGGCAGGGGCGCTCATACATATCCATAGGAACCCTTCGCACAAAAGTATAGGCATAGTTTAGCAAGTAATCTTTCAATGATGGCAGAAAACCTTTGGCACGTTTTGCTTTACAATAGTTTACACAAGCCTTCTGTAAAGTCTTAATCGGATTCCACAATTGTATACCGAAACTTGGTCCTATCACACGGAGTTTACGCAATTCAGCATCCTGCGGACGCACATTGATTTTGGCATATAAGTCGCTCCATCGGTAATAATAAGAATGAATCTCATCATTATCCCAAGTATCGATGAACAGTCGCTTCTCTCTATCTCCATTCGACACAAGGATCGCTACCCCTTTTCGGTAATCGTCAATACTATTGACTCTGATATCCTTAATGATTCCAAAATGAATACTACTATTCCCAACCACATACATCAATCCCTGTATATAATAGGAACTATAGTTAATCTGAAATCGAGGATCAATGGTTACTAACACTAATTCTCAATGATAAAAGACGACAGATTTCTGTATGAATCAGAATTGGAATAAACCTTTCCTCTTTTAAGCCCCTCAAAGTATGCCCTATAATACTTTCCAGAACGATTAACAATCGAAAAGATAAAACGCGTCAGCAACCCGCAAAAAAAACGATAATCAAATGCTAATTTGAAAGATAGTTTTTCAAGCATGGTTTGTGCAAACACGGTATAGATTGAACGATGCCATATCACATAGTTTGCCATCGACCTATACATCAGTTTCTCATAACTTTTCTCTTTCTGATTATTTGTTCCTGCATCAAGATGTAAAACACCAGAATCATACATCATATACATTTTCAAACCATTAACATACATTTTATAGTACATTAATTGATCCTCATAAAAAGTCCCTGCAGGGAACTGGTCTACCCAATATTCTTCGTCATACCTGATCTTCAAGAAAGATTCCTTCTTTATGAAAAAAGCTGGACCAGCGCCACTTTCAGTTCTATATACAGCACCGAAGTCGGGGCGCATGTTATATGAAAATGCACCACTCTTCTTAATCCGGATGGCCCAACTATCATTATTGCGCGCTGACACGTTATTTGAGCAATAGTCTATCAATCGCTGTATCCATGTAGAATTCTGAGTTGGGAAAGTATCGGGGATAATGCAGTCTGCATTATTTTTCCACAGAATCTCAAACATTTTCTCTACTGCATCCTTAGGTAAGAATACGTCGTCATCCAAAATTAGTAAATAGTCACAATCCTGATAATCGAAGAGAGGAGCTCGTTGATGCACCAATCCTTTTGGTGTCACAATATATTCCTCAGTTCCGACTTGATTTGGCCGGGCAAAACCATCTGCCAGAAAAACATAAATATGTATTGGGGGAATAGTCTGACTTTCTATTGAGCGGATTTCTTTCTCATATTTCTCACCTGCCTTCCCAACAGTTCTAATTGCGACACTATATCTCAAATCACACATATCGTTCTCTTTATATCTTTACGTATCTAAATATTATTCCTATAGGATAACACCAAACAAAACGCCAACCAACTTGGCCTGCTTTTTGCAAGAAGGATTTCTTTGATTTCTCAGAGTATCTCCAGAAATTTATAGCCTGGCGGACCTTATCAAGATAAGGCACATTACGAGTTACACCCTCAGCATCCAATAGCATCGAATATTCAGGATTATCCCGACGCAAACGGAATCTTGCTTCTGTTAATCCATCATTAAGATATTCACATACGTAGATACCTTTAAATACGTATCTAAGTTTCAGATTGTCTCCTGCCATTCGTCCCCAAATCAGCCCCTCTGAGCAAAATTTTTCGCCCGGAATATCCGGAAAAGTATAGCGTCTGAACACCTCTGTTTTAAATACCTCAGCCAGATCTCCATGCACATGAAATACATTACGTATATCTAAAGCCGTAGCATCTATTGTCCCAAAGTTTTTATCACCTCCTATCTTATTGCCATCAGGTCTGATCCTCACTCCTGCTAATCCTGCGAAATCTTTTGACGTGAAAATAGGTTGTGCTTGATTTATGATCCATTCTATTGCATCAGGGGTCAATCGGTCATCACTATCTACAATAAAGAACAAATCTCCGTTTGCCTCCTGGAGTCCCCGGTTAATAGCTCGGTGTTTTCCCCCATTATCCTGCTTGAAATAGCGGATCTCAAAAAAGCCAGAGTTTCCGGTTGATCTGATAGTAGTAATCTTTGACTGAAACTCTGCTATAAGTTGCTCGGTTTCGTCTGTACTGCCATCATCTACAATCAGCCATTCAAAGTTCTTTGAGGTCTGTGCGCACAGACTATCAAAGAGGTTGGGTAAAATATACGCCCTATTATATGTAGGAGTAAAAATAGTAACAGTCATCAATAACATTATTTATAAGCCCAGTACATGAAATAGGTAAATCCATATTCTATGCACATAACCAAAAAGATCTTGCTACGTTGTTCTCGAACATCTCTATATAGTTGTTTTGTAATCAGCGGATAAAACAAAAGTATCGGAAACAAGAACCATGATAAATATGCAAAACGATCCGTATAATTGGCTCGGATGACAAGTATCCAAAACGCATTTGCAACCAAATAGGTATTGTAAATGAAGTGGTAGAAAGCTGATTCAAATTTTAGTTTATAGATATAGAAATAGCCCACTATGACAGGCAGAGCACTATATAACAAAAAATCCCAACGGAAACCCACCTTATATCGAGTCTTTGCTGCATCTATAGCTAAATATCCTGTACGTTGGTCATCTGTCAAACCTTGAAACATTTGCTCTATACCACTACCCCAAAAATACGAGATTATGATAGTTGCCATCCAAACATAGACATATATCTTCGTTTTTCGGAAACAAAACGCGCAGGCCATCGCTGATATAGGAACAATCATAGATCCATGGATCATATATCCAGACGAAATCAAAACCATCATAATTATTGGTTTTCTAAGGAATGTCAGGCCAAGAATAATGAAAGAACCAGCAAGTCCTGCACGTATCGTATTCTGTCCATAACCAAAAAATTGGAAACAGCACACCATCATGAGAAACAATACATATGCATAATCTTTCGACAATCGGCAGGCAGTCCAATAATAATTACCTACATAAATGGCTGCAGTAAGATAAAACCAAGATTGATATCCCATTAGTTTCCCACTAAAAAACACATAGGCATGGAACAGAGTTTCTCTTCCTTTATATGAGAACTGGGCAAAAGGACTCGATGCATTTATTACAGACAATGCGTAGCTTGTTCGATCAGCTCCTGTCGCATACCATGGAATTGGAACATTTGCCAAACAAGTTACCACAAAAACACCAATTAAAACGGCCCACATTCTTTGAGGAACCTCTATGACTTGTTGGGGACGAATTGACGGCTGTATTGCTAAAAATGAAAATAACAAAAACAGCAATAATCCATTATGGAATATATCAATGATTTCCATCACAATATATTTTCGTAATTATCAACATTATAGTTATCATCAACGGGATGACAACGTAAATAGTCTATATACTTTTTTTGCAGTTCTTTATTCTGAATCAAATGAACTATAGCATCAGCCAAATCTTTTCCTATTTGTTCTACGATCACAGCATTAACGCCATCCTCAAATTGGTCATGAACTGTCGAGAAATTTGTCACAACAATAGGTTTACACAAGATTTTAGCCTCATCAAGGGTCATAGATTTTCCTTCATAACGTGATGGATGTACAATGATGTCCGCTTGCTTCATAAAAGGATAAGGATTCGAACAAATACCATACAACCTAAAGACTCGTTCAAGTCCCATTTCCTTAATTCTCAACTCATACTTTGGATTACTATATGACCCAATCCATAACCACAAAAAGTCAATTCCCTTCTTGTTCATCCTATGAGCAGCATCTATAGCGAAGTCTATTCCTTTGCGCTCACAAACATGTCCAACCGTAACGAGCAATGCCCCTCTATGATCAGGAATCGTAACAGGTTCCTTGGCCATTCTATATATCATATCTGGCAGAGAAACATTATAAACCAACCCAATCTTTTCCTCAACTTCTGGAAATATTTCCTTTAGTGATTGCACGCACTGTTCTGAGATAGAATAAACATTATCCACTTTCTTGAAATAACGTCGATCCATTCGTTCATAATAGCGCCATTTGTAGTAGTCATTGTGGAAAAAGGTGACTTTACGCTTGGACTTAAGTTTATCTACCATATAGTAAAGGTTCTGCTGACCATTGAAATCGACGATGGTATCCCAAAACTGGGATGTATAAAGTACATGAGGATCCTGAAAGGGACGAGAGTCAGTACCCGTCGAATTAACTTCAGCCCTCAAACCCGTCGAACACCTTGAACATTCGTTAGGATTCAAGGGTGGGAACATCTGGGCTAAAAGCCACGCAGCAGAAGGTTTGTCTATCCTTGAAAGTGCCATACGAAACAGGGAGCCCATAGCTAGCAGCAGATGACCATGCATCATAAGTTGCCACACGCCACCGAATCCTGCTAAAAGCCATGCAGTGACTGGATTCCGATGAATGGTTACATCCTTGGGGATATACCGAGCAAAGGGTCCTTCACCAGCACTCATCACTAATAGATGTACCTCCTGCTCCTTGCGATCAATGGCATTGAGAAGATTCACAATGCTCTTAGCCACGCCACCGCTATCGAGAACACCAATAATAAACAATATCTTTTTCATTCTCTACAATTCATAAATCGCTTTCATTGTCCTCTCCACCGAAAATTTCTTCACCCTTTCCTTACCAACTTCAGCAAAATGTTTTCTCAGCTCCGCATCCTCATACATCCTTCGCACCGCCTGGTAGATACTCTCATTATCAAGCTCACAGACCAGGCAAGAATATTAGAGTTCATTACGAAACAGAGAAACAATATACTAACCATTAAAGGTTTAACCTCTTCAAAATAGTATATCCCAAACGATGGAATGAATATATTGTTAATCCTATTAGAGTACCCAATCTATCGCCAAACATTTTTTTTAGCTTGGGCAACCGTTCACCATGAGCCCTGTTATATGGTTCTGCCCACGTAGCTGCGAAATGATGAATTGAATATGTTCTTTCAGTTGCCTCTATTTCATTCGTATCAAAACGCTTAGGACTGAAATAATCAGCAGGGAAAACGTTTATTATAGAGGAATTATCATCAAATTCTTCTTTCTTCTCAATTATCCGATATTGATACTTAGCATCAATGCATGCACGAAAACGGATAGGCATAGGCTCCACATTAAGAGAACCATCAGGATTGGCAAAAGACTTTCCTTCATAAGTATCCATAATATCTTTCATCAACAGATTTCCCTTTTCACATCCCAATGCTGCAGCCTCAATGCCAGCTTTAGAGTTCTCTTTTCCTAAAAAATATGGCAATTCTAGTAAATCATCAAAAGACTTCAACACTTCTACATCTGTATCGAGATAAATACCGCCATAATGATAAAGAGCATAAACACGAATATAATCAGCGGCAAAAGCATACTTTTTATTATCGAAGGCCTGATCTACCCATAACGACTTTCCTCGAGGGAATCGTGCGAAATTCCAGTGAACAAATTCATAATCCGGAAGGTTTTTCTTCCAAGAATCCATACACCGTTGGATTTTCTCAGGATACGGGTCAGAACTTAACCAGCAAAAATGAATAACCTTTGGTATCATACAAAAAACTCAATTGTTACGGCCAATGCCATTGTGTTATCTAACAATAAATAGTGCTTCGTTATTGAATATATTTCATTAGAGGGTTAATCGGATCAATGCCTAACTTGCGTCCATTAATAACAGAGATCTCTCCTATCTTTCCCGAATTTGAAATGATAACTGCATTATGATACTTCTGATGCAGATATAGCAGTCTTGACGCCCTCACTAAGTTCTTATAATAACCAACAAAAGGTATGCCATATTTCAACGAGAATAATATGGCATGAAAAGAATCTGTGTAAACGACCTTAGCCTTTGACAGATAGCTCACCCATTGCTGAGGTGTAAGATTTTCCAGCATTTCATCAGCAATAGCATAAACTCCCGTCATTTTATTCGCGGTCTTTACTCCCAAAACTGGAATGTCACCATACTGGCTTTTTATCTTCTCAATGACTGGTTTATGACCTCCCTCTATCTCACTTCCTAAAACGTAAACAAAGATATAAGATTCATCTATAGGAACAGAAACAGAACGGAATTCCTCATAATCATACAATTCTGAGGGATCTGGAACAATATCGACATCTTTGCCTGTAATATTTTTGATCAGCTTCTGTGTTGTTACATCTCGCACTGAGACGTAGTCGAATTTTGAAAGAAATCCAGCAATCTCATGCCGTCTTGACCAATCCCGAAGATGAGAGAAAGCAGAACACGACGCGTAGCTCATGCGACAACCCTTGAATTCAGGCTCCCATCCCACAAAAGTAGAATTGTTGGGATTGTACAGCCAAGTCCAAACCTGATCACTGCCAACGATGATGGTATCATAATGTGCATTTGCATACTCCCCTACCGTATCCTTATCCAAAATAGGGGACATTTGAAAGAATTCGTCACGAAAAGCATCAAACACCCGATTCATCTCAGCTTTTTCATCAGGCAGTTCTATGAATGTATCACGATGAAACAACTGTTTAACGTCCTTCCATGTTGCTACTGCCAGTCGTGCTCTAATCATTGTAAAGCGTGACACAGGAGCAGGTTTGACACGAAGAAACTCTACCTCATGTCCCAGGTCTTTTAATAACTTCTGGAAAGCATAGCACTGAAGAACAGCTCCATAATTCGTTCCAGCTTCTATGGTTATTACTCCTATTCTCATCGTACAATTCTTTTTAATACATGAATGGACAATATAACTGGCAAATAAAGCACAGCCATACGCATCAAGCGATAAGTTCGAGGCAGGTCTCCCAGATAGTGAAGTTGAGGAGAATAATCACGCTTCAACTCAGAAATAAGGTCTTTCATATCTATAAATTTACTCCGAGACTCCTGAACTGTTTTATGCAACAAACGATACACCAGATAGGATTTACGGCGGATATAAACTTGCATATATTCCTGTGGCATTGTGCCTAAACTTTCATGCAAAAGTCTGTGCGTACGATTCTCCACGTTCAAACACGTATGCAATTCTTCACTGCTATAGTCACGACCAGAAAGCGGAGCTGCCGACTCATGGGTATAATAATAATGCGCCTGATCATGGATACATACAGACGCAGCATGAGTTAGAAATCGCTTCACAAACACCTCATCTTCTGTATAGCAAATCTCTGTAGGAAATGACACGACATGATCTCGGAGAATGGACGTACGGAACAACTTAGCCCAGGGGGAAAACAAGAACTTCACATTGTCAGCACAAGACAATGCTTCATATACACTCTTTTTCCCAGGATGGATGATAGTGGGCAGCAATGTCTGATTTTCTCTATCCGGATAGGTAGATATCATTCCTTGTACCTGCAAGTCAGTTCCATCCTCAAGAGTAAAGGATGCAAGGAAAACTGGATCCAGATAGTCATCCGAGTCCACAAAGGTGATATACTCCCCCTGCGCTTTCTCAATACCATGATTACGAGCCGCAGAAACCCCCTGATTCTGCTGATGAATCACATGGATGCGGGCATCGCGTGAAGCATACTCTTCGCAGATCTCTCCACTTCTGTCAGGCGATCCATCATCCACAAGAATTAACTCCCAATCAGAATATCGCTGAGCCAAGATGCTGTCAATGCATCGAGTCAGACTATGCTCAACTTTATATACGGGGACTATTATTGAAATCATTGCATCAAATCAATACTTACTATCATCCACGAACTCAATATATCAATACAATAAAGGTAATCAAGATATCACACTCAAAGACAAATGGATTGTATAGGACATTGATCGTTATCATAGACTATATAATAGCGATATTCTCCTTTCTCAAGACATGAAAAATCAGATAATAACTGCCTTTTTCCAACTGATGAAGTGGATGTTCCAGTTAGAACAGAACGAATTCTGCTCAAAGGATTCTGATTACTACATATAACACATTCGGAGTTCTTATCATCTACAGACTGACGGATCACATAAAAAAAACTTTTTTCTACATGAAAGACATTGCTACTAACAACATTCTGCTCTCGACATAATGAAACAATATCTTCTTTTGGCAGTGGCAATCGACAACTTATTCTCCGTGGGTCAGACCCATCGGTTAGCCAGAGTGATAGTCGATGCAGGTCCGTACGCTGGTTGTATTCAGTAGTAGTATAATTCCGTATAAACCAATTACGAGAACTAAAACTGTATCGATCGTAGTCACCTCCGATCATTACGCCATCGTATGATTCTCTTGCAGAATTTATCATTGAGTCATACGCTTCAGACACTAATCCCCTATAATAATAGATTGGGAAAAACAAAAGAAGTGAAACAAAGATGCATCCTCGCCTGATCCACATTCTTAGAGAAAGACGGACATTATGATGGTCTATCCATATATAGAATAACCTTAACAGTACAATCAGAGAACAAAGCTCCACACATACCAATTGGTGTGGACCAGTAATCGCAACTATTATGACAAACAAAGCATTCACTACAGCAGTAATCAGAAGCAGGATATTATCACGAATAAATTCAAAGGCATTTGATGCCTTTCGTATGCTCCAGATTATCAAACAAACAATCAACAAGGAGAATGTCTTGGCATAAACCAGAATACTACCACATCCTGATACGAATCGATACCAAATAGATGCAGAAACCTGAGGTTCAGACTTCAAACGGACATAGTTGCCAGGAGCAATCACGAGAAGAATCGTTCCAACCAAGAAAGCAGCTATCAGAACAATTTCGAAGCGCATCAAATTCTTTCTGTTGAACAGCCAAAACATAATCAATCCAGCACTTACTCCTATTGAAAAACTCTCCTGAAGAGATCCCGAAACAAAAGCAAAGAACACGAAATTGGCTTTTGTTATTCGGTTATCGATCTTTGGCCTTTGAAGCAATAGGTAAATAAAAGAAAACACTGCGGCCGAAGTCCAGACATAATTGATAGAAAAAGCGATATTACCCAAAAAAGAATAACCGGCAGCAGGAATACCGAGCAAAAGACCCAGTATCAAAACAGAAAAGGCACTACAGCAATCCGTTCTCATTCTCAGCATCTGATACATGACATAGACAAGGCTGGTGAATGCCACGCTGTTGAATACGCGGATATAAGGTAACGCACCGTCTTTCATTCCTGCAAAACATTGAGTCAACCAATGAATCAAGAAGCGTCCATTATGATACAAGTAGTCATATTGTTGAGATATAAACGCTTCCTTTACCGAATGTATAGTCAATCCTGTCACATGACTGTATGAATACCACAAATCATCGCAAATCAGACGATTCTGACAGATTAAGAGCAGATACCAAACGAAGACCAACCCTAACGCTATGTGCAAGTGCTTAATCTTTCGTTTCATCTATCAACCAATCTCAATTTCTGAAGCCACATAAACAGGACGACGCTTGGTCTCATTAAAAATTTTCCCGAGATATTCGCCTATGATGCCTAATGATAACAGCTGTACTCCACCCAGAAAAAGAATTACTGTCATCATGGTAGGATACCCCTGTACAGGATCACCATAAATAATAGTCTTAACAAGAATATAGCACATAAAAACGAATGCGGCAATTGAGACCAGAATACCCAAATATATGGACCATTTCAAAGGAGCAACAGTAAATGAGGTAACACCTTCTACAGCCAAAGACAACAGAGAACTATAACTCATGTGTGATTCACCTGCGATGCGATCTTGCGTCTCAAATTCTACCCATGTTTTCCTAAAACCAATCCATGCAAACATCCCTTTGGTATAACGTTCTGTCTCTCTCAATTGTTTCAATGTATCTATACACTTCCTGTCCAACAATCTAAAATCACCCACATTAGGCAGAATGTCATATCGGGCGGTCTTTTGTAACATACCATAGAAAGCTAGAGACATGTATTTACGTAAAGCAGATTCTTTTCCTCTAGTGATGCGCTTGCCATAAACATCTTCGTATCCCTCTTCCCACTTGGCTAGCATCTGGGGAATCACATAAGGCGGGTGTTGCAGGTCAGCGTCCATTATAACCACACAATCTCCCTGAGCATAATCAAAACCTGCTAGCATAGCATTCTCTTTTCCAAAACTACGACTTAGATTGATGTAGCCGAATCGCAAATCTTGGGTTCTTATTTCCTTGATAAGCGAAATCGTATTGTCTGTACTTCCATCATTAATAAGAAGTACATCCCACTCATATTCAGAATTGGCATCCATCAATCGATGCAGAGCTTCCGACAATGCTTCTAATGATGACTCTTCATTATAACAAGGCACTAATATTGTTATTTTCTTCATAATTGTTGAAGTATTGATTGGGTAAAGAAACTTTCTTCAATTCATAGATTAACAAAATCTACCTTCTCAACAATATGACACTACTACTTTATTGTATTATTAGCTCACTGAGATGATATACTGGGATAACAATGGAAATCATTCGAAATGTTAATCTAACTACTTCCTGTTTTTTATTATTTCTCAGATATAGAAATATAACTAACTGAAATAACTTTTTCAAAATATATCTGACACACTCAGAAATGCTTGCAGATAATACAATTATCAAGCATGTCATAAAAAATTGAACTGGCCACCCATGTTCAAGTATTGGAGTATAAATACGTAGTAGTTCTACAAATATATAATGAAGAATATAAATACCCAAACAATTTTTACTTATCCAAGAGATAAATAAAGTCAAACGATTCTCACAAATACGTAATTGTCTAATATAGGCATATATGGTCCACGTAATGCACAAAGCACCTAACGTAGGGAAAGATGAGTTCACACCATCAAAAATAGTACCTTCATGAGTTGAAAATGCATATACTTCGAACAGCACAAGCATTAGCCCAATACATATCAATGAGATACATTTCCAAACAGATATAGTTTTATATGAGATTTGTGGAATAAGAATATAAACTAAAGAATACAAACAGAAGAAACCCGTGTGCCCCCATTGAGGTAAGTTGTAACTGGGATTGTAGGCAATCACAATATCCCATGCGAAATTTGATAAAAAAGGGAAAACTAATAATCCACAAAATATTGAATTCTTAATAATCTTATTCTTTATTTTTTTCCAAACAATATCAAAGATATAAATCCCTGCCAGTGTCTTAAAATACCAGAAATAGTGAGGTTGATAAAATATAAAACTCCATGAGAAAACGATAGTCTTTTGAACAATACTTTTCAAAACAATATTACAGAAGAAACCACAGACTATGCAAATCAGCATTAATCGAAATGCAGAATAGATATTTTTTTTTGTAGTCCTATGCTTAAGCAATAACGTTACTCCACTAGCTACAAAAAACAGCGGAACAGAAGACGCAAGTATTCCATATAAGAATTTTTCAATCGTTGGGACATAAATTCCATCACTAAAAGAACCATAGTCAACATACCTGTTATGTGCTGTAAGATGATAAAAGCAAACAAAGAAGGCTGCTATCACTTTTATAACATCAAGCCATAACAATCTTTTGCTTTTCTCAATCATATTTCTTTAATATTTGTCCTTTCATTTTTCTGCATGACCTAACAGAGCACATAGAGCGTATTGTTCTTATTAAAGTATTTATGTTTTCAACAACATATAATTTCACAGGCAGACCCTCTCGACCTCTGATAAACCATAAACTTCCAATATCCAAATGCTTCCTTTTTTATATCTTATTTTCCACCACGCAACTCATCCGACTTTCTTTACTCATCCAATGTCCTCAACACCCAGTTTTACAATACATACTCCACTTGCTGTTCATACTCCTCATCATTCAGCACGCCAACGACCTCCGAATCCAACCCCATATTAATAGCTGCCTCATTGGTGAACTTGCCTGTCACCGGCACCTTGCTTGTTGCTCCCATCTTGAACCATTCGTATTCTATGTCCATGTGACCAAGATCCAGTGCCTGATGGCCATGTTTACACAGATCATAGGCAAGAATAGTTGCAGTTGGACCGAGGGCAAGGATAAAAAGGGGAGTTGAAAGAGTTGAAGAAGTTGAGGAAGTTGAGATAGATAGGGCAGTTTGGAGCAGTTCATCGTATTTATCGAAGGCATTCTTTGATGGACCTATGATTCTGCGAATGGACTTTACGTTGTCGAATAAGTCGTTACCTACTCCTAATTTTGAGTCCTTACCTTCAATGAAAATGACATCTCGTCCCTCCCAGAGTCTTTTCAACTGTGTCAGACGGTGTCCAGCCAGGTCTTTATTCCATTCCATGCTGTAGAAACGAGACAGGAAAGTATTGGCATACTTCTTATCACGTTTCAGTACCTGCATCCAATGACGACGCTGGAAGTAGAAATGTACCTGCCAGAAACGTTGCTCCACATCATTATATCGTTCCAATCGTTCGAAAGTATCAGGAATACCAATCAAGAGTCTTTGATCGTCACAATCACATACGTCATGCATCATCTGCTGCAGACGAGGTGTACTCTTCTGGAAGTTCAGATCCTTACCATACATACATGCCAACTCCCCATCACCAATACGAGCGATAGAGGCACGATTCTCTACAATATAATCCACGACCTCATCCGTGCTCATTACCTGAGGGATGAAACACAAATGCTTATAGATAGCATCAAAATACTTGTGAGCATAATGCCGAATGCTCATCTTGAATCGGTGTAGAGAATAGCTCATAATTTAGAAACTTTACGTTGGCCCAATGTCCAAGGTGCATAACGGTACAAGAACTTGATACAAGGCCAAGATACAATAAAGATAGCAATAGTGATACCCAATCTATCAAAAGCATCAAAAGGAGTTGTCAAACCTGAAATTCTGCGATAAGCCAACATAACATACTCCATCAGCCACATATTCATGCATAATATGAAAAGAGCCCCTATCCTATAGGTATATAATATGGAAGAAGGAATGAACCTTATATATTTACAGATTGCCAGCATCATTATTGAGCCCGAAACACCCAGCAAAAGGAACAGCAAGGGATTACTACCAAACGAGCCGTTCCAGATGTTAGCACACCCATTGAAATAGGCTAATCCTGTGATTCCAATTAAGACAGGAATGAACCAATATAGCTTCTTATTATCCAGGAATGAGGCAATGTGTTCCTTAAAATGATAAGCGATGTAAAAGAATACGGAACACAAAGCCGCGCAATTAACGCTCCACAAGTACCAGCCGACTCTCTTCCCAAGGACCACCACAACGACGAAAGGAATCAGTACACATAAAGCTTGCAACCACTTATTAAATCGAAGAATATAACGAGCACCAATCTTCACGATGAAGAAAGCCAACAGAAACCACGATGGACCAATTGGTAATCCATAAAGCGCATGAATGGCAGAACTACCGCAAAGGATACCCATTGCAGAATTTGAGAAATAGTGCAGCAACGATTGGGATTCTCCAGAGACAACAATTATTGCAGTATTCAATAGAACAACAAGCACATTGAAAAACAGATAAGGAACGATCAGCGTACGAAAACCTTTCTTCCATCCAAATCTGTCTGGATTATAGCACAAACCACTCACGAAAAAGAACAATGGCATGTGAAAGGAATAAACCCAGAAACATATAAAAGTATTAGGAATATGGCACAATACCATCAGGAAAAGAGCAAAGAACTTGGCTATGTCAATTGTTTGGTTTCGCATTACTCGAAATAATTGTAAAGATCAAAATAATCAACAACGGCTTTCAATTGAGTGTCATTGCCACCTTCGTCCTTATTCGTATTACATAAAGCTATGTCTTGCACGTCAAGGTCCACTTTACAATAATGGAATATCGGAAATTCTCTTTTTACTTGAGTTACTTTTATTCCATTTTTCAAAGACATGCACTTAAACCAGATATCATCTGCTTGCGGAGCCAACTTCTTAAATAGTTCTTCTTCTGTAACATCCTTTGCCAGACAATGAGGTGGATATAAAATACCACCGAATCCCTCTGCTATCAGGTTAAAAGATGATTCTTCTTCTTTTGGACCATCTCCCATGCCAAATGATTGGTAAGGCATAAAATCTTTCGGGCCGGATTTTCTTATACGTTGGCATTCCATACCACAGACACATTGCTCATTTCTTTGATGTGAACGGATTAATCTCTCTAATAAATCTGTCGCATACAAGCAATCATCATCTATTGTAATTATAACTGCATCAGGGAATTCTTTCAGTGCGGGAATCAGTTTCTTATATGATTTCAAGTTTTTTACAAATCGGACCTCAAGACCTCTTTTAAGTTGTCTCTGAAGAGTTCCTGGAAGAGAATCTACATTATCATATTCTGATTCGTCGATATAAAGAAGTATCCTATTGGCTTTGTATGTCTGCAGGAAGATGCTTTCAATCGTTCGGTATACTGTATGTATTCTTTTACTGTATGTTGTCAACGAAACAATTATTTCTTCTCCATTATACGGTTCTTTTATGACTCCTGCAAATTCATCATGCATGGCACAATAATCTAACATGGTACGCGTATGGACAAAATCTATACGTGATGGAGACAGAAGACTCACGTTTCTTATGACTCTCCTGAATAGATTTAGATAATCAGATATCAGTGACATTATTGTTTTTTTAAGCCTAATCTAGCAATTATTCCATTTTTGTGATTCCAATACTTCAACCCTAATCGAAGAGAACATCTCGAAATAATGAATTCCGTCCCATTTAATGCACTTGGCCAAACTTTCTTTATTCTATCATAACAGTCATTATATTCTTTTTGAACGGAAGAATCATAATCCTTTTGGCGAGATACTAAACCAAAGAAATCGATAAAAAGACGCCATATTGCCCTTTGAACAAAGAAAGCATCTATCTCATCAAAGTATAAAGAATAATCAGAGAACAAAGCTGCAACCCTAACATTGTCAGCATATTCAAATGATGACCTATATGTATTCACTGCACTTAATGGATTGTCCACATAATGATAAAAAATCTCAGGTATAGTGACAACTTTAGGATTATGACAAAGATATTCTAATATGAAGCATTGATCTTCAGACAATTTTATCCCCTCAGGGAATTTACAGTTATATATCTCTATCCAATCCTTTCTATACAGATAAACTACCGGATTATATCTATAGTAGTCCGATTTGATGAAAACAGTTGAATCCTCAAAAATTTTTCTTTTCGGTTTTGAAACCCAGTTTATGTGTTTCTCATTATCTTCATTCACAATACCCCATATATACATATCGCCTTCAATTGAACTCATTGTTTCAATAACTGACTGTAACCAATGGGGTTCGACATAATCATCAGAATCTATGAATGCAACCCATTCTCCCTGGCAAATTGAAAGAGCTATATTTCGTGCAGAACTTACCCCACCATTTTCTTTATGAATGACATGAAAGCGGTTATCCTTCATTGCATATTCATCACAAATACTTCCTGATTTGTCAGGCGATCCATCATCTATAAGGATACATTCCCAATTGGTAAAAGATTGAGTAATAACAGAATCGAGGCACCGTTCCAATACTTTTTCTACTTTATATACAGGAATAATTATAGAAAACTTGCAATTCATATACTAACATTATTTCCTCAATTTCTTTATCATTATGGCAAACCTATACAACAAACCATATAATTTGCGGGAGAGCCATGAAGCTTCCAGAACATCTGCAAGTGAACGAACTGCGGAATAATCCTGAATAATCAATGGCGGAAACATGGCATTAATTATGGCATCACGTTCCTGTTCTCGAAGACGAGTCTCTGTCAAAGACACACCAGCCATCTGGACCTTAGAAAAATCAACAGGCCGATATTTGCAAGTAACATTATGGAATACTATTGCCTGCAAGAAAAATTTCCAATCAGATACTATTTTAATTCTTTCCTCATAATACCCGACAGTCTTGAAAAGCGCTCGTCGAATTAAAGTTGCTTGATGAGGTAATGAGGAACTGAGCAAGAATAAGACAGAAAACGATTTATCTGTTACCTTACATGAATATTTTTCCCCATTTTCAGCATCGAATAACTGGTTGAAACATTCTAAATCATGATTAATCTCCATAGAGAAAACTGTTGACAGGACTTCTTTTTCCAAGATACTATCCCCCGAATTCAAAAACAAACAATACTCTCCCTGAGCCATCACAATTCCCTTATTCATCGCATTGTAGATGCCTTTATCTTTCTCGGAGCACCAGAGGAGTTTTCGAGAACGTGTTTCAGTAGTTTCAAGAGCTTCAGTAGCTTCTAATGAAGGATTCTTGCCATTCTTCCAATCCTCTGCAGTGAAACCGAACAATGAGAAATGTTCCGATGTCCAGCCTTGCTCATCAAGCCTCTCAGCAGTCTCCTCAATCAGTTCCTTTGAGCCATCCGTCGATCCTCCATCCACAATGATCCACTCAAAGTCCTGCCAGGTCTGATTGATGACACTGTCGATGGTCTTGCGAAGACCTTCGCGATTGTTATAGTTAATGGTGATAATGGAGAGTTTCATAGGGTAATTTTTGACGATAACGAAGACGAAAATAAAGATTTTACTTCTTGCAAAAATACTTTTGGTTAGGACTGGTTGGAGCTTCAGGATCAGCCATAAACAGGCTCTTACCAAGCATCGGGTTGATATGCATCTTCTTTAAATAGTAGCAATCTGCGACATGCAAGTGGCTGGCTATCTTCTCTAATTTATGAGGCTCAACACAGAAATCTAAAATTGCCTGCTGCTTTTTACTCCATGAGTACTTCCCGACAACTCCATGACTACTCCTTGAATTTTTAGACAGCAGCTCCTTGAGTTTTTTCGATTCTTTCAATCACACATGTATGCTTCTTACTCTTTCGGCTATAGCTAATACCCACCAACAAAATACTACCGGAAAATTCTGCTACCACCTCATCCTCAGTAAAACCAAAGAAACGCTCCAATGGCTTGGGATTGGTCATCGAATACATTCGGAAGTTATTCAATGCCGACTGGGTGCCATAACTCTTGATCGGGAGAATACCCGTCATATACACTCCGGCAAAGACTCGATTGGTGTTGTCGCTCTTAAAGAGATTACGCAGAAGACTTATATATTGTGTCATTAACTGAGGGTAATCCGAAGACTCTCGGCAGATGGTATCCCACTCGTCAATGAGCATAATAAAACGCTGACCAGTGTGCAATGCAACGGCTTACAGGACATCCATCACTGTGTTCCACTGGAGATATGGCACATCGGGGTATTCTCTCTTGACATCAGCTATCAGACGCTCCTCCAGACTCGAGACAATCTGGGACGGATCTTTTGTACCCGTGATAAAGGCAGAAATATCGAGGTATATGGTGATGTACTTATTGAGGTGCTGCGTGTAAGTACTGTCCGCAGAAATAGACAAATCGTCAAAGAGGGCGTGACTATCGCATGACTGATCGTAATAGGCATAGAGCATCTGCAAGGCCAACGATTTGCCGAATCGTCTGGCACGACTCACACATGTCATCTTCGTATTTGTAGACAGAGTGCGATTGACAAAAGCAATCAATCCAGACTATCCGAGTTTCTTGCCTCTACGAAATCGCAATTACCTTTATTAATGTATAATCTTCTTGTTTTACGATAGGTAACTACTCAGGTTCTCTATTACTAATGCCAAAGCTTAGCTATTTGGGGTTATTTCTCTTGACATTAGTTGCCGTATAATTGCTCGTTAATTTCTCATTAATTCTGGTCGCTGGCACACCTCTTCATACAGCGCCAGATACTCTCGCGCAATCTTCTCGTAGCCGAAGCGGGTGGTTACATCCTCACGAATGGCAGCAGGATCATACCGTCGAGTCATGGCCAGACGGATGCCAGCGATTAGCGCCTCCACCGTGAAATCCTTGCACACAACTCCATTGTGGTCGTTGATCAGGTCGTGAGCACCACTACATGGGTAAGCGATTACTGGGGTGCCACAAGCCATGGCCTCCATCGGAGTTTGCGCAAAAGTTTCTTCCTGCGAAGCCAAAACAAAGTAATCTGCCATAGTGTAAAGACGTGACATCATGTCTGATTCTGAAACAAATCCTACACACTTAATGTCAAGTGAAGATTGTGGCACCTCATCATAATTCCCAATGCAAACTATCGTGATATTATCCTGATGGAGTGCTTCAAGAGCAGATATCAACTTGGAGAGTCCTTTATTGGGATCCTGTATCCAATAGGAAGAAAACACGAAAACCTTATTCTCCGCTGGAATACCGAGCTCTCTACGTAAAGAACTAACCTCTACCCTATTAAACAGATTTGCGTCAATGCCATTATGTATCAGATGAACTGGCAACCCTCTGGTAACATCAGAGTTCTTGCATAGGTCAATCATAAGCTCTGAGATGGCCACCATGTGCAAATTTGGATGACTGAGCATCGCTTTACGCTTCTGCTTTCTACATTTCCTATCAATGTCAGCCAAACACTCTGGTACTGGATAATCAACATAATGCAAGAGACCTTCCAACGGATACTTATCGTGCATCGTCCATACAATCGGTTTCTTTACCCTACGGAAGAAGGATTGATAGTCAAGCATACCTGTCACCCAATGCAAATGAATCACATCTGCCCATTCAATCAAAGGGTGATCTACCAAATACCTATACTCAGAATAAGGAACATGACATAATTCATGCACTCCATTTTCCCTCATCTTCTTATCAATGTGATAGACAAGTGTTGCCTCATCTTTACCCACATTTAGCTTAATGAAGAGATTCTTGATTCGCCTTAACCAAGCATTCTTCACCCAAAAGGATTGATCTTTCTCTACTTTATATATATTATCACGAGGCTCCCCCTGGCAAATCAGCATCTTTGCCTCAACGCCACATTGAGCTGTAGCATTCATGATTCGCTGAGCACAAAGAGCAGCACCTCCAGAGAAAGAGGTATTGATGTGAAGGACTTTCATATACGATTAACAGTTTGCTACAATTCCGTCAATAACAGAACGCCAATTCTTCTCGGTTACGAAAAAACGAGGCATTTCCAAAAGATCAGTACCGTACCGAATATAGTCGCTTCGAGTGGTAGCGGATGTTGAGAAACCAGAGTTCTTTACCAGATCGATATCATGTTGCGATATAGCAGTAGCCTCCCCAAAAGGAAAAGCGAAATGCTTCATGTCGAGGTTTGCTCTAAGGCTCATTTCACGCTGAGCAAGTATAATGTCATCCAATATCTCTTGATCAGCACAACCGGTAAAGGCTTTATGCGAATAAGTATGATTGCCTATTGTTGCCAAAGGTTCCTCCCCTAACTGTTGTATCTGGCTCCAGGTCAAACCTAAATCATCCTTGCCGAATGTTGCATCAAAGCCATATTCTGAGGGAAATAATGCTCCTATCTGCGAATAATCATCTTGCGGAGCCTTCAGAATAATCTCCCTAATGTCAAGGAAAGCTTGTTCCTTCTCCTCTTGGGTATGACAAGCGAAGGTCTGACCATCACTAAGAGTGATAGAGTCATGATTTAGTATCAATCGCTCTAGATATTCCCACCAATAATACATCTTACCTTCAACCATATTAGTGGTAACATAGATGCAGAACGGCACATTGAGATGCTTGAAGCAAGGATAACCAATCTCAAAGTTGTCGCGATAACCATCATCAAGCGTAACAGCAATCCACCTACGAATGTATTTCTTACGTTTGATTGCATTCGACATTTCTTCGAGCGAAACGAACCTACAACCTTTCTCTCGCGCATACTTCACCATCTCCTCTATCGTTTCAGCCGACATTTTAAGATGCTGATTGTACCAGATACCTTCTTTGTTATGAGTATCGGTACGATGAAGCATAAGGATAGCACCGATGGGGATTTGAGGGTGATGAAGATAACGGGCTAATTTTTTTTTAAGAGAAGATAACATCAATTTTTTTCTTAATCACATTTTTAACACTTTGAGGCAGAATCATCTTTATTCTAATTATTAGACGCTTTATTAATCCTGGATTACGTTGCCTATATTCATCTATTTCATACACTAAAGCTTTTGAAGCAGCCTTCTCAAAATTTCTAGACTTTAAGTATTCTTGCTTGAAAACAGAACGATGTACATGTGGCTTATACGGCACATTAAGTTGTGGTTCGAAATCAAATGCCTCCCCTTTTGGTCGTTCCTCAATATACAGACTCTCGGTCATCTTATCAAGTAATTCAGAGCCTTTGTTTGTATTAACCAAAACACAGCTAACCTTCATGCAATCGTAATTAAATGGAGCATACTGACCGACTCCACTAAAATCGCAGATAGTTAAATCTCCTACTCTCTTTTGCTGCGCATACTTACAGTTATAACAATTTTCCCTATAGATTAAAGCCTTGTGGTACCCTAACTGATACACATCATCCTCGTATACCTGTTTGCGATAAAACTCCTTACCTTTGTTATCTGACAAAGTAAAAGTATAAGTATAAGTATAGTATAGGGGATCTCTGAATGAAATAACTTTAGCCTTAGCATTGCGCCTTTTTTCGATAAAGTTTACATGTTGTTGAAAGTATTCTGACGGTACTACTCCATGGCAAACAATATCTACCGTTATAAGGTTGTCAAATTCTTTTCCCAAAAAAGCATATAGTCCAGCAACTTGACAAGGAAGTCCAATAAATAAGACAGGTACTGAATTAATTAATTGCGATTTAATTTCTTTATAAATATCATTGGTATCGCTATACACATACTTTGAATTTCGTACTAACTCGATATCTTTCAGGTCACGGATCGGCACGAATTTTGCATGAAGTCCATCAAAGCAAACTCCTGAATTAAATCCACCTATATTAAAGAAATATCTATAAAATTCAGATGCAACTCCACCTGAAGCTGATTGCATCCGGATTTGTTTGTCCTTGCTCCATGAAGCGTAAACTCGCTTAGTATTATGGAATTTGACTAATTTACTACAATTCGGACATGAACGGTTACATTTACCACAGTTTATACATTTCTCCGAATTAATGACAGGATACGGTATATCCATATTGTCATTTTGCATAGTAATGCAGTTATTGGGACAAGAAGAAATACACGCCTTGCAACCGGTACATTCTGACCTAGGACATATTTCATTCATGAGTAGAGACTTCCATTAAACATTTATTAATAAATTCAATAGAGACAGATCGTTGCTTATCTATTGATTTATTAACAGAACTATAATCAATTGGCGAATATAAAAATGAGGTCTCTGGAGTTTGAACAAATCTATTATCCAAGCCACATGCGGAAAGAAGAGAAGAAATACGTTCGATTTCGGCATTAGAATGGAAACAGAATTGTTTCTCCATAATTAAAGAGAAGGCAACTCCATGAAAGGAAGATGTAACAACATATGTGGCATATCTAAATAAAGAAATGAATTCGTAAGGACCAGCTGTTTGCTTTATTGAATTATCAATATCTGCAGTTGGGAGCGCTGTCAAATAGATTACCTTAAGATTTTTCTCTTGCTGTACATTATAAGCCAGTTTACTGATTATAGTGCTTTGCTCAAGATTATAACACAAAACATAATCTTGAATAACCATTCTTTGGGGAGATAATTTATACCAATGTTTTTTAGACAGAAGAAATGTAGGATCAATTGTCTTTTCAATATTGCGCCATCCCCATTCATAAAGTTTTTCTTTTAGCGATGTTTCTCTTACTGATATTTTGTTAAAATTTGGAAGCATTTCATCACAAAAAATCTTAGTCTCTATTGAATCAATAACATTTCCCATGCTTGGTGCATAAGAAAACTTAAATCGAGACTGTATAGATTTGTCTCCCCAATAAGTAGAATCAAAACCCTCACTTCCTCTATTTAATTTCCATTGATTCCATATTGTATCGCTTCCATAGAATACACCGTCATATACAGAATTTACTGATGGCTTTACAATATGCATTTCTTTATTTCTAAAAGAATTATATGCTCTATGACGCATATATCTTCTTATAAAGCAAAGCAATACATACCAAATATACCATATTTTACTCTTAATACATAATTTACAGAAATATGAAGAATTCCAAATCCAGCATTTATATACCTGTGCATGATGCTTAGGCCAATAGTCAATGACTTCTGCTTCATATCCTAATGAACGAAGATATTCCTGTAATGCATAAGCCTGCAAAACCGCCCCATAGTTGTCTGCCCTATGATATGTAAGCGTTCCTATTCTCATTTTTCTTGTAGAAACATATATCCAATATTCTTATTATTCAAATCAGCACCTGTAAAAGGACTAATTTGGGAACGTTTTGTAAAGACCAACAAGTTGTCAATAATTGCTAAGTATTCTATGTTTCGCTGGGTTATATCCACTTTAATTCTATAATCTCCATTAGTTAATATATCTGGAATATGGATAGTTTCATCAATTACGAAGCTACCGGGTGTGAAATGATAGGTTCTACCTGAAGAATTTGTTGGGACATAAGATGCTATCAGTATTGAATTTTTATCATATATCTGTACAATAACTTCGACGTTCATAGGTATTTCTATCCTACCTGTTATTTTTAATTCTATTTGATTATTCCATTCCTCAATACTCAAATTCTTTGGCTCATTTCCATTAACAAATATTTTTTCAATTTTGAATTGATTACTATTATTCTTTATTCGCTTTGAATAATCAAACCCATCTCCTTTTTTGAAATCTCCTTGTAAATAATAATCAACGCAATCTTCGGCAGTTCCTACCATATCAACGGTTCCGTTCTTCAACACTACTCCATTTCGACACAAACTTCTCACAGCAGCCATATTATGACTCACAAACAGCACCGTTCTTCCGCTTTCCTTTGCCACAGAGTCCATCTTTCCAATCGCCTTCTTCTGGAACTCCGCATCACCGACAGTCAACACCTCATCGACCACAAGAATCTCAGGCTCGAGGAAGGCTGCGACAGCGAAGCCTAGGCGGACGGTCATACCGGAGGAGTAACGCTTGACAGGGGTATCGAGGTAACGCTCTACGCCTGCGAAATCTACTATCTCATCAAGCTTGCGGGTGATCTCCTGCTTGGTCATACCCATGATGGAGCCGTTCATGTAGATGTTCTCTCGACCGGTCATCTCGGGGTGGAAGCCTGTACCGACTTCGAGGAGGGAGGCTATGCGGCCCTGGTACTTGATGCTACCAGTACTAGGTGAAGTGATGTTACTGAGGAGCTTCAAAAGCGTACTCTTACCAGCACCATTCTTGCCGATGATGCCAAGGACTTCGCCCTGCTCCACCTTGAAAGAGATGTCGCGCAGGGCCCAGACATAATCGGAGGTTCCCTTGGTAGTACGATCGTTGGTCTGACCAATCTTGAGGAATGGATCCTCCTTGCCGAGGACAGACATCTGCCACCAGCGATTGAGGTCGTGGCTGAGGGTGCCGGTGCCGACACGACCGAGGCGGTACATCTTACCGACATTTTGAAATTCTATAGATATATTTGACATTCCTTTAATTCCTGATAAAAATGACTCAAGTATTGAATTATATAGTAAAAATCTCTTTATAATTCGAAACATACTCATTAGCAATCTTATCACAAGCATTGCTATTTATGACGTATTCTCGGATAGCCACAGGATTATACTTTCGAGTCATGGTTAGACAAATTCCTTTAGCAAGATCCTCAACAATAAAAGTCTCACATATCACAACATTATGATCGATGAGAAGATTAGAGGTGCCACTACAAGGGGAGGTAATTACTAGAGTCACACATGCCATGGCTTCCAAAGAAATTTGGGTAAAAGTTTCTTGATAATATGGCAGCAAAAAGAAATCTGCAACACAGAAAAGAGCGACAGAGTGTCGGTTTCATGGATGTTCTGAACCTCATTTGTTATAAAAATACATACAGAACATAGACCAGCACCTCCTTTTAGTAGAGGCACAGATATGAACGACTTTCATCTAAGGAATAACTTATGAACAAATAAAAGAGTATGAAATAAAAAAGTATCAATTACATACAATATTCTATTATTCTTGAGCACATGATACAAGAAGATATTATCCACAAGCCATTCATAAAAAGATACAATACGTAATGAATAAAGATTATGGCCTGCTTTTTTCAACCAATATCGGAGATATATACCTTCTTTTACTCTAAAATCTGCTACATTAATTGGACATTTTACGACCCTATTACCATGTCGAAAAATTCCCAAAAATAACAAAGGGAAATACCATAATACCTCCTTAGACGATATGAGTTTTTTCTTAATAAAACTATTTACAGAGAAAGCGAGATGAACATATTTGACAATATTCCTTTCTCCATTCATTAAACTGCCATCCCGGATTAAATAATGGTATAGATTATTACTAATATGCAGATAATTCTTAGCTACCATCATATAACACAGAAAAAAACATAAATCTTCTGCAAATATGTAGTGATTATCAACAAAACGAAGATTATAACTGTCAATTATCGATTTGCGATAACAACGACTCCAAGCAGACCATCCATGATTAAATCTAAGAATATCCCGATACAAAAAAGCAATCTTATCATTTTCATTTTTAAACCTTTTTTCTATAGATGAGAATAGACAATCTCCTTCTTTTTTCCCAAAAAAACTATAATTAAAACCAATGACATCATAACCTTGTTCCATTGTATTAACAAGGACTTCAATGGTTCTGGAATCTATCCAATCATCACTATCTATAAAATAAATGTAAGTTCCAATAGCAATGTCGAGCCCAGTATTACGTGCTGCTGATAATCCTCCATTCTTTTCTCTATGAACTATTCTAAAATGGATTCGACCTTTATATGTGGAAAGCATCCGTTCGCAAAGATCGATACTATTATCCGTACCACAATCATCTACCAATATGCACTCCATTTCCCCCTGATAGGTTTGGGACATGACGGAATTGATACATTTCTCAACGTAAAGAGCAACATTATAAATAGGGATTATTATAGAAATGGTCATTTACGACTTATGAAAATAAGGAAAAAGTCCACAAGATGATTGTTGCAAAAACAAAAGCATACCGATTCCTCTTCATAGAGATAATTCTAATCGTAAAAATCATGACACTAAATTATATTTTCTGGTTCCACTTCAATGCTGTGTCCATTATGAAGACACAATCCCCAACTGGGATCCCAATGTAGGAACTCATCTTGAAGATGCTGATGTACATAGAGGACTTGAAAGGACATGACATCATAAACATGATCAATATGTCGACAGCCAGTATGAAAATCTAGTTGGTTGACCTCAAGACTAACAGTATATAATCCTTTACCTAAATCTATACGTGGAATACAAATGTTATAATTCAACTCTTCCTTGTCGTTAACAAGTAGGATATAGTCACTCAAATAAAACGCTACACGAATATTTTCACTATTTTTTATAATTACAGAAAACTGAAACTTGTCAATATCTGAAGTTTTTTTATATAGTTTAACCTTGAGAAGCAAAGATTCATCACATGACATAGACTCCGGATGAGTATTCATTATCCATGCCTCCTGAAATATGATATCTCGCTTGAATTTGCCTTGGTCAGTACGATGAATCTCTTGAATGTGAGCATGCGGTACAACAATGGATTCTCTCTGACCTATGTATCTTTGGACACATTCTGCAGTAGGTCCAATGTAATCAATCATTCCATTATTTAATACGACACCTGATGTACATAGCATCTTAATCGCATTCATATTATGGCTTACAAAAAGGACTGTACGACCATCGCTCTTACTAACATCTTTCATCTTCCCTATTGCCTTCTTCTGGAACTCTGCATCACCAACTGTCAGGACCTCATCGACCACAAGAATCTCGGGTTCAAGGAAGGCTGCGACTGCAAATCCTAGGCGAACAGTCATGCCTGATGAATAGCGCTTGACAGGAGTATCGAGGTAGCGCTCAACACCAGCGAAATCTACAATCTCATCGAGTTTGCGTGTGATTTCGGCTTTAGTCATGCCCATGATGGAGCCATTCATGTAGATATTCTCACGGCCTGTCATCTCGGGATGAAAGCCAGTGCCTACTTCGAGGAGGGAGGCAATGCGACCGTGGTACTTGATGCTGCCGGTGCTGGGTGAAGTAATGTTTGAGAGAAGTTTCAGGAGCGTACTCTTTCCTGCGCCATTCTTGCCGATGATGCCGAGGACCTCTCCTTGCTTCACTGTAAAGGAGATGTCGCGGAGAGCCCAGACATAATCTGAGGTTCCCTTCTGTGTACGGTCGTTAGTCTGACCAATTTTCAAAAATGGATCCTCTTTGCCGAGGACAGACATCTGCCACCAGCGGTTGAGGTCGTGACTGAGGGTGCCAGTACCAACACGACCGAGACGGTACATCTTACCTACGTTCTGAAATTCTATTGCGGTTGTCATAATAGAACTATAATAAAAAGAACATAAAAACCATTGAGTTGCTATCTAATTCAACCATTCGGAGGTAAGATCTTTGCAATAAATAAGGCATAAGGTGACGATTAATCCCCCAATTAATTATACAGTATCCATAAAAGTTCTCTCAGTCCTACTAAATATCACTACACTAAGGAAGAGGGTAACAAGCATGAAGAGGGTGCTGTAGAGAAGGCCGTACCAATCGAGGGAACCACAGGAGAGAGTGCTGTATTTGAAGGCCTCGAATATTGGGGTAAGAGGATTGAGGGCGATGATACCGTGATACTTCTCTGGGGCTGCACTCAACGGATAGATGACAGGAGTGGCATACATGAAAAGTTGGATGCCGAACTGGATAAGGAATTTAAGATCGCGATACTTAGTCGATAAGCTGGTGAAGAGAAGGCCCCAACTGATGGAATGAAATGCGAGCAAGAGGATCAGAATCGGAAAAAGTAAGATACTCCAGTTGATGCAAAGAACGCCAGTAGGAAGCGTGAAATAATAATAGGCATAAATGATGATGAACATTGCCAACTGGATGAGCATCTTGAGCAGATTGCTCGTAGCACCACTCAGCGGAACAACAAGACGAGGGAAATAGACTTTGCCGAAGACCGAGGCATTGGCGGCAAAGATGTCGCTGCATAGGGTGAAGGTCTCGGAGAAATAGTTCCAGAGCAGAATACCGGCCATATAAAACAACGGTTGTGGTGCACCATCGGTAGAAATACCAGCCAAGCCGCCGAAGACGAACATATACATAATGGTAGTGAAAAGTGGCTGGATAACATACCAGAGCGGACCGAGGATGGTCTGTTTGTACTTGGTGACGATATCGCGCTTAATATACATGACGTAAAGGTCACGGTAGCGCCACAGACCTTTGATGTCGATATCGAGAAGTCCACGACGAGGGGTGATGATATGTTGTTGCATATATTAACTTTTAAAGGAATGAATAAAACTATTATCGTCCAATTTATACGTACACCCCAATATGGCGACCGCCAGAGGGCGAGCGTCGATCATGCTGGGAAGTAAGTTTAATGTTTATTAATTCTTGTCAGACGCCTCCAATGGCCATCGGAAGCAGGTTCTGGTAATCGATTCTACCAGTATTGATCTCATGGAAGAAGCACTCCATGAAGCGTCTTGGCAATTTGCCGGTCGCAGGTCTCTAAAATGGTATGATAGATGATTGAGATCAGTATTTCCTTCTCGCTGCCATACATCATGCTGTTCTTTCTTTGTACTGTCAAAGGACGGATGCTCCGTTCTCACAGATTATTGTCTATACTATAGAGCCGTCCGTCTGCATCGACTTGATCTTTGAATCTCCGAGGAAGTCTTTTAGGGCATTTCTGCTTCTTGAGCCCTCATTACAATCTTTTGTGCTCTGTTGCAAAAACACCAGATGTAATGCTTCTTATACTTCTTTGCGGACGTGACCTTGCACCAGGTCTCATCGCAGTTCGTATTCGCACCCTTTTCAAGTGCTATGGACTTCAAGGCAGGTATCAGCAGGTTTAACAGCTCTACTCCTCGCAACAGCCAGGTGATATGTGTCTTGCGGCAGGTCTTCCGGTTCAGTTCACTTATCTTCTGCATCTCCTAGTATGTGCTGGGTCAGGCTTCTTGCCTGCGTCACTCGTAGTAACTACAATCCGTACTTCTAACCACTGCTGCCCCCGAAGATGGATCATCGCCTCCTCTACTGATTCGTCTTCTTGTTTCGGAGCCTCTGGTTGTCCTGATCTGCCGACTACCTAGATTTCCTCTACTGAATGATGATGCCTTGTAGCCGCTTGCGGAACTCCTCGATTTTTGGCTCCATGGCGCTCGCTGTACCAGTCAATACTCTGGTTTTGCTTCTCGCCTTCCCCTTCCAGAGAAAGTAGTTTTTTTCTGTCCTTATCGTTTGCCATATGCTTTACGGTTTTATGTTTGTCACCGCAAAGGTCGGCATTTTTGGGGTTTCTGTCAAGACGTCAGTTTTGGACGGGTACAAATCCAGTCTTAAAAAAAGACAACTCAACTAATAGATAATGAAGAAATACATTTTGTATTAGAGTAAAGCTACGCTAGGATCCCTCACATAAGAAGTGTAAAAGATCTATTTGATTTGCTCAATTTATACAATAATTCGCGACAAAGATAATAATAATATCAATACGATGGTAAAAAAAAACATAAAAAAGTGAGATTGAAACCAATTTATAAGCATCAATCTCACTTTTGGGGATATTTATTGAAGTTTTTATAGCAATTATGACACTCTTTCTGATTCTGAAAGCGACTCTATCTTAACTGCAAAACATGGATCTTTTTTAGAATCCGCTCCTGATCGTTTGTTTAAAAGTAAGTCCCACATTAAATCAATTCCTAGGTATACGAGGAAGAATTAATGGAATAAAGATTGTTCTGATTAGTATCCTGAAGAATGAAAAATAGCAATAATCAGATGATACTCCTTGAGTATATCACCAGATTGATCGGTTGATCTGTCGTTCCCACAGATGATCTCATAATCATCTCGTTCTTTAGGCCATTGCTTCAACAAAGAGTCAAGGCATCTACGCAAAAAAATCAGCATTATAGATGGGAACGATAACAGATAGCGTTATAAATCAGAAAAGTTTTTGCATTCTTAGAGCTACGGTTCCAATTTGATTGCCCTCTCAATCACCGGTGCCATATCATAATACCGATAGTCAGCTAGTCGCCCACCAAAGATTACCCCTTGCTCTTGTGCTGACAGCTGTCGATATTGATTGGCCAGTTCATTGTTACGATTGTCATTGACAGGATAATAGGGCTCCATGTCATGTTGATATTCTGCCGAATACTCCTCGCTAACCACAGTTTTGGGATTATCATAGACCGATTGACTAAACGTTTCGAAGTGCTTATGCTCGATAACACGGGTATAAGGCACAGCATGGCTGGTGTAGTTGACAACTGCATTTCCCTGGAAGTTGGGTGTGTCAACAATACGAGTCTTGAAACTAACTGTTCGCCAATCCAAATGACCAAGAGAATAGCCGAAATATTGGTCAATGGGTCCAGTATAGACAAGACGATGAGCAATCTCTCGCCAATCGCGAATATTTGCTTTTTGGAGGATTGGATAATCTGGGGAAAGGCTCGTTGTATCGAAGAAATCCTTACCAGTATAGCATTCTGTACCTTCGAGCATCTTGTCGATCAAGACGTTATAACCGCCGACGGGTATGCCTTGGTACTTGTCGTTGAAATAGTTGTTGTCGAAAGTCAATCGAACAGGAAGTCGTTTGATAATGAATGCAGGCAACTCTTTACAGGGACGCCCCCATTGCTTCTCGGTATATTCCTTGATCAGGATCTCGAAAATGTCTTTGCCGACCATTGTCAATGCTTGTTCTTCGAGATTCTGAGGTTCACGGCCGTTCAATGTCTCGATGGCCTCGCGACGCTGCTCTTCGAGTTTGGCTATGGCAGCATCCGGAGTAGTGACACCCCACAACTGATAAAATGTATTGAGATTGAAGGGAAGGTTGAAAAGTCGGCCATCATAGTTAGCAATAGGGCTATTTGTATAACGGTTGAACTCGACGAACGAATTGACGAAATCCCAGACCTCTTTGTTCGAAGTGTGGAAAATGTGTGCACCATATTTATGCACATTGATTCCCTCAATATTCTCACAGTAGACATTGCCTCCTAAGTGGGGTCGTTTTTCGATGACAAGGCATCTCTTTCCTACTCTATGAGCAAGATGGGCAAATGTGGCGCCAAAAAGACCTGAACCAACTATCAAATAATCATATTTCATAAAGGGGATAAATCACTTTGCAAATAATGAATCATATTGGTCAATAAGGGCTTCGTTAGCAAACAATGATGCTCTTTGCTTCGACAGTGAAGCATAATGACTAAGAAGACCAGGAGTAGACAACATACGGGAAATACCTTCGAATAGGCCATCAGAGGAATTGGCAGTGATTATACCATATTCATTCTGATCGCCTAATAACTCCTTGGCCCCACTACAACAAGTGCTTACTACAGGCAAACCTAAAATCAGCGCTTCGCTAACAGCAGTACTGTAGCCTTCCTGACGAGAAGAGCAAACAAATAAATCGGCTTGAGAGAGATAAGGATAAGGATTGGCACGATGGCCTAAAAGGTGGAATGTATCAGTTACGCCCAAAGACCGAATCTGACGACGCAGAGAAGCTTCTTCTCCTCCACCACCGATGATATAGATATGATGATGAATGCCAACCTGAAGAAGACGCCGATGCACTGAGATTAGGCGATCATAGCCTTTCTGGTGTATGAGGGCACCGACACTGATAATATTGAACTTAGTAGTAAAAGGAAGATCTGGCATAGGTATCCTTGAATGCCGTAAAATATGCTTGGTATTGATGATATTATGGACAACAATTGATGAACACGAGGTAAAGGAATCAATACATGCCTTGACAGTATGGGATACAGCTATTATCTGGTCGAATCTATTATAGCATTCAAGAGCCTCATCCTTGCTGCGATAGCAGTGCGCAAAGGAGGATTCATCAGGCTGCTCAATATGCACCCAGGCTATCTTACGGCAGTCAGGATAAGGACAACCAGATATTATGCGAGTAACAGACCCCTCAAGATAAGCAATCACGACATCATACCTTCGTCTCACTATCAAATGATAAAGCATGCGAGGAGACAGCAATTCCATGATCTGCACATTACCCCGGAAGAGAAAAGGAAATCCTCCTCGATATTCCACATGAGACGCCAACTCTCCACGCAACTCTCCCACATCGAATAAGGTTTGTACCGTGATACGATAACGTTCAGAATCAAGATTATTTACCAAGTTGACCAATGCTCTTTCAGCACCACGAGGAGCAAGGGAGGGGATGAGGAAAAGGAGATTCATTAGCTTATTTCACAACCTTTCGAGAGCATAATCTATACCATCAAAATAGGATCTTTTGTTTCAATATTTCCAAGCATTTATCTCTCAAATTGTATATTCTCGCGAATTACCCTTGCTGGGACGCCTCCGACCAACGTATGAGGAGGAACGCCATGAGTCACCACGGCATAAGCAGCGACAACAGCACCCTCTCCGATAGTCACTCCTTTGAGGGTAGTCGCGCTCATACCTATCCATACCCTGTCATCAATCACAATGGGAGCTGTTACAATACTTCCTTGCAACCGGTGATTATCCAAATCTCGAATTGTTACATTCTCAGAGATCAGCACATCGTCACCTATAGTGATAGAACGAAAACATGTTATACTGCTATTCATATTCATCACACTATTGCCAAGCGTCAATACAGCATTTTCATTGACTGATATTCTAGCGCCTGTATAAGCCCGAAAACAAGAAACTTTCAGCCTAGAATTCCTGGCATGACAAAATCTACCTAGAAACGGCTGACGATGTCCATCCCAACTGATGTTGAATCTAGGTTACCAGAAACCTCTATCTTTGCAGACATATACATTATATATATAGGCTTACACAAATAACACTTCTTCAGAAGCCACGATAGTTTGCAACTTTATCTTTTCAAAAGAAAAACTTATCATAATGAATGCAAAGAATAGAATTAAGAGAAAATCAGACACCTATCTCAAATTCACAAGATGCTGGATATCTTTCCTCAAAAGCTTCGATGATCTGTAATCTTGCAGCCTCAAAAAAAACTGATGAACATTCTGTAGAATCATTGAGACAAAGACTCGGAATTTTTCCGTCAATGATATATTGACAAATGGACTGAATATTGGCAGGCGATACGTCAAAAAAGAGTCCTCGAAGCCTATCTCGACTTGGATAAAAGCGATTGCTGGCTAAATGCCAATAACGCATCAAATAGACATTTGCATTGGTAGGCTCACGGAATCGGGTACAGCTTCGGCGAAGATAATCTGGCTCTGCATCCCAAACCTCCTTGAATACACTCTTGAGCAAAGGACGCTCATGATGAGGTGTGTTGAAATTGAAGAACTGTGACTGGAATGAGAGCAGGGAAGCCTTGAGGCGTGACTTCCAAGGCAGATAGCTCCCATACCAGCGATACCAGTTGCCTTTCACCACATTACGACGCAAGAAATACTTCTTAAGAAGTCCGACATCACAAAACTCCATTAACTGTGTACCCCAATTTCCCTGCTCATAATGAGGGACAAAAAACAAGCCTTCGAGCGTGGCATCGCACGGCAACCCCTGATAGAAATAGTATGTTGGTTCGACTTGGGCATTAATGAAGTTGTCATCATTAAAATAGACGAAATGCTCAGACAAACCACTAATACGATGAAGATTGAGTTCTATGGTATTTGCATTAAATGTAGGCAGAAACTCGGCAGGGATGAAATCTCGATGATGAAGCCATACTAGATGTTCACCATCAGCATTAATCCATTCTGGCTGAGGATTGCAAGAAAGAATATAGATACGATGAACCCAAGGAGCATTCTTTGCCACACTGCGCAACCAATACCGTAGCCAGCCCCAGTCGCGAAACCGTACTAGAGAATCACCCTCTCCACCATTGCGATACAGACAGTATTCTGCCTGCCATTGGGAATCGGAAGAATCCACAATGGGGAGGACAAAGTCGATATGAGTTTGTGTTGGATTATCGCTGATCATACTTGATAGTTTCGATACTTCTCCAGCTGATTGTATAACCAGAACGTAGGATAACAACTATAGATGATGAATAGCTTGTGTCGAACATTTACAGGGATATATTCATATCGCAAGATGTCTCGATGAGACTCTTTATAAGTGCGATAATAGAGACGAAGATTTGGGAATGTTGATTGCATTTTCTCCTTAACCTTGAATTTTAGCCACTGACATGCCAAGATATAGTCCGGATGATGTGCAGGGTCGAGCATTGCAACTATATAATCAATGTTTTGCTGCTGAACATTCCAATCACCAAAAGCCCATCGACGTGATATCATGACAGATTGTGCATTGCACTGATTGTAATGATAGAGCGGGGACGAAACATGCGCCACAATTTTTGACAACCAATAAACATGAATCATGGTGTAAATATCTTCGGCATAAGTTGTGGGAAAAACATTCTGAATAGCTTGAAGCATGATATCGCGCCGAATTAGTTGATTCCATATAGTCCATGAAAAGCGATGATTGTCATGAATGGATGCCAAGCATCTATGAGAATCCTTAGCAAGATAAAAATGCCATTTTTCACTCTGTGTGATAGTTTCCTTTATATAATCACAAACTACAATATCTGCTTTATTTAGTTGAGCACAATCATAAAGTTCTTGATAAGCATTAGGTTCGACCCAATCATCTGCATCACAAGTAATCAGATACTCACCATGTGAAGATTCAAATCCTACTTTTCGGGATAGTGACAAACCTAAGTTTTCTGCATTGTGAATAATGGTAATAAATGGCTGCTTTTGGGGATAGTCTCTCAAAACTGCCATAAGAATCTCCATAGAATCATCAGAACCACAATCATCGACAAAGATATACTCAATTTCCTCGATTGTCTGTTCCATCAAACTACGGACACATCTATCGATATATGGTTCTACATTATAAATAGGGACAACAACTGAAACTCTAACCATTATTAATTAATGATAGCAACAACCTGACTATTGTATGTTTCATCAAACAACTGGCCCTGTACTTCTGATATAGCTAAATGGCTAAGATATGCTTCATTACAGAACTTACCTTTTACCGCTGTTTTGGAAGAAACACCCTGTAAAAACCATTCATATTCAATATCAATATGACCAAGATCCAATGCCTGCAGATCTGATTGGCACAACTCAGCAGCTAACACGGTAGCAGTTGGTCCTAATGCAAGAATTATCAAATCATCAGTATGGGCCATTTCGAGTGTAATCCTCTTAATGTCATCATAGCAAGAAAAAGCATCCTTGTTTGGGCATAAAATTCTTCGAATTGAAGCGGTGTTATCAAACAAATCATTGCCTACCCCTAATTTTGAATCAACTCCTTCGACAAATATGACATTACGTTTATCCCAAAGCTGTTTCAATACTTTCAAACGTGAAGATGCAAGTTGTCTATCATATTCCATACTATAAAACCGAGACAAAAAGGTGCTGGCATAACTATGAGAATGATGGAGGTAACGATACCAATTCCAACGACTAAAACGAAGATGATAGCGCCAAAAGCGCTGTTCGTCTGCATTATATCTCTCAAGATGCTCGAATATATCAGGAATTCCTATTAGTAGTTTCAGACTACAATTCTGAAAAACAGAACATAGCTTCTCGGACAATCTTTTTGAAGCAGGCTGAAAGTTGATATCACGACCTACTATACACTTGAGTTCTCCATCTCCAAAACGCGCTAAAGACAATCGATACTTAACAATCTGCTCTACGACATCAGTATGTGGGAGAATACGTGGCGTAAAACAAAAACACCGATAAATAGTATCAAAACAGGCAAAAAAAAGACTACCGAACATGAAATTACAGTTTAAAGCATATAAACCCTTATTTCACTTCATAGATCAATACCATGCATTAACTGTATTAATTAGAATCAAAAGACATCACGTCAATTTATTATCTAGATGATAGTAATCAAGGAGCGCTCTCAATTGTATATCATTTTCACCCTGGAAAAGATTTTCTTTTCCCAACCCAATATCCTGAACATCATCGTCCCAATAACGCTCATACTCACAATCGAAAAAAGAATGTACCCCTACAACAGGGGTATCATTCAACAATGACATAACTTTGAACCAAAGATCATCAGCCTTGGGAGATAGAAGTTCGATACGATCTCTACGAAAAACTTCATCACTAAAGGCATTGGGGGGATAAAGAACACCGCCACAACCTTCAGCTACATACATTGGGGACGATGAATCCTGCGGACTTATCAAAAAAGGACATTTAGAATAGGGTATTAAGCGATTTGACTTATCGCGTTGGAGAATACGTGTTGCTAAACTACAGATAGCATCGGGATGATTATTATGAGCTGCAATTAAACGTTCAATCGTATTGAAAGGATACATATTATCATCGTCAACTGTAATAATTAACGAATCAGGAAACTCTCTCAAAGCTGGCAACAATTTTGTATATGGACCTTCGTCTGGGACGAAACGTACTTCCAAACCACGAGACATCTGTCTGCGTATAACAACAGGCAATTGATTTGCATCATCAAGTTCCTGATTACCGATATAGAGCACAATTCTATTGGGTAATACAGATTGCTGCATGATGCTCTCTATTGCACGATGCACAGTCATAATACGCTTGCCGTGCGTAGTCAAAGACACGATGACATCTTTGTTTGAATACTTCTCATGCGTAATACCCAACTCTTTGCTACGATAGGCCAACTCTTGAAGGCGTTGCTTAGTAATCTGCCTAGCGACAACAAGCTTAATCTTGTCTTGGTTAGGCAGATTTGCAGCGTTAATAACACAATGTTTCAATAAAAGGAATCTATCTTTAAGGTAACCCATAAAAAGAATAAGAACTATAGTTTGGAAAAAAGACCATAATGCTCAAATAAGTTCTGCAATTGTCGCTCAGATTCTCCAGGTTTACTATTGATATTGCGAAGCCCAATATCTTGGGTATCTTCATCGACTATCTGCTCATCAAAAACACTATAATAGCCATGTACAAGAACAATTGGAGTGTTATACAACAGACTCATCGCCTTAAACCAAGCATCATCCGCAGAAGGAACAAGACGAGAAAAAACAAGCTCATTAAAAACTTCCTCTCCGAAACAATTTGGCGGATATAGAACACCACCAAAACCTTGTGCTAGAAAATTCTTTGAAATTAAATCTTGGGGTCGATTCCAATTGGGACGTGTGTAAAAAGGAGTCTGTACCTGTCCGTTTTCGATACATAATGAAATCACAGATATGCCACAAATTGCATTGGGATGGGCTTGATGAGCATTCATCAACCGTTCTAAAAGATTGAATGGATAAATGATATCATCATCAATAGTAATTATGACAGAATTTTTATTCTCACGCATAGTCGGTAACAACTTAGTAAACGGACCTTGATCTCTTACGAATCGAACCTCGAGACCACGGCTCATCTGCTTTTGTAAAATTAATGGTAACTGCTGTGGTGATTGAAACTCTTTATCTCCGACATACATTATCACCCTATTCGCGAGATGGCTCTGATGAAAAATACTCTCAATAGTTCTATGAACTGACAGAATGCGTTTTCCATGTGTCGTCAGTGAAACTATTATCTCTTCAGAGTCCTCTTTCTTCAGAACTACACCTGAGTTGCAACTGTTGAGTGCCAAATCATCAAATTGCCGTTTTGCAAGCTTGTATTCAATAATCCTGGAAACTCGCGATTCAGAAAGAGTACTCGAATTCCAAATGCTCTTTTTGAGTGCAATAATCAATTCTTTTACTGATTTCATATGATTTACAATTAAGGCTCTATCGATTCTAATCCCATCAAACCATCTCTATTAAAATCAAGTGTCTGGCAAAAAACATCGGCACCTCCTTCCACATGAAGCACACCGCAAAAAGGAGCTTTCATATAATGGCAACATTCTGGTTGATGAAGGAATATATGAATTAGATAATCTCCATGTGACATATATTTGGGGAGAAGAATTTGCTTCCTGATCTCGAAGCAACCAGGTTTAACTTCTTGAACCTTACCTCTATAATGGCCTTCAGCGAATGTAGCCAAAATAATACCTTCACGGTTTCTTATTTCCATTCGGACATCTAATGATGGTAATAATTCTCTCGTTTGCCCATTTATTTCAAGCTCTAGAGAAATCTGATTAAAGTTTATATAGCAATGAGAGGAAGGAGATCCATTCAATTTGATTTCGTTGATGGTAATGAAGGGACTCTTCCATGTAATTCCATCTTTAAGCACTCGCGCTGCTTTTTCGAAAGATATGCTTGAAGCATAAAACTCTATAGCCTTATCAATTGAACCACCATAAGCAATCTTTCCATCATCCAAAACCAAACCAAGACGACACAAAGACCGAACAGAAGACATATTATGGCTTACAAATAGCACAGTACGCCCCTTACTATGTGCTACTTCTTCCATTTTGCCTACAGCACGCTTCTGAAATTCGGCATCGCCTACAGCTAACACTTCATCGACTACAAGTATCTCTGGTTCAAGGAAGGCGGCAACAGCGAAGCCGAGGCGGACGGTCATACCAGAACTATAGCGCTTGACAGGAGTGTCAAGATAGCGCCCTACACCAGCGAAATCTACAATCTCGTCGAGCTTGCGGGCAATCTCTCGCTTGGTCATACCCATGATGGAGCCGTTCATGTAGATGTTCTCACGGCCTGTCATCTCAGGATGGAATCCTGTTCCGACTTCGAGGAGGGAAGCGATGCGACCCTGATATTTGATACTGCCAGTACTGGGTGAGGTAATGTTAGAAAGAAGCTTCAATAGAGTGCTCTTGCCTGCTCCATTCTTGCCGATGATGCCGAGGACTTCGCCTTGCTCGACCTTGAAAGAGATGTCTCGTAACGCCCAGACATAATCAGAATCTCCCTTGAACGATCGGTCGTTGGACTGGCCAATCTTCAGATACGGATCCTCCTTGCCAAGGACAGACATCTGCCACCAACGATTGAGATCATGGCTGAGCGTGCCGGTTCCAACACGGCCAAGACGATACATCTTGCCGACGTTCTGGAATTCTATCGCTATATTGGACATAGTCGTTTGAGGGATTATGGGTGACCTTTCTTTATACAGAATCCATGAAGTTGCGCTCGGTACGGGAGAAGATCACCACGCTGAGAAAAAGAGTGATGAGCATAGAGGGTGCTATAGAGATGGCCTCCCCAATCGAGAGATCCACAGGAGAGGATACTGTACTTGAAGGCCTCAAAAATGGGGGTCAAGGGATTGAGGGCGATGATGCCGCGATACTTCTCGGGTGCTGCACTAAGGGGATAGATAACTGAGGTAGCATACATGAATAGCTGAATGCAAAACTGTATGAGGAATTTGAGGTCGCGATACTTGGTGGATAGACTGGTGAAGATCAGTCCCCAACTGATGGAGTGAAAAGCGAGCAAAAGAATCAGGAAGGGGAAGAGTAGGATGCTCCAGTTGATGCTCAAGGAGCCTGCTGGGAGCGTGAAGAAGTAATAGGCATAGATGGCGATAAACATGGCCAACTGGACAAGCATCTTTAGCAAGTTACTGGTGGCACTGCTGAGCGGCACAACGAGTCGAGGGAAGTAGACCTTGCCGAAGACCGAGGCATTGGCAGAGAAAACATCAGAACAGATGGTGAAAGTCTCGGAAAAATAATTCCACAGCAGGATGCCTGCCATGTAGAACAATGGCTGTGGCGCACCATCGGTAGAGATTCCAGCCAATCCACCGAACACAAACATGTACATGACCGTGGTGAATAATGGCTGGATAACGTACCAAAGAGGACCCAGAACCGTCTGCTTGTACTTGATCACGATATCACGTCGAATATACATTACATATAGATCACGATATCGCCACAAGCTTTTAATTTCTATATCGAATAAACCCTTACGCAGTGTAATAATAGTGGTCATTCAGGAACAAAAAACGGTTGCATACTCTATAAAGTTGCAACCGTCAAAGGTTTGATTATATTATTTCTTATTTGAATCTGCCACCTTCTCTTCTGTCTCATGGTCCTGTCCATAGCCGTAACCATACCCATAAGAGTAGCTGCGACCGTAGCCATAAGAGTAACCATAACGGCTGCCATAACGATGATAACCATAGCGACTGAAGGCATCAGTAGTACCGTTAAGGAGGATGGTCATTTTAGGTAGGCGAGATTCATCATAATACTTCTGGACATCAGGTAACGCTGTAAGTTGCAAAGCCTCAGCACGGATTACGAAGATAGACATATCGGCCAAACGCGAAACGATGGTTGCATCAGCCACGATTTCGAGCGGAGGACAATCGAGGAAGATGTAGTCATACTCTTTACGGACAGCTTTGAGTAGGTCATCAAGACGCTGCTCGTAAAGAAGCTCAGTAGGATTAGGCGGAATCTTACCGGCAGGCAGGACATCGAGATTGGGTACCTCTGGAACAGGACGAATCACCTCGTGATAGTCGTCGATATAGCCGCCCAAATAATTAGAGAGGCCCATTCCTCGCTTGCCGACTAAAGCAGAAAGCGAACGCTTGCGCATATCGAGGTCGATGACAAGTGTACGCTTCTTCTTATAAGTCAAGGCAAGGCCAAGATTAGAAACGACAAAGGTCTTACCAGAGTTAGGATTGAAGGAGGTAAGCATAATGACACGAGCACCGTCTTCGTTTCGACCTGCCATAAACTCCATATTGGTACGGATGACACGAAAAGCCTCGTTCATAACATTGGTACTATCGGGCTTGACAACGAGATGAAGTGTCTTATCTTCTTTGCGATGTCGACTGGTATTACCACGACTAGGTAAGAAACGATTACGCAAAGCACGCAAGAAACGCTTGAGTTTTGGCTCAGGATCCATCATTGGCAACTCGCCCAAGAACGGAATCTTGAGTACATCAAGATCTTTACGTCCACGGACAGACGTATTAGCCAATTCTCCAATGATGAGAACCGCAACTGGCAATGCCAAGCCTATGAAAAGACAAATAAGATAGATCTTCTGGCGAACAGGAGAAGTAGGCTCATTCGTTCCAGATGGGGGGGTTACTACACGATTATTATAAGCCGTGAAAGCCTGTGAAAGTTCGTTTTCCTCACGCTTCTGTAGAAGGAAAAGGTACAGGGACTCCTTGACCTTCTGTTGACGTTCGACAGAAAGCAGATACTTGTTCTGAGAAGGAGAGGCAGCAACTCGACTAGTGCCTTGTGCCTGGACACCTCTGGCTGACTGGATAAGTACGTTGAGCTCGTTGACGTGATTGTCGATAGAAACGATCAGCGTACTACGAAGCGACGCAAGCTGACCATCGAGGTCCTGAACAATAGGATTCTGAAGCGAACTGGCAGAAAGGAGGTTGTTACGACGTAGGAGTAACTGGTTATACTGGGCAATCTGGCTGGTAATAGACGCATTACTCATACCCTGGCTGCTTGGAAGAAGCTGATTGAAGTTCTGCTCGTTGGTAAGATAACCACGGACGGCACGAGCCATGTACAGCTGATTGTTTAGGTCTACAATCTGACTCTGAGCTGTCTGAGCTTGATTCATATAAACACCAGCCATCGCTTCCGCACTACCTGCAATCAAATGCTCTGATTTATAGTCAGAAATATTACTATCGACATTTCCCAATTCATTTTCAATTACTTCAAGTCGTTCATTAATGAACCGATTCGTACTAACTGAAATCTGGTTACGGTCATCCATCCACTGCTCATTATAGATAGCAATTAGATTATAAAGAATCTCTTCGGCTCGTTGGATGTTATGATCGTCGATAGACATATTGATAATGGTCGATCCCTCTGCCGCCTCAACAGTCAATTCGTCGGAATACTTCGCCAAAGCCTCTTGCAAACGAAGATGTTTGACTAAAATAGATCGTTCGAACCTGTACCAATGAGAAGTTGGAACAATACGGATACGACCAAGTGGGGTATCGATTTCTTTATTTAGACGCCCCTTGACAGCACCGCCATCAACCGGATGGTAATCACGGCGGAAGTTTGACAGTTCGAACACGCTATCACCAATACAATCAACGACAAAATTACAGTTCATCACATCCGTAGCATCGAGCAATTCTGCTTGAAAAGGCTGGCTTGAACCATAAAGAGTTCCATATTGAAGGGTACCCTCCATTTCGTAATCCATCTGCAAGTCGAGACGATGAATAACTTCGGTCATTACAGCAGGAGACTTCAACATAAAAATCTCATTGTTGAGATCGGTAGTTTGAGCAAAAAGGCCTGCCTCAGAAAAACCATAGGCATCATTACCCATACTCTTTCCTTTATTGAGGTCTTTAATCAAGATAGATGCCGAACGCGTATATACTGGACGAGACATACGCAGATAGAGTTCTGCTGCACCCCATGCCATGAGGAGACAGAGAACAATCCAATACCAATGTGAAACGAGAATTATGACTATATCAGAAGGACGTAGAGAAGGAGCAGCATTGACAACTGTCTGCTGCGTTGTGTTCTGATTTGACGAAGAATCGTTGTAAGGAAGCATATTGAAATAGTATGATTACTTAAACAATGCAATGAGGGTGAGAGCCGAGGTAATAAGACCTACCCAGAACGAATACTGAACGAGCTGACTACCATACTCGGTAGAACCTCGCTTAACCTTGTTATTAGGCTCGACGTAAATAACGTCGTTCTGCTGAAGATAGTAGACGGGGGAATTATAGAGTTCCTCGGCAGAACATAGGTTGACTTCGTAAGAGATACGCTGGTCATCAGCCGACTCACGGATGACACGAACGTTTTCTCGCTGACCTGTAATGGTCAGGTCTCCGGACTGTGCAATAGCATCGAGAATTGTGAATTGGTCACGATCGATAGGAATTCGGCCTACCTTTCCAGTGGCTCCAATCATCGTGATGTTAAGATTAACAAAGCCGACAGTAACGACGGGATCCTTTACTAGGTTCTGAGAAATAATCTGACGCTTAATTGACTGCTGCAGCTGTTCACGCGTCATACCAGCAGCCTGGATACGGCCTAAGACAGGAAAATCAATGCCGCCATCGCTGCCGATGGTATATTCTGAAGCACGCTGAGAACCGACAGAACCCGTATTATTCTGCTCTCCAATCTGATAGGTGCTGTAAAGCGAGAAGAGGGAAGACAAAGAAGCGTCACGGGTGGAAACGAGAATGCTAATCTGGTCGGCAGGACGAAGAATTACCTGCTGCGGCTTGACAATCTGGACTGGCTGCTCAATAGGCATGTCCTGAAAATAGGCCACATTGTAAGGAGTGGAACAGCTGCTCAAAGCCAAAAGGGCAAGAGCAGAAACAGTTAAGCGAGAAAATTTCATAAAGAAATCAGAAATTACGTTTTACGATAAAGAGCAGTGTCGAGACGAGATAAAGGCAAGACACACCTACGTTTATGGCCGACACAACAAGATGCAGACAGCCACACAAATGACACTTTTTATCGTGGCAAATATAATAATAAATAATAACACTCCAAAATTTGCAACCTCTTTTTTGCAATTTTGGAGTGTTTTTTTCTATTTATGCCCTATTTATGGCACATATGCCTATATGTTTAGGCAAAGAATCGGAGGTAGAATCACTGACGAATCCACTTCAGCATATCTCGCCAATTGAACTTCTTTCCGTACATCAGGATACCGGTACGATAGATTCGAGCGGCCAGCCAAAGGACAAAGAAAGAAGTTGCGAAAAGTATACCGAGCGAGAGAGCTATCTCCCACACAGGAACATCGAAAGGCAAACGAACCATCATGGTGATTGGGGAGGTAAATGGAATCATGGAACACCACCAAGCCAAAGGTCCATCAGGATTTTCCATAGAGAACATGCCCGCATAAAGGGCAAAAATCATGAAGAACATAATAGGGCCCATGAATTGCGAGGTATCCTGTTGCTGATCGACTGCTGAACCGAATGCGGCAAAAAGACTGGCATAAAGAAGGTAGCCGCCAATGAAATAAAGCAAGAAACAGGTAAGGATGAGCTTGAAATCGATAGAGAATATCAACTGGAGCACACGCCCCATTGGGCTGGAAGCATCGAAGGCCTCAGCTGCGCCCACAATAGCAGAAGGATCGAGTCCCTGTGCCGACGCAATTGACGAAGGGTCAAAACCTCCACTCATAGCCATATCTAGGCCAAACAAACCTGCGGCGATAGTTCCGCCAACGCCTAAAAGAAGTCCCCAGATGGCGAACTGTGTGAAACCGACCAGAGCGACACCGATAATCTTGCCTAACATGAGTTCGATAGGCTTGCAAGAAGAGATGATTACCTCGACAATGCGCGAGGTCTTCTCCTCGACAACACCGCTCATAATCATGCCACCATACGAAAGAACGAACATGTAGATAGCCAAGGCCAGAATGAGTCCGAGGACTTCGCTCATCTCGGAACTGGTGATAGACTCGGTACCCTGATTGTCCCATTTGACAGAATTGACGTGCAACGAAACATCGCAATGTTCGATAATCTGATCGAGGTTTTCGATGCCGTAACTTTCTATGCGATCGCGCCGCAACGTGGGACGAAGTTGATGCTCAACATCACGTCCAAGCGAAGAAGGAACTGATTGCTCACTATAGACATTGAGCTGAAGCGAAGTATCGATATCGGCTGGAATGACAACAATGGCGTAATAATCCTGTTCGGACTGTGTATAGACCACATGAAGACTGTCGGTCTGTGCAGAACCAATGCTGACGAAATGATACTCCTCGGTATCTTGTATCAGCGGAGCATAAGACTGGTCAGGGCTCTGATCGATGACAGCAACAACTTTCAAAGTATCGCTATGGACATTACTGAGCATGATGGGAGCTACCACACAAAGCAGGATACTAAGTATGGGCACTAAGACAGTAGTAAGAATGAACGACTTCTTCCCTACCGTCTGAAGATATTCGCGCTGAATGATTAATCCTAATCTACTCATTTTCGGGATAAATTTAAAGTGATGAGTTTAGAGTAGTTGAGAAAGTTTATAATTTGGTGTTGTTAACCGCTGCACGATCGGATGCACCAACGGCCTGCATGAAGATCTGTTGCATGGTAGGAATTTAGAGTAGTTGAGAAAGTTTACAATTTGGTGTTGTTAACTGCAGCACGATCGGATGCTCCAACAGCCTGCATGAAGATTTGTTGCATGGTAGGAAGAACCTCGTGAAAACCAGAAAGCGGATACTGTGCATTGAGCTGGGCGATAGCATCGTGGATCGACAGACCCTGAGACAGCTGGTAGTCGAACTGTTGACCATCCTCAAGCTGGACGCGATAGAGATGGGAACGATAGCGATGACGAATATCGGCAACAGTACCTTGAAGAACGACCTCGGCATGATTGATAAGCGAGATCTGTTGGCAGACTTCCTCGACCGAAGACATGTTATGAGTAGAGAACAGGATGGCGGCACCTTCGTCGCGAAGGCGAAGTATCTCATGCTTGAGCTGCTCGGCATTGACCGGATCGAAGCCAGAGAAAGGCTCGTCGAAAATGAGTAGCGGGGGACGATGAATGACCGTACAGATGAACTGTACCTTCTGAGCCATGCCCTTAGACAACTGTTCGACCTTCTTGTCGCGCCACTGTGTCAAATCAAAGCGTTCGAGCCATACGGACATCTGTTGACGAGCATCCTGCCGCGACATGCCACGAAGCTGGGCGAGATACAGAATCTCGTCCTGGACCTTCATCTTCTTGTACAGGCCACGTTCCTCGGGGAGGTAACCGATGTGACGAATGTCGTCATCCGTCATGGGATGACCATGGAATAACACTTCACCGGAATCGGCATGCGTAATGCGGTTGATGATACGGATGAGACTGGTCTTGCCAGCACCATTAGGGCCGAGCAATCCGTAAATGGTACCATCAGGAACAGAGAGGTTGACGTGATCGAGGGCGACATGATCGCCATAGGACTTGCAGACGTCACGAACTTCGATAAAGCTGCTCATTAGAACGAATGAATAGGATTAGAAAGCAAGAAGAGCTAAAGAGCCCCGGTTGCGAGAGACAGGTTGCTCTTTAACTCTTCAGAAGATTGTACGATTACGAACGCTTCAGCTGTTCGAGCGTTGCATTGATGCGTTCGAGCTGCTGTGGGATACGAATGTTCTGTGGGCAGTGAGGCGAACACTTGTTACAGTTGACACAATGGTCGGCCTGACGAAGTGTGGGCACCGCACGGTTGAAGCTGATAAGGTAGTTGCGACGTAGTTCAGGGAAATCTGGTTCGTCAGGGCTACCTGGCAGAAGACCTTCGTTGACACATTTATTATAATGTACGAAGATACCCGGAATGTCAAGGCCGTAAGGACAAGGCATACAATACTTGCAGTCGTTGCAAGGGATGAGCGGATACTTGAGAATCTGCTTGGCAGCTCCCTGCAGGTAATCGAGTTCCTCGTCAGTAAGCGGAACGAGTGGAGAGAACGAACGCAGGTTGTCCTGCAGATGCTCCATCCACGTCATACCCGAAAGGGCACAGAGGACATTGGAATAGGTACCGCAGAAACGGAAGGCCCACGAAGCAGCACTCATGTCGGGCAGACGCTGCTTGAGATGCGCAATGACATGGTTAGGCAGATTGCTGAGACGACCGCCCAACAATGGTTCCATGATCACGACAGGTATATTGCGCTTGGTCAACTCGTCATAAAGATATTCAGCATTGACTGCACGTCCCTCCTGCTTATCGCCATTCTGCCAGTCAAGATAGTTCATCTGAATCTGGACAAAATCCCAGTGATAACGACCTTCGTCGTGCCATTGGAGCATGGTCTCGAATACCTCGGCCTGTCCATGGAACGAAAAACCGAGGTTACGGATCACGCCCTTCTGCTTCTGCTCGACCAGCCAATCAAGGATACCGTTATCCATATAACGCTGGTTGAAGTTGGCCATACCGCCACCACCGATGCTATGAAGCAGGAGGTAATCGATATAATCGGTCTGCAGATACTTGAGCGAATTGTGAAGCATCTGCTGCGAAGCCTCGCGGGTCTGTTGCTGAGGTGCGAAGTTAGAGAGTTTGGTAGCGATGTAGTACGACTCGCGAGGACGACCCGTAGCCTTCAATGCGGTACCGGTGGCAGCCTCGGAGAAGCCACGGCAATAGGCCGGTGACGTATCATAGTAGTTTACACCATGATCCATGGCATACTGGACCAGTCGATTGATCTGTTCCTGGTCGAGATTATTGCCATTAGGGGCCTCACTACCATGTGGAACTTCTGGAAGACGCATCATGCCATAGCCAAGGATCGAAACCTTGTCGCCATTGGCAGCATTGGTGCGATAAGTCATCTCGCCCAGTTGATCCTCGCTGAAGGGTCCACCTTTGGGAGAGAAGTCGCCACCCTCTTGATTTTCGGGGGCTTTGATACAGGATGGCAACGTGGCTGCCGTAGCTACCGCAGCTGTGCCTATGCCGAGTCGCTGAAGGAATTCGCGACGATTGATATGTTTCATTGTCGATGTGTTCAATTGTTAATAGTCCTTTTGCATGTCATTCACAAAAGAACGGTATCAGATATCACGCTGACGTTCGATGCCCTCGACATAGATAGCCGAGAACGGACGCGACGGACAAAGATGCTCACAGGCACCGCATCCGATGCACTTCTCCTCGTCGACGACAGGAAGTTTGCGCGACTTTGGATCGTCCGGATCGCTGGGAACCATCTGGATGGCCTTCGATGGACAGCGACGAGCGCACAAGCCACAATCGACGTCATCGTTGAGGACAACACAGTTCTCGCGCACCCAATGAGCAGTGCCGACCTTTGTGCTGGCCTTTACAGCCTGACGAGCCTCTTGTTCACCCTCGAAACGGACAATAGCGCCAGCAGGACAGACATCGGAGCAACGCGTACATTCAGGACGACAATGTCCACGTTCGAAGCTCATGACTGGGGCCATCATGTTCATCAGATCGCCACTAGGACGAAGAACGCCATTAGGACATTCGCTGACACACAACTGACAGCCGGTGCAATGCTGCTGCAAATGGCGGAATGATACTGCACCTGGAGGGCAGACAGGCGTCTGACGCTGGGGTGCCTTCTTGTCGAGAATTGCTGCAAAACCACCATCCGTGGTCTTTTCTTCGGCCTTCAGAGCCGATGCTGCCAATACCGTTGCAGTTGCCGTGAGGAATGCACGACGGGTAGGACCTTGCGCAGAATCAGAAGTTGCAGGATTTGGTGTTTCTGGAGTTGAAGTCTTGGCAGTTTTTACCAACGAATACGACAGAGCACCGTGGTTGCACGAATCGAGACAATCGAAACAAGCCACACAGCGAGAACCATCGACCTGACGATTCTTGAAGTCGATGGCAGCACCCTTGCACTTACGGGCACAGAGGCCACAATTCTTACACTTATCGGCATCGATATTGACACGGAACAGGCTGCGACGCGACAAGAAGCCAAGGAAAGTACCGACAGGACAGAGGTTGTTGCAATAAGCACGACCTCCGACCCAAGCCATAATGGCAACGATCAGGAAAGTACAAGCAGCAACAATCGTAACAGGAAGACTGCGTTGCCAGATCTCAACCTGATAGTACTGATAGCTACCAACAGCCTCGGCCTGGTCTGCCAGCATGTTGTTACCCATCTCATAAAGTGGCTTGAGCAGGAGGGTAACCATACGTCCGAACGAGCTATATGGAGCCAACAACTGGACAAAAGTACCAAAACCGGCAAGCAATGCCACAACGAACAACGAGAAGAGGACAATACGAAGCAGTCGATGCCACTTCACGTCGTCATAGGCGAATCGGCCAAACTTGCGCTTGTTACGATTGAGGTTCAGCTTACCTGCCACCCAAGAGATAAGATCCTGAAGGACACCCAATGGGCAAATAACGGAACAATAGATACGACCGAACAGCAAGGTCAGCACAATGAGAAGTACAACGACTGCTACATTGAGTGCCAGCACTGCCGGAAGGAATTGCAACTTGGCCATCCAGCCAAGACAGGATTGGGCCGTCCCCGTAAAATCGAGGAATAGCCACGTCAGCCCCACAAAGAAAATGAGAGCCAGAATACGACGAATCTGTTTGAGCATGATAAGAGTTTGAGAGTAATTGTTATTATTGGATTAATTGTTTACGAGAACATTGACTTGACATGTTCCTTGAAGCGAGCAAAAGCCGATGCCGGAGCCTTGTAAGCCTCTGACTCGCGCATCTGCTCGACAAGATGGCGCTGCGTATCGGTCAGACGTTCAGGGACATAGACACCGATATTGACAATCAGGTCACCACGTCGAGAAGAAGCACGTCCATAGCGATCGACCTGTGGCAAGCCTTCACCCGCCAAGGTAAGCTGTGTATCGGGTTGGGTACCAGGTTTGATATTGACAGTGCGACTACCCTGCACGAGCGGAATCGTCACTTCGCCACCCAACGCTGCCGTCGGGAAATCGATGAGCAGATTATAGACGAGCGTTGAATCCTGACGCAGGAAGTCGGGATGTGCTTCCTCCTCGATGAGGATGTAGAGATCTCCGGCAGGGCCGCCCATCTTGCCTGCATGGCCATAACCTTGCATGGTGAGCTGCATGCCATCGGCAACACCGGCAGGAATCTTGACATCGACCACCTGCTCGCCAAGGATGACGCCCTCGCCATGACAATGCGAGCAACGCGTCTTGATCTTCTTACCAGATCCATGACAATCAGGGCAGACAGATTCGGTCTGCATACGACCGAAAAGGCTGTTGACAACCTGTACGACACGGCCTCGGCCGTGGCACTTCTGGCAAGTTTCGAGTTCGGTTCCGTCCTTGGCTCCAGTGCCATGGCAATGAGGGCACTCGACATACTTTTTGATCTTGAGATGTTTCTCGACGCCAGTAACCACATCCTGCAGACTGACCTTGACGCGAATGCGGAGAGACTGACCACGCTGGCCTGCCGGCTCATCGTCATCACCGCCAAAGAAACTGCTGAAACCGCCACCGGAACCTCCTCCGAAGAAGGAGTTGAAGATATCGAACGGATTGAATCCACCGCCGCCACCGGCTCCTCCCCCACCAAAGGGATCATTGAAACCGAACTGGTCATAGCGCTGACGTTTCTGCGGGTCGCTCAGCACCTCGTATGCCTCGGCACATTGCTTGAACTTCTCCTCGGCCGTCTTGTCGCCAGGATTCTTGTCTGGATGATATTTGATGGCGAGCTTACGATAAGCACGCTTGATCTCGTCGTCGGTGGCGTTCTTCTGCACGCCTAATACTTCATAGTAGTCTTGCTTTTCCATTCTATTGCGAAAAGTTCAGAAGAGTATCTGTTTTCTGTTTGTAGAAATTAAATCGGGCGCAAATATAATAATAAAATATGTAAAATGCAAATATTCTTACCTATTTTAAACAAAACTCTTCGCAAAGTGCATCAAAGCGTGCAAGGCTGTCAGTTCCGAATTTCATCATCGAGCGTCTTACGCGGTCAAAATCCTTCTCGGCAGCGGGATCGCCGGACTTGCTGAAAAACTTGTCCGCGAGACAAACCAGACGCTCTTCGACCGTCATTGGCAGCAGGTCTCTGACCGGTGAAATAGGCAACTGCTGACCAACAATATCGTCGACAGTCAGACCAGCTCCGGTATGGCGCTCGCAGATACGGGCTATGGGTTCGAGCTGTGGATCCAAGTGGCGTAACATGTCGGCTCCGATGGTACCATGACAGATGTAAGGTTCCGTTCCTTCGCAAAGGATGCCAGGAGCATGCGTCCGAATAATACCGATGTCGTGAAGCAAGGCGCCATCGGTGACCAGCTGAAGGTTGGCATTATCGAGTTCAGAAGAAGGCCGGACCGCTTGTGCGTGTTCGAGGATAGACAGAGCCTTGTCGCGTACCTTCTGGCTATGAAGGATCAACAAGCGACGCAAAGGAGTGTCGTCAGGATAAAAATGAGCAATTATTTCGAATGGATTCACGAGGTAATACGTTAAAGTATTAAAAAGTTATTAGGTATGCTGAGGTAAATTTGGAAATATCATATTTTATATGTATATTTGCAGCGGCAAAAATAATGCTTTTTTCAGAAATAACAAAACAATGAAGCGCTTTTTTCCAGCTTTTCTGCTGCTGACTATATCGTTTCTGACCAATATGACAGCTCGGGCAACCGAGTTGAGTTATTCTTCGCGCGTACGGACGGGTGCCGAAGCTACCCATCAATACCTACCTCTACTGGAAGGCAAGCGAGTAGGTTTGGTTGTCAATCAGACGGCCGTGATTCGTCGCGAAACAGACGGCAGCTACATACCGCTGCCCGATACACTGCTATCGCTTGGCGTCGACGTGCGCTGCATCATGGCACCTGAACATGGATACAAAGGTGTAGCCGAAGCCGGCGCTCACATCCGGAACGGACGAGACGAGGCGACAGGACTGAATATCTACAGTCTTTACGGCAATGACAAGAAACCCCGCAAGGAATGGATGGACGGAGTGGACGTCTTGATGTTCGACATCCAGGATGTTGGATGCCGTTTCTACACCTACCTCTCGACACTCTATTACGTAATGCAAGCCTGTGCCGAGCAGCACAAGATGCTGATAATCCTTGACCGTCCGAATCCGAACGATTTTGTCGATGGTCCTACGCTCCGCGAGGCATACACGTCGTTTGTCGGCATCGTTCCTATCCCATTGATGCATGGATGTACCTTGGGCGAATTGGCGCGTATCATGGCCGAGATGGACTGGATCAAGCCGCAACAACAGGCAGGACAACCGACACCAGACCTGAACTTTACGGTCATTCCTTGCCAAGGCTGGCATCACGGACAGGCTTACAGTCTGCCGATTGGGCCATCGAAGAATCTGCAGAACGACCATGCCATAGCGCTCTATCCTTCATTGTGCCTGTTCGAAGGCTCGGAAGTAAGCGTAGGTCGTGGGACGGATCATCCGTTCGAGATGTTCGGATCGCATGATCTACGTGGCGTGCAGGCACCGAAAGGCTTCAGCCTGCAGTTCTACCTGCAGCATCAACGCGAAAAGGGATGGGGATGGATTACCCGTGTAAAATTCTTCAATATGCTGGCCGGTAGCGATCAGTTGTACAATCAGCTGAAGGCTGGCAAGAACGAAGAGGAAATCCGTGCTACATGGCAGGAAGATCTTCAGCGTTGGCACGAAATTCGCAATCGTTACGCCATCTATCGCATAGACTGATCGAATGAAGAAAGTGCTGAATATACTGTTCGGAAGCCTACAGGCCATACTGCTCACCCTTGCGGTGCTGGCAGCCGTGCTTGTAGGTGCCTTGTATGTTACAGTACATTCCCGACTGGCAGGTATGGCCGTTGAACACGGATTGAACACGTTGCTGGCCGAACAATTGGGAACTCGCGTAACTCTTGACGAGGACGTCGAGGTTAGTTGGAACAACCAGTTGGTGATCAACCATCTGACCATCTACGATCAACAGGACGAGCCGATGATCTATGCCCGCCGTGTCATGGTGGCTTTCGAACTCTGGCCTCTATTGCAACACCATCTGATACTGAACACTTGTCAGCTCATCGACTTTGACATTCGCGCCTATCGTCCGACCGACGACAGTGCCTTGAACTGTCAGTTCCTGATCGACGCCTTGACCCAGAAGGATGACAACAGCCGTGACCTGATCAAGCAGCTCGACTTCAATTTTATTGTCCTTCGCCAGGGATCGTTGTCGTATGATGTATTGGACGAACTGCCGCTAACCGACTCCCCTATCGATCCGAACCACATCAAGATTGAACGATTGAGTGCCAACATGCACGTCCACGACAAGGAACTGCTTATCAAGAAACTGCACTGCATCGAACACGAGAACACCTATCATGCAGATCGACTTGAGGTTGCGCTCGATTTTATGAGCAAGCTCCAGAACCCAGAGGACGATCCGCAAAAGTTAGTCATAGCCAAAGGCTTTGAAATAACCGGCGAGGAAATACGGGCAAAAGCCGACCTGAATGGCACATCCGAAGCGTTCGACGTGAGGCTTTACGAACTTTGCCTGCCTCACTCCCATCCTCGTCTGAAAGGCATCTCCGAACTACGATCGGAAGCGACTGTCACGCTGTCACAATTGACCAAGCCTCTGGACAGCCTCTATATCTCGGCACAGATTCATGACCTTACCGTCTTAACTGATCGTTACGGATTTCTGCAACTTGTCGGACAAACCGAAGGCACATCGCGCCAAGCCATAATCAGTGGCACGTTGAGTAGCGATTTCGGCAGTGCAGACCTGAAGGCTGATGTGGACCGCAATGAAGACCAACGTATTACAATATCGGGTCGATGCAAATCCGAGGGTCTCGATCTTGCCATGCTCTTACCTCCAAATGCCCAATTAGGGCTTGTGGCAGCCGAGCTGGATTATAAAACGATATTTGACACTAAGAAGAAGTGGCAACTGGATCTTTCCGGTTTGGTCAATCAGTTGCAGTGGCGCGGGCACAACTATCATGGTATTGCCCTTAATTGTAACGGAAACGACCAGATGCTGAAAGGCACGGTGAATATGGAAGATTCGCTGGGCATCGTCGACATGCAGTTCGACGTTGACCTCGACGGGCCCAAGCGACACCTATTCGTGAATGGCAATATTGCGCACCTTGCCTTGAACGAGCTGAACCTTTCCAACCTTAGTCAGACCGACAGCATCCGCTTCACGGGTGGTGTGTATGCCGAAATCTCCGGACAACGCCTACAGGACATGACTGCCGATGTGAAGCTGATGGATATTACCCTCGACAAGGGTGACCGTTCGCTGAATGTTGGAGATTTCGTTTTCGAAGGAACGCCACGCAACGGACGTCTGAACAGCACGTTTGCCAAGGCACTCTACAATCAGAAACGTAATGACGGTCAATACTCGTTACAGGCAAGGTTTGCGACAGCCAATGACTTGCTGTCAATGCTGAACATTCCGGTAAAGATGAGCAATGACGTTCGTTTCGAGGCTCGTCTGGATTCTTCGTACCACGTCAAGCATGCCTATCTGAAGATTCCCGAGATAGAGATCAACCAAGGAGACTATCTCAGCGCCACGCTCACGGTCAAAGACAGTGCCAATCAGATTCTGCGCAACACGCTTGAACTACAGGCACACAACGACAACCATCAATTGCGAGGCACGGTCAAGGGACGTCTCTGCACCGATCCATTGTTACTCACTATCGATCCGGCTTCGTTTATCTATAACGACGAAGAGATCCTGCTGGATGGAGCCCGTCTTTCGCGCAATGAAAACAAGGACTATCTCATTCAGAATATCCATCTGAAAGGTGGACAGCAGGAGGTATCGGCCTCAGGCGTCCTTTCTGACAATGGCGACAAGGATTTTGTCCTGAGTCTGGCGAATTTCGAACTTGGCCAGTTCTTCAATACGCTGGAAAGACAGTATGTTCACTTTGGCGGACGTGCCACAGGCGATATCGTGCTTCGTAGCCATCCCGAGCTCACGCTTCTGGCCGATGATCTCAAGATTGAACACTTCACTTACATCGACACGCTATTAGGCAACGCCAATCTCAGCCTTGAGTATAGCCTTCCTCGCGATTTGATCGAGGTGACTTGCGATGTGGTTTCGCCTACGCACCGCAACACCCATATCGACTGCGAAGTAGACATGGGTGATGAATCGTCGCTCGACCTCCGTGTTCATCCCGATCAGTTACCACTGGGATTCATCAACTATTGGGTGGGCGATATCTTACAGGAATTCACAGGTACTGTCACGGGCGACGTACGTCTTTATGGTCCTACCAGTGCCCTGCAGCTCGAGGGTTCGCCTCTGGTCGACGGTCGCTTTACGCACAATATCTTAGGCACGTATTTCCACCTTAACGACCACGTCTATCTACGTCCAAACCTCATCCACCTAGACGATGCTTCGGTAGACGATCTTCACGGTCATTCGCTTACGCTCGATGCAAAGATTACGCACAACTGCCTTCAAGGCTTCGGCTATCAGATTGGTCTGGACATGACGAATTCGCCTCAAGGTTTTCTGGTGTTGGATCGACAAAAGGCTCCTGGTCGCATGTATTGGGGACAGATCTATGCTCGCGGAAAGGCGCAGATGGAAGGTGGCAACGGCAAGCACCGTATCGATGTGGACTTCAGCACGGCCGATAAGTCCTGGATCTTTGTATCGCCTGGCGTACAGGACCTTAATCCGGATCAGGAGGCGTATTCGTTCCTCACGTTCCGCGATAAGTCGAAACTGGACGCCGAACAACTGGTGACCCAGATTGCAGACACCTTACGCCTATCCCTTCCTCACGACGAGGAAGAGAGTCATACCGACCTCGAGGTAAAGCTTATTGCCAATGCTACGGAACAGTGCGAAGTCACAGTACAGATGGATCCGTCGTCCGAGGACTTGCTGACAAGCCGTGGCAATGGTACGCTGACCATCATCTACAATCCTCAACGCGACCTGACACTGACCGGCGAATACCGTATCAACCAGGGCACGTACACGATGAATGTCAACCCGGACATCATCAACAAGCGATTCCAGTTACAGAACACCTCGATGGTGAGCTTCAATGGTGTGCCGAGCGAAGCCAACCTACGTCTGGATGCAACCTATAACATTCCTTCGGTCAATCTTTCTGATCTAGGCGAGCAAGTCACAGCTCTCAAGTCGCTGAGCCGCACAACGGTTCCAATCGACTGTAAGATGAACGTCTCTGGACAATTGGCATCGCCTCAGATTGAATTTGATCTTGAGGTCAAAAACGGAAACAAGGAGGTCGACGACCTTGTCCACAATGCCATCGGAACCCCCGAGATGATCAATCAGCAGGTGCTCTATCTGCTCATTTTCTCAAAGTTCTATCCTCCACAGGATGTGCAATCGCAGAATCAGATGCGTGCCGGTGCCGAATTGTCGTCACTGGCCAGTGCCAGTATTGCCTCACAGCTCAATCAGTTGCTCAACCGCCTCAGCGACAACCTGACCTTGGGCACCAGCTTCAAGAGCGACCGTGGCGACTTTACCGACATGGAGATGGACCTCTCGCTTTCGACCCGCCTACTCAACAACCGTCTGCTACTTTACGGCAACGTGGGATACCGCGATCCTGCCAACCGCATCGGTGCCATGGGTAACAGCAGTTCGTTCATTGGCGACTTCGACATCGAATACATTATTAATGCTGCGCGTACCGTGCGCGCGAAGGTGTATAGCCATTATAACGAACGTGATTATTCGATCAACAATGCACTGACTACCCAGGGCGTAGGCTTGATTGTGCGTCACGACTTTGACACCTTCCGCCAGATCTGGCAACGTCGCAACTGGTTCAGCCGTCCTGCAAAGGCCTCAGCGAGCAATTCTGACGTACCGGCAACAACCTCCAAGACGGAAGACTGAAGGCAAGAAGCGCTACTTTTGACAACCGAATCTGTTATTTTATACTAAAAAAGTCGCTTTCGCGCATAAAAAATCGGATTATTGTTGTTTTTTACGACAAGAATCATTACCTTTGCACCGCATTAACAGGAGAAGAGCATTTCATACACCATCATTCACATATTAACCGCCTGTGATGCAATCCCTCTTCATTTTCCGAAATTCCCAACAAGAAATACTATGCACTCAGCAGAAGAATTGTACAAAATGGACCCGCTGGAACTGATGACTCTGGTGCAGCAACTCGGCATCACCGACCCAGATTTCCAGGATCAGGACCACTGCATTGCGCAAATTCTCGAAGCAGAAAAAGCCGTCGAACAGATTGCCCCCAAGAAGCGTACTCGCAAGACGAAGTCAGATGCCAGCACTTCGCCCGTGAGCGACGTTGCGTCGGACGAGGCCGCCACTGTGGACGACAAACCCAAGAAGGCACGCCGCAAGAAGACTGACGCCGAGGAAACCCCTGCCGTCGAAGCGGAGGCCAAGCCCAAGAAGCGTGGTCGCAAGAAGACCGAAGCCGAAGAAGCTCCCGCTGTTTCAGAAGAACAGAATGCACCAGTATCCACCGACGAGCCGATGGCAGAGCAACTGATTCCTGCCGACAATGCCAGAAATCAGTCTGAAGCCTCTGAGTACAACGAGCCCTCGACCGAGCAAGCAATCTATGAACCTGAACCGGTATTTGCCGAAGGATCTACTGAAAATGATTTCCCATCAGACGTCGAAGAGCAAACCGAGGATGTGGTGCAGTCGAGCGAGATTGCAGCTCAGGAGCTGATCGAGAAGAACAAGACCTTCTTCAACGACATGTTCGGCAGCGGACGTCCGTCCAACCGCAACAACAAGAAAAAGGACAAGAAGCAGAAGCAACGCGATGATAGGCAACGTCAGGTGCAGGCCGAACCTGAGCCTATGCCTATAATCCCTGAGGAACCGGTCTTCGAACCTGCACCAAACTTGCAGGACGAGCAGGAGATGGTCGAAGAAGACATCATCATCCCTGCCGGACGCGACGAATTCGATGGCGTACTGGTTGGTTGTGGCGTACTCGAAATCATGCCCGACGGCTTCGGATTCCTACGCTCGAGCGACTACAACTATTTCTCTTCGCCTGACGATATCTTCGTATCGCAACAGCAGATCAAGCAATTCAACCTCAAGCAAGGCGACGTGGTCGAAGGTCCGATCCGTCCTCCACGTCAAGGCGAGCACAACTATCCGCTCGTCGGCATCGAACGCATCAATGGCTGCTTGCCCGAGAAGGTTCGCGACCGTATTCCTTTCGAGCACCTTACGCCACTCTTCCCCAACGAGAAGTTCAACCTTACCAAAGGTCACGACGACTCGACATCGTGCCGTGTCATCGATATGTTTGCGCCTATCGGCAAGGGTCAGCGCGCCATGATCGTGGCTCCGCCAAAGGCCGGTAAGACCGTGCTGCTGAAAGAGATTGCTACTGCCATCAGCGAAAACAACCCCGAGACCTACATGATCGTCCTGCTCATCGACGAGCGTCCTGAGGAAGTTACCGACATGCAACGCTCGGTCAATGCCGAGGTCATTGCTTCGACGTTCGACGAACCAGCAGACCGCCACGTCAAGGTGGCCGACATGGTTATCGAGAAAGCCAAGCGTCTGACCGAATGCGGACATGACGTCGTGATCCTCCTCGATTCGATTACCCGTCTGGCGCGTGCCTACAATACCGTATCGCCTTCGAGTGGAAAGGTCCTGAGCGGTGGTGTCGAAGCCAATGCGCTCCAGAAGCCAAAGCGCTTCTTCGGTGCAGCACGTAACATCGAGAACGGAGGTTCACTGACCATCATTGCTACGGCCCTGATCGAGACCGGATCGAAGATGGACGAAGTGATCTTCGAGGAATTCAAGGGCACGGGCAACATGGAGCTCGTCCTCGACCGCAAGATTGCCAACAAGCGTATCTTCCCTGCCGTCGACCTCCTGTCATCGTCAACCCGCCGTGACGATATGTTGCTCGATCCTACCACCTGGAACCGCATGTGGATTCTCCGCAAGTTCCTGTCCGAGCACATGCCGGTCGAGGCCATGGAGAAGCTGCTTAAGATGCTTGAACGCACCCGCAACAACGAACAGTTGCTGATGGATGCCATGCAGAACGAAAAATGGTAATACACATTATATATAAATAATGGTAAGCATTGAACAGCTGTCGGTGGAGTTCGGCGTCAAGCCGCTCTTCACCGACGTGAATTATGTAATCAACCGTCACGACCGTATTGCCCTCGTGGGCAAGAATGGTGCAGGCAAGTCCACAATGCTGAAGATCATCGCTGGTCTGCAGCTTCCTACACGTGGCCGGGTATCGAAGCCCAAGGAACTGACTATCGGGTACTTGCCACAGGTCATGGTCCTGAGCGATACGATGACCGTACGCCAGGAGACCGAGAAGGCTTTTGCTTCGACACTGGCGCTCGAGGAGCGTCTGGCCGCCATGAACAACGAGCTGGCCGAACGTACCGACTACGAGTCGCAGAGCTATGCGGACCTTATCGACAGCATGACGGACCTCACCGAACAGCTTACGGTCATCCAGTCGCAGAATCGCGAAGCCGAAATCGAACGCACCCTCATGGGCCTGGGCTTCGAACGTCGCGATCTGGATCGTCCTACCAGCGAGTTCTCGGGCGGATGGCGTATGCGAATCGAGTTGGCCAAGATCCTGCTCGAGCACCCCGATGTGCTGCTGCTCGACGAGCCCACCAACCACCTCGATATCGAATCTATCCAGTGGCTCGAGCGTTTCCTGGCTCAATCGGCCAGCACGGTAGTGCTGATCAGCCACGACCGCGCCTTCCTCGACAATGTCACCAATCGCACCATCGAGATCACCTGTGGCACGATCCACGACTACAACGTCAACTACTCGAAGTACGTCGTCCTGCATCAGGAGCGTATCGAGCAACAACGTCGAGCCTACGAAAACCAGCAGAAGCTCATTCAGGAGACGCGCGACTTCATCGAGCGATTCCGCTATCAGGCAACCAAGGCTATCCAGGTACAGTCGCGCATCAAGCAGCTCGAGAAGATTGTCCCGATCGAGGTGGACGAAGTCGACAACTCGCGCCTCAACCTGAAGTTCCCTCCTGCCCCACGCTCTGGCGACTATCCCGTCATCTGCCAGGACGTTCGCAAGGCTTACGATCATGTGGTTTTCGACCATGTCGACCTCACGATCCGTCGTGGCGAGAAGGTTGCCTTCGTTGGCCGTAATGGCGAGGGTAAGTCTACACTCGTCAAGTGTATCATGAGTCAGATCGACTTCGATGGCAACCTGAAGATCGGTCATGGCGTCAAGATCGGTTACTTTGCGCAGAACCAGGCCCAGCTCCTCGACGAGCAGCTCACGGTTTTCGACACCATCGACCGTGTGGCCGTAGGCGATATCCGCACCAAGATCCGCGACATTCTGGGCGCCTTCATGTTCGGTGGCGAGGCCATCGACAAGCCGGTCAAGGTCCTCTCGGGTGGCGAACGTAGCCGTCTGGCCATGATCCGTCTGCTGCTCGAGCCGGTCAACCTGCTGATCCTCGACGAGCCCACCAACCACCTCGACATTGCTTCGAAGCAGGTGCTCAAGGAGGCTATCCGTGCGTTCGATGGCACGGTGATCGTCGTCAGCCACGACCGTGACTTCCTCGACGGTCTTATCGAGAAGGTATACGAATTCGGTGGCGGACGCGTCGTAGAGCATCTTTGCGGCATCTACGAGTACCTCGAGAAGAAGAACCTCGAGAGCCTCGACCAGATCGGTCGCGTCAATAATGTCTTCGCCCGCCAGGAACCCGAAGCAAGACCTGCGACGAACAACGCTCGTCCGGCGGCCGATCCTAAAGCTGCCGCACAGGCTATCGCTTCACAGTTGACGGCCGCGCCTGCAACAGCGGCTCCTGCTACCTCCTATGCCGACCAGAAGGCGCTCAAGGCCCAGGCTTCGAAACTCGAACGCCAGATCAAGGCTGCCGAAGACCGGTTAGAGAAACTTCAGGCCGAAATTGACAAGCTCGAGGAGCTCATGTCGACCCCCGAAGGAAGCCAGAATCAGCAGCTCTATATTGACCACGCTCAACTCAAGAAGGAGATGGACGATGTGTCGTTCGAATGGCTCGAAGCATCCGAAAAACTCGAAAACCTGCAGAAATAACTGCCAAAAAGGCTACTCAGCCCATTAAATAGCGGTTTTTCGCACATAAAAATGTATTTTCTTCCAAAAAAATTTGGAGGAGTCAGATTTCCTTGCTATATTTGCCAAAGGAAAATCAAATATATGGATAAAACATTACATGATAGTCTGAAGCTCCACTTCGGATTCGATAACTTCAAAGGCAATCAGGAAGAGATTATTCAGAACCTGATGGCTGGCAACGATACGTTCGTACTGATGCCGACAGGCGGTGGCAAGTCGCTTTGCTACCAGCTGCCGTCGTTGCTCATGGAAGGAACGGCCATCGTCATCTCGCCACTGATTGCACTGATGAAGAATCAGGTCGATGCCATGCGCAACTTCTCAGAGGAGGACAACGTGGCACACTTCATTAATTCGTCACTTACCAAGACGGCCATCGATCAGGTCAAGCAGGACATCATCGACGGCCACTGCAAATTGTTATACGTCGCCCCCGAATCGCTTACCAAGCAGGAGAACATCGACTTCCTCCGCACCGTAAAGATCTCGTTCTTTGCGGTCGACGAGGCTCATTGTATCTCCGAATGGGGTCATGACTTCCGTCCGGAATACCGCCGTATCCGTCCTATTATCAACGAGATAGGCAGTCGTCCGCTCATTGCCCTTACGGCCACCGCTACGCCTAAGGTGCAGCAGGACATCATGAAGAACCTCGGCATCCAGAAGGGCACTACCTTCAAGTCGTCGTTCAACCGTCCGAATCTCTATTACGAGATCAAGCCCAAGAACGATAACATCGATCGCGAGATCATCAAGTATATCAAGCAACGTCCTGGCAAGTCGGGTATCATCTATTGTCTGTCGCGCAAGAAGGTCGAAGAGCTGGCCGAGGTCCTCAAGGCCAACAGTATCAAGGCCTTGCCTTACCATGCCGGTATGGATTCGAATGTCCGCAGCGAGAATCAGGACGCCTTCCTCAAGGAGGATGTCGACGTCATCGTGGCTACCATCGCCTTCGGTATGGGCATCGACAAGCCCGATGTGCGTTACGTCATCCATTACGACATGCCCAAGTCGCTCGAAGGCTACTACCAGGAGACGGGACGTGCCGGCCGTGATGGTGGCGAAGGCGAGTGTATTGCCTTCTACAGCGAGAAGGACCTGCTGAAGCTCGAGAAGTTCATGCAGGGCAAGCCTATTGCCGAGCAGGAAATCGGACGACTGCTGCTCAAGGAGACCCAGGCCTATGCAGAGACCTCGATGTGCCGTCGCAAGGCCCTGCTCCATTACTTCGGCGAGGATTATAAGGAGGAAGAGTGTGGCAATTGCGACAACTGCCGCAAGCCCAAGAAGCGCGTCGAAGCCAAGGAGCTGCTCGGTGCCGTCATCGAGACCGTCGTGGCCCTCAAGGAGAAGTTCAAGCAGGAGTACGTCGTCACCGTCCTCGAAGGTATCCGTACCGACGAGGTGGCCAGTTACGAGCACGACAAGCTCGAATGCTTCGGCTCGGGCAACGACGAGACGCCAGCCATCTGGAATGCCGTCATCCGTCAGGCGTTGGTCGACAAGTACCTCACCAAGGACATCGAGACCTACGGCCTGCTGAAGGTAACGGCCGCAGGCAAGCGATTCCTCAACAACCCCAAGCCGTTCAACATCTTTGTCGAGTGCGACGAGGACGAAATCGAGGAAGAAGAAGTCAAGGGTGCAGGTGCCAGTGCGGCTGCCGACGAGGCCCTCTACAACATGCTCAAGGACCTCCGCAAGAAGATTGCCAAGAAGCTCGAGCTGCCTCCTTACGTCATCTTCCAGGATCCGTCGCTCGAGGCCATGGCCACCACCTACCCTATCACCATCGAGGAGCTGCAGAATGTTCCGGGCGTAGGTGCAGGCAAGGCCAAGCGCTATGGCGAGGAGTTCTGTGCCCTGATCAAGCGCCATTGCGAAGAGAACGAGATCGAACGTCCTGAGGACCTGCGTGTCCGCACCGTGGCCAACAAGTCGCGCAAGAAGCTCGAGATCATCAAGGCCATCGACCGCAAGATTGCCCTCGACGAACTGGCTCAGGGTCAGCACATTGAGTTCAACGAACTGCTCGACGATCTCGAGACCATCATCATGAGCGGTACGCGCATCAACATCGATTACTTCCTGCTCGAAGTGATGGACAAGGACGACATCGAGGAGCTCTATCAGTACTACAAGGAGTCGCCCAATGACGACCTCGAAGCCGCGGTTCAGGAGTGGGGTTCGGTCTACACCGAGGAGGAGATCCGACTGGTGCGAATCAAGTTCATTGCCGAAATGGCCAACTGATAAATCAGATATAGATAAAAAAGAGACGGAAGTCACAAGCTCGAAGTAAGCGTGACTTCCGTCTCTTCTTATGTCTCTCTATTGCCGACTATTGCCCTCGGATCAGAAAGGCAGGTCGTCGCCCGAATTCTCGGCTACAGGAGCAGCTGCAGGCTCGACAGGGAACTGTGCAACGGCTGGCTGTGGCTGCTGGAACTGAGGAGCAACAGGCTGCTGGAACTGGGTTGGTGCAGCACCGAAACCGGCTGCCATACCTGCATCGACCTTCTCGGCCTTGAAGCCACGCACGTCGGTCGACCAGCGCTCTACGCCATCGCGGCCTACATAGCTACGGCTCTCCAGATCGAAGCTCAGAATGATGTCGTCGCCCAACTGAAGTGGGTATTGGTCGATCGTATCGTTGAAGAAGTTGAAGATTACCTTACGAGGATACTGAGCCTTCGTCTCGAGTACGTATTCCTGTTTGCGCCAGTTGTTACCGGCCTTGCTCACACCCGATGCCTGTGGCAGCACCTGGATGATTCGTCCTTGGATTTCCATGTTTTTGTTCTATATTTAATAATGTATAATTCGTTTTCGACAACCTCGTCACACGAAATTGCGTTGCAAATATACACATTTTTCTCCATCCTTGCAAGTATTTTGTAAAAAAAATATAAGATTAGACCATTTTTTTTGGTTTTGTGCCGGAATGTCGAAAAATATAACTATCTTTGCACGCTAAAAAACTACAAAATGACCGACACGCTTATCGCGACCATCATAAGCGGCCTGCAGGACAGCAAGGCACGCGACATACAGCTGATCGACATGCGCCAGATCGAGGAGGCCGCCTTCCAGTACTTTGTTGTCTGCGAAGGCACTTCGACTACCCACGTCTACGGCATTGCCAACCATCTGACCGATTACGTCAGCGAGCACACCGGACAGCGCCATCAGGGCACCGTAGGCCTGCAGAATCGCCTCTGGGTAGCCATCGATTACGGCTATGTGCTTGTCCACGTCTTCCAGCCCGAGACACGCCAGTTCTACCGTCTCGAGAGCCTTTGGGAGGACGCTCAGATCACCTCCATTCCCGACCTATAATTACTCATCATAACGTCAATTCAGATTCTAACCGTGTCATACGAAAAGAACATAAACAAGCCAGCCGACCGCAAGAACGGCAAACCGGGTCAGCAGCCCAGCAACCCCAACGACCACAAGTTCAATGCCGGTGGCTGTGGATTCAACTTCTACTGGATCTACTTCGTCATTGCCTCTATCCTCTTCGGTGTATACTTCTTCTCGGGCGACGAGCTGTCGCGCGAGGTAGCCTATTCCGACTTCAGCCGCATGGCACAGGAGGGCGACTTCAAGGCTCTCACCGTCAACACCAAGACCGGTATCTGCACGGCTCCGCTCGAGAAGGCTCCTACCGCCGAGTCGCTCAAGGGCCTGAAGACGGCCTACGAGACTGCCCAGAAGGAGCAGAAGAAGATTGTCGTTCAGACCAACATTCCTTCGGCCGATAAGTTTGCAGGCGATGTCGAGAAGTGGAGCGAGGCCGAGCAGAGCCAGTTCCATGCCGACGTCCGTTACGAGAAGACCAGCAGCACCTGGGAGATCCTGCTCAACATTGCCTCGCCCCTGCTGATGATCCTCTTCTTCTACTTCATCTTCTTCCGCGGCATCGGCCGCAATGGCGGTGCCGGCGGTGGTGGCGGCATAGGCGGCATCTTCTCGGTGGGCCGAAGCAAGGCTCAGGTCTACGAGAAGAACAACAAGATGAAGGTCACCTTCGAGGACGTTGCGGGCCTGAGCGAAGCCAAGCAGGAGGTTCAGGAGATCGTCGAGTTCCTCAAGAACCCACAGAAGTTCACCAACCTGGGCGGCAAGATTCCGAAGGGAGCCCTCCTGGTAGGCCCTCCCGGCACGGGTAAGACCCTGCTTGCCAAGGCCGTAGCCGGCGAGGCCGACGTTCCGTTCTTCTCCATGTCAGGTTCCGATTTCGTCGAGATGTTCGTCGGTGTCGGTGCCAGCCGTGTACGCGACCTCTTCCGTCAGGCCAAGGAGAAGTCACCTTGTATCATCTTCATCGACGAGATCGATGCCGTAGGCCGTGCCCGTTCCAACCGTGGCGGCATGAGCAGCAACGACGAGCGCGAATCTACGCTCAATCAGCTGCTTACCGAGATGGACGGCTTCGGTACCAACTCGGGCGTCATCATCCTGGCGGCTACCAACCGTGCCGACATCCTCGACAAGGCCCTGTTGCGTGCCGGCCGTTTCGATCGTCAGATCCACGTCGACCTCCCCGAGCTGCAGGATCGTGTCGAGATCTTCAACGTCCACCTCAAGCCCCTCAAGCTGGCTGCCGACCTCGATGTCAAGAAGCTGGCACGCCAGACCCCTGGCTTCTCGGGTGCCGATATCGCCAACGTCTGCAACGAGGCTGCCCTGATTGCTGCCCGCAATGGCAAGGAGAATGTCGATGCCGATGACTTCAATGCAGCCGTCGACCGCATCATCGGTGGACTGGAGAAGAAGTCGAAGGTGATGACCACCGAGGAGAAGCACTCCATCGCCATCCACGAGGCGGGTCATGCCACCATCTCGTGGCACCTGCGTTACGGCAATCCGCTGGTCAAGGTCACCATCGTGCCGCGCGGCAATGCTCTGGGTGCAGCCTGGTACATGCCCGAGGAGCGACAGATCGTTACCTATCAGGCCATGTGCGACGAGCTGTGCGGCCTGTTGGGCGGACGTGCTGCCGAAGAGCTGTTCATCGGTTCCATCTCGAGCGGTGCGGCCAACGACCTCGAGCGTGTCACCAAGCAGGCCTATGCCATGGTAGCCTATTATGGCATGAGTGCCCAGATGCCTAACGTCTGCTACTACGACTCGTCGGGCCAGGAGTACAGCTTCTCGAAGCCTTTCAGCGAGGAGCGTGCCAAGGTCATCGACCAGGAGATGTCGCGCATCATCACCGAGCAATACGAGCGCGCCAAGCAGCTGCTCCTTGAGCACCGCGAAGGCCACAACCGCCTGGCTCAGACGCTCGAGGAGCGCGAGGTGATCTTCACCGAGGATGTCGAAGAGATCTTCGGCCCACGCCCCTGGACATCGCGTACCGACGAGCTCCTGCAGCAGCAGAACGAAGCCAAGGCTGCCACCGCTGCCGACGCCCCTGCCGACGATTCCTCAATTGCACAATCCTAATACCCCCTGACACTGTATGAAGTTCCGCAGTTTCCTCCAGCGAGCCGTCACCGGACTCCTTCTCGTGGCCGTGATGATCTGGGCTATCCTGTATAGTCCTTACACCTTCCTGATGTTCTTTGCCTTGCTCACGTTCGGCATCCTTTGGGAGTACTACACCCTGATCAACGTCTCGAAGGAAGTTCACATCTTCCGTCCGATGCACTGCCTGGGCGGCGTGCTGATCTTTGTGTGTACGTTCTTCGAGTCGTCGCACCTCAGCAGCAACTCGGTCTTCATCTTCTACCTGGTCTACATCATGGGCATGTTCATCAGCCGCCTGTACACCAAGCAGCAGAACCCCATCCGCGAGCTGGCACACATCATCATGGGTCAGGTCTACATTGCCTGCCCGATGGCCCTGCTGTCGTCCATCGCCTTCCACACCCTGGCATTCCCGATGGGCGAGACGCTGAAGGACTACTGCCCTATCTTCGTCCTGTCGCTCTTCTTCTTTATCTGGATCAACGACACGGGCGCCTACCTCACAGGCATGACCTGCTCCAGCCTGATGAAAACGCACAAGTTGTTTCCGCGCGTCTCGCCCAAGAAGACGTGGGAGGGTGTCTGGGGCGGACTTGCCTTTGCCATGCTGCTGGGCTGGGGCCTTTCGTACGACGTGGTATGGAACGTCCTGGGCATCAACATCAAGGACGGTATGCCGCTCAGCCGCCTCGAGTGGATCGGCATGGGCATGACCGTCAGCGTCTTCTCGACCTTCGGCGACCTGATCGAGTCGTTCGTCAAGCGTGCCGTCGGTGTCAAGGATTCGGGCAACATCCTGCCCGGACATGGCGGCCTCTGGGATCGCTTCGATTCGCCCCTCATGGCCGTGCCTGCCATGCTGGTCTACCTGGCCGTCATCACCCTGTTGCACTGATTTCCTCTTTCGCTACAAGGTCCTACCGACCGCCTTGGTGACCGACCGGGCCTGACACAACGAAATACGGACAACCTCGTTTCCGAAGTTGTCCGTAATATTTTTTTATATCTCCGCTGCGAATTACTTCTTGCGGTTGCCGTAGCGGCTGAGGAACTTGTCCACACGACCGGCGGTGTCGACCAGCTTGTGCTTGCCAGTGTAGAATGGGTGGCTGGCAGAGGTAATTTCGAGCTTAACGAGTGGATACTCCTCACCGTCGATTACGATGGTCTCCTTGGTGTTGACGGTCGAACGTGAGATGAAAGTCACGTCGTTTGACATGTCCTTGAATGCAACAGGACGATAGTTAGTTGGATGCAGATCCTTCTTCATTTTGTTTATAGATTTGTGACCGGGGATAATGCTCGGTCTGTTAATAATCGGCCGCAAATATACACATTTATTATTACTATCGCAAGTTTCGGTTCCACGTTTTTCGCTGTTACGGCCAAAATTCCCCTCTCGCCTCGCATTTTGTCAGGTTGGCGTATCAAAAAAGCCAGCCGAAACCGCAAGTCTGACACCAGTCTCGCCTACCGCTTCCGGCCGCCGGAATACGCCCCCTCGACGAGGCTACAGCCATTCGATTCGATACGCCAGATGTGCCATAATCATGCCTCGCAGCCTATCCATTCGTCCCATGCCTGAGGCAATTCGTCACAAATCGTGGCCTTCTGTACCACAACCCTTGGCCATTACCATTTTTTTGCCTATCTTTGCAGCGTCAATCACATGCAAAACCATAATGAACATCGATATGAAACTACGAAACCTCAACACCCTGCTGGCCCTCACACTGGCCTCAGCCCTCACCTTCACGTCGTGCGACAAGGCCGACGACATCATCCATAGCCTCGACAAGCTCAGCTATCAGGCCTATCTGCACAACGAAAGCGGACAGGACGTCATGGTCGTGATGCGTCCGCGGACATGGAACGACGACGATCACACCTACTACGTCCGTAAGGATGCGGTGGTCGAAATCCCCGATACCGAGCTCTGGGGCCTGGAGCAACGCGTCACGGCCAGCGATTCGGTGGTCTTCCAGTTTGCCGACGGCCGACGCGTGGTCCACTCGTTCACCAACCCCAATTACGGGCAGGGCAAGGACACCTACCTCTACAGCCCGGCCGAGAACAACATCTTCAGCGTCGGCTTCGAAGTGCCTGACGACCAGGAGTCGTGGGTGCGAAGCAAGATACGTCCGCAGAAGTACCGCTTCGACTACACCATCCGGTAAGACCTGCCCCCGGCGGCACGATAGCCTCGGAAAATATTCAGCCGATTTGCAAAACCGAAGGCCATTTGCCCAAAAAAACTGAAAATTCTGAAAAAAACAGCCCCAAAATTTCCTAAATCCGCCAAATATCCTTACCTTTGCAAACCGATAGTCCGCACCATCGCGGGCATCGCTTGCAAATGGCTGATATGACTACACCTTTAGACTATACAACCGTCACCGAGACCATCGAGCAGATGCGCCTGGGCGACTTCAGTGGTGCCACGATACGCGACATCGCCATGCTGGCCGGTATCCTCGAGCAGAAGACCGGACAACCGTTTATCCACCTCGAGATGGGCGTCCCCGGACTGAAGCCCTCGCAGATAGGCATCGAGGCCGAGAAGAAGGCCCTCGACGAAGGCTGTGCAGCCATCTATCCGCCCAATGCCGGCATCGACCGCCTGAAGCAGGCCGCCTCGCGCTTCATCAAGGCCTACATCGGCGTCGACCTCCGGCCGCAGGGATGCATCGCCACCGTCGGTTCGATGCAAGGCACGTTTGCCGTCTTCACCGCCCTCCATCTGGCTTGTCCCGACAAGGACACCATCCTCTTCATCCACCCGGGCTTCCCGGTACAGACCACCCAGTGCGACGTCATCGGGCTCCGGCACATCGGCCTCGACATCCACGACTACCGTGGCGACAAGCTCATTGCCAAGCTCGACGAGATCCTGTCCGCTGGCAACATTGCGGGCATCGTCTACTCCAACCCCAACAACCCGTCGTGGGTATGCTTCAACGACCACGAGCTGCGCGGCATCGGACAGCTGGCAACGCGCCACGACGCCATCATCCTCGAGGATCTGGCCTACTTCGCCATGGACTTCCGCCAGGACCTGTCGCATCCCTTCCAGCCGCCCTATCAGGCATCGGTGGCCCATTACACCGACAATTACGTCATGACCATCTCGGGCTCGAAGGCCTTCTCGTATGCCGGTCAGCGCATCGGTGTATGTTGTGTCAGCGACGGCCTCTACAGCCGCGTCTACCCTGCCCTCCAGCAGAAGTTCGGCGTAGGTGAGTTCGGCCGCTTCATCGACGCCCGCATCATCTACACCCTGTCCAGCGGCTGCTGCCATTCGGTACAGCACGCCATGGCCGCCATGATGGAGGCAGCATGCGACGGCCGCTTCGACTTCGTCACCGAGGTGCGCGAGTATGGCCGACGTGCCGCTTTCATGAAGAAGGTGCTGACCGACAATGGCTTCTACCTGGTCTACGACAACGACATGGGCGAACCCCTGGCCGACGGCTTCTACTTCACGGTGCAGTATCCCGGCATGACCGACCTCGAGCTGACGCGCCAGCTGATGTACTACGGCATCTCGGTCTATCCGCTCGACACCATGGGCAGCCACGAGCAGGGCGTACGCGTCTGCACCTCCTTCTTCAAGCCCGAGCACCACGCCCTCTTTGCCGACCGCATCGCCGCCTTCCGTGCCAATCACTGAGCCGTGACCGAAAACCGCATAGATTATGGCAAAACAGTATACTTTTCCCGAAAACGAGCCTACGATGGTCAATGATGATGTCGCAACATTGGTGTAACAAATCGTGCTGAAACTGCGCAAAGATGCGCCCAATCTGCAAATATTTGCCCCCAAAACTTGCATTTCCGATATAAATAATGTATATTTGCGGCACAGATGGTGTATGCTCATAAAGAGTACGCTGTATGGACGATGATCACACTTATTTTTGAGCAGTTGAATAATTTAGAATTTGAATAATAAAATATAGCACTATGGCAACAATGACAATACAACCCGAGGCAAACCAGATGATTGTAACATTCGATGATGTCAGCGTAATGCAGCAAGTAAAGAAAACCCTTGCTTTGGTCAGAGGCGTAAAGTCCATCTCGATACCTCGCAAAAAGCGTATGACTGGCCTTGATCGAGCATTGAAAGATGTGGAAGAAGGCCGCGTGTATCGTGCGGAAAGCGTTGAAGACATGTTCAAACAAATCTTGGGCGAGGACTATGTACAGCATTGAATATACAGGAGCATTCCGTAAGGATGTCAAGCTTTGCGTAAAGCGTGGCTTGAATATCCAGCTCCTTCAGGATGCCATCAGCCTTCTTGCCCGTGACGGAAAACTACCTGCCGAGTATCGTCCACATATCCTCAGTGGCAAGTACGCCGGCATTTGGGAGTGTCACATCAAAGGTGACTGGCTCATGACATGGCGGCAAAATGATGACCGTCTTGAGCTCCTTATGCTCAACACTGGCACACATTCCGATTTATTCTAATGCCATAACCATAGAGAAAGCTATAGCGCAAGGAGTCCGGAGGGACAGTCCCTCCGGACTTGAGAATTGTCTCCGCGCTGCAGAGACTATCTCTTCTTGCCCACTGCGGCAAGGAGTTCGTCGTAAGGAGCGGAATGCAGCGCTACTGCTCGGAACAGTGCCAGGCGAAAGCCAAGGAGGAAAGGAAGCGGAGACAGCGTGAGTTCGTCACCGCCATCGAGCCGACCATCGATCTGAAGAGTCAGGCTTACTCACATGTCTGCCTTGGTGGATTGCGAGGTGGACGAAGGAGATAAGACAGAGCGAGGGCTGCAAGTCGTGGTTTACGCTTGCAGCCCTCACTTTTCAAAGGTTGGATCATTTCTGTATATTATCTATCCCGATGCTACCGCTTACAGTTGGGGTATCTTAATCTGCATAACCTTCTACGTCTGGATGATCGAGGTCGAATACGAGTGACACGCTACTCTGGTCACCGCTCGTAGCGATCAAGTCGCTCTGTTGGAGCATCACTACCTGGAGTGATGGCTTAATATAGTTCTTC
>JAZUEP010000121.1:0-3632 GCA_045640225.1 Bacteroidales bacterium | reverse complement strand
GATCGTGTGTAGATGTAGGTTCATCGAAAAGCAGGATCTCAGGTTCCATAGCCAATGAACGGGCAATGGCAACGCGCTGCTTCTGACCACCTGAGAGCTGATCAGGATACTGATTGGCCTTGCTGCGAAGACCTACCATATCGAGCAGGGAAAGCGCCTGTGTGCGGGCTTCCTCGTAACTCTTGCCGCGCAGTTTCATTGGCGCAAGCATGACATTTTCGATGATGGTCTTGCCGTTGAAGAGGTTGAACGACTGGAAGACCATGCCCATCTTCTGACGGATACGAGAGAGGTCGGCATGCTTATCGAGCACATTTTCGCCATCAATCTCTATCACTCCCGAGGTTGGGGTCTCAAGCTGATTCAGACAGCGCAGGAAAGTGCTCTTACCGGTGCCGGAAGGACCGATGATGCTGATGACTTCGCCACGTTTGATCTCGGCCTGTACATCGTGAAGCACCTGTAAGCCGTTGTCGTAAGTCTTTGCAAGATGGCGCACTACGATCATAGGCTCAGTACTGTCGGTTCGGGCTGACGACAAGCCTGTATATGGAGTGTCTGCAGTGTTCTGAACACCGACCGGTTCGACGTCACCGGCTACCACAGCTTTCTGACGGGTGAGACGGCGCAAGGCCATGCCGATCAGCCAGGCAATCAGGAAATAGATAACCGACACTATAATGAGCGGGAAGAAGGCGTCGAACGTGCGCGATCGGATAATATCGCCAGCCTTGGTGAGATCGGTCACTGCCACATAGCCCACAACGGCCGTACCTTTGAGCAGAGCTACTACCTCACCGATATAGACAGGTATGACGGCGCGTACGGCTTGCGGAAGGACAATATACCAGAAGGTCTGCAGACGGGTGAATCCCAACGCCAGACCTGCCTCGGTCTGTCCACGGTCAATACCGGAAATGGCGGTGCGGAACATCTCGCAGAAATAGGCCGACGAATTGAGGGAGAAGGTCACTACGGCTACTGCTACTCCCGACAGCTTCAGCGGTACGAGGAACACATAGAACATCAGCAGGAGGAGTACCAATACAGGCATACCTCGCATCAGCTCGATATATGCCTTGGCTATACGCACCAGCCAGCGACGTCGGTTCATGCGCATCCAGCAGAGCAATGCGCCAAGCAGCGTGCCGAAGAGGACGGACAGCAGCGTGACAATGAGCGTAATAGACAGTCCGTCGGCAAGCATCTTGTAACGGTCTTCGACGATGAGGTTCGAGACGAACGAATCCTTGAGCGACTGCCATAGACCCACTTGAGTCTCGTCCACAGACGTTGGCGCTTCATTGGTCAGGAAGATGGGTTGAGTATGCAGGTAAGGCATTGTGAAAAGCGCCTTCTCGGCACGCTCAGGTGTGATGGCAAGAAGCGAGGCTACAGCATCGGTCTGTCCCTGCACGAGGCTCATGATGAATGACTGCATAGGCATCATATCAAATGTCACCGGGCGATGAAGAGACGCAGCGAAATGGCGCATCATCTCCACCTCGAAGCCAAGGATCTCACCATTCTCCATGTAATTATAAGGATAGTGTGTACCAGACACGCTTACCCTAAGTGGTGCAGTCTGATAAGTGGTCGTATCTACGAACATGCCGCTTATGTCAGCCTCGGGACCGCCAAACCAGCGAGTCAGCATCTCGTTCCACGGCTCGGAATCCTTGAAGTCCTGCAAAAATGCATTGAACTGCCGGCAGAGCTCCACACTGTCCTTATTCATACCCACGGCAATGTCGCGGCTTGGCATGGAAGACCTATGTATCTCGAAGTTAGGAAATTTCCAGACAAAAGCATTGGTGTCAACATCCTGCGAATAGACAGCATCGACCATGCCTGAATCAAGGGCCTTGAAGAGGTCAGGTGCCGTATTGAAGCGCATGATCTTGTCTGCATCGACGAATGTGCTGGTGAACAGGTCATGCTGGCTGCCACTCACGACACCCACACGTCTATGTGCCAGATCTTCTTCCTTCAACTCCACCTTCGGCATAGTCGGATTACGACGTGGATTGATAAAACAGGTCGGCTGTGAGGTGATGTATGGTGTCGTGAATAATAGTTTTCCCTGACGTTCCTCGGTCGTTGAAATGGCACCGCAACCGATATCAGACAAGCCCTGGATGAGGTGCGGGACGATGGCGGCATAATCGACGATGAAATATTCCACCGGACGATTCACACTCTGCGCAAACAACTCAACCACCTCTGGTTCAATGCCCGCAACCTTGCCATCGACGATGAAGGCGAAAGGGGAATAGTCTGCTGACGTAGAAACCCTAATCGGTGTGCCAGTACCATGGCTTCTGGGCATCTCGACCTGTCCAAGTACGCCTGCTCTTGTCCCCCATTTGGCGAGCAGACTATCTAACTGATGATCGGCCTTGAGTCCTTCAAGAAATGCGTTGAACTGGCTATATAGCTCCTGTTGGTGAACATTCACACCGAAGGCTACTTCTGTCAGTTCAGCGGTTGGGTACGGAAAGCTCTTGAAATGCGGATAATTAACCTCGATCATCGGCAGAGCCATCGACTCATCGACAACCACATCCACCTTGCCAGCCTCTAAAGCCATGAACATATCAGGGCCTACGTTGAAGCGCATCAGATGGTCTTCAGGATAGACCTTGGAAACTATCAGGTCTTCCGACGTGCCGGACACTATGCCTATCATGGCGTCATCAAGGTCTTCAATACTGGTTACGACCTTGGCATCCTTATTGGCACAGGAGGTAATCAGCACGCTGAGCAGAAGTGCTGACAAGCGAGCAAGGGTATAAATTTTTCTCATTGAATACAGGGAGTCTGTTATGGCATTAAACCAATGCGGCAAATGTTATCGTTTCAACCAGGTGCGACCCTGGGAATTGGAATAATAGAGGCCTTTGGAGGTGGTGGCAAGGAGGGTGCTGCCCGACTCGGCAAGTCCGAGGAAGTCGAAGTTGGAATTGTTGTTGTATCGCATGGTCCAGGTGCGTCCCTGGGAGTGCGAATAGTACAGTCCCTTGCTGGTTACGAGGAGGAGTTCGTCCTTGAAGTACAGAAGGTCCATGACTTTTCCGATGCCGGAATTGCTGTATCTCACCATCCATGTGCGTCCTTCGGATGTAGAGTAGTCGATGGTGTTGCGCGAAGGATTGACACAGATGAGCTCTTTTCCTATTTTTACTATCTGAGGCATAATAATTATTATTTCTGAACACAAATTAGGAATAAATTGGGAACGAATTTTTACCGCACTCCCATTCCGCATCCGTGACGGCCTGGCATTTCCTTCTCTGAGACTACATAGTTGAAGCTCTGTTCGGCGTTGATCTCGCGGAGCTCCTTGATGCCGTCGATGTATGGCTGATACATCTCGTCTACATCGTTGGACATGAATGACTCACAGCCCTCGTCACAGTCTTCGAGTGAGCGGCGTACGATCTCGATGCGCTCTTCGCGTGTTGTATCCTTGATTAATATGCTCATAGTGCTAATTGATAATTGATAATTGATAATTATGCGCAAATATACAAATTTTCCGGATTCATGACTTATGAACATCAAAATTATTGCGCGTGATATATAATAAATGAAAAAAATTGCTATATTTGCGGCAATTATGGTTAAAAGCA
>JAZUEP010000120.1:0-1774 GCA_045640225.1 Bacteroidales bacterium | reverse complement strand
TCGGTCGTGTTGTACATTCCGTACAGACCCGATTTAGCATCCGGATCGTCATCGGGTTTTACGACGTCGAGTTCTGGGTGTGCGATGCTATAGGTATGATTGAATTCCTTGGGTTGGCCGAACAACAGGTATTCGCGGCCTTTTTGAACGCCCTCTTGTATGAAGCGCATACCGTTGAACCAGATGCACTCTATCACACCGGTTCCGTCGGTAAACAAGGCCTTCAGGTGGTGCTGTGGACCTTTCTGACCTACACCTTCCTCGGTGAAAAGCGTAAATTGCCCTCGTAACAGGATGAAGGGCAGCAGACTGCCGCTACCGGGCGATGAATCCATCGACGGGATGTCGCAGACACGATAAACTTTCGACTTGTCGACATAACGGTACGGGTAATAGCCCAACAGCTCCTCGAGCGAATGCACATTACATTCACTTTCCAGCAGTTCGGCTCGTTTGGGTCCTACGCCTTTGATGTAGCCAAGCTCATTCTCCATCCAGCTTACTTCTCGATACGTTTTACCTTTCCACTGGTCATATAGGCCAATGCGGCAGAAAGGGCAGCTATGGCCGCCAGAATGCCCACAATCAAACCGATGGTCAGGTCAAGTTGGAATCCTTCCTTTGCTACGAGGATATACGACGTACATACACAGGTCATGAAGACGGCTGGAATCATCGTAATCCACACGTTCTTGCGATGTTTATACAACCATACGGTCGAAGCCCAAAGGGTAATACAGGCAAGCGTATGATTGGTCCATGCAAAGTAACGCCACAGAACGTCAAAGTCGAGGAATAATAGGCAACAGCTGATTAGAAACAAAGGCAGACACAGCAGCAGACGCTTTGCAAAGGTCTTCTGCGATACATTCATGACATCGGCTGCAATCAAGCGGGCACTGCGGAAACAGGTATCGCCACTGGTAATCGGGGCAGCCACTACACCCAATACGGCCAGGATGGCGCCAACAGTTCCCATCCAGGTCGAACAAACCGTGCTCACTACAACCGACGGATTACCCATGGCTGCCAACTTCTCGTAAGCAGTCCCCTCACCGGGCAGCGAATCGGCAAACTTGATGGCAGCAGCGGCCCAAACCAAGGCTACAATGCCCTCGGTTATCATAGCACCATAGAAGATTGGACGACCGTAGCGCTCGTTGGTCATACAACGTGCCATCAAAGGCGACTGTGTGCCATGGAAGCCGGAGATTGCGCCACAGGCAATCGTGATACAAAGCATCGGGAAAAGCGGTAGCCCCTTAGGGTTGTGCGATACGAAAGGCTGATCGGTAATCTCTGGCACACTGCCATCGGCAACGAAGATGTTGATCAGCAGTCCGACGGCCATGATCAGCAATGCGCAACCAAACAAAGGATAGACCTTACCGATCAACTTGTCAATAGGCAAAAGAGTTGCGATGATATAATAGGCAAAGATGATAGCTACCCATATCCACTGTGTCTCGCCTAAAGGAGCCATCGACTGCAGCAAGGCAGCAGGTGTGGTGACGAATACCGTACCGGCCAATACCAACAGCACGGGACTAAAGACGCGCATGAAGACGCGCATCGACTTACCCAGTTCGTCACCTACGATCTCTGGCAGCGAGACTCCTCCCTTTCTGACACAGATCATGCCGCTCATATAGTCGTGAACAGATCCGGCAAAGATGCAGCCCAAAACAATCCACAGATAGGCAGCTGGTCCGAACATGATGCCCATGATGGCACCGAAAATCGGGCCTGTACCCGCAATGTTCAGGAACTGTAC
>JAZUEP010000119.1:0-18180 GCA_045640225.1 Bacteroidales bacterium | reverse complement strand
GTATACGTTCTTTGACATCATGAACTGATTTCTTACTGGCCTGCAATGAACCGAAATTGTTTATCTCGGCGCGGGGAAGTGCATTTTTCTGGCGGAATGCCCTTCCTCGCTGCGAGAAGGAAGAATCTTGGCGAGGATTCGGCCTAAACATTTCGCGGAAGGGTGTTCGGCCAGCAAAATGCGCTTCATAAAATCGAGCAAGCGCGTTCGGCCAGCAAAATGTACTTCCTCGTTTTGATAAGGAAGAATTTTCGCCAAGATTCTTCCTTCGCATTTCGCGGAAGCACGTTTAGCCAGCAAACTGCACTCCATAAAATCGAGCAAGCGCATTTAGCCGGAAAAATACGCTTCCTCGTTTTGTGAAGGAAGAGTTCTCGCCCAAAGCGGAACTTCATAGAAGCTTGCGAGTTGAATTATTCATACAAAAACACGTAGAAGATCGGGCAAAACGTTCAATTTTGGGGTATTTTTTAAGTTTTTTCATAACGCATGGTGCAGAATTGAACATTTTTGCTTATCTTTGTGCCCGTAAAGAAAACAAGAAAAACATGTGACTAATAATCAAACTATCATAATATACCGTACTTATGAAAAAGAAATTCTTCCTCTTCGCCTCGATGGCGTTGATGCTCTGCGGAGCCAATGCCCAGTCAAAACTCTCTACAGCTACCAGGATGCTGTTGAGCCAGCAGAATGCATCTGGCACCTCGACGCTGCGCAAGGCTCCTTCGCAGAAGATTGTCCAGCGTGTACTTACCACCATCCGTCTTGAGAAAGGCGCTACCGTGACCGACGAGCAGCTCGCCGCACTCGATATCCAGGTCGAGAGACGTTGTGGCATCCTGATCTTCGCCAACGTACCTGTCAGCAAATTGACCGAACTGGCAGAGATCGAAGGCGTCAGCAGCGTGGATACCGGCATGAAGCGTAAGCCAAAGAATGACAAGGCTCGCGAGGCATCGTCCGTTGATCTGGTACACAACATGAACGTGGTCAATAGCATGGCTGAAGTACCCGGGCAGTATCGTGGCAAGGGTGTACTGGTAGCCATCATCGACAACGATATCGACTTGGAACACCTTGCCTTCAAGGATGCTGATGGCAAGTGCCGTATCAAGTATGCCGAGGAATATGTTATGATCCCAACGGAGGATGAGGAAGCCTATACCGTAAAGCACCTCAAGTTTGAAGAGGACGAAATTGATCAGGCTATCCTCTACCTGAAGGACTTCCCGCTGAAGGGCACTGGCCATGGTACCCATGTGGCTGGTGTTGCCGCTGGATCGACTGCTATCTTGCCTGATGATGATTCGGCCAAGAACTATTACGGCATGGCTCCCGAATCAGATCTTCTGGTCTATGACATCACAGACAACGACTCACAGATCCTCAATTCGCTGGCCGATGCCTTCGAGCGGGCTGACCGCATGCAGCGTCCTCTGGTGGTCAATATGAGCCTAGGCTGGAATGACGCACGGCTGGATGGCACCGATGAATTCAATGAGAACCTCGAGGCATTGGTCGAGAACTATGATATGACGGGCAAGATTATCTGCGTCTGCGCAAGCAATGAGGGTAGCGATCCGATTACGGTACAGATGGAGTGCAACCAGCCTATCGAGAACGATACCTGGACTTTCCAGCATGCCTTGGGTTGTGTTCCCGTTGATGAGGACAGTGCTTATGAGCTGGAGGATGGCAAGTTCGTCTACGAAGAGGCCTCGGTATTCTCGTTCTATGCATCGGACAACCGCGAATTTGCCGTACAGTATGTCATTATGGATCCTATGGGTAACGAGATCTATGCTCATTCGCCTTTGCTTGTCTCTACGGAGTGCATGGATGGCAATACCTATGAAGATTCAGGTTTGACCAATTCTTTTGACCTGTACGAATTCAAAGTTACGACCGAGGCTACATGTTCGTCGGCTGACCGTACCTATCTGACGTCCCTGGTGGAATTCACGGCTACTGTTCCTTTCCGTGTGCAGGTCACCATCGGTACCCGAAGCGAAGGAATGCAGATTGACGGCGCAATGAACGGTGGTGAGTTCGATGCCAATGCCTGTACCACCCCTGTCAACAGCTGGGGTAGCATAAACCAGATGTTATGCAATGACGTATTCATCGGCGTGGGTGCCTACAATTCCCGTCTGGCCTTTGAAGCCCTGAATTATCCTAACTTCAGCGAAGAGGGAGAGATTGGTGACATCTCGGTCTTCTCGAGCTACTGCCATCCTCACTATGGCTCGATGAATCCGCTTTGTGCTGCCCCCGGTATGTTCCTGTTGTCGGCTATGCATCAGGATGCAGATCTGACGCAGATGCTTTGGGGAGATGTCACGTTCGTCGACGATGAGATCTATCTCTGGGCTTACGAGGCAGGTACCTCAATGTCTTCGCCAGCCGCAACCGGTATCGTTGCCCTGTGGCTCCAGGCCAATCCTAACCTCACTCGCGAGGATGTAATCGAAATCCTGGCAAATACCTGCGACTATGACGAATATTGTGAGGCCTCGCCACTCCGCTTCGGCTATGGCAAGATCAATGCCAAGCGTGGTATGGACTACATCCTTGACCATACCGTAGGCCTGACTTCGGTAGGCAATAATGCAGACTGCCAGGCCTCGAAGTACATCGATGCCAATGGTCGCATCATGATCAGCAAGGGCGAGCGCAACTACGACGTCATGGGAGTAGAGAGCAAGTGAGGTTGTCCCTAATTCATCGAGTTTCGTACTTTGCGGAACTCGATGAATTATTTTTATCAAAAAAAAATCACGCTCGCAATGTTTATGTTTCCACGTTGTCCGTAACATACTGATGTAACAACGAAACCGAGGCTGTACATTCGGTTGTATAGCCGGAAACTAAACAAAGTATGCAAGAGAAGATTTTTCTGACAGATGTGGATGAGGTCCTGGCTGGTGGACCTCAGGAGAATGAGCGTGTGGCCCTGTGTCGCATCGGTGAGCACGAAGGGATTGTCGATGTGGACGGCCATGTGATCGTTCCCTTCAGGTATAGCTGTATCAACGGCTATGTGTGGGATAGCAGCGGATTGCTGGCCGTGGTGAATGACGAAGGAATGCTGGGCCATGTGGATATTCATGGCAATGAGGCGATTCCGTGTCGTTTCCCGTTCGAAGTGCTGGTGGATGCTCCTTATTTCTGCTTCTGCGAGGGGCGATTCCCCATCGTCGACCGTAACGGCCTGATCGGCTTCATCGATACGCGGGGCGAGGTGGTCATCCGCGGAGCTTTCCATCGGGTACGGCATTTCGCCAACGGGCGATGTGCGGTGATGAACGATCAGCAGAAGTGGGGATACATCGACGCATCGGGTAACGTGGTGATCGACTATCGGTTCGAGAAGGCCTACGACTTCGATGCCAGTGGCTTGGCCCATGTCTATGCCAAGGTCCGCCGGTTCTGGGTCTTCACCAGCGAGGTTTATGCCACGATCGATAAGCAGGGAAAAATAGTGTGAGGCAAGAAACGGGTTATGAACAACACCTTGCAAACCGTCATACAGACACAGCGGGCGCATGAGCTGAGACAGCTTGTGCAGATGGGACTGTGCCATGAGGATGCCGAGGATGTGTATCAGGATGCGGCGATCGTGCTGCTGCAGGCCATGAGCGAACAGCGGCTGACCATCAGGGTAGGAGCCGAGGCGTATCTGCATGGCGTTTGCCACAAGCTGGCCCTGAAGCGACTGGAAGAGCTCCGGCGACGGTATGAGGCGGTTGACGATGAGCGGCTGGACCGATTGCTCGAACTGACCGAAGAGGCTGAAGAGGCTCCGGACGCGATGATCGAAGAGGAGGAAGCTGTGGATTACATGCAGCTGCTGCAACGCGTACTGCAGACATTGCCCGAACGTGACTTCGCCCTGCTTCGGGGATTCTATCTGGAAGGCAAGTCGATGGAGCAGCTGGCCACGGAACACGAGATGGCAAGCGTCGAGGTGGCAAGGACCACCAAATGCCGCATCATCGGCCGGTTGCGAGAACGTGCAAGACAAATGATTAACGAACTATTCTGACATGGCAGAGATTATAGACATCAGGAAACAGACGTTGCAGGACGAGCGGATAGACCGTTACCTGCTTCGCCAGATGAGCGCGGCGGAAGAAGTCGCCTTCGAGCAGGAACTGAAGCGCGATGCAATGCTTCGCCAGCGTGCCCGGCTGATAGCCAGGACGGTGAAGGCCATGAAGACAGCCGATCGGGAGGACGTGGTGCCTGCAGCTTCGCATCGCATGGTGGCAAAGAACCCGTTGATCAAACCCAAAAAGTGAATAGGAAAAACGATGATTATGAAAGCAAAGCAAAAACCACATACCACGCTCGAACTGAAGGGCGAACACAAAGGCCAGCTGCAGATAGAATACCAGCAGGCGGCAAACTATGCCCTGACCAGCAGCGGCATGAAGCTACTGCAGAGCAGCATCCTGACCAACCGTGACGAAACCGACTGGCACGAGGTGCGAATCGCAATTACGGGCCAGTATATCCTGTCCAGCACCTGCATACTCGATACGCTCCGTGCCGGCCACGCCATGCAGCTCGATACCCTGCAACTGTTGCCCAACGACGAGATACTGCAGCAGCTGACCGAAGCCATCGCGACCACCTTCACGCTGAGCGTCAGCGTAGGCAACGATACGGCCGAGGAATTTGTGCTGCCCGTCGAGCTGCAACCCTTCGACCAATGGAACGGCAACCATCTGACGCCACAGCTCCTTACCTGCTTCGTGACGCCCAATCATCCCTACGTCCAGCAGCTGTGCCGTGCCGCTGCCGACCAGATGCAGGCTTGGACGGGCGATGCCTCGATGAACGCCTATCAGACCGACGATCCGAACGACGTGCGCCAGCAGATAGCCGCTGTCTATGAGGCGCTTCGCAAGGAATCTCTGGCCTACGTGATGCCGCCGGCTTCGTTCGGCAAGGAAGGTCAGCGCGTCCGGATGGCCGACATCATCCGTCGTGACCGGATGGCTACCTGCCTCGACCTGACGTTGCTGATGACGGGTTGTCTGGAGCAGTTGGGCATCAATCCGATCGTGGTGATGATGCAGGAGCATTGCTTCGTAGGCGCATGGCTTACCGAGCAGATCTACAACCGTGCCGTGGGTTACGATCGCGAACGCCTGCTGAAGCTTAGTGCCGATGGCGTAGGACAGCTGGTGCTGGTCGAGACGACCTGTGTGTGCCAGACGTCGCAATTCGAATTCGAGAAGGCCGTCGAGACAGCCACCAATCAGTTGCGCGACAATGCCGACGAGTTCCTCTACTTCCTGGACGTGAAGCACTGCCGTCTGGAGCACTTCCGTCCGATGCCGCAGCGATTGGAGGCCGACGGACAATGGATTGTGGACAAGAGCTACGAGAACGAGCCCTCGGAACAGGGAGCCCGGCACTTCGACCACTTCGACATCGACTTCGACAACGACCAGAAGACCGTTCCTTCGCGTCTGAGCATCTGGGAACGCAAGCTGCTCGACCTGACGATGGCCAACCGGCTGCTGCACATCCGTCCCGGTACGCATTGCCTGCCGCTGATCACCCTGGACGTGCCCGAACTCATCGAGACGCTCATGAAGGGCGAGAATTACCGCCTGATGGAGAATCCCACCGACCGACAGGCCGATGTGTTCCGTTGCGGCAATATCGACACATTATATCATAAGGAGGACCTCGCCTCGTTTGTCGCCCCAGGATTGTCCGAGCATAAGCTCTATGCCTACGCCGATACCGAGAGCCTCGAGCAACAGCTGAAGAACATTGCCCGACAGGCGAAGACCAACCTGGAGGAGAATGGCGCCACGTCGCTCTTCATGACCATAGGCCTGCTGCATTGGCAGGACGAGGAAGAACCGGAGAATCAGAAGGGATGGCGACGTCGTCGCACCAAGACCGACCATGCCGCCCCGATCATGTTGCTGCCGGTCGAGATCGTTCAGCGTCAGGGCGGAACCGGCTACAGCATCCATGTGACCGAAGATCCGCTGATCTTCAACATCACGCTGTTCGAGCTCCTGAAGCAACGCTTCGGCATCGATATGCGCAATGTGCTCAATCTGGCTGCTACCGATGGCGGACAGAACGATCAGGCCATCGACAACGACGTCGCCCTGACCATCAAGAAGGCCTTTGCGACCATCCGCCTTGCCCTGGCCGATCGTCAGGGGTGGAATGTGCACGAGGGATGCACGCTGGGCCTGTATTCGTTCCTGAAGTTCGTGATGTGGAACGACATCCACCAGTATGCCGAGCAGATGCAGGAGAGCCCTGTGGTGAAGAGCCTGATCGAAGGAAAGCTGCTGATCGACGATGTGCCTGATGCCGATGCCCGACAGCTCGATACTACCCTGGCGCCGAAGGACTTTGCCCTGCCCATCGATGTGGACAGCTCGCAGCTCGAAGCCATTGCCGATGCCGGCGAAGGCAAGTCGTTCCTGCTGTATGGCCCTCCGGGTACGGGCAAGTCGCAGACCATTACGAATATGGTGGCCAACGCCTTGTACAAAGGCAAGCACGTACTGTTCGTAGCACAGAAGATGGCCGCCCTCGATGTGGTGCAGAACCGCCTGGAGCGCATCGGGTTGGATCCGTTCTGCCTGGAGCTGCATTCGAACAAGGCCACCAAGAGCCACGTCCTGCATCAGTTCGACCAGACGCTGCAGATAGCCGAGGCCATGGCCGGTAATCCCGGGTTCGAGAAGATGTCGGATGCACTATTTGCCCGTCGCAAGGAACTGATAGGCTACATGGAGTCGCTGCATCGCCGCCAGCCGGACGGACGTTCGCTCTACGATTGTATCCATGGGTACATGAGCACGGAAGGCGAGGAGATTGCCGTGCCTCTGCCGTTGGCCATGAAGATGGACGAATCGACGCTCGATGCCGTTTGTGGCAACGTGGAGATGCTCGATGCCGTATTCCGCCTCACCGGACATCCTGCCGACCATGCCTTGTTGGGCCTCGAGCCCTACAGCGCCTCGGCCGAAGCACATACGTCATTGTTCTCGGCGCTGGACAATCTGGCCGAACTTGTTGGCGTACAAGGGTATGCCTATCCGGCAGAGAGCGCATTGGCCCATCAATATCCGGCCAACCTGAAGGCGCTTTACCTCGGGGTAGAACAGTCGTTCTTCCTGCTTCGCTCGTTCCGCCGCAACAATCTGCTCAAGGAACTTCGCATGAAGGATCCATCGCTGCAATGGGATCAGATTCCTGCCATCTGCCAGCGGATGGAACAGGCTGCAAGGCTGCAGGCGGTCATGCGTGAGGTGGACGCCTTGGCGCATGTAGATTGGCCTGCTGACAGGGGAGCACTCCTGCAGAAGATCGAACAATGGAAGGCCGCACGTCTGCACGTCAAGGGATGGTGCCAGTGGACATTGCGCCGGAAGGATCTGGCCGATAAGGGACTTGAGCCCGTCCTGGCGTGGATGATGGCCCGTCACGCATCGGGAAGCGTCACCGCACAGGCTTTCCGCAAGGGCGTCTACCACCAGCTGGCTATGAACATCATCGCCACCGACGAGCAGCTGAGCCTCTTCAACGGTATGATATTCGATGACACGATACAACGTTACCGTGCCATGGCCAAGGACTTCCAGCAACTGACACGCGACGAGATTCGTCTGCGCCTGTCGCAGCGTGTTGCCCGCCTGCTCGAACCTACACAATCGGGTGTGGTGAAGGAGGAACTGACCTTCCTGAAGAAGAATATCGCCAACCATGGTCGTGGCGTGTCTATCCGTCACATCCTGACCCGTATACAGCACATCTTGCCGGACCTCTGTCCCTGCATGCTGATGTCGCCATTGAGTGTCGCTCAGTACATTGCGCTCGACGAGGATAAGTCGCTGATGGACCTCGTGATCTTCGACGAGGCTTCGCAGATACCTACCAGCGAGGCCGTGGGAGCCATCGCCCGAGGCAAGGCCGTGGTGATTGTGGGCGATCCGCGTCAGATGCCTCCTACCGCCTTCTTCCAGGCACAGGCAGTGGGCGAGGATGAGGCTGAATATGACGACATGGATTCAATTCTTGACGATTGCATTGCCCTGTCGATGCCTTCGCACTACCTGACCTGGCACTACCGCAGTCGTCACGAAAGCCTGATCTCCTTCTCGAACGCCAATTACTATGACGGCAAGCTGATGACCTTCCCCTCGTCGGACGACCGAGCCTCGCACGTTGAATTCGTGGCCGTCGAAGGAACTTACGACAAGGGTGCTTCGCGCAGCAACCGCAAGGAGGCCGAGGCCATCGTCGACGAGATTGTACGCCATTATTCCGATGCCACCTCCGCACGGATGAGCCTGGGTGTGATTTCGTTCAGCAAGGTTCAGCAGACGCTGATCGAGGACCTGTTGCAGGAGCGCATCAAGGGTCACATTGCCCTCGAGAAGCAGATGAACGAGGGCGAGGAACCGCTCTTCATCAAGAACCTCGAGAACGTGCAGGGCGACGAGCGCGACGTCATCTTGTTCAGCGTCGGGTACGGCCCGGACAAGAATGGCAATGTGTCGATGAACTTCGGCCCGCTCAACATCAGTGGCGGTGAACGTCGACTCAACGTTGCCGTCAGTCGAGCCCGCCAGCGCATGAAGGTTTTCAGCACGATGCATGCTGATCAGATTGACCTCAGCCGCACGCAAGCCCTCGGTGTGAAGGGGTTGAAGAACTTCCTTTACTTCGCCGAGCATGGCTATCAGCCCGAATTGGCTTCGCAGCAGCGAGGTGAAGGCTTCGCGGGCGGATTGCCGGAACTGATCGCCGAGCGGCTGCGGATGAAGGGTTATCAGGTCGATACATACGTCGGTAAATCATCGTTCCGCGTAGATTTGGCCGTGGTCAATCCTCAGAATCCCGATCAGTATCTGCTGGGTATTCTGTGCGATGGTAAGAGCTACTATTCTACGCCTACTGCCCGCGATCGCGAGGTCGTACAACCTTCTGTACTTCATGGCCTTGGTTGGAATATCGAACGTGTATGGAGTGTCGATTGGCTCGAGAACCCCGATGCCGTCATCGAACGGATAACCTCGGCGATTGCCCAGATTGCCTGATGAGTGTTTCCTGTTCGGCAACGATGACGAGGTAAGCCTTGTCGTCGTTGTTTGTGATAGGAAATAGCGGATATGAGGTTCGATAATCGAGGTTTTAGGGTTGATTGTTGCGAGTATAGAGCACAAAAAGTCGTTTTTTCATACATTTGTTTGGCGCATACAATAAATATGTGTATATTTGTGCCCGAAAACGAAAACTAATGAAGGAATGTCCGTCAGCTCACAACCCAAACGTCTTATTGCGCTCGATGCCTTACGCGGCTTTGCCTTGATGGGCATCGCACTGGCCAACTACCCGGAGTTCTCGCTCTGGAGCTTCCTGTCCGATGCCGAGCAGGGCGCGATGCCGACGGCACAGGCCGATACCTGGACGCGATGGTTGCAGCTGCTATTGGTCGACGGTAAGTTCTATACGATCTTCTCGGTATTGTTCGGTATAGGTTTTTCGATCATCATTGCCAATGCCCGTCGACGTGGAGCCGATGGTATGCGTATCTTCTATCGTCGAATGACGGGATTGGTCTTGATCGGCCTCCTGCATCTGATGCTGCTGTGGAGCGGCGACATTTTGTTGCTGTATGCCTTGATGGGCCTGTTGCTGCCCTTGTTCTACGGCCGCAGCGATCGCGTGGTGCTTGCCTGGGCAGGCGTGATGCTGGCGTTGCCGGTGGTATGCGATGCAGCAATCGCCTTGACGGGCGTCGACCCCAGCCAGCTGCCCTACGATGCATGGTGGTATTGGTGCGGACAGTTCGGGATAACGGAAGCGAACTTCGCCACTTGGCTACGCGATGCCGAGAGCTACACGGGTGTCGGTCAGTTCCTGATCCAGGGCGCCTTCGAGCGAATGTGGGAGTTTGTCAGCAGCCATCGTTACTTCAAGGTGCTGGGCCTCTTCCTCATCGGCTTGTACATCGGACGTCGAGGTATTCATGCCGATCCGGTGCGCTATCGGCCGTTGTTGCGACGCGTGATGTGGCTGGGCTTTGGCCTTAGCCTGCCACTCAGCGGGGTGTATACGTGGAGTTCGATGGAAGGGCATCCGTGGGGCGACGTGGCGCATAGTGTGATCTATCTGTTGTCTGTCTATCCGCTGGGCTTTGCCTATATGGCGGCTTTCGTGCTGTTGTGTCAGCGATGGCAGCGTCTGGCGCTGTGGCAATGGCTGGCGTGTCCGGGACGCATGTCGCTGACCACCTATCTGGGGCAATCGGTCATCGGCATCGTGCTGTTTTATGGCATAGGCTTTGGCCTGGGATGCTCGATGGGCCTTTGGCAGACCGAAGTGGTTGCGCTGTCTGTCTTCATCGGTCAGACACTTCTGTCTCGCCTGTGGCTCCGCTTCTTCGCCTATGGCCCTGCAGAATGGGTGTGGCGAATGGTAACCTATGGGAAGAGGATGCCGTTGCGCAAGCAGCAGACATTATGACATTGCACAAATTGAATACAAAACACTAATGAAGAAGACATTGTTAGGCTGCCTGTTGGCAATGGCAGCACTCTCGGCTCAGGCCGAACGGCGGATTTCGATCTTCTCGGATCATATTGCCGTGATCGCTCAACAGCAGCACATTAGTTTCCGTGAGGCTGCACAGAGGGTCTATGACATGGGTTATCGAGGTGTGGACGTATGGTACACCATCGATCCGGTACAGCAGCAGGCTCTCGACGAGATAGGTTTCGCTCATGCCTCGTCAATCTCGCAGATCGATTTTACGACAGGCGAGCATTCCGACGAAGTCCGTCAGTCGATCGACTTCATGCTGGCTCATGGCTACGACAAGGTGTTGCTGGTTCCAGGCCTGCTGCCCGAAAATCCGACAGAAGCCCAGCTCGAGGAGGTTTACTATCGAACCGAGGCTTACGCCCATGCCTGCAGGATGGCAGGGCTGGAGGTGATGATTGAGGATTATGACAATCCGCGTTCGCCATGCTACAACACGGCAGCTCTGGACCTGCTGTTCACGAAGGCTCCGTCGCTGAACCACGTGTTCGATACGGGCAATTATTGTTTTGCAGGCGAGGATGTGCTGACGGCCATGAATCACTTCTGTTCGCGCATCCATCATGTGCATCTGAAGGATCGCAAGTCGATGAAGGACTATGCGTCGATGGCAGTAGGCGAGGGCATCGTGCCTATGACGGATGTAGTGGTAGGCCTGCTGACAACGGGGTACGACGGATGGTTCACGGTCGAACACTTTGGCGCACCTGACATGGAGGCCTACGCAAGGACTTCGATCAACACGGTGAATGCTGCCTACGACTTGTTCGAGAAGCGCTATCCCGCTGCTCAGGCAATGACGAATCAGATGTCGGAGCACTGGACACCGAAACCCGAAGTGGTGACGCCTGCCGGCACGGATGGAGTGCCTTCGGATGCCATCGTGCTGTTTGATGGCACCAACCTCGACGCCTGGCAGATGGAGGATGGCAGTGACGCACAATGGATTGTGAAGGATGGCGTGCTGACGGTAAATAAGCAGGTCGGCGACATCCTGACACGACAGAAGTGGGGTAGCTATCAGCTGCATCTGGAATGGCGTGTGCCCGAAGGGATCCACGGCGAAAGCCAGTGGCGTGGCAACAGTGGTGTCTTTATGCAGGACAGATACGAGGTCCAGATACTGGATAGCTACGAGAACGAGACCTATGTGAATGGTCAGGCCGGATCGATCTATAAGCAGGCAGCTCCTATGGTGAACGCCATGGTTCGGCCAGGCGAATGGAATGTGTACGACATCATCTACACGGCTCCGATCTTCAAGGCGAATGGCACGTACCTGTACAAGCCCTACGTGACCGTACTGCACAACGGCATCGTCGTACAGAACCACACCGAGATACAGGGAACAACGGAATGGATCGGATTCCCTCGCGTTGAGGCTCATGGCAAGGCTCCGATACGCTTGCAGTCGCATGGCGATCCGAGCGAACCTATCAGCTTCCGCAATATCTGGATCCGCCCAATAGAATAATGTGTTGCCCTTGCGTCAGAGTTGTCAGATCGGACAATCGGCAAGGAGGGCGGCGAAGTTTTATGGAATAAACGATAGATAAATGAAAGTAATCATCCTAAACGGAAGTCCCAAGGCCGAAGGCAATACGGCAACGGCACTTCACGAAGCAGAGCGAGTTCTGCAGCAACAGGGAATAGAATGCGAGTGGATTCACGTAGGTCATAGGCAGATACACGGCTGCATTGCCTGCAACAAGTGCTGGGATAGCGGCGAATGTGCCTTTGGCGACATCGTGAACGATCTGGCCAGGAAGATAGGCGAGGCTGATGGTCTGCTGATCGGTTCGCCCGTGTATTTTGCATCGCCCAACGGAACGCTGTTGGCCCTGCTGGACCGTCTGTTCTATTCGAGCCTGCACAAAGACTGGACAATGAAGGTCGGAGCAGCGGTATGCATAGCCCGTCGCGGAGGAGCCACCGCAACGATGGACGTGCTGAACAAATATTTCCTGAAGACAAACATGCCGGTAGTTCCCTCGCAGTATTGGAGCATAGCGCATGGCACAGAGCCTGGCGAGGTGGTTCAGGATCTGGAGGGCATGCAGACGATGCGTCAGCTGGCCCTCAATATGGCATTCATGATCAAGGCTATTCGTCTCGGCATGGAGCAATATGGATCACCCAAGATACAGGAGGAACTGACCGAGACGCACTACATCCGGTAGAAGCTAAGAAAAGAGAGTACGACTGCACACTCGTTCCCTACAGTGTGAGCCGATAAAAAAACGGACGCCGCAGGTACGAATCATTCGTACTTGCGGCGATATGCTTGTCGGCAGGCACCAAAGTCGAAGAAGACTCCTCGTACATCCTCGGCATTGGGCAGAACTCGTAGGAACTCGATGTGGTCGTTGCAGAGCGAGTCGGATTCGATCTGAAGACCCAGGCGGTTCAATACCTCGTATTCGTGCTCAAGGCTGATGACGTGTATCGGACTGGTCTCGTCCTCGCCGTCACCGCTCGAGATGATGGCATCGAGCAGCGAAATCTGCTTGTCGTTCCATCGCTGGTAATTGGCCGTATCGCGTAACTGTTGGTACGAAAACGTCATGGTAGCGATGGCCAGCAGATCGAAGGGATTGTCGTCGATCGCTGCTTGCGACACCTTGAGAGCCTCGGCACAGACACGCGCATCGCCATTCGTGTCGACAATGCGCTGGCGAACGTCGTTGAGGGCCTTGTGCGTGCGCTGGTAGGGCACATAGTCCTCCTGAAGCGTAAAGCCGTAGTACAAGGCACGATATTGCTCGATGGTAAGGGTGGTGTCGTTCTGCAGATAGCGACGCATCAGCTGTGGATAGTAGTTCGGTCCCTTGCTGTTCTGGATGGTTGCGCGGATGGCACGATAATCAGGGGCCGACACTTCCTGTGCCAGCAAGGTGCTGATCGATGTAGCTAAGGCGAATGCTGCAAGAAAGATCGTTTTCTTCATAGTGAGTGGATTGTGACAAATGATCAGAACGGCTGACTGTCGTCCGTTGGAGCTCCGAACCCGGAGGTCGGAGGCATCATCTGGCCGAAGTCGTTAGGCTGTTGCGAGAAGTCGGGAGCCGTATCGTTGTTCATACGGGAACCGAGCTCATTGCCTTGCCCGCTCCATTGGGTCATGACGTTGGTGAGGCTGGTATCTTCGTCGAGGTTCTGGAAGCGTACAAACTCGCCACGGAACTTCAGACGGACGTCGCCTACCGAACCACTACGGTGCTTGGCAATGATGATTTCGGCCAGGCCGCGGAGGTCGTTACCTTTCTCGTCCTCGTAGATCTTATAATACTCTGGGCGGTGGATGAAGCATACCATATCGGCATCCTGCTCGATGGCTCCGGATTCGCGGAGGTCGGCCAGCTGTGGTCGCTTTCCTTCGCCCTGACGGGTTTCGACACCACGGTTCAGCTGCGAGAGGGCGATGATCGGGATATTGAGTTCCTTGGCCAGGCCCTTGAGCGAACGCGAGATGGTCGAGACTTCCTGTTCGCGCGATCCGAACTGCATTCCTGCAGCCGTCATGAGCTGAAGGTAGTCGATCATGATCATCTTGACGCCATGCTCGCGTACCAGACGACGTGCCTTGGTTCGAAGTTCGAAAACCGAGAGGCCGGGAGTATCGTCGACGTAGATAGGAGCGCCTTGCAGACGCGTGATACGCGTAGTAAGCTGTGTCCATTCGTCGGGTGTCAGCTTACCGCTTTTCACCTTCTCGCCCGAAATCTCGCAGACATTCTGCAGCAGACGGTTGACGAGCTGAAGGTTCGACATCTCGAGCGAGAACATACCGACCGGAATGTTGTACTCGACGGCCATGTTCTTGACCATCGACAGTACGAAAGCCGTCTTACCCATGGCGGGACGAGCAGCAATGATGACAAGGTCGGTGTTCTGCCAACCGGAGGTCATCGAGTCGAGGTCGTGGAAGCCAGAGGGCAGACCCGAGAGACCGTCGGTACGGTTCGAAGCCTGCTCGATCTTCTTGAGGGCGTCCTGGATGACAGGGTCGATCTGTACGACGTCCTTCTTGATGTTGTGCTGCGACAGCTGGAAAAGCTCGCCCTCGGCGCGTTGCATCAACTCCTCGATGTCGGTGGTCTCGTCGAAGGCATCGGCCTCGACCTTGCCGGCATAGTTGATGAGCTGGCGTGCCAACGCCTTATGTGCCACGATGCGGGCATGGTACTCGATGTTGGCAGCCGAACCTACCTTGCCCGTCAGGGTTGCAACGTAGTAGTGACCACCGACTTGCTCGAAGACACCGTTGCGCTCGAGGCGATTGCAGACGGTGAGCATGTCGATGGGCTCCTGGTTGAGCGCCAGTTCCTGGATAGCGGCGAAGATCAGCTGATGCTTGTACTCGTAGAACGATTCGGGCTTCAGCAGATCCGAGATCACCGAGTAGGCATCCTTCTCGAGCATGAGCGCACCGAGCACAGCCTCTTCGACGTCGGTGGCCTGAGGCTGCACTTTGCCCAACGCAGGCTGCTGTGGCGCGGCTTGTGAGCGATTGTTAGAGCGGCGGTTTTGTGAACCGCCGCTATTGTTTCCTGGTTGCAGCATAGGGGATTAGAGATTCGAAAGCAGACCCTTACGACGACGACGCATCTCGTTCTGGTTAGCGAGTTCCTCGTCGATAAGGATGCGACCACAGTACTCGCAGCAGATGACACGCTTGCGCAGACGTACATCGATCTGGCGCTGTGGAGTTACCTTGTTGAAGCAACCTGAGCATGACTCGCGCTCGATAGGAACGATGGCCAGACCGTTGTGGGTCTTCTTGTGGATGCGGTTGAAGGTGGTCATCAGGGCCTTGTCGGTCATGGCGTTCTCGATCTTCTTGGCCTTCTCGCGCATCATCTCTTCTTCGTTGCGGGTCTCGGCGATGATCTCGTCCAGCTCGCCCTTCTTGGTCTCGAGGTCGGCACGACGTTCCTCGATCTCGTTGCGGATGTTGCCTTCCTTCTCCTCGAGAATCTGCTGCTGCTCGATGTTCTCGCGGATGCGCTTGTTGGCAAGCTCGATCTCGAGGCCCTGATACTCGATCTCCTTGGTCAGGAACTCGTACTGCTTGTTGTTCTGTACGTCGTTCTGCTGAGCGGTGTACTGAGCGATCAGCTGCTCGGCATCGGCAATCTTGCCCTGCATCTCGACGATCTTGTGGCGGCAAACCTCCTTCTCGTCGTTCAGCTTCTCGATCTTGGCCTCCATGTCGCGCAGATCGTTCTCCATATCCTCTACCTCCTGTGGCAGCTCGCCGCGAAGACTCTTGATGCGGTCAATCTCGGATACGTACAGCTGGAGCTTATAAAGGTTAGCCAGCTTCTCTTCAACGTTCAGTTCCTTTTCAATCTTTGGCATAATAATACGAATTTATAGTTGATATTTGAATATTCGACGAATGGTTTAAAGACAAAAACGGCCACATACCCGTCGCAGATTGTGGTCGATGACTTGATACGGACACCTCCTGTCAGAGAATGCCCCTGGTCACCATTCCCTGCCGGCCGAGTAGATCAGGCCAGCCGAGCGGACGTCTATGTAGCTGTAATTTGCTTTTTGCGGGTGCAAAGATACGGCTTTTTTGGCATGAAACCAAATGTTTTGCCCTTTTTTTGACCAAAAATGTTGTCAATATCCGAAAAAATGCCTACTTTTGCACCCGTACTAAACAATCGTAATATGAAAAAGAATATTCTTGCTGCCATCCTGCTGTCGATGGCTACCACAGGCCTTATGGCCGAAGATCCTGCTTCAGATGCCAGCCACTGGACTCGTTCAGGCAATGCTAGCTTGCAGTTTACCCAGGGTTTTGTGTCGAAGAACTGGTACAAGGGCGGTCAATCGAGCTTCGCTCTGTTGGCTACTGGCGACTACACATTTAATTATAAATACGAGAAGTTCACCTGGGACAACAAGATCGAGGCTAAACTCGGATTTGTGAACAGCAGCAGCCAGCGTCCCAAGTTCATCACCAACAACGATATCTTCAAGTGGACCTCAAAGGTAGGCTACGACGCCGGCCACAACTGGTACTACACCCTCCAGGGCATCGGCCAGACGCAGTTCTGCACCGCTTGGAAGGAAGGTGATCAGGCACAGCTTGTCGAGGTTTCAAAGTTCTTCAATCCTGCCTATGTCAACATCTCACTCGGTATGGACTGGAAGAAGGAGACCGAAAAGGCTAAGTTCTCGTTCTATGCATCACCTTTCGCCTACAACCTCAAGTTCGTCGGCGACCCTCTCCGCAAAGGTGCCGGCCGCATCGACGCTACAGCCTTCGGTCTGAAGAACCCATGGGACTTCAACCTCTACGACTTCGGTGCATCCGCCAAGGCTACCATGGAGTGGAAGGCTTGCAAGTACCTCACTTGGACCAGCCAGGCTACCTACTTCTCTCCACTCTACAACATGGGCAAGTACAAGGACAATGTCTACACCAACTTCGAGTGGGAGAACACCTTCGACAAGCCTCTCAACAAGTTCTTCTCGACCAAGATCTTTACGCACCTGCGTTTCGACGATTCGGTCGGCCCACAGAACAAGGCAAAGGGTTGGGGTTACTTCCAGTTCACCGAGCTGCTCAGCTTCGGTATCAGCTATAACTGGTAAGAAGCCGATGACCCTACACGACATCACCAACGCCATCGAGGCTGTGGCTCCACGCGAGCTGCAGGAATCGTATGACAACGCTGGCCTTCAGTGCGGAGATCCGCGACTGGAGGTCAGTCGCGTCTTGACGTGCCTCGACGTCACCGAGGAGGTAATCGAGGAGGCTCATCGTCGTCAGTGCCAACTCATCGTGGCGCACCATCCATTGCTGTTCCACGGCGTGAAGTGTATCGACCCCACGCGCGACTACATCAGCCGTACCCTGCTGGCTGCCATCCGCTATGGCATCGGCATCTATGCGGCGCATACCAATCTGGATCGAGCTCGTGGCGGTATCAACGACACTTTGGCCAGAATTCTGAAGTTGCGCGATATTACTCCGTTGCGTGATTGTGGGGTGTATGGCGTGTTATCTCAGCCCATGACTGCCAATCAGTTGCTTGAGTACATCCGTACTTGTCTGGGAGGCATCCCACTTCGCTACAATATTGAGGCTACGGCAGATGACAATCACGTGTTTTGTACTCTAGGTCTCTGTGGTGGAGCAGGAGGTGAGTTTATATCCGAGGCAGAAGACCTCTCGCTCGATGCCTTCCTAACTGGTGAAATACGTTACCATGATTACTTCGGCCATCCTGACTTGTTGCTTATTGAGGGTGGCCATTTCGAGACTGAGCAGCATGCTCCGATTCTGCTGTCTGACATCATCATGCAAGCGACCAATGGTAGTGTGAAATGTTTCATCACCAACTCTCACCACAGCCCATGTGGGTGGTTCGGGTAACACAATGAGCATATAGTAAAGCATGACCCTCGAAAGTCCTTCTCATACGTATAACCATCCGCGTTAGCAGGTAGATGTAAAAAAGATAGCCGTCCAGGGTTTCTGGGCGGCTATTACTTTGCATGCATCCATCTGTCGGGAAGCAGGTCTCGATAGTTTTCTATTGGAGTATTAGGTGGCCATGCTGC
>JAZUEP010000118.1:0-87144 GCA_045640225.1 Bacteroidales bacterium | reverse complement strand
TGAGAGGGCGTGTCAAAAGACACGAAATATTAAATAATAAAGCATAAATAATATGGCTACCCCGTTACAAAGCACTGTAGCGGGGGTAGTTACTCGTTATTATTTAGTTATTATTTGCTGTGGCTTTTGACACAGCCTCTTTTTTGCGACCTTATGTGGATTTCAGCTTGTCCGGATTTGATTTCAATGCCGAAATACTGCAGCTATGAAATCCTATCGCTATATTTGCAGACGGTTATCTCCGAACCGGAACGTCGATATCAGCGCAAGAAGACGCGACGTACCTCGCGACCACGATGATAGAGGATGTTGAAGCCCGGCTGGAGCGAAGAAACCTGACGGCCATCAGGCAGGAATATCTGGCACTCGGAGAGCGGCACATCGTCTGGCATTACCTCGGTCAGAGCCTCCATATCGAGCGAGTTGACACGACAGGCCAGCAAGAGGAACTCGTCGAAACCTTGGCCATTGTTCTCGAACTGGACGACATAGTTACCGGCATCGCTGACCGTGAAATCGAGCGTCTGAACCGGCGACGAAGTGAGATTGGCCGACATGTCGCCATTCGCACAAGGAGTAGCCGACTGATAGACGGACGACTCGATCTCCGTTCCCGAAACCGTGAGCACACGAGCGCGATATTGAGGCGAGCCCTTCCAGGCTGCCATGACGTAGGTCAGGCGGTAGTTGCCGGGCTGTAGCGACAGACGATAGGCCGACTGGAGGCCATACGAGGCACTCTGCACACGCCAATACAATGCCTTAGGATAGACGCCACCCGTAAAGCCGCTGAACGTACGGGCGCCACTGCTGTACGAATTAGGATAGGCATGACGATCGGCAGCCGCATCGCCCTGAATGGCCTGCCAGCCTTCGGGGAACGAGCCGGAAGGAACGTCCTGGAAGTCGAGCGTATAGACCGCCGTGACGTCCTGGAACAGCGGTTCGAGAGTTACCAGATCGTCAGGCATGCGGAAGATGCCGCTGACAGGGTCGATATCGAAATAACGGCCATGAATCACGTTCCAACCCAGGAAGGCGTATCCTGCATCGGGCTGCGGAACGAGCTGCAGGCTATCGCCCTCGGCGGCTTCGGTTACCGGCTGACCACTGACAGGGTCGACCACTATAGCCGAACCATGCAAGCCCTGTCGCAAGGTGACAGGATGGGTCTGAACCGGCAGTTCGTCAGGCGTAAACTCTACCTGATCGATGTAGCAAGGCGTTCCGCCGCTGTTGGTAAGGATGAAGGAATTGGAGCCCTCCTTGAGCGAGTAGGTATAGGTGTGACGGCCCCAGAGGCCCTTAGGTGTCTGCGGACAGGTCAGCGAGCGTTCGGTAGCATTGACCTTCACCTTGATGGTGGCGTTCTTGCTGGCGGACATGTAGCGTACCGTGACGCGATAGTCACCTGCCCGATTGACGTTGATCGTAGACTTGAGCGAACCATTCTTGTTGCTGCCCATGTCCATGAAGCCGTTGCCTGAATGTCCATAGACCGACGGATACCAGTTGTAAGGATCGGTGACGCACGACTGGACGTCGCGATAGTCCATGTCCTCGGCTTCCTTGATGACTGTGCCATAGAATGGTTCTGGCTGGCGTGGGAGCGACAGTGGCGTCGAGGGCAGTACATCGGTCTGTCGATCGGCAGCCTCGCCCTGGCAGTAGATGCGGACGTCGACCGGACCGTTGTGCTTGACGCTGATGGTGTAGGTGGCTGATGCTTCGTCCCACTCCACGCTATGCTGGCAGGTAGCCTCAGCACGCTTGTCTACCTGACACGATGGCTCGCCGATGGCACCGACCACAGCGATGCGGTCCTCGACCATCGTCGTGGTATCCGAACGATAGTTGTTCAGGTAGACGGTAATAGAGTCTGCCCATTCGCGCACAAGGCCGCTCGACAGCTTGCCATAGCTGAGGTCCAGACGTTCGCACGTATTGTACTGCAGCGGGATCTGAGCCGAAGCTGTCTTCTTCTTATTCAGATAGGTATAAGGGGTATAGGTGACCAGCTGGTTACGATAACGGGCAACGAAGAGGTCTCCCTCGCTGACAGCGGGATAGGCAGCATTGAACTTCTGGCGTTTCTGGGTCTGACTGGACCATACGCTGTTGCGAGCAGTCTTCTTGACCTGCGTCGGGATGGCCTGCGCCAGCGAATCGTTGAGCATCGGTGCAATCGGGATAGCACCATAGCGGCCCGTAGACTTGAAGTAACAGTAGTTGTCCATCCACTGGCCATTACCGGGGTTGAACGGGTCGGTCTGCTTATAGAGTCCGTCGTACAGATCTCCCCAGGCGGCATAACGGTCCTCGTCCGAGCCATCGTTGACGTTCTGCACGACTACGATCTGTGTACGCTCGACCACCTCGCGACGCGAAGGAATGTAGAGCGTGCCATCGAGCACCTTCCGGAACATGTCGATCCATGCATTGCGGAAACCGGGGAAGGTACCCCAGTTGCGACGACGGTATCCGTAGACCTCGGTATCAGAGAGGTTCTGGAAATCCTCGGTCCAGATCAGTTCAGGGCCATCCCATACGGCGCCACCGTTGTGAGCCGTCTGCTCCATGACGGTACCGATACCGGCTGCCACAGGATACTTGCGGCCATGATGTTCGCCGAGCAGGGCATCGAGCGCACCGTTCCAGCCGCAGTTGTCGTAGCGCACACCATAGTTGCTGGCCAGGCCGGCGATGAAGGGGCCATAGGTGACCGACTCGTTGTTGTAGAAGCACGAAGAGGTAGTATATTTGTAGAGCCAGAGAATGGCATCGGGGTATTGCTGACAGGCGGCAAGGAGGTCGGCGTTGCGCTTCATCATACCCACAGGATTGAGGGCATGCGACCAGATATTGCCACAGAAGCTTACGGTGAGGAACCCTCCATAGCGGTGCGACATCTCGATGAGACGGGCAAAGAGGGCTATACGGTTGACCTGAGGGCTGGAATAGCGGTCGCCGGGCTCGTCAAAGCCCCAGAACTGCTCGGCAAAGTTCCAACCCAGGAAGTTTGGATACTGGCGGAAGAAGAACTCGAACGTCTCGAGATCATCATCAAGGATATGGGTATGGCCACCACTGGCAGGCTGGCATGTGAACCAAAGGCCGTTGAGCTGGCAGATCGACGCCCACGACCGATAGGTTGAGACAGCGTTCTGCGGCATCTTGTGTACGCCACGATCTACATCGTAGCCGCACGACAGCGAAAGGTTCATACAGACGTAGGGACGGACGTCGGCCGGAATGAGGTCGATGATCTTCTGCGGATCGGCCTTGTTCCAGACATCGACATGGACAAGCCACAGCGGATGCTGGTTATCGATAGGACGGCGTTGCTGCACCTGGGCAGACAAGGTACTGCAGACTGCCGAAAGGAGGAGCAGCAGTGATAGGACGAACGACTTCATTGATGAACAGTAGAATTAGGAAGAAAGATAAATGATGGCGCTGAAGGCCGGATGCGATCAGCGCCATCGATATTAATGGTTTGTTTTATGGAGCATTACTTAACTACGACCTTGCGTACCTCGGTGTAGCCATCGGCATAGCGGTCGATGCGGATGCATACGCCCTCAGGAGCCGAGATCTGACGACCGTTGAGGTCGTAGAAGAGGCTGACAGCTGGCTGATCGTCGCGCTGCTGGAGCTGGATGCCCTGGCCGGCGAGATCGAGTACAGACTGAGCGGCAGCTGCATAATCGAAGCCTTCAGCAGCACCGGTAAGGTAGATGCGAGCATTGTCGATCGAAGCGAAGGTACCACCGTGAGTAGTCATCTGTGCACCGAAGACAAGCGAACCGGTGAGGTTCTCGCCTGCAGAGACAGGAACCTGGCAGAGGTAGGTATCAGACATACCGTAGTACTCGCCGATGTTCTCGATGTTGAAGATGGTCTCGTCGCGCTGCTCGGCACCTGGCTGCTGGGTGAAGACGCATGAGGTGGTCTCGCCAGTAGTGGCAACCCACTGACCGTCGGCATCCTTATTGACGTAAGAGCGGTCCATGGTAGCGAGTACGAGGGTGTACTGACCAACTGGCAGCTCGCTGAGAGCCTGGCTTACGGTGATGTCGCAATCGCCCCAAGTGGTAGCAACGATGGCATCGGTGTAAGGATGGTTGGTGTTGAAGCGTACGCCATTGTTACCTACCCAACCGAACTCACCCATTACGTTGCAAGCCTGGATATCGATATCCCAGCCTGGGAAGCTCTCGGCGTTGCCTTCGTAGTTGGTACCATCGGCAATGATGTCGGTGTAGAACATTGGGTTCTGGATCATAGCAACCTGGAGGCTGTCTGGAGTAACGACGTCTGGGAACTCAGGATCAACTTCTGAGAAGAGGTCGTTGCCAGCAGCGATCTGCTCGTAGATCTTACCGGTGAGCAGAAGCTTGAGACCCTTGACGAGAGCCTGGTCGTCGCTTACAGCATTGCCGGCAGCGATGATGGCCTCAGCCTCCTCCTGGGTAGTGTCGAGGTTGACGATCTGAGCGGCGAGATCAGCTATCTGCTTGGCAAGGAGGTTAGGAACGATGTCGGTAACCATGTTGTTGAGCAGAGCACCGTTGAGCTTGATCTCGGCTACACAGGTAGCGAGCTCTTCATCATCGAGGTCGCGAGCCTGAACTTCAGCATACTTGGCAACGAGTTCTGCAGCCTTGGCGTAGCACTCAAGAGCCTCGTACTTGGTACCGGTAGCGTTTTCAACAGCTTCGATAACGGTCTGGAGCGAGGTGGTGTAGTTGTTGATGTTGGCACGGCGAGCCTGCATTGCCTTCTGGAGCTGCTCGAGGTGAGCGATAGCAGCATTGTACTCGGCAACGGTGTGGAATTCAGGATCGGTGTAGTCGGCAATGGCCTGAGCCAGAGCGTCGCGGGTAGCGCCAGCATAGTCGTCATTCTCGAGAGCTACATCAAGTTCCTCCTGAGCAGCAGCAACAGCAGCCTTGAGCAGGTTCTTGTACTGTACGGCCAGTGAGCCGACGGTCTCGATATTGATGTTGCCTACGAAGCCCTCACCATCGGTGTAGAACTTGAGCATGTATTCGCCAGCATTGCTTACATAGTAAGAGAACTGTACCTTCTGAGCCTCGATCGATGCGTTACGATCGCCGCCAGGGTTAGGAGTGATGTCGTCGGTGCGGGTGTAGACGATATCGCCGGTAGCCTTCTCGATCAGCTCGAAGGTCTGATGCTGGAGGTTGGTCTTCCAGTTGGTGCAGTAGTAAGTTACCTGGATCTTGCCGGTCGAGAGGTTGAGGACTGGCTCCTCTGTCTCGTTGCCCTCAGCATCGACGTAAGGCTCGCCTTCGCCGTAGATGATGTAATCGGTAGCAGCTGCACCGGCCATACCATTGTAGAATGCCTTGGTGAGGTTCTTATAGCTGAGGTCGAAGATACGGGCACCATTGTAGTTGTAGTCCTGACCAGGATTCTTGGCCTCGCCACCAGCGTAGATGCGCCAGCCCGAGCCAGCGACAGGAGCTGCATTGTTGGCGGTGGTAGCCCAGGTCTCCTTGAGGATTACCTCAGCCTCAGACTTCTCGCCCTCGGTCTCGGTGTAGGTGTAGACTTCGAAACCGCCTACCAGGATCTCGTTACCACCGGTAAGCTGAGCCTTGAAGATGTACTGGCCACCCTTCAGGTTAACACGGAAGGCATCCTTCTGGAACTCGGCACCATTCTTCGACTTGCCGACGCTGCACTGGATCATGACGGTCTGCTCGAGAGCTACCTCGCCAGTCTCGACCTCGGTGAAGCTATAACGTACAGTCTGACCTGCCTCGCCCCAGCCTGCGCTGATGAAGCGTACCTCAACGTCGCCAGCAGGGAGCTCAAGGGCGTGACCCTCCTGATTACCGAAGATACCGCAGATTGGGCCTTCCCAGTCGCGCATATAGAGCGCACCTGCAACGGTTGAATTGGTGAAAGCGAAAGCACGTGAGGTACCAGAGTAGCCGCCCTCCTGAGGGAGACGTACGTCCTCTACCTGTACCTGGTTGCCCTCCTCGTCGGTCTCGGTCTTGGTAATTACAAGGCTCCAGCCCTCAGGGATGTTGTTATCCTCGACGGTGAAGGTGCCAGGAACCTCCTCGCAAGCGGTGTAAGTGGTCTCGGCAACAGTAACCTTGCCAACCTCGATGGTGATGACATCAGGAGTACCCTTGACAACACCCTTCTCGTTATAGACGTTCTCGACGGTGATGGTGTACTGGCCCTTAGCCAAAGGCTCAGCACCCTCGGCACGCTTGAAGACGATGGTAGCAGCGGCCTCCTCGGCCTCGACCAGCACGAGCTGCTCGTTGACTGCGCCACCTACCAGGCTAGCTACAGCAGGATCGCCATCGTACGAAGTGAGGACGGCCTTGTTGTAGGTGAACTCGAAGGTATCGATAGCAGGATCGAGCTCGAATGACTCGTCGGCAGGATTGCTGCTGACAAGTTCAGCCTCCTCCCATGCCAGCGACGAAGCAGCAAACGCATCATCGTAGCAAGCTACCTCAGCCTCGAATGGCAGAACGGCAGCATTAGGCTCCTCGTAGCACATTGGAGCAACCTGGCTAGCATAGCAGAAGCCCTCAATGCCATTGAAGGTAACAGTTACCTCCTCTTCGGTAAGCCAGCTATCCTCGGTGAGGAAGATGTAGAGCTGACCATCCTTCTTGATCTCGACAGTCTCGACTACGACGGGCTCACCATTGGCAGTAACGGTGACGCACGAAGGATCGAAGACTGCGGTACCTCCGGCAGCTGCAGCGAGCTCAACGCCGTTGGTAGCATAGCCAAAGTCGACACAGAGAGCGTCGCCGTTGAAGACGATGCCAGCAATGGTCGACTCCTCGATCATCACGTTATCGACCTTGAACGAACCGACGCCGGTGAACGAGAGGCGGAGGAAGTACTCCTTGAGGAGTTCAGGATATTCAGCATTGTTGTAGGCAGCGCACATGCTCTCGTACGAAGGGCTCCAGAAAACCTGGCTGATGCGCTGGTATGAGCCCTGACCTGGCTGCAGGTTGTAGGTCTGAGCGCCGGCAGGAGTCTGCAGGGCAATGTCGCGATACCAGTCGCCCTCGAGGATGCCTACATTGATTGCAGCATCGCCCTTGGCCATCATGGTGACGCGATAAGACTTCATTGGCTCAACAGGAATCTGCTTGAAGGCAACGACACGCTCCCAAGGATTGGCAGTGACGTCGGTTGTAACACCCAGAGCGTTGACACCCTCGTAGGCATCAGCGTCCTCGAACGTGAAGGTCGAACCCTCAGCATAAGCCTCCCAATTGACGGTCTCGAGCTGGCCTGGCAGAACGTCGCCTGACTCGAATCCGTAATTGAGCAACTGTGCATTGGCAGCCGTGGCAAGACCAAGAGCGGCCAAAGTGAGTAGAGTTGTTTTCATAACGGTTAATTTTGTGAATGTAATGTGATGAGTTGAATTTGCGTATAAAAATATTAAATGAGCGGTGCAAAGATAGCAGTTTTTAAAGAAATCTACCATATAAATTTGATACAAATTGTTTCAATTTTGTAATATGGTTGCATAATTGAAAAATTATGTTACATATATATATTATATAATAGGTAGAAAAACACTATCTTTGCACCGCAAAATAGAGGTTTTGCACACTCGATCTTCCCCTTGAAACAACGAAATTAAAAAATCATACGACACAACACGATGAAGAAATTTGCTTATCCGATGCTACTGGCCGGGCTGGCCATGGGGACGCTGAGCAGCTGCCAGGACGTTTACGACCTGGACGAGAAGCTGCCGCCCAACTTCGGCAAAAGCCTGATGGACTACCTGGACGACAACGGGTACGAGAACTACCGTCGACTGGTGACCGACCTGGGTTACGAGGAAGCACTGAGCGGTGCTTCGCTGAAGACTCTGTTCGCTGCCGACGACGAGGCCTTCGAGCGTTTCTACCGATCGAATGCCTGGGGCGTACATAGCTACGAACAGCTGAGCCTGGCGCAGAAGAAGATGCTGCTCTACTCGTCGATGCTCGACAACTCGCTGCAGCTGATGAACCTTTCGTCGACCACCGGACAGAACGGTGTGACAGAAGGTAACTGTATGCGTCGCAGCACGGCCCTGTCGCTCTACGATTCGGTACCGGTAATCTATCCGTCCGAGATGCCTGATAACGGCCAGGCATGGCAATACTACCGCACGAACAACAAGCCTATCGTCTGCATGAAGGACATGTCGGCCGCACCAATGATGTTCCTGATCGAGAAGTTCCTGCTGAACAACAAGATTACGAACGAGGACGTAAACTTCCTCTTCAACAACACCATTAACCGCCAGGCCGGCGATGCCTATGTGAACGGAATCCCCGTAACCGAAGGCAACCTGCGTTCGGCTAACGGCTTCCTGCATCAGATGAGAGACGTGCTGGTTCCCCTCGACAATATGGCCGAAATCATTGCGCACAAGCCACAGACGCAGACCTTCAGCCGTATGATCGAGCGCTTCTCGGCACCATATTACGCCGGACGCGAAGTAACCAACAACTACAACTACGAATACGGAACGGCCGTCGACTCGGTGTTCCAGAAGCGATACTATTCCGAGCGCTCGACCAACGGAACCTCGAACCGCGCGATGCCTGACGGACAGACAGCCGAGGCTACGCTGAAATTCGATCCGGGCTGGAACGCCTTCTACAGCGACGATCCCAATGCCCCTTCACAGACCGTAGCCATGCAGAAGAACATGAGCGTGATGCTCGTGCCATCGGACGCTGCCCTCAAGAAATACTGGGAGGAAGGTACCGGTCAGGTACTGCGCGATTACTATGGTACGTGGGACAACGTCCCGGACCGTGTGCTGGCCAAGCTGATCAACAACAATATGCTCAACTCGTGGGTGAACAGCGTACCGTCGAAGATGGACGACATCACCAATTCGACCCAGGACAAGATGGGCATCAAGCCTTCGGACGTCGACTCGGTATGGTTGGGCTGTAACGGAGCCATCTACCTGACGAATCGCGTATTCTCACCAACGGAGTATATTTCGGTAAGCTTCCCTGCGCTGATCAACGAGACGATGAGCGTTTTCAACTGGGCCATCGAGCAAGGACAGTACGGATCGTACCTCAACTCACTCGATTCGCGTTACTCGCTCTTCATTCCTACCAACAACGCCTTGCTGACCTACATCGATCCTGTATCATACGGCTCGACCGAGACGAAGATCTGGAAGTTCCACTTCCGCAAGGATGCGCTGAGCGAGGACGAGAAGGTATGGGCCTCGGTCTACAGCTATGACCTGCAGAACAAGGTTGAGGGTGACTCGCTCGGCGTCCGCCGCGGATGGGCCGAACTGGGCAAGCGTCTGGTAGACATCCTGGACAACCACATCGTAGTAGGCAATATCGAGAGCGGATACGAATACTATCGCACGAAGAACGGCGGCATCGTCCACGTTGTGAAGCGCGACGGCAAGATTGCAGCCGTGCAGAACACGCTGCAGATGAATCAGGGCATAGAGATTCCGATCGTTACCGTCTACGACCAGACCAAGGAGACCAACGGCGAAGGTAACGGCAAGACCTACATCCTGGACGAAAGCAGCCTGCTCACCACCCGCAACAGCGTGTGTGATCTGCTCGAGAACAATCCTGACTGCTCGATCTTCTACAATCTGATTCAGGGCTCCGAGCTGTTCGAGACCGCCCGTCGTGGCATGACTACCGGCTCGAAGACCGGCAACATTGCCTCGTTCAACAATTACCACTACACGGTATACGTGCCTACGAATGCCAGTTTGCAGGCAGCCATCGATGCCGGCAAGATCCACACCTGGGAACAGATTTCGGACATGGAGGAGAGCGGCACCGTACCTCCTGAAGGCATCGACGACATGAAGGCTCAGCTCAATGCCTTCCTGCGTTACCACATACAGGACAATTCGCTCTTCCTGGGCATGGATTATCAGAACGAGGGCGGTTCGTCAACCTTCACCCGCAACTACGAGACGGCCATCATGAACGAGGAGTCACAGAAGTTCTACACGCTGAAGATTGAAATGAAGCCAGAGTCGCTGCAGGTAACCGACCTGAAGGGCAACACGCGTCACGTATTGACCGAAAGCCCGGCAACCTACAACTGGCCTGCACGCGAATACCAGATCCAGGGTGATAACCTCGCCACTTCGGCTTTCGCCGTAGTGCATATCATCGACGGTCCTCTGTTCTTCCAATAAGACAGCCTGACAATTTGACAAACGACACTCAATTGTAAATAATATATATGAAAACGACATATAGCACATTGGCCCTCGCACTGCTGCTTGGCCTTGCCGCCAACAACACCGCCCTCGCACAGGAGCGCGGCGATGTGATACACGGCACGGTAAGCGACGAGTTCGGCCCATTGCCTATGGCCCATGTCATGGAGATCAACAAGGACGGACGTGTCACTGCATCGGGCGTCACCGATGTGAACGGCAACTTCTCGTTCACCTTGCGCAATCCACAGGATAAGCTGAAGATCAGTTATGTGGGATGCGAGACCAAGATACTCCCGATCAAGGGCACCACGTACAAGATTATGATGACAGCGACGCAGAAGTCGCTGAAGGAGGTGACTGTGACCGCACAGCGCAAGACGGTCTCGTCAGGTCTGGCAATCCCCGAGACCGAGCTTTCGATGGCCACCCAGACCATTTCGGCCAAGGAGTTCGAAGGTCTGCCTGTTACCTCGATCGACGAAGCCCTGCAGGGTCGTATCGCATCGCTCGACATCGTTGCCAGTTCAGGTAACCTTGGTGCGGGTACTACGATGCGCCTCCGCGGTGTATCGACCATCAATGGTAATGCCGAACCACTGATCGTAGTAGACGGCAACGTATGGGAATCAGACGTCAACAACTTTGACTTCAACTCGGCCACCGAAGAGAAGTTTGCCGAGCTCCTTTCGGTCAATCCTGAAGACATCGAGCAAATCTCTGTACTTAAGGATGCTGCCGCTACGGCTATCTGGGGTTCACAAGGTGCAAACGGCGTAATCGAGATCAAGACCAAGCGCGGTGCACGAGGCAAGACTCGCGTATCGTACAGCTATCGTGCCAATATGACCTACCAGCCACAGGGTATCAACCTGCTGAATGGTGGCGAGTATACCATGTATCTGAAGGAGGCATATTTCAACCCAAGCCTCTCGGACGACGCTACAAACGTAAAGGAAATCTCGGGACTGCACTCGGATGCAGAGTTCTCGGAGTGGCGTATGTACGACAACGATACAGACTGGCGTAAGGCCGTCACCCAGATCGGTGTCGAGCAGAAGCACTTCTTCTCGATCAATGGTGGTGGCGAGAAGGCTAACTTCCGCGTATCGGCCGGTTATGACCACCAGACAGGTTCGATCATCAAGCAGCAGCTCGACCGTTTCACGTCACGCACGGCACTCGACTTCTTCATCTCGCGTTCGATCAAGGTGACAGCCAACTTCAACTTCACCTACACCAATAATCAGAAGAACTACGATTATCGTGTCAATAATCAGCCGTATTCACTGCTGGCGCTGGCACAGGTCAAGATGCCAAACCTGGGCATCTACGCCGAGGATGCCAACGGGGTGACCAGCGACTATTACCACATGTTGTCGACGGCATCGACCAATTTCAACAACGACCAGAAGCTGTACGTCAATCCCGTTGCCATGGCCCACGAGGCTACCAACAACGAGAAGACCTTCAACATCCAGCCAGAGTTCATTCTGACCTATGACCTGCTGGGTACTGAGGCCGACGAGCAGCGACTGAAGTATGATGGCAAGATCAACTTTGCGATCTTCAATAAGTTCAACGACGCATTCTATCCATCGAGCCTCGTCAGCAATACATGGAGCGACACGAACAACAACAAAGCCAGTGACGATGCATCGAAATCGTTTGCTATCACCACGACTCATACGCTGACCTATCAGCCGGTATTCAAGAACCGCGACCACTCGCTGATGGCTATGGCTCGCTTCCAGGCAACTTCTGGAAAATCGAGCAGCCAGGGACAGGGCGTACACGGTCTGCCATCAGGAATTGAGTCATCGGCCGCCAATGGTGTCAAGGACAATACCCTGACAGGTGCTTCGGAGTGGCGCAACGTCTACTTCCTGGGATCGGTACACTATTCGTACAAAGGTCGCTACTCGTTCGACTTCTCGATACGTCGCGATGGTAGTACCAAGTTCGGCAAGGATAGCCGTTGGGGCAACTTCCCTGGCGTCTCGCTTCGTTGGAACCTCTCTGACGAACAGTGGATGCAATGGTCGAAGCCTTTCCTCTCGATGCTTTCCGTTCGTCCTTCATGGGGTATCGTAGGCACACAGCCATGGCGCGAGGGTCTCTACTACGCCAAGTATTCTTCCGCACCTTCATATATGGGCAATACAGCCATCTTCCCCTCGAACATTGCGCTCAATTCGCTGCGATGGGAGGAAAAGGAGCAGTGGAACCTGGGCTTCGACCTGGGCTTTTTCGACGGCAAGCTGTCCAGCGATATCAATATGTATAAAGGTAACACGCGCGACCTGTTGATGAACGACTTTGCCATTCCTTCGAGCTCAGGCTTCAACAAGCTTGACACAAAGAATGCCGGCAATATGTCGAACGTAGGCTGGGAGTTCAATATCAACACACACGGCCTGCTGCACTGGGGCGAAAAGTGGAATCTCGACCTGAACGTCTCGTTCGCCAATAACCGCAATACCATTACTGAGATGGATCCGACCGTCCTGGCAAGCCTCAACAAAGAGTTTGACAACAAGAATGGCTCGTATCTTACTCGCGTCCAGATTGACAATGCTTTCGGTTCGATCTATGGCTTCCGTTATAAAGGCGTCTATCAGTACTCGACTTTCTCGGAAAGCGAAATCCCCGGCGTATCGGGCCCTAACGCACCAATCGCCCGTAACGCAGCTGGCGATGTCATCTACGACGAGAATGGTTATACCAAGCCCATGTACTTCGCCTATGGCAACACTATGGCTTACCAGTTCAAGGGCGGCGATGCCATTTACGAGGACATCAATCACGATGGCAACATCAACGAGCTCGACATCGTATACCTGGGCTCGTCTCTGCCAAAGCTGACCGGTGGTTTCGGTTTCACTTTGTCATGGGGTAACCTGACCTGGCTCAACCAGTTCAACTTCCGCTACGGCAACAAGATTATCAACCGTGCCCGCATGGATCTCGAGTCGATGTACAGCAACAACAATCAGTCGCGCGCTGTCAACTGGCGCTGGCGTGTCGAAGGTGACATCACCGAGATTCCTCGCGCCCTCTACCAGTACGGCTACAACTGGCTTGGCTCTGACCGCTTCGTCGAGGACGGTTCGTTCCTCCGCCTGAACTATTCGAGCCTCAACTACTCGTTCGACAACAAGCTGCTCCGCCCATTGGGCATCAGCCAGCTCAAGGTATTCATCACGGCCCAGAACCTCTTCTGTCTGACCCGTTATTCGGGGGCAGATCCTGAGGTAGGCTACGGCTCATATGGCGTAGTTTACGACTGGGCCAAGACACCTCGTGCCAAGTCATTCAGTGCTGGTGCCAGCATTATGTTCTAACCGAAAATCCGAAATCGAAAGATGAAAAAGATATTTTCTGCAGTTCTGTCACTGAGCGCCCTGTGCCTGACGTCGTGCGACGACTTTCTGGACATCATTCCGCTCAACGACATCGTAGCCGAAAACTATTGGACCGAGAAGGCCGATGTGCAAAGCATCCTCTATGGCTGCTATTCGCAGATGGAGTCGGCCGATGTCTTGCAGCGTCTCTTTGTATGGGGCGAGGTCCGTTCGGACAATATTACCAACACCGGCTCGACCGACTATGCGTTGCGTCAGATTATCGACGAGAATATTCTCGAAACCAATAACTGGACCAACTGGCAGCCGCTCTATCAGGTCATCAACCGTTGCAACACCGTAATACTCAATGCTCCGATGGTTGCTGCCATCGATCCTAACTATGACAGCAGCGAGGTGCAAGCCAACGTGGCCGAAGCTACTTTCCTGCGCACCTTGGCCTATTTCTACTTGCTGCGCACGTTCCGCGACGTTCCTTACCGCACCGAGCCTTCGCTCAACGATAACGATATCGAGAACGACTACCGCATCGCACCTATGCCCTATGCGCAGCTGCTCGATCAGTTGATCATGGACATGGAAGCCGTCAAGGATCATGCCCTCCGCCTCTACCCTAAGACCGCCAATACGGGCGACGCTGCCAACACCTCGCGAGTCACCACCTGTGCCATCTACGCCCTGCTGGCCGACCTCTATCTCTGGAAGAATGATTACCAGCACTGCATCGATTATTGCAATCGTGTACTGGCATACAAGATGGAGCGTTACGAGGAGATGAAGGAGGAAGATCCCGAATCGGCCAACGAACTCGAGCTCTGGTACGACAAGTATCCTCTCTATCAGGAACAGCCAGCTGGAAACAACCAAGGCAATGTGTATAACCACATCTTCGGCCAGGGCAATTCGTTCGAATCAATCTTCGAGCTCTATTTCCAGACCAACCAGCCCACTACCAATACGCTGGTCAGCTCGTTCTTCGGCAATACCAGTACTCCAGTCGGACAATGTGCCGCCTACTCTGGTTTGTCGAATGGAATATACGACAAGAACAACAATGTGTTCCGTCCATCGGACTGCCGTGTGCCAGAATTCTTCGAGGAGCAGAGCGGTGGCCAGTGCTGTATCCGCAAGTATGCCTACCAGAGCACCTCGTTTACCATCAGCAAATCGGGTAACATCACACAGCCTGCACGCCCCGGTCAGATGCGTTCTAACAGCTATGCCAACTGGATTATCTACCGCCTTACGGACGTAATGCTCATGAAGGCCGAGGCAGAGGTTGAAATCGGAACTCCCAATGCCATGGACGATGCCTTCCAGCTGGTCAGCACCATATACAACCGTGCCAATAACTTCAACACGGCTTCGGCCGACACATTGGTCCGCGCCGACTACGCCAACAAGATGCGCGAACTGGTGCTTGAGGAACGTCGTCGCGAACTGTTGTTCGAAGGCAAGCGTTGGTACGATCTGGTACGCCTCAGCCTCCGCCAGAACGATAACACGTACCTCGTCAACTCGGTGACCCAGAAACAGAAGGAGCGCGCCCAGGCAATTTCGCTGCAACTCCAGGATCCCAACGCCCTGTTCTGGCCTTACCTCGAGAGCGAACTCGATGCCAATCCTAAGCTGCGTCAGAACGAGGCTTACATCAAGAGCGAAACCAGCCAGAAATAAGGCAGTAACATATGCAAATTACCATTCACAAGGTATAATATCTGTAGCATCCGTATGAAAAAGCTATTCTATACAGTTCTTACCGTCTTAGCAACCGCCGTCGGCTATACATCGTGCCTCGACGACGACATGATGAGCGGCACGTACTACACCTTCACCGGCGAGATGGTGACCGACTACCTGGAGAACCGCGACGGCACGTTCAGCGACTTCATTACCGTACTGAAGCGAGCTAAACTCTGGGATCTGCTCTCGACCTATGGCGAGTTCACCTGCTTTGCACCTACCAACGATGCCATGGCCGACTATCTGCGTGTAAACGGACTCTCGAGCATCGACGAACTTGGTGATGCCATGTGCGACACCTTGGCCTGGCAGCACATCATAAAGGCAGCCTACTTCACGACCGACCTCAACGAGGGTTCGCTGCCTACCACCAACATGAACAACCGCTACCTCACCTTCTCGATCGATACGCTCAATCATCGCGCAATATATAAGATGAATGCACGTAGCGAGATGATTGCACGTGACGACTCGGTCGAAAATGGCGTAGTGCATACGCTGTCGCATGTTCTGTCATCGTCAAGCGTCTTCATTGGCGATGCCATCATTGCCAACGAGCGTTGCAAGATCTTCGGCGAGGCACTCGAACTTACAGGCCTCAACGACACATTGTCGCAGTTCATGGATATGCGTTACCACTGCTCGGTCGATTCGACTACCGTTTCGAGCACTTCGCAGCACCACCGCACCTTCGGCAACAACGACGTATACTGGAAGTACCCACAGACACGCAATTTCATGTGGACCATCTTCGTCGAACCCGACTCTATCTTCCGCCTATACAAGATCAACAATCTCGACGATCTGAAGGCCTATGCCAAGAAGGTCTACGACGACACCTATCCTGAAGATGCTGGCAAGTACGACAACGACTGGACCAACCGTCGTAACCCACTCAATCGTTTTATTGCCTATCACATCCTCGACCGCTATGCCTCGTATTCCGAGATGACGGTTTCAAAGTCGGTGTTCAGCAATGCCGTGGCCGAGTTCCGTACCGACGTACAGAACATCATGGAGTTCTACGAAACGCTCTGCCCATACACCATTATGAAGGTGTGCGACGCTGTGAACTCGAAGTGGATCAACCGTGACGGCGTCGGTGCCAAGTGTACGGTCAAAGGCTGTCGAATCCTGCCACCTTCCGAGGCCGGCCATTCGACCGACGAGATGAACGGCGTCTATCATTACATCGACAACATCCTTACCTACAACCGCAGCGAGACCATCGACAAGGCCTTGAACTGCCGTATGCGTATCGATGCTACTACCCTATCGCCTGACTTCATGAATGCAGGCGCACGTAACTCGAATCCTGCCACCTACAACGTAGGTTTCTTCATGACAGGCTTCAAGTCTGGATTCACCAAGAATTTCATCTTCTCGGACAACACCTTCTTCGGCGTCCACAACCGCTTCTACTGCAACTCGTGGGAGAATGACATGTGCGCATGCCTCGACAATTTCGACATCAAGTTCCGTCTGCCACCTGTACCTGCCGGACAGACCTACGAAGTTCGTCTGGGTTACGTCTGCGGCGCTAACCGTACAGTCGTACAGGTTTACTTCGACGACAACCTGACCGGTGATATTCCTTGTGGTATCCCCATCGACCTCCGCAAATATGCCCCTGATTACGGATGGGTCAGCGATGCTGAGCTCAAGAACGAGGACGACATCGAAGAGAACGACAAGGCGCTTCGCAACCAAGGTTTCATGAAGGGTCTGGCTGGTGCCTACTTCGCCGACCTCTCAAGCCTGCCTCGCGACCAGGTACAGTGTCTCCGCCGCATCCTCACTACCCAGTATTTCGAACCTGAGCACGACTACTACATCCGTCTGCGCCAGGTACTCGAAAACCAGGCCGAGATGTCGCTCGACTACATCGAGATCGTTCCTAAGTCAATCTACGATGGTACCAAGGCAGAAGACCGCTGGTAAGATCATGATGGTAACCCGTAAACGAATTTAGTCAGATGAAAAGACATATCCTCATATTGGCAGCCGGCCTTGCCGCGCTGGCTGCCTGCCAGGACGACTGGAACGAACACTACGACCAGCAGCCTGACAGCCCTTACGGCACGGCCTCGATCTACGAGATCATCGCATCGCGTCCCGAGCTGTCCGACTTCCGCGCTGTGCTCGACTCAGCCCGTCTCTTTGCCGGCAACCGTATTTCGTCCACGCATTACAGCCAACTGCTGGGCACAGACCAGTTCCTCACTGTCTGGGCACCAGTTAACGGCACCTTCGACCGCGATTCGCTCTTGCGCTTGTGCCAGACCACCAATGGCGACTCGCTTGTCGAACTCCACTTCCTCAAGAATCATATCGCCCGTTTCGCCCATTCAGCTGTCGAAGGCCAGAGTCAGAGCATCCGCATGCTCAACACCAAGACCATCACGCAGGTGGGCCAGCGCTATGGCAATGCCGTAATCAGCGAGGCTAATATTGCATCGCGCAATGGCGTACTCCACATCCTCAGCAATCCGGCCACCTACCGCTACAATATCTACGAGGCTCTCTTCTCGCTGCCAGAATATCAGCATATCGGTCACTTCCTCCAGTCGTATCAGATCGACGAATTCGACGAGACTCAATCACTCGCCATGGGCGTTGTCGACGGAAAGACCGTCTATGTCGACTCGGTATTCTACAGCTGGAACCGCCTGCTCAGCACCCACACCTATGGCCGCATCGACAGCGAAGACTCGACCTACTGGATGCTTGTGCCAGACCGTCAGCTCTGGGACGAGCTCTACAACGAGGCCGATACATACTTCCGCTATGCCGAGACTACGCCTAAGCGCGACTCCATCCACGAATACTGGACCAACTATGCCTTGCTGCAGGACCTCTCGTACAATCCGCACGAGCAGCTCTCTCTGCGCGACTCGCTCTGCTCCACTACCTGGACGAGCCGTACCGGAGGCGAATACCACGTCTATTATAACCCATTTGGCCAAGGTGGTCTGATGTCGTATGTAGGCGATTCACTCCCTTGCTCGAACGGCGTCATCTACAAGCTCAACAGCTGGCCATTCCAGAAGGAGAAGACCTACTTCCGCAAGCTTACGGCTCAGGGCGAAGGCAAGATGTACGACAGCTTCGAAGCCAATGGCAAGACCCTCAACTTGGAGCGTCGCTTCGTCACGAGCGATTCCATCTCAGGTGCGGGCTACATCTCGGTTACACCGCAGACTCAGTACGACCCATACTACGTCATATACGAGATGCCTGATGTCCTGTCAGGATGCTACGATGTCTGTCTTGTCATGTTGCCAAAGACCGTCTATAACCCAGATTACGATCCTTCGGTCGACAAAAAGCAGTTCCGTCCCAACAAGTTCGTGGCTGAAGTCACCTACACCGGCATCGACGGAAAGGAATACACCGTTACATCGGCCAATCGCTACAAGTACGATCCATCTGATCCTGGCTATTATGTCAAGGCAGCATCCAACAGCGACGAGTCCGTACCATTCCTCTTCGAGTGCGATCTCAATCCAACATCTGCTACGACTCGTGCCTTTACCAACGATCCTTATTGCGTAGATACCATCCGACTGGCCACCATGCACTTCCCAACCTGCAATTACGACCAGCAGAAGGTTACTACCCGTATCAAGATCCAGAACAACATCACCAACAAGCAGACCAACAACTACAATGCCGAGATGTTCATCGACTGCATTCTGTTCCTGCCTCATACCGACGAGTGTGATAAGTGAATCTCCTAAATGTAATCTGTTAATAGTCGCTTCGTGAAAATGAAAAAGATATTATTCTCCATCGCCGCCGCTGCCGTGAGCGCCACCGCTCTGGCCGACCAGACCGTGCAGGGCACCATCACTGATGCCCATACCCATCAGGGTGTGGCCGGTGTATACGTCCAGGCTTTCGGCGATGCTCACTACTCGGCCATGACCGACTCAGCCGGACACTATTCGCTTACCGTGCCCGACTACTGCGTTTCACTGCGCATCCGTCGCGATGGCTACCAGACACTTCAACTCCCTATCGGCGGACAAAGCGAAGGTGTCGATACCAACATCTGGCCAGATTCCTTCACCAGTCAGATCGGTCTCGAGGAAAGCTCGCTCCAATCGCTATCGGCTCAGACTTCCGACCTTACGGCCGATGTCACAGTCGATACCCAGATAGCCTCTTCGCTGGGAGGCCAGCTACGTTCCGTCAGCCGTGGCGGTGTACCGGGTGTAGGCGCATACATGCTCCTCAATGGCATCAATTCGCTGATGTCCAATTCTCAGCCTCTCGTCGTTCTCGATGGAGTCATTGTCGACATGCAATACAGTCGTACGACGCTCCATAGCGGTGCGATCAACAATCTGCTGTCATCAATCTCGACACAGGATATCGAGTCGGTCGAAGTACTACGCAATGGTACCGCTATCTATGGATCGAAGGGCGCTGGTGGCGTCATTCTGATCAACACCCGGCGTGGACGCTCGCTGTCGACCAAGATCGACTTCTCGGCCTCGTATACTTTCGGTGTGAAGCCTAACCTTCCTCAGATGATGAACGCTTCGGAATATCGCACTTATGTATCGGAGCTTCTCGGATCAACCCCCGAAGCCCAGAACATCAAGGAGTTTAAGTTCCTGCGCGATGATCCGTCGTATTATTACTACAACATCTATCACAACAATACCGACTGGACTGAGCAGGTTTACCAGCAATCGTCAGCTCAGACCTACAATCTCAATGTACAAGGTGGCGACGATGTAGCGGTCTACAATCTCTCGATCGGTTATACGGGTGCCGATGCTTCGCTCATCGACAATAACTTCTCGCGCTTCAACATGCGCATCAACAGTGACGTCAACCTCACCGACCGTATCAAGGTACAGCTCGATGCCAGCTATAGCGACGTCAGCCGAGACCTGCGCGACGATGGTGTACCCGCCTCGCTCGATGGCGGAACCATTACCTCGCCTTCTTTCCTGTCGCTCATCAAGTCACCATTCCTTTCGCCTTATTCCTACGATACGCAGGGACAGCTCTCGTCGTTCCTGGCCGGAGCTGACGACTATCTGCAGGAAGTAATCGGTAATGAGGCTTCGCTGGCCAATCCAGCCAGCATTCTGTACTACGGTGATGCCGTTAACAAGAATAAGCTCGACAACCGTCTGGTTACTCTTGGCATTATCCCATCGTTCGATATGGGCCATGGCCTTACTCTTTCGGATGCCTTCCACTTCACGATGTACAACGTCGAAGAGGGCTATTACCTGCCTGTTACCGGTGTTCCGCCATACGAGGTAAAAGGTGTAGGCTGGGTACAGAATCTGGTTGCTTCAAACTCGTCACACCAATACCTCAGCACCAATGACCTGCGACTCAACTGGAAATACAACCAGCAAGGTCATAAGCTCGACCTCACCGCAGGCTGGCGCCTCGAGCTCAACAGTTATAAGCTCAGTGGTATGCGTGGCTACAATTCGGGTAACGACAAGTTGCCGAATATGTCCAATTCGCTCCAGCATCGCAGCACCTACGGCCTTAACGAGAGTATCACCACCCTCACCTATTATGTCAACGGCGACTACAACTGGCAAGGCCGACTCTACGCCAACGTAGGCCTCAGCCTCGAAGCCAGCAGCCGTTTCGGCAAGGATGCCAGCAAACTCCAGCTGGCCGGAGTGCCTTGGGGACTTTTCCCATCGGTCAGCGGTTCATGGGTGCTCACCAACGAGCAGTGGTTCCACGCTCCTGCCATCGATTACCTCCGCCTCAACCTGGGTTGGGACCTCACCGGTAACGACGACATCGACCTCAACGCATCGAAGACCTATTTCGAGGCTGTTAACCTCTTCCGTCAGATCGACGGCTCGATTGCCGGCAATATTGGCAATACCGGGCTCAAGTGGGAAACCACCAATCGTCTCTCGTTCGGCCTTGACATGAACCTGCTCGACAATCGCATCAGCCTCTCATTGGCCGGTTTCAAGAGCTGGACTGACGATCTCATCACCCGCCAGTCACTGCCTTTCGTCATCGGTTTGTCTCAGAACTGGCTGAACGGTGGCTCGCTTTCCAATATGGGTGCATCGGCCGACGTCAAGGTCAAGGTTCTTAACACCAAGCGCTGGCAATGGCAACTTGGCGCCAGCCTCGGACATTATACCAACGAGATTACGCACCTCAACGAAGGTTCATTCATCACTGAGGCCTTCGGAGCTCAGATTCTCACCGAAGTCGGTGCTCCTGTAGGCCAGTTCTATGGCTATCGCACCGACGGCGTATTCGCTACTTCGGCCGAGGCTGCCGATGCTGCTCTTTACATTACCGATCGAACCGGACGTCAGACGTTCTTCCAGGCTGGCGATATGCATTTTGTCGATGCCAACGGCGATCACGAGATCAACGACAAGGACCGCACCATTATCGGCAATCCTAATCCAGACATCTACGGCAACATCTCGAGCCGTCTGGCTTATCGCGGCATTGCCCTCGACGTTGTCTTCACTTACTCGCTGGGCAACGATGTATACAACTACCAGCGCTCGATCCTCGAATCCGGTTCGCGCTTCTACAACCAGACAACGGCTCTTCGTGGTCGCTGGTCGTCAGAAGGGCAGCATGCCGTAGCGCCTCGCCTCGCTTATCAGGATCCGATGGGCAATGCCCGCTTCTCAGATCGCTGGATCGAGGATGGCTCGTTCCTCCGCCTCCAGAACGTACGTCTTTCGTACAAGTGGGACTTCGACTACCGCTTCTTGCAGGGTGTTACCCTCTGGGGTTCGGCCAGCAATCTCTTTACGCTTACCCGCTATCTGGGCAGCGATCCTGAGTCGACGGCTTCGAACAACGTCCTGCTGCAGGGCATTGACTGCGGTTACCTGCCTATGTCGCGACAGTTCAGCCTGGGTGTGAAGATTAATCTGTAATCCCTTCCATACAACAATGAAACACTACATATTTGCCTCCGCTATCATCGCGGCTACGACCCTCGCCAGCTGTGAAGACATGCTCGCACCTGAGTCCGATATGGTGATCTACGAGGAGGACCATACAATTTCATCGGTCAACGATACGCTCTTCTCAGTCATGGGTGTTGTGCATCTGATGCAGCAGGTAGCCGATCGTACCAACCTCCTGGGCGAGGTACGAGCCGATCTGGTCAGCGTTACACCTGCCGCTACAACCGATTTGCAGGCGCTGGCTCAGAATCTCACCTCCACCAGCAACATCTATAATCGACCAGAGGATTACTATGCCATCGTCAATAACTGCAACTACTTTATCCAGAATGCCGATACGGCCTACTCGAAGAACGGACAGAAAGTCTTCGAGCGTGAGCTGGCCGTGATGCATACCTTCCGCGCATGGGCCTACCTCCAGCTGGTCACCATCTATGGCAACATTCCGTTCTACACCCACTTCCTGGGTACGCAAGCTGCTGCCAACGATGTGATGAACCAGCCTCGTCAGGATCTACAAAGTGTCTGCAACTGGCTCATTGACGACCTGAAGCCTTACATCGGGACCTACGAACTTGATTACGGTGCAATCTCGTTCTTCCAATCGGCCAAGTTCTTTATTCCGGTACGTGTAATGCTGGGTGAGCTGTGCCTTTGGGCTGGACGTTACGACGAGGCAGCGCAATACTATCACGATTATCTTGCCAACCTCGATGACCCAAAGCCGACCAGCATCAACCGTGCATACTGGAGCACTAGCCAGAATCCTCCCGTTGCTTTGATCAATGGCTATTCCCACAGCATTAATAACATCGATCTTGATGAGGTGATCTGCTACATTCCCATGGAGACCAATGTCTTTGACGGAACCGTCTCAACGCTGAACGACCTCTATTGCTCGACCGAGGACAATGATTACTACTATCAGCTCACATGGTCTGAAGCCAATGTACGCCTGTCGGCTGCTCAAAGTTACTATTTCGAGTATGAGGACGCCCTTTCGCACAAGCGCGATACCGTCTACCTTTCGCCCGACTCTGCCCTTGCCATTCTGGGCAACGACCGTAAGCTGCAAGGCGACCTGCGCCTCTTTGCTGTCACCAGCGAGCGCTCGGTAGCTGCCGGCAACAAGTACAACGACACCTATCAGACCATCAACAAGTTCTCGGCGAACGAGGCTGTCATCCTCTATCGAATCTCGACTATCTATCTTCACTTTGCCGAAGCTCTCAACCGCGCAGGTTTCCCATCGGCCGCCTTTGCCGTGCTGAAGTACGGACTGTCGAACGAGACGCTGGTACGCAACGATGTCCATGTCATTGCACCTTATGAGCGCGAGAAGGCTGGTACCCTGTTGTCATTCCGCGAGGCCGACTTCTATCCTGAAAATACGGTGGGAATCCATTCACACGGCTCGGGCGATGCACCCGTCAATCCTGAATATATCCTGCCTATGCCTTCTGACACTACTGCTACTCCCGAGCAGATCATTGCTTACCAGCAGCCGCTGGTTGAAGACCTCATCATCGACGAACTGGCTCTCGAGACGTGCTTCGAAGGACAGCGCTTCTTCGATCTGCTCCGCGTTGCCTTGCGTCGTTCCGATCCAGCTTATCTGGCTGATCGCATTGCCCGCCGCAACGGCTCGTCCGACGATGCTCTGCGTGCTCGCCTGATGGAACAGCAGAACTGGTACCTCCCAATGAAATAACTTTTCACCCTTTTATTTATTATTCACTATTAACACCTTTTTCTATTATGAAAAAATTCTACATGCTTGCAGCTGCAGCCATGATGGTATTCGCAGCTAACGCCGAGACTGAAATGCAGTACGAGGACCTCACCGCTGACATGTTCCACCACTGGACTGCTGCTGATGCCAGCGCAGAACAGACCGAAGAGGCTGCCTGGTGCGACTATGTACTCGGCGAGTCTACCGGTATGCCTTATGGCAACGGCAATGTATATTACCTCGAATATGCTGACCTCAGCGAGTACGATGTCATCGTAGCCGAGGCTACCGAAGGCGAGCCACGCTTCCTCTTCAACCGCGTCGAGGACAATGGTACCGTCAACGTTGAGTTCCCACGCGATCGCGAGAACTATGGCTGGGAGACTGTCGAGGCTGGCGAAAACTGCACTGTCTACACCGTCGATATCAAGGCTATCGTCGATGCTTACGGCTTTGCTCACCTCCATGCCATCAAGGGTGCTAACTGGGCTAACACTACCGTCATTAGCGTCAAGGTCGGTAAGCTCGTCGAAGTTGAGACTCCAGTTTCGATCAACGGTGTTAGCATCAACAGCAATGCTGTCATCTACAACATCCTCGGCCAGCGTGTCAGCGCTCCAGTTCGTGGCCAGATCTACATTGTCAATGGCCGTAAGATGACCTTCTGATTCTCTGAATCATTAGACAGATAAACAAAAAGTTAAAGAGTTAAGGTGCGCGACCTCCAGGTCACTCCTTAACTCTTTAACTCTTTTATTACGCTTTTCGTTCGACCTTAAATCATCCCAACAGCTGTTTCAGCTCTGGAGAATCCGGATCCTCCGAATAGGTATTAGTAAACTCCTTAGGCGTCATGCCATAGTACTGTGTGAAGTTTGTGGTAAAATAGGCAGGGCTCGAGAAGCCTACCGAATAGGCAACCTCGGCTACCGTCACGTTGCTCTGAATCAATAGCAAGGCGGCCTGCTTCAGTCGGACTGACTTGATAAGCACAGAAGGTGAAATATCCAGCAAGTCCTTCAGTTTGCGGTTCAGATGCACACGACTGATGCCTAACTCGGTGCTCAATGTTTCGACCGAGAACTCCGAGTCTCCGATGTTCTTATGAATCAGGTCAATCACCCGTCGCATCAGCTTCTCGTCAGCCGACGACATCTTGACCGGATCAGCATCAGTAGGTTCGAGTGCTGTACGACGTTCGCGCATGCGCTGTTTCTCGCGCAGTTCATCGTTCAGCTGCTCTACCAACTCGCGATCCTTATCCTCCTCCTCGACCGTGGCCGAAGCGGCTACCTCTATACGCTGCTCGGTTTCTGGCTCAGGCTCGGCTTCGCGTTTCACGACGACCAATTCGTCAGATGTAAAGTGGCTGTTACCCGTCAGCAGATCGACGTCGAAGGCCACACCGTCGTCCAGATTACGTACTGCCAGCTTGCCACGATGCAAGCTGGTAATCTCGCGAGCGATGGTCAATCCGATGCCGCTGAAAGCAGCTTCCTGCTGTCCTTCCGGCAACTGAGATCCACTGTTGAATACGGTAATGCGTACACGGCCATTGGCCTCATCCTGCGTCACGTCTACACTCACGCGGCCATTGTCTGGCACGAACTTGATAGCATTCGAAAGCAGATTCATCACCACCTTGTCGAGCTGTGCCGGGTCGGCCCACAGCGTCATCTCGTCCTGTCCCTCAGGCAAATTCAACGTGTAAGTAATATGGCGGCTCAGTGCTACCGAACTGAAGTATTGCATCAAGTCGTCCAGGAATCCTCGCAGTGGCAGTTCTCGCACATGCAACGTCAGTTCACCACGATCCAGTCGACGGACGTCCATCTGCTGGTTCACCAGCATCAGGATGCGCAAGGCATTACGATACATCATTTCGAGCACCGACTGAGTAGCAGGATCCTGTTTGCGGCCCATCATCTTGCGCAAAGGCGAGATGATCAGCGTCAAAGGAGTCTTGATCTCATGGCTCACAGATGTCAGCAAATTCAGCTTTCCCTCCTTCAACTGGCGTTCGGTCTCAGCCTCACGAAGGCGATGACGTGCACGGCGACGCTCGATAATCTGTCGAGCCGATAGCCATCCTGCCACAATCAGCAGTAAAAACCATAGTAGCGAAGCCCACCAGGTAGCATACCATGGCGGAAGTATACGCACCTTCAGTCGTCGCATCACGCTGCCGTCCTCCTCGTCATCCAACGCATTTTCCTGTCTGGCACGGACCTCAAGCACATAATTACCAGGCGACAGCGAATGATAACTGGCGGTCTTGCTTCCTCCGTGACATGGATGCCATACATCTTCGTAGCCGCTCAATCTATAACTGTAGGCCACGCCTGTCTCACCACTGATATCCTGAATCGTGAACGACACCGAGAACGATGCCCTGTCAGCCGGAAGTTTCAGCTCCGTAGCACACCACAGGGCCTTGTCCAGCACGTTATCACTGCCTACCATCGGATCATAGTCGGTCGGGACGTTGTCGACCCACAGGCTAGTCAGCAGTAACTGATGGCTGGGATGACGGAAGTTGTCTACGTCCTCTGGTCGGAAGTCTATCACGCCATTGTCACCACCAAAACTGAACGATCCGTCAGCCCATCGTTTCGACGAGTGGTAGTTGATCGTTCCCACCTCGGCGATTACAGGATCAATATAGTCTACAAATCGGTTCTGGCGACTGTCGTACATCGTGATGCATCCGGCCGAAGCCAACCACAGACGATCGTCCAGGCTGCTCATCAGGGCCGAATAGTGACGACGAGGCTTGTTGTCTGGTTCGGCGATGAGCATCAGGCTGTCGGTTGCCTGGTCGTAGCGCAACAGGCCATAGTTCGACGCCAGCCAGAGCTGATGGTCACTTGTCTCGGCAAAACCGTTCACGACCACGCGCGACTTAGGCTGATGCGGAGCCAGCACATCGCCCGTCTTCAGGTCCAGACAACTCAGGTGATCAGCACGGCTCAGCCACAAGCGGCGGTCTGAGGTCAGGAAGAGGTTGGTCAGCCATCCGATGCCGTAGCTGTCAGGAATAGGCCGACTCAGTTCGTTCGTATCGTAGTTCAATGCGAAAAGTCCCTGTCCGTTCGTGGCTATATAGATGGTATGCGTCAACGTATCATGTTCGAAGTCGGTGATCGACGCACGATCAAGCGCAGCCAGACGTGGTTCACGACGCAGTTTGTGATCCTGCCCGATCAGGTAGACACCGTGCTGATAAGTACCCACCATCAGGGTTCCACTAGGCAAGGTTATCAGGGCCAGGATGGCATTGGTCGCCAGTTCGGTGTTACGCATCGTATAGCGTTCATGCTGTCCGTCAGGCCGATCAATCACGATTCCTGCACCATCGAGCGCATAGGCACGGCTGCCATCGAGCAGCGAGGCGAAACCCGTCACCGACGCAAGGTTCGGGCCTGCATCGCGCATATATGATATAGGTTCGCGCGTGAATATACTGCTCTCGCGATGAGGCAACACCACTACTCCTGTCTGGTAAAGTCCCAGCCAAAGGTTACGCTGTGAATCGAAGGCGATGCTGTGAATCTTGTTCTGCCCGAAGCGCATCAGACGGGCCGAAACCATCGGATCGCCCTGATTGCGCACTGGATCGTAACGCCAAAGGCCTTGCGTCTCGGTGCCAATATATAACAGGTGGTCCGGGCCCATGGCTAAGGCCGAGACAATCTGGATAGACATGTCCAACGGGCGCATCTCGAGGGTATTTAGATCGACGCGCAGCACACCGCGGTTACCCGTACCGAGATAGAGGCAATCGTTGACCTCGTCCTGAACTACAGCGGCCAGATACAAGCGCTCGGTCTTGAGTTGAGGATTTACGTCGCTCAGGCGCAGTACATGCTTGCTCTTCAGGTCGACTATCTCAACCTCGCTGCCCTCAAAGCCCCATAGACGGCCGAGTTTATCCACCAGGATGTTCGATGGCGTCTGTGCCAGCAATCCCTGCAACTCCTGCGTGGCTGTACTGTCGGTCGTAAAGCTTTCGGTATCGAACACTCTCACACCCCATCCGAATGTAGTCAAGATCAGGGTGTGCTCGCGATAAGGATGGTCTGCAATGGCCGCAACGCTGATATCGTTGCGCGTTGGGCTCATCGGATAGTAATGGAAGCTGTTCAGCGCATGGTCGAAGTAATACAAGCCGTCACAACCTGCCACCCAATACTTTTCATCGCGGTCGATGTAGAGCGAATTGATCTGGCTCTCCTGCAAGCGATATGGGTTCTGGTATTCGGCCTGATAGTTCGTGAAGCGTTCGCCATTGAAGCGCGACAGGCCCAAGTCGGTCGAGACCCACAGGAAATCCTGCGGATCGAACATCAGCTGCGAAATATGTGAGCTTGGCAATCCTTCAGCCGTCGTGTATAGTTGTGCGCTCTGTGCCATCAGGGTGGATGCCGAAGCAACCAGCCACAATACCCCAAGGGCAAGGCTTTTCATGATTTTTCTCATCTGTTTCTCGTTACGAATGCGTGTAGTTAGTGTGTGCAAAGATACAAATAAAAAATGATACATAGCGTATCAGGCACGAAAAAACGTAAAAAATCGCATGATTTTTTACGTTTTCGTTACATTTTCTTATAAATTCGTAACCTTTCGGCTTACTTCGGTGGTCAATCCAGACAGGTATTATGCATATCACCACTCTTCATGAACTCGCGATGGAACGAGAATGCATGCTCGAGCGACAATGGCGTATGGCCACAGCCCTCAGCCTCGGCCTTTGCCAGATATTGGCGCAACAATGGGCGATAGCTCGGATGAGCACAGTTCTCAATGATGGCCTCGGCCCTCTCGCGAGGTGACAGGCCGCGAAGGTCGGCCACACCCTGTTCGGTGATGATGACCATGACCGAATGCTCGCTCGAATCGATGTGGCTTACCAGCGGCACGATAGCCGAGATAGCACCATGTTTTGCCGTCGAAGGACAGATGAAGATCGACAGGTAGGCATTGCGGGCGAAGTCGGCCGAACCGCCTACACCATTCATCATCTTCGTGCCCATCACATGCGTCGAATTAACGTTGCCTGAAAGGTCGGCCTCAAGGGCCGTATTGATGGCGATGACGCCCAGGCGGCGAACTACTTCCGGATGGTTCGAAACCTCATAAGGGCGCAGGATGATGTGCTGCTTGTAGAAGTCGATGTTGTCCATGATGCGCTCGTATACGGCATCACTGACAGCCAACGAACCTGTCGAGGCAAATGTACAACGGCCCAGGTCAATCAGATCGATACCCTGATCCTGCAGCACCTCGGTATAGAGCGTGAAAGGAGGAATGTCGTGTGCGTCTTTCAGAGCGTTCAGGATGGCGTTCGATACGTTGCCCACTCCGCTCTGGATAGGCAGCAGACCCTCGTGCATACGTCCTTCGCGAATCTCGTTGGTCAGGAAGTCGGCCACGTTCTGTCCAAGCTGCTTGGTAAGGTCGTCGACCGGGGTGAAAGGCTGTACGCCATACTTGTAATGACATGGGACGACGGCCACGACCTTCTTCGGGTCGACGTGCAGCACAGGCGAACCGATACGATCCGTCGGCTCGTAGATCGGAATCTCGCGACGAGCCGGAGGTGTAGCCGGCGTATAGATGTCGTGCATGCCACGAATACGCTCGTCATAAGCAGAATTAAGCTCGACGATAATCTTGTCGGCCACCTTGGCATAGGTGTCCACGCAGCCAACACCACCGCTCAAGGTAATCTCGCCCAGGTCAGTGATGCCTACGGCCTCGATGATGCAGACGTCTACCTTGCCCAGGAAGCCATAGCGCACATACTGGCCTACCATCGACAGATGAAGGTCGGTATACGTCACCTCGCCACTGTTGATAGCCTTGCGCATTACGGCCGATCCGTTGAAAGGCATACGACGATTGACGGCATGAGCAGCAGCCAGGGCATCGTCGAGCGCATCGTTGGTGACGGCTCCGGTGTAGAGGTTCACCTTGAAAGGACGTCCGGCAGCATGCTCGGCCTCGGCTCTACGTGCCAGTGCAGCGGGTACCACTCGTGGCGTTCCTGCAGCCGTGAAGCCACTAAAACCCAGTGTATCGCCATCCTTGATGAGCGCCGCAGCCTCTTCAGGGGTCATTTTTGTATAAATCATAGCCTATTATTTGCGTATTTATGAAAAAATGCGTATCTTTGCGGCGGCAAATGTAAGGATTTTTGGCGACTCTTGCAAACTTTTGGCCCCGAAAACGCATTTTTCGAGCCTTTTTCGTCTACTTTAGGCCCGCTTTGCTTCTTTGTATAGCAATACACACAAAGAAAACAAGCCCACCTTCACAGGCAGACTTGCATTATTAACCTAAACCTTAACTATGATAAATTTCGCTGCAAAGATAGTGTAAATTTATCAATTTGCAAAGGATATACAAGAAAAAGCGAAAAATTAAACATATTTTAACCAAAACTATGCAAAAACTCTTTATCGAGACATACGGATGCCAGATGAATGTGGCCGATAGCGAGGTTGTGGCCAGCATTATGCAGACCATTGGATACGACCTTTGCGACAGTGTCGAGCAGGCCGATGTCGTGTTCATGAACACCTGTTCGGTGCGCGATAATGCCGAGCAGAAGATCTATGGCCGACTGCAGTATTTCCAGTCTCTCAAGAGGAAGCATTCCCTCATCGTAGGTGTGCTGGGTTGCATGGCCGAGCGTGTACGCGAGGAACTGATACAACATGGTGCCGACCTCGTGGCTGGACCCGATTCGTACCTCGACCTCCCCAACCTGGTCAGCGCGGCCGAGCAGGGACAGACAGCCGTCAACGTCGAGCTGTCGACCACCGAGACCTACCGCGACGTACTGCCTCGGCGCATGCCGGGCAGCCGGATCAGCGGCTTTATCAGCATCATGCGCGGTTGCAACAATTTCTGCACCTATTGTATCGTGCCTTACACACGTGGACGTGAGCGCTCACGTGCTGTCGACTCGATTCTGCGCGAACTCAACGACCTCCAGCAGAAAGGCTTCCGCGAGGTCACTCTGCTGGGACAGAATGTCAACAGCTACCTCTGGGAAGGTCCGGACGGTACTGTCGACTTTGCCGACCTGCTGCACATCGTAGCCGAAGCTGCACCCGAGATGCGCATCCGCTTCTCAACCAGCAATCCGCACGACCTGACCGACAAGATCATCGAAGCCATGGCTTCGCACAAGAATATCTGCAATCACCTGCATCTGTGCGTTCAGAGCGGATCGGACACCATACTCAAGAAGATGAACCGCAAGTACACCCGCGAGTGGTACCTGGACCGTATCAAAGCCCTGCGTCGCTACATTCCTGACTGTGGCATCTCGACCGACGTCTTCTGTGGCTTCTGTGGCGAGACGCTTCAGGATCAGGCTGACACCCTCTCGCTGATGCGCGAGGTAGGCTACGATTCAGCTTTCATGTTCAAGTATAGCGAGCGTCCTGGTACCTATGCAGCCCGCCACTTCGAGGACGACGTACCTGAGGAAGAGAAAATCCGTCGCCTGAACGAGATTATTGCCTTGCAGAACGAACTCTCGCTGGCCTCGAACCGTCGCGACATCGGAAAGACGTTCGAGGTGCTGGTCGAAGGCTACTCGAAGCGCAGCCGCGAACAGATGTGCGGCCGCTCGCAGCAGAACAAGATGATTGTCTTCCCGAAGGGTGATTCCCACCCCGGAGACCTCGTAATGGTGCGTATCACCGATGCATCGTCGGCAACACTGATCGGCGAGTTGGTCTAAACTGTACCCCAAAGCAAAAATGCGCTTCCTCAATTTGCGGAAGTGCATTTTTGTTTCCAGACAGACTCTATAAAAACGAGGAAGAGCAATTCGCCAGCAAAATAGTCTTCCACAAATCGCGGAAGAGCAATTCGCCAGCAAAATAGTCTTCCGCAAATCGAGGAAGAGCAATTCGCCAGCAAAATAGTCTTCCACAAATCGAGGAAGAGCAATTCGCCAGCAAAATAGTCTTCCGCGAATCGAGGAAGAGCAATTCGCCTGCGAAATAGTCTCCATAAAATCGAGGAAGGCCATTCCGTCAGAAAAAAAGCTACAGCAAAACGCAAGCTTACTATTCTGCAAACAAAACAATGCTCCGCGATTTGAGGAAGCAAGGCGAAGCAATAAACCGGATGGCCTCTGGTTTATGGGTATAAAACTGCTATCAATAACACATAAAACTGCCGCAATGGAACGTCCATCGCGGCAGTTTTGAGTATGCGTTATCGTGAGATTAGTTGTTCTCAGGACGGAGCTTGCGAACGGTGACAGCGGTCTGCCACATCTCTGACTCGCGGAGTGCCTTGAGCTCTGCCTCGAGACCCTGACGATAGTCTGGCTTAGAGTTGGCGTCGATCGAGATCTGAGCCTCGTTACCGGTCTTTACAGAGTTGTAGAGCTTCTCAACAACTGGCTTGCAAGCATCGTGGAATGGGCCCATCCAGTCGAGAGCGCCACGCTGAGCGGTGGTTGAGCAGTTAGCGTACATCCAGTCCATACCGTTCTTAGCGAAGAGTGGCATGAGTGACTGGGTGAGCTCCTCAACGGTCTCGTTGAATGCCTCAGAAGGTGAGTGACCATTCTCGCGAAGAACCTCGTACTGAGCGAGGAGAAGACCCTGGATAGCGCCCATCAGTGAGCCGCGCTCGCCGGTGAGATCAGAAGTAGCCTCGCGCTGGAAGGTAGTCTCGAACATGTAGCCAGAACCGATACCGATGCCGAGGGCGAGGGTACGATCCATAGCCTTGCCGGTAGCATCCTGATATACTGCGTATGAAGAGTTGAGGCCACGACCCTCGAGGAACATGGTACGGAGTGAGGTGCCAGAACCCTTAGGAGCAACCATGATTACGTCATAATCCTTGCCAGGAACAACGCCAGTGCGATCATTCCAGGTGATAGCGAAGCCGTGTGAGAAGTAGAGAGCCTTACCTGGGGTGAGGTACTGCTTCAGGGTTGGCCATACGCTCATTACTGCTGCGTCAGAGAGCAAGCACATGATGATGGTAGCCTTCTGAGCTGCCTCCTCGATGCTGAAGAGAGTCTCGCCTGGTACCCAGCCGTCGCTGACAGCCTTCTCATAGGTCTTACCTGCACGCTGGCCAACAATTACGTTGAAACCATTGTCACGAAGGTTCAAAGACTGACCAGGGCCCTGTACACCATAACCGATAACGGCGATGGTCTCGTCCTTCAAGATCTCACGAGCCTTCTCGAGAGGGAACTCCTCACGCATTACGACGTTCTCAATAACGCCACCAAAGTTTAACTGTGCCATAATTAAATTAAAAATTAAAAATTATGAATTAAAAATTATTTGTTATTTCTATTTCTTTTTTGCCCAGACATACCCTACAATTCCGCAAATGACTGAAGCAAGCACGAGTATGACGATTATCGCTATCGAAAACTTGCTTGAAACATGAAGGAAAGAACTGACCTGGCTAAAGAGCAGATAAAGCGAAAGGATGTAAAAGAATCCACCCCGAACCCGTAACTGTCTATCTGGATGAAATCGCTCCTCATTCACCCGAAACAAAGGCTTGAAAGCCTCTATCGGATTATTATGCCAGATACGATAACCCATGAAAGCAAAGAATCCGGACACGGCAAGAATCAGGATTGCCAGGATAATGTATACTGTTATAATTTGAGGTGTCATAATATCTGCACATTAATAGGTCAGGTGGCAAGGTTTTATGCCTCTGCCCTCTCCTCCTCTCGCTTGGTGAGGTACTGATCGAGACGTTCGATGCAAGAGCGAGTGATGGCGATACGTCCCGAGCGGGCGAACTGAAGCACACAGCCCTTGGCATTGAGTTGTTCGAAGAGCGAAAGCACCTCAGCGGTAATACCGGTCTTGACCACGGTGGTGTAGGTCGGATTGACCTCTACCATCTGAGCATTGTGATGACGCACGATGCGTGAAATATCAGCATCGGCCAAAACCATCGGCGTAGAGAGCTTGAGCAGCGAGGTCTCGTTGATGAAGATCTCCTGATCGACGAAGCAGTTAGCCTGCAAGACATCGATCTTCTTCTCGATCTGCTTCACCAGCATCTCGGCCATTTCCTGCTTGCAGTAACAAGTAATAGTGTATTTATGTACGCCCGGAGTCGAAGAAGCACATACATTGAGCGACTCGATGTTGACCTGACGACGAGTAAAGACAGCGGTGATCTGGTTGAGGATACCTGCAAAGTTCTCTGAATAGATGATCAGGGTATAGAGCGTCAATCCCTCGTGGTTCTGACTGAGCTGAGCACCTTCGAAGTTGGGCGTATCAGGACGAACGACAGCATTCTTGCTGAACGTCTCGCGCTGTAACGACACGTTGGCCGGCGACTGCGGTTGCGAAGCCAGGCGCTCACGTCGTAAATTCTTCTCGTACGAGTTGCGATCGACAGCTGCAGCAGCCTGCACGGCAGCGAGAAGAGCGTCTTGAGCCTGTTGCTCATTGCACTTCTTGTCGCAGGTATTGCAGTCGCCACATTCCGCAGCGCCATAATTATGTTCCATAATAATTACGAATTACAAATTACGAATTACTTCTTTCAATTACCAATTACTAATCACATCGACCATAAGATCCTACGCTAGGCGTAATTCGTAATTAGTAATTTGTAATTCTTGAAGTCAGCGGACTTCAAGCAGCATCTCGTCCACATTACCGCCCGGAGGGGTCATTGGCAGGATGTTATCCTCTTCCTTGACAGCACACTGCAGGAGGTAAGGGCCATCGGTAGCCAACATCTCCTGAATTGCAGCATCCAGATCCTCGCGCTCTACTACGGTGCGGCATGGAATACCATAACCCTTAGCAATGAGCTCGTAGTCAGGATTGGTCATCGGGGTGAACGAGTAGCGTTTGTTGAAGAACATATACTGCCACTGGCGGACATTGCCCAGGAAGTTATTGTTCAGCAGTATCATCTTCACCGGAATCTGATGCTCCATGATGGTACCGAACTCCTGAATGGTCATCTGCAAACCACCATCGCCCGCAAACATACATACCGTACGGTCTGGAGCGCCGAAGCAAGCACCCATAGCAGCAGGAATGCCGAAGCCCATCGTTCCACAACCGCCAGAGGTTACAACCGAACGTGGTTTAGTGAAGTTGAAATAGCGGCAGCCGAACATCTGATTCTGGCCTACGTCGGTTACCATGATCGCCTCGTTATGGGTGGCGTCACTCACCTTGCGTACAACCTCAGCCATAAGCAATGGACCCTCAGTAGGATGAATGGCAGGCTGGATGACCTTGTTGTTCTCCTTGTCGGCATAAGGTGCAAAACCATTAATCCAAGCATCATGCTTTGCTTCATCGACCAAAAGCGTGACATCGGCTAGGGTTTGCTTGCAATCGCCCAGCACGGCAAGATTGACCTTCACATTCTTATCGATCTCCGATGGATCAATCTCGAAATGAATGATCTTAGCCTGCTTGGCGTATGTACGTAAGTTGCCAGTGACACGATCGTCGAAACGCATGCCTACGGCAATAAGCAGGTCACACTGGTTGGTCATCACATTAGGAGCCAAATTACCGTGCATGCCCAGTCGGCCCATGTTCAATGGATGATCTGATGGCGCAGCAGAAAGACCTAAGAAGGTGGTGCCGAATGGGATCTGAGCTTTCTCTGCTAATGCAAGGAGTTCCTTGTTGGCACCTGAAAGCTCCACGCCCTGACCGACGAGCATGAATGGCTTCACGCTCTCGTTGATCATCTTGGCTGCCTCCTCAATGATTGAGAGTTCACACTGAGGTACGGGTTTGTACGAACGGATAAAATCGACATTCTGCGGTTCATAGTCGATCATCGCTGTCTGAGCATTCTTGGTGAAGTCCAAGACTACAGGGCCAGGGCGACCAGACTTAGCAATATAGAAGGCACGAGCTACAGCCCAGGCAATATCCTCTGCACGACGAATCTGGTAATTCCACTTCGTGATAGGCTGGGTGACGCCTACGACGTCGACCTCCTGGAAGGCATCCGTTCCCAGCATGGCAGCACCTACCTGGCCACAAATCACCACAAGTGGAGTAGAATCCATCATTGCATCGGCAATGCCGGTAATAGTGTTCATGGCGCCAGGGCCAGAGGTGACAATCACACAGCCTACACGGCCGCTCACACGGGCATAGCCCTGAGCTGCATGTACGGCTCCCTGTTCGTGACGAACCAGGATGTGATTCAACGTATCCTTATGGTCGTAGAGTGCATCGTAAGTTGGCATGATGGCACCGCCTGGATATCCGAAGAGGACATCTACCCCTTCGTGCTCCAGTGAGCGCATCAATGCTTCTGCTCCGCTGATTTTTTCCATATTATCTTGCTAGGGATTCTAGTAAATTCTAGAGTGACTAGTATTATTATTCAATGATGCGAATTCCGCCCTTATCTGCACTGGCCACACTCTGGGCATATGCTCGCAGAGCCTTGCTCACCACGCGATTACGCTTGAGAGGTTGCTGTGGACGAGCAGCAAGTTCTTCGTCGGTGAGCTTCACATTGATAGAACGTGAAGGAATGTCAATGACGATGATGTCGCCGTCCATGATCTTACCGATGTTGCCACCGCTGGCAGCCTCAGGGCTAATGTGGCCGATCGAGAGGCCAGAAGTACCGCCAGAGAAGCGGCCGTCCGTGATGAGAGCACATTCCTTACCCATGTGCATCGACTTGATGTACGATGTTGGGTAAAGCATCTCCTGCATGCCGGGACCGCCCTTAGGACCTTCGTGAGTAATAACGACGCAATCGCCTTTCTTGACCTTGCCACCCAAAATGCCTTCGCAGGCATCTTCCTGGCTATCGAATACGACGGCTGGGCCCTCGAAATGCCACAGTTCAGGAGCTACGCCGGCAGTCTTCACGACGCAACCATCCTGTGCGATGTTGCCGAAGAGTACGGCCATGCCACCGTCCTTGGTATAGGCATGTTCGATGTCGCGGATACAGCCCTCTGCACGATCCGTGTCGAGCGAAGCCCATTGAGTATCCTGCGAACCCATCTTGGTCGAGAACTTACCGGCAGGTGCTGACGAGTAGATACGCAGAGCCTCAGGATCGATGCCCTTCAACGCTGTGCGTGGATACTTGATATCCTCTGGCTTGAGTCCAACGATGCTATACTTCAGCACGTCCTCACCCAACGTTGCGCCATTCACGCGCTTGCAGTTGAGGTTAAGCAAACCGCCCTTAGCCAACTCGCCCATGATGCCAAGGATACCGCCGGCGCGATTCTCCTCCTGGATAGAATACTTCTGCCAGTTTGGAGCCAGCTTGCAGAGGAAAGGCACCTTACGCGACAGCTGGTCGATGTCAGTCATCTTGAAGTCGACGTCAGCCTCCTGGGCTACGGCCAGCAAGTGCAGAACGGTGTTGGTCGAAGCGCCCATGGCAATATCGAGGGTCATGGCATTGAGGAATGCCTGACGGGTAGCAATTGAACGTGGCAGTACGCTCTCGTCGCCCTCCTCATAGTACTTGAATGCATTCTTGACGATGAGTGCAGCAGCGTCCTTGAAGAGCTGGATACGATTTACGTGCGTAGCCAGGATTGAACCGTTGCCTGGCAATGAGAGACCGAGAGCCTCGGTAAGCGAGTTCATCGAGTTGGCGGTAAACATACCCGAGCAGGCACCACAGCCAGGGCAGGCACAGCTTTCGATCTCGGCCAGTTCCTCGTCGCTGACGGTCGAATCGCCACCCTTTACCATGGCGGTGATGAGATCGGCATTCTCGCCCTTGTACTTACCGGCTTCCATAGGACCACCGCTGACGAATACGGCAGGAATGTTGAGGCGCATGGCAGCCATGAGCATGCCAGGAGTAACCTTATCGCAGTTCGAGATGCAAATCATAGCGTCGGCCTTGTGAGCGTTGACCATGTACTCGACCGAGTCGGCAATGATGTCGCGCGAAGGCAACGAATAGAGCATGCCATCGTGGCCCATTGCGATACCATCGTCGACGGCGATGGTGTTGAACTCGGCGGCATAGCAACCCTGTCGCTCAATTTCGGCCTTCACAATCTGACCGATCTCGTGCAGGTGAGTATGACCAGGCACAAACTGGGTGAACGAATTGACGATAGCGATGATCGGCTTGCCGAACATCTCGCGCTTCATACCATTGGCTACCCACAGGGCGCGGGCACCGGCCATACGACGACCCTCGGTTGTCTGGGCACTACGGAGCTGGATTTTCATCTCGATTTTATATCTACGTTATTATTGTTCGGATATCTCGGCTCTTCGCGCGTACATATATTATAATATAAGGAGAAATTATAACCTATAACACAATACGCGAAAAAAGCGAGGCAAAGATAGCATAAAAATTGATAGGATGTATCTAATAATGGCAAAAAAATTCATTTTTAGCCATTTTTTCCTCATTTTTGCTTAAATTTGCAACTATATTATGCAATTTTGTAATTATTGGGCAGCGTATGCTGACACAAGAGAATGGCAAAATGCCGCTCAGACGTCGAGCACCAGCTGTTCGTGAGCCAAAACGGTGGCCGGAAAGACACTCTGAGCCTCGGACAGAAGTTCCTGTTCCTGCTGGCTGCAGACAAACTGTGCGGAGTAATGTCCCACGACCAGACGACGAGCTTCGGCCTTGAGCGCTATGGTAGCCGCCTCGCGTGCCGTACTGTGACCGCGCTGACGTGCCTTGACGGCATCCTGATCGCCATAGGTTGCTTCGTGATAGAGCAAGTCGCAGCCACGGATTATCGGCACAATACTTTCGGCATACATCGTATCGGAACAGAAAGCATACGACTTGCTGGGTGTAGCATCGGAGGTCAGAAGCTCGTTAGGCACGACACGACCGGATTCAGGATCGGTCCAGTCAAGGCCCCGCTTGATGCCGGGATAATAGGCAAAAGGAATGCCGAGTTCCTCGCAGCGGTCGACAAGTAGATGACGCTCGCGTGGCTTCTCCTGGAAGAGGAAACCAGCCGTAGGCACACGATGATGGAGGGGAATGGTACGGATCAGTAACGAACGGTCCTCGTAGATAATCTCCGAAACCTGTGGGTCGTAAGGCTGAAACGTAACGGTCATCGACAAGTCGGGACAGAAGAAGTCGAACAGCGGACGGAAGATACGTTCAGCATCGGCCTGGGCATGGATGACAATCTCGCCCGTGCGCTGGCCAAGACCAAGCGTCGAGATCAGGCCTACGAGGCCCAGGCAATGATCGCCATGGAGGTGCGAAAGCAGGATGTGACCGATCTTGCCGACTGGCACATGGTTACGGGCAAGGCCTACCTGTACGCCCTCGCCACAATCCACCAGGAAGAGGTTACCTCGGAAATTGACGACCTGGGATGTGGGGGAATGCCGCAGCGTCGGCTTGGCACTGCCACACCCCAGGATGGTGACGTTGAAACAATCCAATTGATGAAAGTAAAAAGGTGAAGAGGTAAAAAAGTAAATAGTTTTTCGCCGAAAACGTTGAACCCTGCGAAGCAAAGAGCTAAAAGGGAGGGCAAAAAAACACGACCTGCCGTGAGCTTTTTACCTTTATAACTGTTTAACTTGCGAAATGCACGTCAAAAACGTGCATTTCGCATATCGCCGGTTTCCTCGTATGCGATGTGCATAGCGAAGGCGTGACGCAGTGAATGTGGCGTATGGAAGCCCTTGCCCTCCGAGAGCTTGAGGTAATCCCAGAGCAACTGCTTGTAGTCGGGATGTACACAGTTTTCGATGATGAGACGAGCGCGCTGCGAAGGTGACTTGCCACGCAGATCGGCCACGCCCTGCTCGGTAACAAGGATACGGACCGAGTGCTCGCTCGAATCGGTATGCGTAACCATAGGAACAATCGAAGAAATAGCACCACCCTTGGCCAGCGATGGCGTAGTGAAGATCGAGAGGAATGCATTGCGAGCAAAGTCGGCCGAACCACCGATGCCGTTCATCATACGTGTGCCCATGACATGGGTCGAGTTGACGTTGCCGAAGATGTCGGCCTCGAGTGCCGTATTGAGGGCGATGATGCCCAGACGGCGGATACATTCAGGATGATTGGTAATCTCCTGCGAGCGGAGCAATACACGATCACCGAAGACGTCCATGTTGGCATACATCATGTCCAGACAGTCGTCTGTCAGAGAGAGTGACGAGCCAGTAACATAGTTGCAACGGCCCTTCATGATGAGGTCCATCACCGAATTCTGAATTACCTCGGTAAACATCGAGAAGGCAGGAACGTCCGGATTGTCACCTAAGGCGCCGATGACGGCATTGGCAATATTGCCTACACCTGACTGCAGAGGCAGGAACTCCTTAGGAATACCACCACGCTTCAGTTCGTTGACGAGGAAGTTCGAGACATGCGCACCAATGGCACGAGTGTCTGCGTCGAGAGGCTTGAAGCCGGCCTGATTGTCGCGCGAGTTGGTCTCGACCACAGCGATGACCTTGCGAGGATCGATCTTGAGGTCAGGAGTACCGATGCGATCGCCAGGCGAGGTGATCATGAAAGGCTTGCGATAAGGTGGGAGCTCAGGCAAATAGATATCGTGCATGCCGGTAAGCTTGCCCTCGTGTGCATGGTTGAGCTCGATGATGATACGATCAGCATGTGCGGCCAGGTCTGGACCGATGCCTACCGACGTCGAAAGGATGAGGTTGCCTTCAGGCGTAATCTCTGATGCCTCGATGATGGCTACATCCATCTTGCCCAGGAATCCGTAGTGCACATCCTGGCCAATCATCGAAAGATGAACATCGAAGTACTGTACCTCGCCCGCATTGATGGCCGAACGCATATCCTTGTTCGACTGGAATGGTGTACGGAAGCTGACGGCATGAGCCTGAGCTAGATCGGTGTCGATGGCCGGACCTGTGGCGCCGCCTGTAATCAAGCCTACCTTGAATGGACGGCCAGCTTCATGCTCTTCGACAGCATACTTGGCGAGGGCTGCAGGTACAGCCTTGGGGACGCCGACTGATGAGAAGCCGCCGATGCCCACTACGTCGCCATTCTTGATCAGACGCGCTGCCTCCTCGGCAGTTAAAATGGGATAATTCATAACACAATACCTTTATTGAAATAAAAAACAGATAATAATGAATGCGAATGTTTGCAGATCAGCGCACGATAGCACAACGTGCGCTGATCGCCTATTGTACGGGTTGTTAGTCGGCTATAGCCATCATGGCGCTGACCTCAGGCACCTTCTGTACCTGGCCGCCGATGGCGTAACCAGGACGAATCATGTCGTAGATCACACCGCGCTTGGCGAACTGCTGTTCGTTGAAGCCCTGTGGATAGAACGAATTGATGAGCGGAGCATTGTTGAGCTTGAAGTTGTCGCGCTCGAAGTCGTCGACAAACAGGTTAGGCATCACCAGCGTAATGCCGTAGCGACCCATCAGGGCCATTGTCTCCGAGGCGGCAATCTTGAGGCTATCAACAGGAATGCCCGAGCGCTTTACCTCGTTGAGGAACAATGGAGAGATGGCGCTGTACGACGAAAGGCGCAACAGCTCGACTACCCACGAGTAGTTATTCTCCAGATCACGACGTAGGCTATCCTGGATCAGCTGATAGAGGCCGTCGACCGTATTGGCCTCTGAAGCCTCGCCCTGCATGATGTTGCGGTCGAACCAGTTGATGAAGCTATTGAACTTCTGCGACAGGTGCATCGTCGTGTTGTGGTAGTTGTTATCGGCATTGAATGCCTCAACGCCTTCGCGCATCAGCATCACATGTTCCTGAATGAGCAGTAATGACGACTGCAGGCCATCGCGGCTAATCTGCAACGGCTGCTGCAACTGATCAATCAGCTGCTGAGTCTGAGCCTTGGCGGCATTGGCCTCGGCCTGTGCGGCTTCGATGGTTGCCTGTGCCTGCTGTGCGGCTTCGGCTACGGCAGCATCGGCCTGCTGGCGGGCATCGGCCACGGCGGCCTCGATCTGCTGATCGGCCTCTGCCTTCAATGCCTGCTTGGCTGCTTCGATCTGCTTGTCGGCATCGGCCTTGGCACTCGCCAGCTGCTGTTGCAGTGCTGCAATCTGCTGTTCGGCATTACGCTGAGCCTCGGCGACCTTACGTTCGGCAGCCTGTTGTGCTTCGGCTATCTGGCGATCTGCTGCCTGCTGAACTTCGGCCACCTGCTGTTCGGCAGCGGCTTTCGAGGCTGCCACCAGCTGCTCGGCGGTAGCGACCTTCTGGCGCGTCTCGTTCTGTGCAGCCTCGAGCTGCTGGCGCAGATTAGCAAGCTCGGCCGCAGAGCGTGCCTTCTCGGCGTCAAGGCTCTGGGTCATCTGCTGCTCGGCGAACTTGCGGGCGTCATCGAGGGCGGCGTTACCCATCCGGCGAGCCTCAATAAGTTGTTGCTCCTTCTCCTGCAACTCATTCTGCTTCTGCTGAAGGATAGTACGCAGCGATTCTACCTGACGAAGTACCTCTGGATTTGGATCGACATTGACGATCTTCTCGACAGGCTTCTCTATCACCTTCTCGACAGGTACTTCGACGCGCTTCTCGACGATTTTCTCAACGATCTTTTCGACCGGGACCTCGACGCGCTTTTCAACGATCTTCTCGACGATCTTCTCGACCGGAACCTCGACACGCTTCTCGACAATCTTCTCAACAGGGACTTCGACGCGCTTTTCTACAATCTTCTCGACGATCTTCTCTACCGGAACCTCGACAATCTTTTCGACAACCTTCACGCCAGGTGTTTCTGCCACAGCGGCTGCGACAGGAGCCTTAACGGCAGGTTTCGATGCTGGCCTCTCGGCTGGTTTAGCGGCCGGAGTGGCGACCACCTTGTTCTGCTGAGCTGCGGTCTCCTTCTGCTTGCGCAGGTTCTTCGATAGGTTCTGCAGTTCCTGCTCCTTGCGCTTACGGCTGAGGCTCATGGCATACCATACAGCGGCTGCAATGAGCAACAGCAGCAATAGGATACCGACAATCACCTTGGTCTGGCTAGAGTCACCATCGCGGTTATCCATCGCGTTACGCTTGGTCGATGGCTGAGAAGCAGCAGGAGTAGCCGAAGACTCTGGGTCAGACACCTCCGTTGGAGCTCCACTTTCTATGCCCTCTGGCGACGAAGGTGCCTGACCTCCCAGTGCAGCAATCACGTTGGCCGGGGCGGCACTGTCGGCATAACGCACCTGCAGATCGCGCTGATAGCTCTCCATGCCCTCGAGGCGGAAGTAAAGGTTGGCAACCTTGGCACTATCTACTCGGAAGTAGATCATATTGGTCATGTTGCGCACTTTGACCGGAGAGAACACACGTGGCTGACCTGCCTGCTGACGCTTGTAGTCGTAGGTGGTAGCTTCGCCCTTGTTGAAGGTGATGAGACGGTATACATGGGTATTCTTGTCGCGCACCTCGTCGGTCGAGACATTCAGCACCTTGATGAAGGGACAATTGGTATAGAGCACAGACTTGCCCTGGCTGTTCTTCTCGACGACACCCAGCTTACGGCCCTGCGCATCGGACTGCACGATAAATGGTTCGGCAGGATTGTCTATGCAGACACCCACGAAGCAGGTATCGACCGTCGAGGCGGCCAGCGAAGGCTGAACGTCAGCAAAACAAAGGCCCATTGCAAGAGCCATCAGGCGAAGTATCTTTTTCATTTCGATCATTGTCGTTATTATGGTGTGATGATAAGCGATATAATATTGCGCGCAAAGATACGAAATTTTTCGATATGATAAACAAAAAGATGCCCGAAATTTCGTTTTTCGAGCATCTTTTTTTATTTATAGGGTGTTTTTGCCAATAATGGCACACATGTTAGGCTTTACTTTTCGACTTCTGCCTCGTGAGCAGCAATCAGCTTCTGCTGGATGTCGGAAGGAGTAAGCTCGTAGCTTGCGAACTTCATGATGAACGAAGCAGCGCCCTGTGTGAGTGAAGAGAGGGTGGTCGAGTAGTCGGCCATCTCTGACAGCGGCACCTTAGCCTGCAGCTTCTGGTAACCGGCCTCAGCGCCCATACCTACGATCATACCACGATGGTTCTGGAGGTCGCTCATCACATCGCCCATCTTCTCGCCTGGCACGAATACCTCAACGTCGTAGATTGGCTCGAGGACCTTAGGACCAGCCTCGCGGAAGGCCTGGCTGAAGGCATTGCGGGCAGCCAGCATGAACGAAAGCTCGTTCGAGTCAACTGGGTGCATCTTGCCGTCATAAACTACAACGCGTACGTCGCGAGCATACGAACCGGTCAATGGGCCCTGCTCGAGGCACTGCTGGATACCCTTCAGGATAGCAGGCATGAAGCGGTTATCGATAGCGCCGCCAACAACCGAGTTGATGAACACGAGCTTGCCACCCCATGGCAGGTCGACCTCTTCCTTACCCTTCATCGTAACGCGATACTCCTTACCGCCGAGGGTATAAAGTACAGGATCCTCCATGCCGTCGACGTATGGCTCGACGATGAGGTGTACCTCGCCGAACTGGCCGGCACCACCCGACTGCTTCTTGTGGCGATAGTCTGCACGAGCGGCCTTGGTGATGGTCTCGCGATATGGAATACGCTGTGGAGCGAAGTCAATCTGTACCTTATCGAGGTTCTCCAAGCGCCACTTCAGCGTACGGAGGTGGAACTCGCCCTGGCCATGAACCAGAATCTGACGAAGCTCCTTCGACTGCTCGACAACCCAAGTAGGATCCTCCAGACGCATGCGGGTCAGTGCCTGCATCATCTTCTCGGTTTCCTGCGTAACCTTGGCGCTGATAGCACGGGTGTACTTCGACTGTGGATACTTCACGAAGTTATACTTGTGATCAAGGCCGCCAGCATTGAGAGCGTTGCCGGTACGGACATCCTTCAGCTTGGTCGAACAACCGATATCGCCGGCCTGCAGCTCGCTGACCTTCTCGCGGTTGGCACCCGAGCAGACAAACAGCTGAGCCAAGTGCTCGCTCGAGCCACGATCGGCATTTACCAGGTCGTCGCCCTCATGAACGGTACCGCTCATTACCTTGAAGTACTGAACCTCACCGATGTGTGGCTCAACGCCTGTCTTGAAGAAGTAAAGGCTGGCAGGTCCGGTAGGATCGAGCTTGACCTCCTCACCGCGGGTATTATGAACGGCTGGCATCTCGTCGACGAATGGCACGACATTGCCCAGGAACTCCATCAGACGGCCTACGCCGATGTTCTTGCCTGCGCAGACGCAGAAGATTGGGAAGATCGAACGGGTCACCATACCCTTGCGGATGCCTTCGCGCATCTCATCCTCGGTCAGCTGCTCGGTCTCAAAGAACTTCTCCATCAGTTCCTCGTCGTTCTCGGCAGCAGCCTCGACCAGGGCGCGATGCATCTCGTTGGCCTTCTCGACCTCCGAAGCAGGAATATCTTCGATGACTGGCGTAGGGTTATCGCCCGTATAGGTCAGCTGCTTCATCAGGATGACGTCGATCAGCTGGTGGAAGTTCTCACCGGTCTCGACAGGATACTGTACAGGCACAGCCTTGGTGCCATAAGTCATCTGAAGGTCTTCGACAAGAGTCTCGAAATCGCACTCGTTGCTATCCAGCTGGTTGACGAGGAAGATTACTGGCTTCTGCATCTTCTCGGTGTGACGGAAGTGGTTCTGCGTACCAACTTCGAGGCCTACCGAGCCATTGATCAACAAAATTGTGGTATCAGTTACCGACATTGCGGTGATGGCCTGACCTACGAAGTCGTCCATACCTGGGCAGTCGATAATGTTCAGTTTCTTGCCGTTCCATTCGGTGTGGAATACGGTGCTGAATACCGAATAACCATAGTTCTTCTCAACGGGGAAATAATCGCTCACTGTGCTCTGCTGGGTGATGCGACCCTTGCGGCTGATCTGGCCGCTGACATAAAGTAACGACTCGGTGAGGGTGGTTTTGCCCGCACCGTCATTGCCAAGGAGGGCAATGTTCTTGATCTCTTTCGAAGAGTAGACTTTCATAGATGTTATTATTTATTTAAGGTATATATTGTTTTTCGGTCTTCAATATCCATTTTTCGTGGCAAAAGATAAAAAACCGAGGGCAAATATAGCAGAATTTTCAATACGGAGCAAATTCGTGCAACATTTTTTTTACTTTTTATGTTGTAAAACATATTTTTGGCTCCTTTTTCCGCAAAAAAACGTTTTTTTTCGACAAAAACCACACTTTTTCTTGGACGTTTCGACAACTTGCATTATCTTTGCAGCCGAAAGCATACACATCGTTCTTGAATCTTAGTAAAACACCGCTTAAATCAAAACAAGAAACACAATGATACGATACAACCTGAATGCCGTAGCCTCGCTCTGCCTGGCTCTTGTCATCGCGCTCCTCGCCGACCCTCTTGCCGCCCAGCAGCAGCATGTTTATCGCGTAGGCGATGTCGAGTTTACCATGGTCACCGTCGAAGGCGGAACATTCACCATGGGCGCTACCCCCGAACAGAGTACGCCTTATCATGACGAATTCCCCAGCCACTATGTCACACTCGATACTTATGCCATCGGTCAGACCGAGGTTACGCAAGCCTTATGGCTGGCCGTGATGGGACGCAATCCGTCCGAGCACGTTGGTATGGATCTGCCTGTCGATCGCGTCTCATGGACCGATTGTCAGGTCTTCCTGCAGCGACTCGACAGCATTACGGGCACCAACTTCCGCCTGCCAACCGAGGCCGAATGGGAATTTGCTGCACGCGGTGGCAACCTGAGCCGTCATACCGAGTTTGCCGGCAGTGATTCGCTCCATCATGTTGCTTGGTATTACAACAATAGTGGCGAGCACTTCCTTACGTCGAACTGGAATTTCCAGGATCAGGTCGATAACCATTGCTGCACGCATCCCGTGGCCTCGAGCCAGCCTAATGAGCTTGGCCTTTATGACATGAGCGGCAATCTCTGGGAATGGTGTCAGGATTGGTACATCAACTATCAGCCTGGGGCAGTCACCAATCCGCAGGGCCCAGCCGACGGTACTCGTCGTGTGGCTCGTGGTGGATCATGGGCACACATCAACCGTTATTGCCGCATCACGCGACGCACATCCTACAATCCATCGTTCAACCTTAATGTCAATGGCTTCAGATTAGCCTTATAAAAAATCTCAACTATGAACAACTTCACATTCTATTCCCCTACTGAGTTCTGCTTCGGCCGTGGCCGCGAGCAGGAAGTAGGTACACTCTGCACCCGTCATGGAGCCCATCGCGTACTGATTGTTTACGGTGGCGGCTCGGCTGTACGATCAGGCCTGCTTGATCGTGTCAAGGCCTCGCTCGACGAAGCCTCGCTCGCTTATAACGAACTAGGTGGCGTCCAGCCTAATCCTATTGATACAAAGGTACGCGAAGGCGTAGCATTGGCACGCTCATTCCAGCCAGACTTTCTGTTGGCGGTAGGCGGCGGATCGGTAATCGATACGGCCAAGGCCATTGCTGCCGGATACTATTACGAAGGCGACTTCTGGGACTTCTTCATCGGCAAGGCCCCCGTCGGCGAATGTCTGCCCGTAGGCGTTGTGCTTACCATCCCTGCTGCCGGCAGCGAGGGTTCGGGCAACTCGGTGATCACCAACACCCAGACACACCAGAAACTGGGCATCCGCCAGCCAATGCGTCTGCGTCCACGCTTTGCCGTGATGAATCCCGAACTGACGCTCACCTTGCCTGAATGGCAGACGGCCAGCGGCATCACCGATATGATGGCTCACATCCTCGAGCGCTACATGTCGAACACGCCCGACGTTCAGATTGGCGACCGCATGGCCGAAGCTATCCTGCTGGCCATCATCGACGAGGCACCCAAGGTAATTGCTGATCCGCTCGATTACGAGGCTCGTGCCAACATCATGTGGTGCGGTACCATTGCGCACAACGACACCTGCTCGCTCGGCCGTCAGGAGGACTGGAATTCGCACGCCATGGAGCACGAGATTTCGGCCGAATACGATGTGACGCATGGTGCAGGTCTTGCCGTGATCTTCCCTGCTTTCCTGCAGTATATGGCCGACGTTCATCCGCACAAGGTGGCACAGCTGGCCGTACGCGTCTTCGGCATCATGCCGCTCATTACCGACGAAGCCGAGGCTGACGATGTCAGCACCTGGCCGCTGTCCGAGCAGAAGCGTGTGGCCATGGCCGGAGCCCTTACCCTCAAAACGTGGCTTCGCGATGTCCTGCACATGCCGGTAACGTTTGCCCAGCTCGGAATTGCCAATCCTGACCTCGAGCTGCTCAACACCCGCCTGCATCGCAACAAGGGCGAGGTGATGCCTGGCTATCAGCCGCTCGATGCGGCAGCCACGCTTCGCATCTACAAGCTGGCGCTTCATTAAGGCTATACGACGAACAGATTACTGCATAAAACAAGATTCTCTACCTTGTCAACGGGGTAGAGAATCTTGTTTTATGACAGTATCGATGGTAGCACGTCCGATGCTTACTTGCCGCCCAGCATGCCCTTCAGCAGATCGCCTGCAGCACCGCCAGCCATATTCTTCAGCGCGCTACCGGCAGCAGCGCCACCCAGATTCTTCAACAAATCGCCCGAACCGGCATTCTTTACCAGATTCTTGACCATATATTCCTGCAGCTCGGCCTTTGCAATCTCGAGGCCCTTGCTCTTGACGAGCTTCACGGCTTCCTCGATATTGCCGATCTGGGTAAGTTGTGTGACGAGTGTAGGATTCTTCTGCAGCAGAGCTGTCAGCTGTTCGATTACGTTTGCCATAGTGTTTTGTAGCTTTTAGTAGTTAATAATGATTTATCAAGGGGCAGGCAGCCAACGACTGCCCTAACGAGTAGCGAGACGAAGTGTTACAGGCTTGTAGCCAGGAGCCGAAACCGTCACGACAACCGATCCGGCCTGACGCGTAGAGCGCAGAATACCCTGAATAAAGCCGCGATGCATGGCCTTGCTGGTAATGTCGGACGTGAACAATTCGGAGGTGTAATGATCGGCATTATCGACGGCCAGCAGACGGGCTTCGCCCTCGACGCGGAACGAGACCTCGGGTGTAGCGTCATAGACACGACGGCCACGGCTGTCGACGGCCCATACACGAAGATACTGCAGATCCATGCCGTCGGCATGCCAATCGGCCGGAGTCTCGGCTTCGACCTTGAGGCGAACCGGACGCCCGCTGGTTTCGATCTGATGGCGACAGACCTCACGACCGCCATTGTAACCTACGGCCACGAGCTTTCCGGGCTCGAAAGGCACGTTGGGCCATAGGATCATATTCTTTTTGGTGTTAGGAGCACCTTCGTCGAAGTGGTCGAGGCCCTCGTTCGATGTCCAGAGGTTATTGGCCTGGCGGCCAAGGCTACGACCGTTGAGCAGGAGTTCGACCTCCTCGGTATTGCCCAGCGTATAGATGGTCTTCAGGGCTCCGGCCTCGTGGTTCCATTCCTCGCTGAGGTCCAGGCGTCCTACCTGCACGTCGTTCCAGCTGATGCTCTCGCCCTGACCGGCATTGACGGCTATGTGCACCTGCGGCTCGTCGGGGACGAAGGCGCTGCGGACAAGGTAGGCCGTAGGATAGGTATTGAGCGTATGGTCGAAGAAGGAGTAGTTCCAGCCCTTCTTGGGCCATTTGTTCGACTCGCCCCAGTATTCGACAGCGCCCCAATAGGCCATGCCTACCGAGCGATCGCGATCCATATTGTAGAAGCCCCAAAGGAACATCGACGTCTGGCACTCGCTCTGGAAAAGGATCATCTCCGGGTTGTGTTCCAGATACTTGGCATAGCAGTTGCTCTGATAATTGAACGACGACACATCGGTGACCTGTGCCAGCTCGGGCGCAATCACATATTGCATGTCGCTACCGTCAGGCTCCTTACGCAAGGCTCCGGCTCGGGCAGGGAACATGGCAACGGTCGTCAGTCGGGTAGGATCGAAGCGATGCAGATACTCGCGGAAGATGCGGTAGGTGGTGATGCCCCAGTCGTTGGTACGGAAGCCGCACCAGTCGTTGCGCGTCTGCAGTTCGTTGCCGAGGCTCCAGAGGATGACCGACGGACAGTTACGGTCGCGCTTCACCCATTCGGGGATGAGTTCGTGCCAGATGGAAGTGAACGGACGACGGCCTCCCCAGTAATCGGTATCGCTCCACTTGTCGATCAGCTCGTCGACCACCAACAGGCCTACGCGGTCGGCTATACGGGTGAACGAACGACTATAGGGGTTATGCGAACAGCGGACGCAATTGAAACCGAAAGCCTTGGCCTGCAACATGAGGCGTTCGATGGCACGGTCGTACGAGGCGACGCCAAGGGCTCCCATGTCGTGATGATTGGCCATGCCTTGCAGGAAGACCTTCCGGCCGTTAAGCTTGAAGCCGAATTCTGGCGAGAACTCGATGGTGCGGATACCGAACGTCTCGACAAGGCAGTCGGCCGTTACGGCATCGGCCGTGAGGATTACCTCGGCGGTATAGAGGTTAGGCGTATCGAGGTCCCATAGCTGGGGATTGACGATGTCGACGGGTGCGAGCAGCACCTCGCTTGTCTGCTGATGCGTATGCTGTGGCATCTGGCCGGTGGTCTGTGCCACTACCCTACCCTGTGGATCGCGGATTACGGCCTGCAACGAAGCATTATGCTTCTGCCAGCCTTCGACCTCGACCTGCACCTGCACGGTGGCCTGTCCCTCGGAGATCTGAGGGGTCGTAATATAGATGCCGTTACGTGCTATGCGCGTAGGATTCTTCACCTCGAGGCACACGTCGCGGAACAAACCGCCACCCGTATACCAACGCGAGCCGGCCACAGGTCCGGTATTGGCATAGACGGCCACAACGTTGAGGGTATCGTAGCGCAGATAACGGGTCAGGTCGGCCTCGAAACCTACGTATCCATAGTCGCACGAAGCCACCTGATGGCCATTGATATAGACGTCGCCATAATACATCAGGCCATCGAAGTCGAGGCTCACCCTCCGGTTGAGCCAAGCGCTGTCGGCACGGAACGACTTGCGGTACCAGCCATCGCACATGGCCTTGAAACCACGGGCGCCACCTGCCTGCTCGTCCCAAGGCAGCTCGAACTGCATATCGTGCGGAAGGTCGAGGCTACGCCACGCGCTGTCGTCGTAGTCAGTACGCTCGGCACCCTGAGGATTGCCGGGCTGGAATCGCCAGCCGAAGTTGAACAACTGATGGCGAGCCGAGGCAATCTGCTCGATAGGAATATTGGCGACAAGCTTCGATGGTCCTTTCTCCTCGTATTGTGCCAGGGCAGGCAACGCGACGAGGGCGGCTAAGGCTAATGTGAGTGATGCTTTCATTATATATAAAATATGTATAAGATTTACGCGGTACAAAGATACGAATTATTTCCGAATGACACAACTTTTACCCTAAGAGCCGTGCATGAGGGCATTTTACTGCCTATGACGGCCACGAAATGGCAAATCAAGATGGCAAAACGAAGTTACGTTACTCGTTTTTGCCTATTATTTTGCAAAATCATAGTATTATGTATTGCATAGTACCTTAAAACAATATATCTTTGCACCATCGAAGGACAACAAACCACGTTCCGAGCCGAGCCAGTCGAAACGACGAAAGTGCTTCCTCGATTTGCAGAGCACAATTTTGTTATCAAATTTGTTGTTCTCGTTTCGCGGACGACCATTTCGGAAGAAAAATGCGCTTCCTCGTTTTGAGAAGGAAGAATCTTGGCGAAAATTCTTCCTTAAAATTTCGCGGAAGACCACTCCGGAAGAAAAATGCTCTTCCCCGTTTTGAGAAGGAAGAATCTTGGCGAAAATTCTTCCTTAAAATTTCGCGGAAGACCACTTCGGAAGAAAAATGCTCTTCCTCGCTCCGAGGAAGGCCAATCTTGAAAAAAAGTATACTTGAATAAAACGGAAATGGAAATCAAACCCTCCAAGAGATCTTGAACAAAAAACTGAACACAGAAGTTATGAACACCGAGAACGCAAAATCTCAGATGCGCAAGGGAATGCTCGAATACTGCATCCTGCTGCTGTTGCACAAAGGCCCAGCGTACGCATCGGACATCATACAGCAGCTGAAGGAAGCCGAGCTGATCGTGGTCGAGGGAACGCTCTATCCCCTGCTGACGCGCCTGAAGAACGACAAGCTGCTGAAGTATGAATGGCAGGAATCGACGCAAGGTCCGCCGCGTAAGTATTATGCCCTGACGCTCGATGGCGAGGAGTTCCTCCGCCATCTGGATGCGGCATGGAACGAGCTGACCGTAACCGTAAATATCCTAAAAAGCGACGAAAAACTATGAAACGTACCGTACAGATCAATCTTTTTGGCACCGTATATACAATCGACGAGGATGCACACCAGTTGCTGGAGCAATACCTCAAAAATATGAAGAGCTACTTCGGCCGACAGGCCGGTGGCGAGGAAATAGCCGACGACATCGAGCATCGCGTGGCCGAGCTCTTCTGGGACATCCGCGAGAAGGACAATGGCTGGAGTTCGATATCGATCGAGCAGGTGAAGGACATCATTCAGACCGTAGGCAATCCGGAACAGATGACCGATGCCAACGACGGTGCCTTGCCCGACGTGGCAAGTCCCAACAAGCCGGCCGACAACGTAACTGCCGACGGACCTAAGGCCGACAATCACAAAACCGAAGACCGACGCGAGGACGCTCCACACAATCACACCTATGGTCCTGACAATTACACCGAAGGCGAGACATGGGCACAATGGCTGAAGCGCCGCCGCTTCTACCGCGACCCTGAGGACAAACGCATCGGTGGCGTCATTTCCGGCCTCTGTCACTACTTCGGACAGAAAGATCCGACCATGTGGCGCCTAGGCTATGCTGTCTTGTGCTTCCTGGCCATGACATGGGACTGGCCCTTCTTCCTCGAGGCCGTTGCCTACATCCTGCGCTGTTCGATGTTTGTCTACCTGCTGCTCTGGATGATAGCCCCCGAGGCCGACACGGCCGAGGACCGCCTGCGCATGAAAGGAAAGCCTGTCAATCCGGATAGCATCAACGACGAGCTGCTGCACGCTCATGGGGTATATGGCAACAACGCCAACAACCAGACGTCGACCGCCAGAGCCACGGCACAGCGAAATGGATGCCTGACGACCTTTACCGACGTGATAGCCCTCTGTGTGAAGGCATTACTAATCATTATCGGCATAGGAATGGCCATTGCCTTCATCTTCCCGATCGTGGCATTAATTGCCCTGCTGTGCAACGCACCGACCCTGGGTCACATCTTCGGCTTTGCGCCTGACATGATACAGCAGGTCAACGACGACAAGGGGATGCTGACGTTGCTGATCGTGGCATTGATCACCGTGGTAGCCTTGCCCATCTATGCTATCTGCCGCTGGCTGATGAAGACCGACAGACCGTTGTCGGCCGGAGTTTCGGCATTGCTGGTCGTGCTGTGGATCATCGCGTTAGGATACACTTTGTTCAGCGGAATCAACCTCACCGGGAAAGCCGTCAACAATATGGGCAACTGGAATTGGAACTGGACCTATACCAACCATGGCCAGACAACGATGATCAACCGATACGACAATGTCGATCCGTTCAGCGACATTCTGGTCGAAGGCGTAGGCTCGGTAACATACCGACAGGTTGACAGCGACGAATTCTTCGTGTCATGCAATGGCCCGGAGAGCATGGTAAACGCTACACAGATCTATGTAGAGAATGGCGTGCTGAAGATCATCTACGATGAAACCAGCGGCAACAATCACGAGGGAGGCTTCGACATTACCATCACCTCGCCCACGCTCACGTCGGCTAAGATGCAAGGTGTAGGCAGCCTGACCCTGGCCGATACCGTACGCGTCAGCAATCCGGTAGAACTGAGGCTGGAAGGCGTCGGAAGCCTCAAGACCGACTACCTGGAGGCCAGCAAGATCACGGCCAGCAACGAGGGCGTAGGCAGCAGCCAGATCAACGTGAAGTGCGACAGCCTCATCGTCTCGTGCCAGGGCGTCGGCTCGATGAAGATTTCGGGCGAGACACGCTTCTACCAGCGCAACCAGAGGGATCTTTTAGGCACGATCAAGGACAGCGGTCTCAACGTAACAGAATAAAAACGAAAGATATGATAACACAAGAACAACTCATAGAGGTAGGCTACATCACCAAACTTCATGGCCTGAAAGGCGAAATGCAGGCCACAGTCACCGACACGGTTTTCCACGATGTGAAGAGGTGTCCCTACCTGGTGTGCGACATGGACGGCATCTACGTCCCATTCTTCCTGAGGGGTTACCGGTTCCGCTCGAGCGAAACCATCCTGCTCACCCTCGAAGACGTTGACTGCCAGGAAAAAGCCGAGCAATTCTGCGGCAAGAAGCTCTTCTTCGACCGTAAATGCTTCACGCCCGAGGAGGAGGAAGCGTACGACGAGGAGGTCGAAGAGGAACTGGGCTACATCGGCTACACCATTATCGACAAGAATCTGGGGACCCTGGGCGAGGTGATCGAGATCAACGACCAGACGGCCAACGTGCTGTTCATCGTCGATCATGACGGGGAAGAACTAATGATCCCCGCCGCCGATGACCTTGTGCTGGAAATCGACGACGAGGAACAGACCATCCTCATGGACTTGCCCGTCGGGCTGGTAAACCTTGAGGATGCCGAAACCGAAGAATAATCAATCCTATGCCTTGCGCAGCCGCATGACCGTCCAGTTATTGCGGCTGCGCTGTCGGATAAATTCGAGGCCAAGCGACTCGGCACATTGGCGCAGGACGGGCACATCCTCCTCGTAGAAGCCGCTGAGCAAAAGCGTGGCTCCAGGTTGCATCACCGACACATAGCGTGACATATCGGCCAGGAGTACGTTGCGGTTGATGTTGGCGAGGACAAGGTCGTACGTTGGTCCCTCGGTAAGCAACGAGGCATCGCCACATTCCACCTTGACCTTGCCGGCCAGGCCATTGTACAGCACGTTGTCGACGGCATTGGCAGCGACCCAGTCGTCAATCTCGATGGCTCGCACCTCATCGCCCATCTCGGCACAGAGAATGCCCAGCACGCCTGTGCCCGTTCCCATATCGAGGGAGCGAGCGATGGTTGCCGACGAATGCACCTCCAGAATCTCCTCGAGCAGCTGGCTGGTCGTCTCGTGCGTACCGCTGCCAAAGCTCATCTTCGGATCGATGATCACTTCGTAACGACAGGCCGGAATCTTGTCGGCTGGCAGAGCCGGAGAGTGGACACAGCATTGATCGCCTATCACTATCGGCTCGAACTGCTGGCTTTCTTCCCAGGCCTGATTCCAGTCCTGCATCTCGACGACATTTGCCACCCACGACACCTCGACACCCTCGAGCGGAAGGTCGGCCAACAGGTCATTGAGGGCCTCGCTGTCCCATTGCTGTTCGGTGACGTAAGCCTTGAGTGCGACAGGCTCCTGAGGGCCAGTAACGAGGTCGGCATCGGGATTTTCGACGTCGGCCATCTCGGTACTGAACGAATCGTATCCGAGCGGTGCCAGAAGAGCGGCCAGAATGTCGCAAACTTCCTCGCTGCAAGGAACAGGGAGCAATTTGACTTCAATATAGTTCATAACCCGTATGAAATGTTAAAATTTCGATAAAAAAGAGTTAAATTATCAATTTTTCGGCGCAAATATAATAAATATTTCATATATTTGCACCAAAAATATCGATATTTTTAAGTTTTTGCATCTTTTTAGCACTATTCTATCTACCATTTGTACTAATTAAACCCCAAGTATGACTATGAAACGCTTGCTATTAACAATTATGACTGGTTTGTTGACGCTGACGTCAGCAATCACGTCGAAAGCTCAGGACGACGACATTTACTACACCCGCAAGAGCGCACGTAATGCCGCCTACAACGCTACGGCTTCGGACAACTGGTCGACCAATGCCAACAACGATTGGAACATTGACGACTACAACCGCCGCCGTTCTCCCAATGATTCGATCGCACCGTTGGCCATGGACAGCGTCAGCCCACTGTCGGCCTACAATCTCGAGCCTGTTCACGACACGATTTTCATCGTCGAGCACTATGGCTACAGCGATCGTATCCGTCGTTTCCACAATCCTCTCTTCGGCCGTTACATCTACGATCCGTGGTACAACATGACGTACTACGATCCCTTCTATTGGGATTACTGCTACTGGGATCCATGGTGGTACGTATCGCCTTGCTTCGGTTTCCACAGCGACTGGTACTGGTATCATGGCCTCTGGGATTATGGCTACTACACCGGCTGGTATGGCGGCTGGTATCATCCTTATTACAACCCGTATCCTCACTATTACTATCCAGGCGTAGGTGGTGCTCCTCATCATGGTGGACACATTGGCGGCGGACGTAATACGGGCGGACACTACAGCGGTCACCACATGACCGGACGCGACAACCGTCACAATCGCGGCGGACGTGGCGGCAGCGGCTACTCGAGCCAGCGCACAGGCGGACGTAATGGCAGCGGTGGCTACACTACCGAGACCATGCGCGGCACACGCAACGGCACCCGTCACAGCAACCTGTACGGTGGCACCCGTGGCAGCAGCACTCGTAGCACCACGACGGCCAGCACCGCTCCTACCACTCGTCAGAACGGACGTACGGGCTCGACCGAAGCTCGTCGCATAGGTTCGAACACCCATTACGGCAACAACAGCAACGCGCGCCGCAACGAGAACGGCATGCGTCAGTTGGACAATGGCCGTTCGTCGACCCGCATGCAGAACAGCGGCCGAGGCAGTAGTGGCGGCAGCAGCAGCGGCGGTTATCGCAGCTATGGCAACTATGGCAGTTCGTCAAGTGGCAGCTACAGCGGCTCTTCGTCAAGCTCAAGCAGCTCGTCATACGGTGGCAGCCGTGGCGGTGGCTCATACAGCAGTGGCGGTTCGTATAGCGGCGGTAGCTCGTCGAGCGGTGGCGGCAGCCGTGGTGGCGGTGGCAGCCACAGCGGCGGTAGCCATGGAGGTGGTCGTCGCTAAGATGCGGCGCCCCTCTCCCCTTCTCTCCTTTCTTACATGTATTACTATAATTTGACCTTGCAATGAAACGATATATTACCTTCATAGCTGCCGGCTGCCTGATGACAGCTTCAGCAGTGGCACAGAACGTAGTGGACGCTGCCCGCTACGGCAACTCAGAGATCAGCGGAACGGCACGTTACCGCTCGATGGCTGGTGCCTTTGGCGCATTGGGCGGCGATCCCTCATGTATGAGCGACAACCCTGCCGGACTTGCCATCTACCGTGGCACCAGCCTCTTCTCGTTCACTCCTCATGTTTCGTACACCCGTACCGAATCGTTTGGCACCGAGACACAGGCCGAGAAGGACAAGAACTTCGGTCTTTCGAACTTTGCCTGGGTGGCCTCGTTCAAGACTCCTTTGTTGGACAATATGGTCAACTTCAACTTCGGTATCAGCGTTGACCGCCGCATGGAAGCCCACTCGAAATATATGGTTACGCTCGACGGCGACCAGCCTATGTTCCGCAACGGCAGCTTCGGCGAGTACCTGACCAACCAGGGCAATAACTACCTGGCAGGCTCGTTCCAGCCAGGTTCGGCCTTCGACTGGGAGAACCAGTATACCGCAGCTCCTTTCCTGTCAATGCTTGCCTGGAACAGCTACGCCATCGACGTTGACCCGAACAACGATCATCGCGTAATCGATCCAATGGGAGGGGCAACGCCTTACCAGCGACTGTATGCACGCGAACGTACCCGTCTGAGCAACTATAACCTTTCGGCCGCTGCCAACCTGAACGACATGTTCTACATCGGCGCTACCCTCTGTATTACCGATTTCAACTCGACCATCGAAACCGAGTTCGACGAGGATTACGACTACAACTACGAGGGTTCGTACATCGCTTACGACAACCGCTTCGAGACTAAGGGCGCAGGCATCGGCCTGAACGTGGGCCTGATGTGGATGCCTATCGACAGCTGGCGTATCGGCGCCGCCGTCCACACGCCCGTCTGGAACACGATGCAGGAGTTCTACGATGGTTCGATGCTGACTGACGACGAGCGAGTAGTCGACTGGGAGACCTTCAGCGACGAATGGCAGTACGACTTCTCGACCCCTTGGGAGTATCAGTTCTCTACCGCCTTTATTCTCGGCAATCGCGGCCTTCTCAGCTTCGAATACGACCTGCGCGACTACACCACGATGGAATACACCCACAACCGCTCGTATGGACTGACCGACAGCTACTTCCATTCGGCCAACCAGGCTATCGGCTACAGCCTGAAGTCGCAGCATACCTTCAAGGTTGGTGGTGAATACCGCGTAACCAATCAGATCAGCGCCCGTGCCGGCTATGCCTACTCGACCTCGCCCTACAACGAGTCGACGCTGAATGCTACGATTGTTCCTACCCAGCACAACATCACCTACTACTCGACTACGAAGCCTAACTTCCAGATGCTCGACGATCAGCATTACATCACCTGTGGTGCCGGCTGGAGAGGCAAGAGCTGGAACTTCGACCTGGCTTACGTCTTCCACAACATGAATCAGAAGGTTGCTGCCTATCCTGGCGACTTCAGTACCTGCACGGTGGTCGACGTCGACTTCAACCAGCACAACTGGGATCTGACCGTAGGTTACCGCTTCTGATCGACGAGAGGACCTTCGACATTATAAATATCCTACATAACTTTGGAAAGCTTCCTTAGTACCCTCAATCAAAGCCAACGGGCCGCCGTAGAATACTGCGACGGCCCTCAACTTGTGATAGCCGGAGCCGGTTCGGGAAAGACACGCGTCCTGACCATGAAGATCGCCTATCTCCTGACCCACGGCTTCCAGCCCAACGAAATCATAGCGCTGACCTTCACCAAGAAGGCAGCCACCGAGATGCAACAGCGTATCCAGCAGCTGGTAGGCGAAAAGCCTGCACGCCGGCTGTGGATGGGCACGTTCCATTCGCTCTTCAGCCGTATACTCCGACGCGAGGCCGAGAAGATTGGCTTCAAGTCGGACTTTACCATCTACGACCAGACCGATTCGCGTTCGCTCGTCAAGGCCATCATCAAGGAGATGAACCTCGACGATAAGATCTACAAGCCCAATTCGGTACAGGCACAGATCTCGAACGCCAAGAACAACCTGATCACACCGGGCATGTATACGGCCAACCGCGAGTTGCGCAGCTACGACGAGCGGTCGAAGAGGCCTATGCTGCACGAGATCTACCAACGCTACTGGCAGCGATGCTTCCAGGCCGGCGCCATGGACTTCGACGACCTGCTGCTCTATACCAACATCCTGTTCCGCGATCATCCCGATGTGCTCGAGATGTATCAGCAGCACTTCAGCTACGTACTGGTGGACGAGTATCAGGACACCAACCGTGCCCAGCATCTCATCGTCGAGCAACTGTCCTGTCGCCACGGGCACCTCTGTGTGGTAGGCGACGATGCCCAGTCGATCTATTCCTTCCGTGGGGCCAACATCCACAACATCCTCGACATGCAGCAGAAGATTCCGAATACCCGGTTGTTCAAGCTCGAACAGAACTATCGCTCAACGCAGAACATTGTCGATGCTGCCAACTCGCTTATCGAGAAGAACAAGAACCAGATACGCAAGACCATCTTCAGTCAGCGCGACCGTGGTTCGAAACTGCTGCTGACAGGCACCTGTTCGGATCTGGAGGAAGCCTACAAGGTAGCCGGGCAGGTCGAGCGTCTGCACGACGATCAGGGCTACACCTATCGCGAGACGGCCATCCTCTATCGCACCAATGCCCAGAGCCGCACGCTCGAGGAGGCTTTGCGCAAGCGTGGCATCCAGTACCGTATCTACGGTGGTCTTTCGTTCTACCAGCGCAAGGAAATCAAGGATATCGTCAGTTACCTGCGCCTCATCACAAATCCGGCCGACGAGGAAGCCTTCAAGCGCGTGGTGAACTATCCGGCTCGCGGCATCGGTGATACTACCGTCAAGAAGATTGCCGAGATTGTTGCTACCGGACGCACGTTCTTCGAGGTATGTGCCGACCCGGTAAGCTGCGGTCTGCAGGTCAACAAGGGTACGGCGGCCAAGCTGCAGGGCTTTGTGGCGCTGATACAGCACTTCCTGCAACTCAGTCTGGAAATGAATGCCTACGAACTGACCGATCGAGTCATCACCGAATCGGGCATCAAGAGTGACCTGGGTAACGACCTGACCGTCGAAGGACAGAGCCGCCGCGAAAACGTAGGCGAGCTGCTCTCGGCCATCCAGACATTCTCGGTCATCGCCGTTGAGGAAGGACGCGAAGCCCGTCTGGTGGATTTCCTGGCCGATGTCTCGTTGAGCGGCGACCTCGAGCCCGAAGGACACGATGCCAACGACGACCTCAAGAACTCCGATTACGTCACGCTGATGACCATACATTCGGCCAAGGGCCTTGAGTTCAAGAATGTCTTCATCGTCGGCATAGAAGAGAACCTGCTCCCGTCAGAGATGGCCATGAACGAGCCGGGAGGCGTCGAGGAGGAACGTCGTCTCTTCTACGTGGCTATCACGCGTGCCGAAGAGAATTGTTTCCTGTCGTACGCCACGTCGCGCTTCCGTAATGGCAAGAGCGACATCTGTCGCCCCAGCCGCTTCATCAAGGACATCGACAAGCAGTACATCCAGCAATCAGGCAGCAATTCGGCCAGTATGAGCTATGGCTCAGCCGGTGGAGGCAGCTTCGGCTGGCGTAGCAACGACGCCTTCATCAATCCAGGAGCGCGTGGCGTCGATCGCGTACAATGGCATCATCCGGACGATCCGCCTGCTCCCTTGCCTACGCCCAGGACAATGCAGCAAGCCAGAGAGCCGCAACCGACGACCCAATCGCCACAATCGTCCAACCGCATGGGACAGACGCTGTTCAACGCTTCAGGCGGCAACATCCGCAAGATTGTGCGCCAGACCGGGGCCTATACCGAAGGTTCGAAGCCTCAGAAGCCGAAACCTGCCATGCAAGGCGCTCCGCTCACAGTGGGTGGCAAGCTTTTAGTCCCTGGCGTACGCATCGCTCACGACCGCTTCGGCGAGGGCTCGATCACCTCGGTCGACAATACCGACGAGAATGCACGCATCGGTGTATGCTTCGACAACTTTGGCGACAAGGTCCTGCTGCTGAAGTTCGCCAAGATTCGCGTAGTCGAAGAGTAAGCGGCAAAATAAAACAACGGACAACTGCCGGAAGAATCCGACGGTTGTCCGTTGTTTCTGTCTTCTATCGAAGGCGGTCGTTGCCGATTACTTCAGCAGCTCCTGGAACTCCTCGAAGCTAACCTCCTTCTCGTCGAGGCTGACGGCAGCACGTACCACATCGATGATCTTGCGGGTAACAGCGCTGTCACGAAGCTGACCACGCTGCTTCTCGTCCTTCACGATGCTCTCAACGTACTGTGCGAGGTACTCCTCAGGGATGTTAGCCATGCCGTACTGAGCCATCTGAGCCTGTACCATAGCGGCTGCCTCGGCCTTGATGTCATCCTCAGAGATCTTGATATCGTTGGCAGCAACGATCTTCTCCTCGATGAGCTGCCAGGTCAGGCCCTCCATCATCTGTGGGAACTCCTGCTCGAGCTTCTCAGCATCGCGGTTCTCGTCCTTAGCGAGCAGCCACTTCTTGAGGCTTGCCTCTGGGAAGGTGAGCTGGCCGACCTGATCCATCAGGACCTTGCGAACGTCAACCGAGAACTTATACTCTGAGTTAGCCTTGAGCTGACCAGCGATGAGCTCGGTAACCTTAGCGTTGAACTGCTCAGCAGTGGTGCACTCGTCGCCGAATACCTTCTTGTAGAGCTCCTCGCCCAGCTCAGCCTCCTGATGGTGGTTGATCTCGGTGATGGTGAAGCGGAAGTTGGCGGTGCAGCCAGCAACCTCCTCAGCCTTCTTTGCCAGCAGCGAAGCAATCTCGTTCTGGTTGTTGTTGTAGGCAGCAGCTGGGTTGAAGTCTACGCTCTGGAACTTCTTAGCGCCCACGAACTTTGCCTTCTCGTCAGCGCCCTGCATGTACTTAGGATAGACGGTAGCACCCTCGCATGAAAGGCCACCCTCTACGATATTGCCCTCAGCGTCGAGCTCAGCGATGTCGCCCTTGATGACGTCATCCTCGCAAGCCTCGTCAGCCTTTACCTGCTCGCCATACTGGTTCTGGTAAGCCTTGGTCTGCTGCTCAACGAGATCCTCGCCTACCTTGATGGTGTAGTAAGGAACCTTGACGCTATTGTCGACAGTGAGTTCGAACTCTGGAGCGATAGCCAGGTCGAAGCTGACGGTGAACTGCTCCTCGTTAGCGAAGTCAACTGGCTTCTGCTCCTCGTTAACCATTGGCTCGCCAAGGACGTTGATCTTGTTCTCCGAAATATACTTATAGAGCGAATCGTTGATCAGCTTGTTGACCTCGTCAACGATGATCTGGCTGCCGTACATCTTACGTACAAGGCCAGCAGGAACCATACCCTTACGGAAACCAGGCATCTGTACCTTCTTGCGGGTCTCCTTGATCTGCTTCTCAACTGCTTCTGCGTAGTCAGCCTTGTTGATCTCGAGGCTGAGGACGATATTTACGTCATCTACGACTTTCTTTGTAATGTTCATTTTTTGTTTTATTATTTAGTGATTATGATTTTTCAATCGATGATTGTACCGATAAACGCACAATACGGACTTCCGGCCCGGGATTACGCATCAATCTCGGCGTAGGTAGCGTTCTGCTCGATGAACTCGCGACGTGGAGCCACCTCTTCGCCCATGAGGAGCGAGAAGGTCTGGTCGGCAGCGATGGCATCTTCGATGTGTACCTGCTTCAGACGACGATGAGCCGGATCCATGGTCGTGTCCCACAGCTGCTCGGCGTTCATCTCACCGAGACCTTTGTATCGCTGGATCTTGACCTTATCCTCCTTGCCCTGGCCATACTTCTGCAGGAAGGCATCGCGCTCCTGGTCGTCCCAGCAGTACTCGTCAGCCTTGCCGATGGTACAACGGTAAAGAGGAGCCTGAGCGATGTAGACGTAACCGCCCTCGATCAGCGGACGCATGTAGCGGAAGAAGAGGGTGAGAATCAGGGTGGCGATGTGCGCACCGTCGACATCGGCATCGGTCATGATGACTACCTTGTGATAACGCAGGTTATCGATGTCGAGGGTCTTATCCTCGCGAAGGTTTACGCGGAAGGCACGGAACATGTTCTGGATCTCCTCCGAGTCGAGCATCTTGTGGATCAATACCTTCTCGACGTTCAGGATCTTACCGCGCAGAGGTAGGATGGCCTGATAGAAGCGATTACGGCCTGACTTGGCGGTACCGCCTGCCGAGTCACCCTCGACGAGGAAGATTTCACACTCCTCTGGATTCTTCGACGAGCAGTCGGCCAGCTTACCAGGCAGACCACCACCGGTGAGGCGCGACTTGCTCTGTACCTTCTCGCGAGCCTGACGGGCTGCGATACGGGCCTGGGCAGCGAGGACTACCTTCTCGATGATGAGGTGAGCCTGCTCGCGATGCTCCTCCAGATAGTTGTCCATAGCGGTACGGACAGCCTTCTGAACGGCCGGACGAACTTCGACGTTGCCGAGCTTGGTCTTGGTCTGGCCCTCGAACTGTGGCTCAGCTACCTTGACGCTGACTACGGCCGAAAGGCCTTCCTTGAAGTCCTCGGCCTTGACGTCGACCTTGGCCTTCTCGAACATCTTCTCGCGGTTGCCATACTCCTTGAGCGCAGCGCCCAGAGCCGAACGGAAGCCGTCGAGGTGTGTACCACCTTCGTGGGTATTGATGTTGTTGACAAACGAGTAGATATTGTCCGAATAACCGGTATTGTAGGTCAATGCCACCTCGACAGGCACGCCATCGCTCTCGGTCACCAGGTGAACGATGTCCTGGATGAGCGGAGTACGGCTCTCGTCAATCCACTGCACGAATTCCTTCAGGCCCTGCGTACTGTAGAACATCTGGTAGCGAGGCTTGCCATCAGGCTGCACAGCCTCCTCGCGCAGGTCGGTGAGCGAGAGGTGGATACCCGTATTGAGGTAGCAGAGGTCGCGCAGACGCTCGGCCAGACGCTCCCACTCGTATACGGTCTCGGTGAAGATCGAATCGTCCGGATGGAAGGTGATGGTGGTTCCTGTCTCGTCGGTATCGCCGATAATCTCGACCGGAGTCATTGGCTTGCCGAATGCGTACTCCTGACGATAGACGTGGCCCTGACGACGGACCTCGGCCACAAACTGATCAGACAAGGCATTGACACAGCTGACGCCCACACCGTGCAAACCGCCTGAAACCTTATAGGTATTCTTGTCGAACTTGCCACCGGCATGCAGCACGGTCATAACGACCTCCAGTGCCGAACGCTGCTCCTTCTGGTGCATATCGACCGGGATACCGCGGCCATCGTCGATGACCTTGATCGAGTTACCCGGAAGGATAAAGACCTGAATATTGTGACAGTAGCCAGCAAGGGCCTCATCGATACAGTTATCCACTACCTCGCTGACGAGGTGATGCAAGCCCTTGATGCTGGTGTCACCGATATACATTGCCGGACGCTTGCGTACTGCCTCCAAGCCCTCGAGGACCTGGATATGACTGGCATCGTAATTGCTCTTAATCTCTGACATGATCTGATTTTAGTTTCTGTGTTCACGCGCCTACGCGCGCGTAATATAATAATGTGCGCAAGGTGTCGTAAGGGCACAATACGCACACTATAGGGATGACTACCGATAGCGATTCGCCGACAACCACAATTGTTGTGGCATAGCGGTACGCTGTCTGCAATCAGGCTTAGAGCTTGTTGACAAGCTTGGTAAGCTTTGACTTGAGGTTACCAGCCTTGTTGGCGTGGATAACGTTCTTCTTAGCCAGCTTATCGAGCATCGAAGACACCTTTGGGAGCTGAGCTGCTGCCTCTGCCTTGTCGGTGGTAGCACGGAGCTTGCGAACGGCGTTACGAGCGGTCTTTGCGTAGTAACGGTTTGCGGCGTTGTGGGTAAGGGTCTGCTTGATGCGCTTCTTTGATGACTTGTGATTTGCCATTTTGTTTTGATGTTATTTATGCGGCTTTGGAGTTACAAGAGGCCGCGTTCAAATTAATATTTTAATGTTTGTATGCTTCTGCATCCCCTCCATCTTAATCTCTCCAGCCAAGCACCGCCATGTCGCTCCCGCTGGCCTTGCCCGATCACGAAGCCGGGACTTTACATCGTGCAAACGCACATTTACAGAGAAAATGCCCAAAAGCGGGTGCAAAGATAGTCATTTCTGCCGAAACAAGCAAACTTTTTTACAGAAAAATACCATAAAACTTTGTTTTTTCGTCAAAACTCACTATATTTGCACGCCGATTTGGCAATCACAATTAACAAACAACGCTTCTACCCTCCTCGATGGCATCCTCCGACGACAAGATTTTGGGCATCGTTCTGACGACGGTCAGACTCAACGACCACAGCCAGCTCGTGCACTTCTACACCCAGAGCAAGGGCCGTGTGACGTGCCGTATTCCCGTGGCGTCGCGAGGCAAGCGTGCCGGTCAGTTGCGCAACATGATGACGCCCATGACCGTACTCGAAATGGTGCTGGGCGGCCGTCCGTCCGATGCCATCCGCTCGATTGTCGAGGCCCGCATCCTGCAGTCGCCTTACATGCTCACCATCGACCATCCCGACAAGTCGGCACAATGCCTCTATATGGCTGAGCTCGTTGCACATATCGTACGCCAGGAGGAGGCCGATCCGAGGCTATGGAACTACCTGACGGCCAGTCTCGACGTGCTCGAGAATTGCGACGACGGATGGGCCAATTTCCACCTTGTCTTCACCTGCGGTCTGATCTCCCTGCTGGGCTTCAGCGTCGACATGAGTCTGTACTCGCCGGGGTGCTGCTTCGACATGATCGAGGGCGTATTTACGACGGGCGTCATCGGCCATCCTTACTACTTCAACGCCGAGTCGGCCCTATGGTTCTGCCGCATGTTCGAGGCTCAGTACGACACGATGCAGCAGCTGAACTTCAGCCAGCGGCAACGCGCGGCCATGCTCGACATGCTGCTGGCCTTCCTGGGCCAACAGATACCCGAAATGGGACAGTTGCGCAGCGTCGAAGTGCTAAAAACGCTCTTCACCTGACGTTTTTGTCCGTCATTCCTTGCATATCACAAAACTTTGTCGTATCTTTGCACCGATTTCACACAATATCGCATAATCGATTATGAATCGCATCTTTTACTATATTCTGTTTCTTCTGACGATGCTCCCGACCGTAGTCCTGGCGCAACAACCCGTGTCCTCGCCGGTCATCAGCATCGTACACACCAACGACACCCACTCGCAGATCCTGCCCGCCGTCAATCGCGAGGGCACGGCGTACGGTGGTGTAGTCGAACGTGCGGCCATGCTCGAGCTGCTTCGCCGGCAGGACCCCGACCTGCTCTACCTCGATGCGGGCGACATGGTCCAGGGTTCGCCATACTTCAACATCTTCAAGGGTGAGCTCGAGATGCTCTGCATGAACCAGCAACGCCTGCTGGCCACCACCTTCGGCAACCACGAGTTCGACAATGGCATCGACGGTATCCTGTCGATGCTTCAGGTGGCAGACTTCCCGATCATCAGCTGCAACTACCATTGCGAAGGCACAGGGCTCGAAGCCCGCGTCATCCCGCATCTGATCGTCGAGAACCATGGCGTACGCATCGGTATTACCGGCGCCACCTGCAATCCCAACGGGCTCATCGCCATGCGCAACTGGGAGGGCATCCGTTACGAGGATCCCTGCACGGCCGTCAACCGCGAGGCGGCCCTGCTGCGACGCGAGGGCTGCGACCTGGTCATCCTGCTCAGCCATGTAGGCTATCTGCCTACGCCCGAACCCGGCCGCGAAGAGGTGCTCGATACCGATATCGCGGCAGCCTCGCACGACCTGGACCTCATCATCGGCGCCCATACGCATGTCAACATCGAACGTGGCATCACGGTCGCCAATGCCGACAATCAGCCCGTCGTCATCACCCAGACCGGCGGCAAGGCCAATCCTATCGGATACCTGCAGGTTGCCATGAAGCCGGGCAGCCGCTACCCCGAATGCCGTTACAGCGTGGACAGCATCGTCTGCCGCAAGCTGCATCCTGCCGACTACGACCTGACAGGCCTCGGTTCGGAGATGGCCGAGATCATAGCGCCATACAGTGAGTCGCTGAGCGAGCAGATGAACGCACGTCTGGCTACGGCTCCTGTCCAGCTCGACCGTAGCCGTCCGCAATCTCTGCTGGGCAACTTCACAACCGACGCCCTGCTGCAGATCGGACAGGAGCTCGGCGGCCAGCCGGTCGACGTCAGCATCATGAACCTCGGGGGGCTTCGCAGCGAGATGAATGCCGGCGACGTGACCGTAGGCTCGCTCTACAACATCTTCCCGTTCGAGAACACCGTGGTCCTGCTCGACCTCTACGGCCGCGACCTGCAGGAGCTCATCAACAGCAATGCCGGACGCAAGCTCGACTGCTGGGCCGGCACCCAGATCACGCTCCGTATGGATGGCGACCGCTGCTATGCCTCGGACATCCTGGTCGGCGGTCAGCCTATCGATCCTGATCGTCTGTACCGCATCTGCACCATCGACTATCTGGCCGAAGGCAACAGCGGCATGACGGTCCTGACCCGCACCTCGAATCTTGTCAATACGGGCCAGACCATACGCGAGGCCATGATCGGCTACGTCACCTGCCTAGGTCAGCAAGGCAAGCCGGTCGAAGCGTCGATCGATGGCCGCGTAATCGACCTCACCAAGTAATCCTATCGCCACTCATCGCTTTATGAAGATACACATTCTTATATTTATACTGCTGGGCTGCCTCGTGGGCCGCGCCAGTGCACAAGCCTTGCTCGAACAGACCGACCAGCAGAAGATGGAGGCGTGGGTCGACGAGCAGATGCGACGCCTCGACACCCCCGAGAAACAGCTGGGACAGCTCATCATGCCGATGATCTATCAGGGCAAGGGCAGTTACGACACGCCGGCCACGCGCCAGCAGATCCAGCGCGAAGTCGAACGTTACCACATTGGCGGCATCGTCTTCTCGCGCACTACCGTTGCCGACCATGCCGCGCTCACCAACTATGCCCAGCAGCAGGCCTACGAGGCCGGAATGCCGCCCTTGCTGGTGGCGGTCGATGCCGAGTGGGGTCTGGCCATGCGCATGCCCGAGGCTGTCAAGTTCCCGCGCAATCGCGAGATAGGTAAGATTCCCGCCCCGTTGCGCGATACGCTCTGTTACCTCTATGGCCAGGAGATGGCGCGCGAGTGTCGCCTGATGGGCATCCACATCAGCTTCGGGCCCGTGCTCGACATCGACTCCAACCCGAAGAATCCCGTCATCGGCAACCGCTCGTTCGGTTCGACGGCCGCCCTGGTCGGCACGTGCGGCATCTACTACTCGCACGGCCTCGAGGACGGTGGTGTACTGTCGTGTGCCAAGCACTTCCCCGGCCATGGCGACACCAGCAGCGATTCGCACAAGACGTTGCCCCGTCTCAACCTGAAGCCTAAGCAGTTACGCGAGCGCGAGCTCGTCCCCTTCCAGGCCTATATCAACCAGAAATTAGGTGCTATCATGACCGCTCATCTCGACCTTCCGCGCATGGCCGAAAAGGCTGCCATGCCTTCGAGCGCCAGCCGGGCCATCGTCCACGACTTGTTGCAGGACGAAATGGGATTCCGCGGCCTGGTCATCACCGACGGCCTCGCCATGAAGGGCGCTTGCGACTACCCCGACATCTGTGTCAAGGCGTTGCTGGCCGGCAACGACATCCTGCTGCAGCCTACGCCCGAGGAGAAGCAATGGCAGTCGTTGCTGAAGGCCCTTGGCGACGGACGTCTTCCGGCCAGCCTCGTCGAGGAGAAGTGCCGTCGCGTGCTTCGCTGGAAGTATGCCCTGATCTACCATCCGCAGCCCATCCGCGGCGTGCGCACGTTGCCCTATCCTCAGGTCGATACGCTGGGTCTCGTCTCGCGCATAGCCAACGACAATGCCCGCCGTCTGCGCGACGAACTGGCTCGCCTCAGCGGGGCTCCGGCCGATGCCGGCATCGATCCTACCCTACAGAATGCCATCGAGCAGGAGTTGCTGGCTATCGAGGACCGTCAGGCTCCCGTCGTTGCGGCCACCGTCGAGGAACTGGTCGCTCCGCATCCCGTCCTGTCGCTTCCGACGGCTTCGCCCGAGGAGGTAGGCATGTCGGGCAAGCATCTGGCCGAGGTAGCGCGTCTGGCCGAGGAAGTCGTCAGCTCCGGCGCCTCGCCCGGCTGTCAGGTGCTGGTGGTCCGCAAGGGCAAGATTGTCTTCGATCAGACCTATGGCGTGCTGGGCGGCTCGCCCGAGCAGAACATCCACGGACAGATGCCCGTCACGGCCGAGACGATGTACGATCTGGCCTCGGTCAGCAAGGCGGTAGGCACCGTGCCGGCCATCATGATGCTGATGAACGAGCATGGCCTGAAGTTCAGCGACCGCATCGTCACGTGGCTACCCGAGCTCGAAGGCACCAAGTACGCCAAGGTCACGTTGCAGGACCTGCTTTACCACGAGTCCGGCCTGCAGGAAGGTTATCCCTTCTACAAGATGACCGAGATGCCTACACCTCCCTATCGCGCCTACCTGATGATCCAGAAGATCGCGGCCCTCTCGCCTCGCAAGAAGCAGGGCCAGTACCTCTATTCGTGCCTCAACTTCGTATTGCTGCGCCACATCATCGAGCGCCTCAGCGGCGAACGTCTCGACCAGTACCTCGAGAAGCGACTGCCCGACTTCTTCGGTCCATGGCTGTGCTTCAACCCCCTCGAGCATGGCGTACCGCTCTGGGCCATAGCGCCTACCGAGCAGGACGACGACATACGCCATCGCTTCGTCCACGGCACGGTTCACGACGAGACAGGCGCCTGGGCCGCAGGTGTCGAAGGCAATTCCGGCCTGTTCGGTTCGGCCGAAGCGTTGGCACCCTTGCTGCAGATGCTTCTGTCCGATGGCGCCCTCGACGGCAAGCAGTATCTCCCGGCCGAGCTCTGTCATCAGTTCACAACGCTCAAATCGTCGCACAGCCGTCGCGGCATGGGCTTCGACAAGCCCGAGACGGCCAAAGGCAAGACATCGCCCTGTGCCGACGAATGCAGCCGCAAGACGTGGGGACACACCGGCTTTACGGGCACGTGCTTCTGGGTCGATCCCGAGAAGGACCTGATCTACATCTTCCTGTCCAACCGCATCTGCCCTACGCGTGCCAACCGTACCCTGCTCAACGAGGGCTACCGCACGCGCATCCAGTCCGCCATCTACAAATCCATCATACGCTGAGCTAATTCAGAATTCATAATTCAGAATTCATAATTCATAATTACGCGAAGCCGCCAAGCCCCCGTAATTCGTAATTTGTAATTCGTAATTCTAAATAGCCAGGTCAGCCCGCTGACCTGGCTATTTTTGTCATATGTATGCAAAAACATTCCCAACCGAGGGCAAAAAAGCTTCATTTTTTTACTTTTTGTCAGTTTTTTTTGGCCAACTCGGATTTTTTCGCTATATTTGTGCCCAAATTTGTGCTAAAAAAGAGGTATTCTTATCTCGAATTAGTTTGTGATTGGTATACATTTTAAATTATAGAAACATGGAAGGATTAACAAACATGGAAACCGCCCTGCTGCTCATGATTGTCGGCATGGGTACGGTATTCATCATTCTCATCCTGATCATCAATCTCTCAAAGCTGATGATCATGGCCGTCAACAAGTTCGCGCCTGAAGAGGAAGTAGCCACCAAGAAGGTCGCTGCTGCGCCAGCTATTGTGCCTGCCAACGTCAAGGCCGCCATCGAGGCTGCCATCAAGCAGGTAGCTCCGGGTGCTGTGGTTACTAACATCAAAAAGGGCTGATTACGTATCGTAACTCGTAATTCGTAATTTACGTAGAAACGTCCGTAATTCGTAATTTGTAAATTGTAATTATTTTTATATTATGGCAAAAGAAGTAAAACTCTCTCTGGTCTTCCGCGACATGTGGCAGAGCGCTGGCAAGTACCAGCCTCGTGTTGACCAGCTCGTTAAGGTAGCACCCAAGATCATCGAAATGGGCTGCTTCGATCGTGTTGAAACCAATGGTGGTGGCTTCGAGCAGGTCAACCTGCTCTATGGCGAGAACCCTAACATCTCTGTCCGTCAATGGACCAAGCCTTTCCACGAGGCTGGCATCCAGACTCACATGCTCGACCGTGCTCTCAACGGCCTGCGTATGTTCCCATGTCCTAAGGACCTCCGCAAGCTCTTCTACAAGGTCAAGAAGGCTCAGGGTACCGACATTACCCGTATTTTCTGCGGTCTGAACGACCCACGCAACGTCATCCCTTCAATCCAGTATGCCAAGGAGGCTGGCATGATCGCTCAGGCTTCGCTCTGCATCACTTTCTCTCCAATCCACACCGTCGAGTACTACGTCAACCTCGCCAAGAAGTTCATCGAGGCAGGTGCTGACGAGATCTGCTTGAAGGATATGGCTGGTATCGGCCGTCCAAAGAGCCTCGGCAAGATCGTTGCTGGCATCAAGGCTCTCAAGAAGGACATCGTCATCCAGTACCACTCACACGCTGGCCCTGGCTTCAACATGGCTTCGATCCTCGAGGTTGCCGAGAATGGTTGCGACTACATCGACTGCGGTATGTCTCCACTCTCATGGGGTACCGGCCACGCCGACGTAATCACCGTCATCGAGACCCTCAAGGACGCCGGCTTCAAGGTGAAGGACGTCAACATGGCAGCCTACATGGAGGTTCGCACCATGATCCAGGAGATGATGGACGACTTCCTCGGCTACTACATCCCAGCCCTCAACCACCTCAACAACTCGCTGCTCGTCAAGCCAGGTCTGCCTGGTGGTATGATGGGCTCGCTCATGACCGACCTCGAGGAGAACCTCGAAGGCCTCAACCGCTGGAAGGAGAAGAACGGTCAGCCTAAGCTCACCACCGACGAGCTGCTGATCAAGCTCTTCGACGAGGTTGCATACGTTTGGCCTAAGATGGGCTATCCTTGCCTCGTAACTCCATTCAGCCAGTATGTCAAGAACCAGGCCCTCATGAACGTCATGCAGATGGAGAAGGGCAAGGAGCGTTGGAGCATCATCGCCGACAACCACTGGGACATGCTGCTCGGCAAGTCAGGTCAGCTGCCTGGCCCAGTAGCTCCAGAGCTCGTCAAGATGGCCGAGGAGAAGGGCCTCAAGTTCGAGGCCGAGGATCCTCAGATCTACGCTCCAGATAACCTCGATGAGTTCCGCCAGAAGATGCAGGCCAACGGCTGGCCTCTCGGTGAGGACGACGAGGAGCTCTTCGAGTACGCTATGCACCCATCACAGTACGAGGCATACAAGAGCGGCAAGGCTAAGGCCGACTTCGAGGCTGACCTCGCCGAGCGCAAGGCCAAGAAGAACGCTCCTAAGGGCGGCGAAATCAAGGCTCAGGACCTCAAGGTGGTTGTCAATGGCGAGACCTACACCGTCTCTATCGCTCCTAACGACGGCTCTGCTCCTGCTGCAGCCGCTGCCGCTGCTCCTGTAGCTGCCGGCGAGGGCGCTGACGTGCTCGCTCCACTCGAGGGCAAGTTCTTCCTCGTCAAGGGCGCTGCCGAGACTCCTGTCAAGGTTGGCGACATGGTAAAGAAGGGCCAGACCATCGGTTACATCGAGGCTATGAAGACCTACAATGCCGTAGCCGCTGACTGCGATGGTCAGATCACCGCTATCTTGGCAAATCCTGGAGATAAGGTGTTCGAGGACGATCCAATTTTCAAGATTAAGTGAGCCTCACTCACTTAATCTTGAAAATAATTACGAATTACTAATTACGAATTACAATTGTTAATTACGAATTACGAATTACATGAAGGACGAGAACACTATTCAACTGAAAACTGAAGATTTTGCTATTCGAATCTGCAAGCTTTTCGAATTTCTCAAAGAGAAAAAAGAAAACGTGATAAGCAAACAGATTCTTCGTTCCGGCACCTCAATCGGTGCCAACGTGGCTGAAGCGGTTTATGCGGAATCCAACGAAGACTTCATTCATAAGTTGAAAATCTCAAGAAAAGAAGCTAACGAGACAAGTTACTGGCTCAAGCTCCTTTTCAGGACAGACAAGTTATCTGCTACAGAATACAATTCTATCAATTCAGACTGTCAGCAGCTCATTAAGATATTATCGAGCATAATCTTGTCGTGCGAAAAGAAGTAATTCGTAATTCGTAATTTGTAATTCATAGAATTTTTAGAAAAATGGACATAAGTACAATTTTCGAAAAATTATATGAGATGACTGCCTTCGGTGCCATTGGTTCCGATCCACGTTTTCTCATCATGTATGCGCTCGGCTTCCTGTTCCTCTATCTGGGCATCGCCAAGCACTACGAGCCACTGCTGCTCATCCCTATCGCGATGGGTATCCTGCTGGCCAACTTCCCTGGTGGCGAGATGGGCGTCTTCGGTGCCGACGGACAGGGCATCGTCCATGCCAATGGCAAGGAGTACGACGTCTATCACATGGGTCTGCCTGAGATCGCTCACGACCTCGGCCTGATGAACATGATCTACTACTGGCTCATCAAGACCGGCTTCATCCCACCAGTAATCTTCATGGGCGTAGGTGCCATGACCGACTTCGGCCCAATGCTCCGCAACCTCAAGCTCGCCATCTTCGGTGCTGCTGCTCAGGTTGGTATCTTCGGCGTAGTCCTCGTGGCTGTAGGCGTGTTCGGCTTCACCCCACAGGAGGCCGGTTCGCTCGGCATCATCGGTGGCGCTGACGGTCCTACCGCCATCTACACCACCATCAAGCTGGCTCCTCACCTCCTCGGTCCTATCGCCATCGCTGCTTACTCGTACATGGCCTTGGTTCCGGTCATCATCCCATTCGTTGTGAAGCTCTGCACCACCAAGGAGCAGCGCCTCATCAACATGAAGGAGCAGGACAAGCTCTATCCGAACTCTCTTCAGATCAAGAACATGCGCGTAGCCAAGATCGTGTTCCCAATCTTCGTAACCGTGCTGGTTGCCATCATCGTGCCTTCAGCTGTCTCGCTCATCGGCATGCTGATGTTCGGTAACCTCATCAAGGAGATCGGTACCGACACCTCGCGTATTGCCGAGACCGCTTCGAACGCTCTGATGAACATCGCCACCATCTTCCTGGGCCTCTCGGTAGGTGCAACGATGACCGTCGAGTCATTCCTCAACCTCACCACTATCGGTATCGTTGTCGGTGGCTTCCTCGCCTTCGCTGTCTCAATCGCTGGCGGTATTGGCCTCGTTCACCTCTTCAACCTCTTCACCAAGAAGAAGATCAACCCACTCGTAGGCGCCTGCGGCCTCTCGGCTGTGCCAATGGCTTCGCGCGTTGCCAACGAGCTGGCCATGAAGGAGAATCCTAAGAACAACATCCTCAACTACTGTATGTCGGCCAATATCTCTGGTGTGATCGGTTCAGCAGTTGCAGCCGGTGTCCTGATTACCTTCCTGAAGTAATTCCCCGAAGGTTTCCATTCCATATTCAGCACGGATCTGCGGCATGCAGGTTCGTGCTGATTTCTTATTGTTACTGCCGTAGGAGAGCCACTTTTGTCCCTTTTGTTCCATTTTCACGCTTGTTGACCATTTGTCAACCAAAGAATTTGGTAGTTTGTGGCAAAAGCCCTATCTTTGCAGCGAAAAATCTAATCTGATGCAGGCAATCCTCAGAACTTCGAAAATCAATAAATCTACGAGTATGAAAAAGACTATCGTTGCCCTACTGAGCGTCTTCGGACTGATGAGCGCGCAGCCGATGTACGCCGAAGATCCCAATGTATTCATCAATCAGGACAATATCCGTTATAAGATCTGGACATCGCGTGGTACAGCCGAAATCGTGTACACGATCGGCGATCTGCCCGAAGACCTCTACCTGTCGGACAGTATAGAATACATGGGCCAGAACTATTGCATCACACATATTAACGAAAGGGGCTTTCGTGGCAGAAGCTTCAAGACCGTCCACCTGCCCGGCAGCCTCAAGAGTATCAGTAACAGCGCCTTCGAGGGATGCAGCCAGATGCAGGAGATCGTCCTTCCCGAAAGCGTACAGTATATCGGAGAACGCGTCTTCTATGAATGCAGCGGCCTGAACAAGATTCTGATTCCTAAAAATGTAAATCACATAGGCTCTTACTCTTTTTACCGGACGAAGATAGCCTGGGTATTCAATGCCTCTGCACTCGATCTGGAAGAGATGAACAAGAATATATGGAATAGCCCAGATTTCCCAGATGATGCCAGATTTGTCAAGGCAGATTCGCTGGGCACATACAAGGACTTCGAGTATTATGTCAACGGAGAGAATCGCTATATCTACCAAATGGAGCCACGCGAGCATCTGGACCTCCCGCTCGGGTACAGACTTTATCCCGGCCTACTGGAAGACTATCCGACGCTCACGTCCATAACGGTACCAGAAGGCACGACCGAGCTTCCTTTTGGCATTTTTGCGCATTCCGAACATCTGCAGCATGTCGATCTGCCCTCTACGTTGCTGAAGATTGGCAACAAGGCATTCTATGACTGCGGGTCACTCAAGTCCATCGATCTGCCATCCTCGGTCGTCTCTATCGGCGAAGGCGCCTTTGAATACTGCGAGTCACTCGAGGAGATCGCGCTGCCCCCACTCGTCACCAGCCTCGAACCTGCAACCTTTGCCAATTGCTTTCAGTTACGTACCGTGGGCCGACTTGAAGATATGGAAGCCATAGGCGAGTCCGCTTTCCAGCAATGCGAAAGCCTACGATCGGTGTCATTGCCCAAGATCACGCGCATTGAAGCCAAGACCTTTATGTATTCTGGCCTCGAAGAGATACATTTCTCCGACTCTCTGACATATATCGGCAACAATGCTCTCTCCTGTTGCAAGTTCACCAGTTTTGTTGTACCGGCCACGATCAAGACACTGGGCAAGGGTGTGTTCTATTGGTGCAAGAACCTTGTGTCCGTCACCCTGCCTGAAGGCCTGACCGAACTGCCACAATCGCTGTTTGCAGGCTGTTATGCGCTTAGCCAGCTCAACATCCCTGAGTCGGTAACTACCATCGGCCAAAGTGCTCTGTCTTCGACCTCCATTCAGAGTCTCGAACTGCATGACGGCATCACGCTCGAGGATGCCGTGTTCGAGAACTGCCAAAAGCTGAAGCACATCAAGCTGCCGGCTTCGCTCAGCTATCTGCCTCACATGACGTTCGCTGACTGTACCGCCCTTGATAGCCTTTGCCTGGGTAGCCATGTCGCTGCGATTGGCGACAACGTGGTATCTGGCTGCACATCATTATCGTATATCAGTTGTGATGCAGCAGAGCCTCCGGTTGCCACAAGCAAGTCATTCGTGAAGTTCGACACCTATCGCTGCGAAGTACGTGTACCAGAGGAGTCTGTCGAGGCATATAAAGCCGCCAGAGGCTGGCGTATATTCAGTCATTGGAACACCGCTTGGAGCCCCGATGAACCAGAGCCACAATACGAGGAGCTTTATCATGTCTACTGGCATTCTCATCCAAACGAAGGCCCAGACTTCTACATTGCTACGCACAATATCGGGGCACAGACGGGAGACGAAGTCGGAACACGATTCGCATCGATTACCAACGACGAGGTGGAGGAGCTCTTCGGTACGGGATGGCGACTGATGACGCATGATGAAGCCTCGTTCATCTTATGGGATTTTCATAGCGAAGATCTTCAACGATTCTTCCCCATTACCTATACAGAGGATTACTATTATAATGAAGGAGCCGACCCTAGCCACATCCGAGCAGCAGAATATTGGATTGAAGGAGGGGGAGTACTATTCTGGGGATTATATTGGGGCAATAGGCAGCAAGAGCATTACGAAAGGGAAATGCTTCAATCGCCACATTACCAGTCAGAACTCCCTGTCCGTCCTGTCCGCGACGATCTTCCACTTGGCATCTCGAAGATATGCGAGCCGCCTCATACCGTCGCTGTCTACGACCTCAACGGGCGTCGCAACGCTTCAGCCGATGGCCTCCGCATCGAGGTGCTGAACAATGGCAAAGTGCGCAAGACAATTATTCGGGATTGACGGACGATTCTTGGCTGAGTCACCCCCCCTGCAAATAATTAATCATTAATATTAACTAATAGCGGCCCTCGTTACAGCACTATGTAGCGAGGGCTACTCTTTGGAGAAGAGCATCTGAACAGCATTCGATCGGATATACATTTCAGTTTTCATATCTCGCTGACATTCAGCGCGTATTTCCTGCCATGAAACATTTTTGCCATATACATTTAAATATATATAGGTACAAGCTATTGTTTTTTTATCTACCTTTGCACCGCGAAAACAATCCAAAACAAACCACACAAATTATGAGAAGACTTGTTTCTTTACTACTATCCTTCTGCTGCCTTACAGTGGCAAATGCAGAGTACACGAACTATTTTGTCAAAGGTACGGAGTGGACCGTCGTCTACACGCCTTGCGAACCGGACGAGGAAAATGCCTATTCCACATATTCCCTTGAAGGGGAACTAACGATTGCAGGCCACAGTTGCTCGCAGTACTATCACAACGGCAAGTTGCTCTGCTACGTCTATACCGAAGGCGACAAGGTGTACGGCATCCGACCAGGAGCCGAGGATGAGAGCCTGCTGATCTACGACTTCGGACTGAACGTAGGCGACACGATACGCGTGGACGTAGTCAAAGATCGTTATTACGGAGAGGAAGACCGACATTCGAAACAAGTCTGCGTGGGCGAAGGCTTGCTAACTTCGAGCGGCCACATCTACGAGTATCTGGAGATGGTGGAGATATACGATGGCTACGGTGATTCCTACCCCGCAACTAATTTCTGGATTAAAGGACTCGGCGGAATTTGGGACATTTATAGCGATTTCGCCAACTGGGGCTATGACATGATAGGCGGTGGAGCTGATATCGATTCGATAACGTCTAACGGCAATACCGTCTATCATTGGAAAGACCGTACTGTCATTGCAAAGAGTCAGAATCTGGTCACACCTCCGGCCGATCTAGAGACGTACGATGTTGACCTCTATTCGGACTTCGTCGTCACCCATTGCGGCTGTCTGTCGTGGTCTGGCCAGATGGGATTCGATGGTCAGGATGTCTATATTCAGGGACTGTGTACTGATTATCCTCAGGCCTGGATCAAGGGTACACTGACCGACGATGGTCCAGACGGACAGCAGCAAGCAGTTTTCGAATCGCCACAATACATCGGATACACAGCGTTGACGGGCTCGAACGAACAAATGTCAGGCCCGATCTACTTCACCGACGCTCACCTTGGGCCTAACGTCATTATGACATGGGATGCCGCGTCACGTACGCTGAAGTGCAAAGACCGTTTCCTCGAAAACTGGGGAACCGAAGAAGCACTCCATCTTGAACTATACGATGGTGTCACCATTACGCCTAAGTCTATCTCACACATCGTAGCTACCGCGTCGAACGCATCGGCCAATGCCACCTATGGCCTGTATGGCACGCGTGTGGACGCCTCGACGCCTGGCCTGACGATCCGCAACGGCAAGATCGAGTTCCGTCGCTAATGTAGGTTGACCAACGATGGAAGCCGTGTCAAAAGGCACGAACTGCTAAATCTCAAAGTATAAATGATAAGGACGCCCCCGTTACAAAGTGCTGTAGCGGGGGCAAAACTTTACTTTTTTATCATTCGCCGTGACTTTGACACAGCCTCCTTGTTATGGCTCGGACGTAGCTTTTTATCCCATTTGTTCCAATATTACGCTTGTAAACCATTTGTAAACTCCAAAATTTGGCAGTTTCTAAAATAATCCCTATCTTTGCAGCGAAATAATCAACACGTATATTATCAAATACGATGAAATTTCAAAATTGCTTACTCTTTTTCCTGCCAAGTTTGCTTGTTAGTAGCTGCCATAGCGATGAGATTGACGACAATTCACCTGTGGTTGACTACCCAAACGAAGACTTTCCACATACACATTTACTTCAATTCAACATTCCACGGCAATGAGAACTTTCATTCTATCGCTCCTATGGAGCTTGATTCCAATTCTTTCGTATGCGTCAGACGTTTATTATTCGGGCGCTTATTTTATAGTAGACGGATTCACATATGAACCTATCGACAAAACAACATGCAAATTAGTAGAATCACTGCACACTTCGGAAAAAGAGGTAGTAATCCCTTCTGAAGCCGATGGTCATGCAGTCGTAGTAATTACGGATGGTTCTTTCCACGGACATGATGTATTGGAGAAAGTCATTATCCCAACAACTGTTGTAAGCATCGAGAACTTTGCGTTCGATCATTGTTTTGAACTCAGAGAACTCAATATTCCACATTCAGTCACCGAACTTGGATTGAACTTCACGTGCACCTATAATCTAACTACTATCAATGTCGATGCAGAAAATCCGGTGTACAGCTCGTGCGATGGAATACTGTACAACAAGGACAGAACGAAGCTCCTGCTTATCCCACCAGGAAAGGTAGGCTCTTTTGCTGTGCCGGAAGGAGTGACGGAGGTGGGAGCATCCGCAGCAGAGTATTGCCTGCTGGATACTATTGTATTCCCTTCAACCCTCGAAAAGATTGACGACCGAGCCTTTTTAAGGGCAGAACAAGCGGAAATCATATTCCCTGACGATTGCCATCTGACGGAAATCGGGGATTGGGCTTTTGCATGGCTATTTATGCCCAAACTGGTTTTGCCTGAAAGTCTGGAGCACATCGGCCGAGGCTGTTTCTTTGGTAATACTACGATAAAGGAGTTGTACCTGCCAGAATCATTGCAATATACCGAAGGCGAAGAATTCGGAATATACTGGAACCTGGAAGAGGTTCACATCCGTGCCCAAGAGCCTCCAACCATCGGCAGTAGTACATTTGTGAGGGATACGAATCCCCTTATTCAATGGATTCCACGTTATCTCTATGTACCGGAAGGCTGCCGCGAGAAGTATGAGGCTGCTGATTGGTGGAGCTGGAACTTCAATATTCTGGAGGAAGGCCAGGATCGGAGTGAGGCCGGAATTGATAACGTCATAAACGATGCAGACGAGAGTAGGTCGAAATGCTACGATCTGATGGGCCGAGCCAATAGCGCTTCATCCAACGGCCTGACGATCCGCAACGGCAAGATTGAGCTCCGTCGCTAACATAGAAGACAGATCACGCAAAAACATTGTCCGAGGACTACGAGTAGCTGATGCTACTTGTGGCTCTCGGATTCATTATGCGCATTTCAGCTACATGCCCACATATTCCGCAGAAACCGCAAGGCTATGAACCTTCGTATAGAAATTGTTATTACCTTTGCGTAGCTACATAGATGCTATTGCTTGATAAAATAAGGCGTCGCGACATCACTGAACTCACGGCGGATTTTCCTTCCCCGAAGTGAGAAGGAAGAATCTTGGCGAAGATTCTTCCTTAACAAAACGAGAAGCCATACTGAATCGAAAACGATTTCGCAATGGATTTCACCTCCAGGGAGCAGGCCTACGATATTCTCCCACTCCTTCGAATGATTGCTTCAATTTTTCATCGTACGTCAAGGTGTCGATGTTTGGGACATTATGATCATGAAGCAGAGCGGAATCATAAGGTAATATTCCTTCTTCCTTAATTAATTTGTGTATGTAACATTCTACAGAGTCGAAGCAACAGAACACAGGTCTATTTTCGGGGAGTCCGTTCATGCCTGGACGATAAGTAACACGGTTAAAGTATTTTTCCATACCTGCTATACCTAAGTAATATCGGACAACAATTTCTTCGGGCGTTATTTTTTCGAATGTGTACTTATACCTTCCATGACGTTGCATTGGCCACTCAGGGCGTTCTAGCTCCAATAATCCTGAATTCTTGTTGATGCGGTACGATAGTTGTATTGCCGGACAAATATTATGGCTGCGACAATAACGTTGTGCGTAGTAATACGCATAATGATTATTCCCCCTGGCCTCGATGTCGCCCCCTGGACTGAAAAGATGCGTAAAATAAGTAATTGAATCTTTATCAAAACGGATATACAAAGGGTAATCAACAATGCGTGACACCTGGACCTCCATACTATCGTATCCAAGCGGTTCGGACATATGCCAATCCAAATCTACGCCTTCATAGATTATTCCCAGTATCGCTGGATCCATGACTACGTAGTATTCATCGGAATCATCCTCTACCGAAGGCTTCTGCGCTATACACGATAGCAACAGAACAGCTGTCAACAATAGAGTAAGGAACTGTTTCATAATATAGAATGAGCATTTCTCGCGAAGAAGATTGACGATTCATCTTCACTGGCTATCGACGAACAGAAAGTTGATGATGTGAAAGAGGTTACTTTCGAAAAGGTGTTGCAAAGATACTAATAAATATTGAACTAATAACTTGCAGAACAATTTTTTTAAAAAACTTTAGGCATATTTAGACGTTTTACAAGTCAAAAACTGCCATTTTACCTATTTCATAACGTTTTCTTGCGCATAGAAAGCGGCAACAGAAGCTAGCATCCCTGAATTCTGCGTCATCTGCGTTCCTTCACTGACTTCCGCAACTTCACGTGAGATTGGCGCGCAATCATAATTCCGGACATATACATTTCAGATTTTATATCTGGCTGAGATTCAGCGCGCATTACACGCAATGAAACATTTTTGCTATATACATTTATAGAGATAATGGTACGAGTAATTGATTTTTTGCTTATCTTTGCGCCATGAAAACTATCCGAAACATATCGATGACGACGATGCGGGCCATCATGCTACTGGCGTGGTGCATACTGATCGCAGCCTGCAACGACAGCAGCGAGACGATGTATAACCGTTACGACACGCTCGCACAATTGTCGCTGCAATACGAAGCCCGCAACCTGACCGAACAACAGCAGGAGTGCCAGCTGCAGATGCTCGAACAGGCGCAGCAACTGGGCGACCGGCAGCTCGAAGCCGAAGCCCGTCAGCGCATCGCTTGCACCTACATGGTGATGGGCGCAGCCGACAAGGCAGCCGACCAGATGCGGCTAGCCTACGCGAAGGCACCGGCCGATTCGCTCGACTTCCGCGCACAGACCCTGCTGATGCTGGCTCAGATAGGATTGCAGCAGGATCAGGCCGATTCGGCGCGTCACTACCTCGACAGGGCGAAGGCCGTATGGGCGCCCATCGCCGACACCGACCTCTACCGCATCGCCCACGTCTACCTGCTCGATGCCGAAGGCCTGCCAGCACCCGAGCTAGAAGCCTTGATAACCGATTACCTGCCGCTGGCCGACCTCTACACCCGTGCCGAACTGCTACGCAAGCGTACCGAGCTGCGAGCCAATCGCGCCGACTGGCCCGCAGCCTACCACGACAGCCAGCAACTGGTGGAACTGACCGACAGCATCGGGGCCATCGAGGCCGACGACGCCATGACGCAGATTCACGCCCTGCAGCACGACGTAGAGCTCGAAACCGCCCATGCCCAACTGAGCGAGCAACGCACACGCCTGCTGCTTGTAGTCTGTATCGCCCTCGCCTTGCTGCTGGCCATCAGCATCGCCATGCTCTGCTATCGGCGCAAGGCCCGCATTGCCCATGCCCACGAGCTGGAGGCCATGCGTCTGGCCGAAGCCACACAGGCCGACAACAAGCAGATCATGGCCGAGAACCGACAGCTGCAACAGCTCTACTACGAGCACCTCTACGCCATCATCATGCCCATCCTGAATGCACGCCGCAACAAGTCGGGGCACATCGACCTCGAGGATTCGGCCTGGGAGCTGATCGAGCAGAACACCGACTCGGTAATCCCCAACTTCACCACCAAGATGCGGCGCAACCACCCGATGCTGAGCCGCGACGACATACGCTTCTGCTGCCTGATCATGATGCGCGTCCCCAATGCCATCATGGCCGACGTCTATGGCATCGCGCCATCGTCGGTAGCCGTGCGCAAGCAACGCATGAAGCACAAGCTCGACAGCGACCTGCACGAGCACAGCCTCGAGAACTATCTGGACCAATACCTACTCTGATGCGAACCTCAACAACTCTATATCCGACACACCGGAGCCTCATCCTCCTGCTCTTCATGCTGCTGGGCGTCACTGTGCGCGGCCAGCAGGTATGGACAGAGGGAACAACCTGGGAAATTGAACGTACGGACGTCTATCCGGCCATCAGCCTGTACGAGATAGGAGCGGCCGAAGTGCTGAACGGCACGACGTACTATCCGATGACGTATAGCCAGGGCTATCGTACCGACACCATCGCCTACATCCGTACCGAACGTGGCGACTCGCTGGTCTACGCCATGGCGTCGCGCAACGGGTCGACCGACTATCTGGTGTACGATTTCACCAAGGTTTTTGCCGAGGGCGACACCATCCGTTACGGCAACTGGCACGACCAGATCTCCTACCTGCCCATCGACCGCGAGCCGGACTATTATCACGACGTCATCGAGGAGGGCGACAGCCTGCCTACCTTCAACGGACTGATCTACCTAATAGGGCACATCGAAGGACCGCTGGCCCTGTTCTTCGCTCCGGCATCGGGCGAGCCAAGCCTCCTCTATGCCGGGAAACCCAAGCCGAGCAACGTGAGCCACGTGCTGTTCGGCACGAAGGGAAAGCCGAAGAAGATGCTCGTCCCCGTCAGCCTCGTCGCAGTCCGCATCGACGACGAGGGAGGCATCAGATACGACCTGAACGGCAGGCCGATCAGCGCGGACGACGTACACTCGCCCTTCATCTATCGCGGACAGAAATACATCATCATCGATAACCGATAAAACCCGAATAATATGTCAACACGCTTCTTTTCAGCTGTTAGCGTCCTGCTCGTTTGCAATACGATGCTGACCAATGCCGACAATTATCTGTCACAAGCGCAGCTATGGGTCAATGCGCCACACCAGGAGTTCGTGCTCTTCCCGTCGCCACTCTGCGCCTCGGATGTCGAGCCCGACCTGACGGGCTTTGTCGCCGAGGACAGCGACGACGTCCCACAATTCACAGACGACCCACTCTTCAACTGCAACCGGTCAGCTGATAGCATCACATTCTACTGGTGGCGCGTGGACAACGTAGGCGAGAATGGCGAAACCGTCAATCCCGACGATGTGACCTACGAAATCTGGAAGGTCGAGGAATGGGGCGGCATGCTGTACCCCGACAAGCTGTTGTTTCAGGGCCTTACAGGAACTTCCTTTACGTGCGCCCTGTCCGATATAGAGGGTAGCGACCTCTGGGAACAAGGCGAACAACGCGACAACAACTTTGGCCTCTTCCCGGTCAACGATGCGGGCAGAGGCAAGGGACTGCTGACCAGCTTCGTAATAGGTGAGCCCTACCGACTGCCCTATCACGAATCGTTTACCGATCAGGGGACATATCACTACATCAAATGCAATGACTGGAGAGGATCGGTGAAGTTCTCGCTGACGGACGAGACGTCATCCGATGGCGACGGCCGTTGCTTCAAGATAGACGCCGAAGGAGGAAGCAACGTCACTATGAAGCTTGGACGTATGGCCATTACCAATGACACCTCGCAACTGGTCATTTCGATCCACGCCAAAAGCGAATCCTCTTCTACATTGAATCCGTACGTCGAAGCACATGCAAGAGTACCCGAATGGGAGGTCCGCCACAGTGAAACTGTACCAACAAACAACAATTGGACAAAGTATGATCTGTCGACGAATGGCGTAATAACCAAGTTACAGTCGGCAGAAGTCTCATTTACAATCGTATTTGAAAGGCCAAGCGTTCTATACATCGACGATATCACAATCCACGAGGAAAAAGGCTATGTGGAGAAAGGTGATTGTGGTGACAAAAAAGACGATGAAGAAGAATCCGTCTCACTCCCCGGAATCCAACGTGAAAGCCAGGCGCCTCATCATCGTAGCCTTAACCTGATGGGCATGCCTATCAAGGGAGGTAATCGACAAGCGGGCATCTACATGGAGGATGGACAAGCGCGTTTCGTAGTCTATTAACCGTGTATCAACCTAACAAGACCAATATAGTATGAGAAGACTTGCATTCATTTTATTATCCGCCTGCTGCCTTACAATGGCCAATGCAGAGTACACAAATCGTTTCGTCAACGGGACCAAATGGGAGGTTTCCTACTCGTCCTGCGAGCCTGGGTCTGAAACTACATATAGCACATTCTCCCTCGAAGAAGAGCAAACGATCGCAGGCCACAGATGCTGGAAGTACTATCGCGACGGTGAGATGCTGTGCTACGTCTACACCGAAGGCGATAAGGTGTACGGTATCCGACCCGATGCCCAGCTCGAGGATCAGGGAGCCGAAGCTGAGAGCCTGTTGATCTACGACTTCGGCCTTACCGTAGGCGACACTGTCTGCGTGGCAGTTTTCAAAGACTATTACTACGGAGAATCTGACCGACATTCAAAGCAAGTATGCGTCGGCGAAGGCCTTATAACCTCCTGTGGCCGCACCTATGAGTATCTGGAGATGAAGGAGGTGTTCGAAGGCTTCGAAGATCTACCCCTTAGGACAAATTATTGGGTGAAAGGACTTGGTGGAATCCTTTCCATCAGAAGTGATTTCGCCAACTGGGGTTACGATATGGATGGCGGAGGAGGATGGATCGAATCGATAACGTCCTACAACAACACCCTCTACAGCAATGAAGACAAGGTGGTCATTGCACGACTGGTAACGCCTCCGGCCAATCTCGCGAAGTACGACGTCGACTTCTATTCGGATTTCGTCGCCTGCAATTGCGGCAGTCTGAGGTGGTCGGGCCAGATGGGATTCGATGGTCAGGACGTCTATATCCAGGGATTGTGTACCGGTTATCCTCAGGCCTGGATCAAGGGCACGTTGACCGATGACGGTTCGGACGGACAGCAGCAAGTGATTTTCGAATCGCCACAATACATCGGATACATAGCGTTGACGGGTATAAACGAGCAGGCATCAGGTCCAGTCTACTTCACCGATGCTCAACTTGGCCCGAATGTCACTATGACATGGGATGCCGCCACGCGTACCCTGAAGTGCACCGACCGCTTCCTCGAGAACTGGAAGACCGAAGAAGTCTGCTTTCTTGAGATGTACAACGGCGTCACCATCACGCCTAAGGACCTCGTACACATCGCGGCTCCGGCTTCCGTCGAAGACTCAACCGATGCTATATATAATATATATGGTACGCGTGTAGAAGGTTCGGCCAAGGGTCTGATTATCCGTAACGGCAGGATTGAACTTCGATAGCACGCCGCAGATCTCCGTAATAACACGGCAATAACTGGGGGGCTAATAATTTGGTGGCATGGCTGAAAGGCGCTATCTTTGCACCGTCTTTCGAAGACAATCCACTACATTATTAACCCCCTAATTGTATTGACTATGGAGACAATCTTCTACCGTTGCCCCGTTTGTGGCAACATCATGCTCAAAGTGAGCGGAGCCGGAGTGACACCACATTGCTGCGGACGCCCAATGGAACGCCTCGAAGCTGGCACCTCCGACGGCAAGACCGAGTACCACGTACCGACGATCCGATGCTGCAAGGATGGAAAGATTACCGTCTGCATCGGACAGTCGCCACACCCGATGACGGAACAGCATTACATCCAGTTCATCTACCTCGAGACCGAGCATGGCGGCCAGATCCAGTACCTCAACCCGGGAGCAGAAGCCACGGCCACCTTCCACACTCCGGACCGACCCACGGCCATCTACGCCTACTGCAACCTCCACGCCCTGTGGAAGTTCACGCCCGACACGTGCCCGCCATGCGTGTCGAAGGACAAGAAATGCTAAATATTGAGCATCAATGATAAGGTTGCCCTCGTTACAAAGCACATTGTAGCGGGGGCTACTGTTCGTAGGATAATAAAGGAACAGAACAAGTCACTATGTTTGCAGGCCTAAACCGGCAAACGGTTAGACAAAAAAGATACCGGACGCTCTTAGGGGCTTTGCGCCCCTGCCGCTTGGCAAACTCCGCAGTGTTTTTCATAGTGGAGTTTGCAGAAGCAGAAGAA
>JAZUEP010000117.1:0-2003 GCA_045640225.1 Bacteroidales bacterium | reverse complement strand
GCAGCACGATTTCCTCTTCGTCAATGCCTATTCGCTGTTTGCCTATCGTCCGGAAGACCTGTTGTTCTACAACACGCGAATACCGTTCACCAATGTCTCGTATCTTACCTCGGGTTCGAGCATGCAGAGCAACGACCGGCTTCGCATCAACTTTGCCGGCAACATCAAGTCGAACCTCGGCATCGGTACATTCCTCGATTACGTCTATGCGCGCGGTGAATACATCAGCCAATCAACCAAGCCGTTGAAATGGACGAGTTACGTCTATTACGACGACGACCTCTATAAGGCTACGCTGACCTACAATATTTCGAAGTTGGCCAATCAGGAGAACGGTGGTATTGAGGACCGTGCCTATGTGCTTACACCCGATGCATTCAGTTCGAGCAAGAACCTTACGGATCCACACACCATGCCCGTCTGTCTGAACGATGTGTGGAACGACATGGATTCGTATAACCTGCACTTCAACCACAGTTACGACCTCGGTCGTTGGGACGAACGCATCAATCCGGAAGATTCGACCGATGTATGGGACGAATTCACGTCCGTAGCATCGATTTTCCATAGCGTCGACTTCGAATCGTTCGACCACCTCTACCTGATGGATCCAGGGGCAGATCAGACCGAGAAGAAGGACTTCTTCCGCCATCATTACATCAAGCGCGATGTCACGGCCGACAGTACTTCCTACTCGTCGTTCTCGACCTATGCAGGCATCCGCATCAACGAGGGCTTCAGTCGCTGGTCGCAGTTCGGCCTTTCGGCCTTCATCGGTTATCAGCATCAGTCGTATCTGACCAAGGATTCGCTCAATCTTGCCATCGATGCGGCTCCGGCCGATACTTCGATTCACTTCGTGCAGCGTCGCCATTCGTCGAACAACCTGTTCATCGGTGGTCAGTTGAGCCGTCATCAGTCTCGCTTCCTGAACTTCGATGTTACCGCTCGCTTCGGCTTAACAGGCGACAAGAAGTATGACGTTGATGTCGATGGTTCGCTGCAGTCGATTATTCCTGCCGGAAAGAACGATAGCATCACGGTGCAGGCTTCGGGTTTCTTCCGCAACCATCATGTTTCTCACATGATGAATCATTACTTCTCGAATCACTTCAAGTGGGACAACAACTTCGATCCCGAGCAACATATGCACATCGAGGGTAAGTTCCACTACTCGCTTACCGGTACCGATTTCCGCATCGGCCTTGACCACCTCAGCAACTATCATTACTTCCGTGCCGGAGAATTTACACCGGTCGAGAGTGAGAATATGATCGAGGTAATCAGTGCCGAGATTTCGCAGAAACTGCATTGGAAGGCCATTCACTTCGACAATCGTGTCTTGCTCCAGAAAAACAATCACGAGGAGGAACTCCCTTTGCCCAACCTTGTATGGGAATCAGATCTGAGTCTTCGCTTCGTTATTGCGCATACGCTCACCACGCAATTGGGTATTACCGGCTATTATACTCCCAAGTATTACGCTCCTATCTATCAGCCAGCTACCCAGCAGTTTGCCGTGCAACGCGACATCGAGTGTGCCGGTTATCCATTGTTCAACGCCTACGTCAACTGTAACCTCAAGCGTCTGAAGTTCTACATCATGTATTCGGGCTTTGGTACCAACATGTTCACCAACAATGTGTTCATCATGCCTAACTACTCATTGCAGTCACCTCGACTGGAATACGGTGTAGTCTTCGACCTTCAGGACTAATAAATCTCTCTCAGTTGAATATCTTCAAGCATCTTAGCGAGCAGGAACGACTGCTCGACATCGAATACGAATACGAGAAGCAGGAATATCAGCAACTCTGCCAGCAAGTCGGCATTCAGCGACGCATTAGGCAGGGTAAATGTTGGTATCCGGTTCAGATTGTCCGTACCTTCTATAATGCGCTCGACCAGTTCTGTCTCGAGCTTACGACTACCGACGATTGCCTGAACGGTTATCGTCCGGCCGAGAAGGCTACAAGCTCATCTGCAAAAGCTGCAACCTCAAA